>MHAY01000058.1:52958-89058 GCA_001804705.1 Ignavibacteria bacterium RIFOXYC2_FULL_35_21
TGTCATGCTGAGCGAAGTCGAAGCATCTTTCCCCCTTTTTCAAAGGGGGATTAAGGGGGTTTCAGAATCTTCGTCGTTACACTCCTCAGAATGACAGTCAGGCACTTGCTTTTAGGATAATAATAAACTTCTAATGAATAATTTGGGTTTAAATTTAAATCCTCAATTCAAAATTTCTTTGGACGCTGCCTGCATACCACGAAGTTTTCTAAGCTCCATCATCAAAAAGATTACAGCAAGTATAGATGATATTCCATCTGCAATAGGAGTGGCAACCCAAACACCGTCAATCCTGAAAAAATGAGGAAGTATCAGAAGCAGCGGAATTAATATAATCACTTGCCTGAGCAATGTCAGTATAATTGCAAATTTGGCTTTTTTCACAGCCTGGAAATAACTTGCTGCAATTATCATAAATCCGAGCATAGGAAGCATGAGAAAATAAATTCTCATACCATGTACACCCATTTGAATTAGCTTTGATTCCTGTGTGCTGAAGAGCATCACAATCTGTTCGTCGAAAATGAAAATCACGAGAAATCCTAAAATGCAGATTGCTGAAGCAAAGAACAATCCTTTTTTGAGTGTCTGTAGTACGCGCCCATATTGTTGTGCACCATAATTATATCCCACAATCGGCTGCATTCCTTGGTTTATACCAATCACAGGCATAAATATAATCATAAATATACTGTTGATTATTCCGAGCGCGGCAATAGCAAGGTCGCCTCCGTACATTGCTAAATTCCTGTTGGCAATCAAAACAACAATCGAAGATGCAATTTGCATTACAAAAGGAGACACACCTATTGAGAGCATACCAAGAACAATTTCTTTACCCGGTATTAAATTCTTCAAACGAAGTTTAATTGTGCTTCTTTTGCTGAAAAAGTATGATAAAATCCATACAGAACCTATGAACTGGGATATTATAGTTGAAAGTGCCGAGCCTTTGACACCCCAATGAAAACCGAATATGAAAATAGGATTCAGAATCGTGTTTATCACTGCACTTATAACCATTGTTAGCATCGCAATTTTGGGATTACCTTCACCGCGGATAATATTATTCATTGTAAAAGCTATACCCTGGAAGACAATGCCGAACAAAGCAATGCCTATGAAGTCTTTTGCATAATGGAATACCTGCCCGGTTGCTCCAAGCATTCTAATCAACGGGTCGAGAAAAATATAACCTAATGCCGTGAGTGCAAGCGAAATAATAATAGCAAGTGTCAATCCGTTTCCGGCAACTTTTTCGGCTTCTTCTTTTTTCCCTTCGCCAAGTTTTATTGAGACTAATGCAGTTGCACCAATTCCAATTAACATTCCGAAAGCAATTACTACAATTATCAACGGAAATGAAATCGATATAGCAGATAATGCAAGAGGACCTACACCTCTGCCGACAAATATTCTATCTATAACGTTATAGGATGCCATTACTATCATACCAATAATAGCAGGCACCGAGAAATCCCACAACAGTTTACCTATTTTCTCTTTACCAAGTCTTTCTGTATGTTGCATAACTCTGCTGTTTTTGAAAAAAGTTAAGTGAATAACACGTTTTTGGAAAAAAAATGTTTCAATTAATGAAGTAATTTTATAGAATTAATCTATACAATGAAAAGTAAAAAAGAAATGTGTAATATTAATTTAAGAAATCATGCATATACTAATTTCCCTTTCGGTACAGGAATTTGCCTGCCTAATTCCCTAGCCGTTTCAATCCACTCTGAAATTATTATTTCAGCATTTTTCAAAGCTTCCTGATATGTTTTTCCGTCAGCCATGCACCCTGGAAGTTCAGGTACTTCTGCAATAAAAGAATTATCTTCATCACTCCAATAAATAATTATTTCATATTTATTCATATTTAATTTCTCCAAGTTTATATTTAATTATCATATTTCTAACTTGTTTGACTTGATAAGCCTTCGATTTATTGTTTTTATCAGGTTGTAAATTTATTATTTCTGTGATTCCTTCCTTAGAAAATATATGGTGACTACCCTTTATCCTAATTTCAAAGTCAAGATATTCAAGAACATAAATTAAATCCATAAAATTAAAATTCCTATCAGCTTTACCACTTAAAATATTAAATAATAATTTTTGGAATTTACTCATTTCTGTTCAGTATTAGTTTTTACATTCATTCAAAATTAAATAATTACCTTTAATTATCACTTCTTATTCCTTGAGCTTATAATAACCACAAAAACACTCAGCAGATTCAATACTCCCAGCATTATTCCGAGATTCATTATTCCTAACCAGGGGAGAAGCACTGCGGATATAATCAAAGCTCCCAATGCCGAACCATACAAATCAGCACTGTATGCTTCGGATACGATTGCAAAAGGAGTTGGAATTTTCCTTTTTCGTATTATCAAATCAATTTTAATATTTCCAGTTGCCGATGAAAACTGTACTCCTACAAATGTTGCCCCGGTAAAAGTCAAAACAATAAACATAATGACTGAAACTAAATAATTCTCTGATATTTGTTTAATAAACAAAAGAGCCAAAGGCAAGAGAGATGTATAAATTGATAACAAGAATTGACTCGATATGAATTTTTTAAGGCTGTCCGATTTTTTGAAAGCAAAAACCCCATAAGCAACTCCCCCCATAAATGCAGTGATTATGATGCTGAGCATATAATAAATATTTCCGAAAATAAATTGGAATGCAAAAATGATTATAAGCTCTGCTCCTATTGCAGAAAATCCTCCTATAAACAAGCCTATTCCTATCGGCTTCAATCTTAGAAAAATAAAAATAAAAGGCAGGGAAAGTAAAGCAATCAACAAATAAAAGTTGATATTGAAATAGCTTAGCCAATAGAGTAACTGCTGATAGTAGGTTATCGGAAAAAAATCGCGGTTCAATCCTGCTTTCCTGTTGATTGATTTCAGGATGTTATCCGCCCTTTGCTTAATCGAGGGTTCATCATAATAATATTTATTAACATACACATTTTCAATACCTGCAGAATCAACCAGGTTACCGATTTTATATGAAAGAGCCTTATCCGATGCGATATAGAAATTCTTTCCTCCGGGGATTACGATTACATTTTTGAAAATACTTTTCATTGTATTATACACTGATGAGTTGAGGTCAGCAGCTTCCTTACTCACATAATTTTCTGTCAGAGGCAAGCTGAGAGTAACAACAGCAGATTTGCTAAGCCTCGATTTCAACTCACTGAAAAACTCATATGTATAAAATCTGTTTAACTGTGCTGTTGAAGGTTCCGGTAAATAAATAATGACTGCATCATAAAATCTATCTGTTTTTTTAATAAACATCCTTGCATCTTCGTTGATGATGTTAACTCTATTATCTTTGTTGAAATTAGTATATTTCTTTCCTAACCTGATTAGTTCAGGGTCTATTTCGGTATAATCAATTCTTGTTGGATTGTATTTTAGAATTTCATCAATGAGTCCACAAACACCACCTGATATAAGTAGTAAGTTACTATGCTTCTTTGTCTGTACAAGAGCATAGTGAACAGCTTCCTCGGCATCAATAAGATTTCCGGTCGAAAACAAAAGTGTGCAATCCAGGAAGAAATTATTCTGTTCGGCTGTTTTTGTTATTACTATGTTCCCGTAAGGCGTGTCCTTTGTTTCGAGAATTTGCTGTCCTTTGAAAATGAACCTTTTGGTTTGTATGTCAAAATTGAATAAAAATGGAATCCCGGCTAATAAAATCAAAATGACTGATATAATAACAATTGACTTTTGAAATACGGTTTTATCCTTCGTGTTAATTCCTTCCTGCTTTGATGAAAAAGAGAAAACAATTATTGCTATCATGTTAACAACAAACAATAAAGCAAGAGTTTGAAAAACATTTAATACAAAAATTAACAGGAAACTAAAAATCAGCCCTCCAGCTATGCTCCCGATTGTTTCGTAGAAATAAGCTTTCGATAATTTAGAACCTTCATTTGTTAATTTGACACTAAACAAAGTGAATAAGGCACCCGAAACAATGCAAAATGGTATAAGAATTATGATTATATAAATTAATACCTCGGGTATGTTAATTTCAACTCCATAAATGGAAAACTGGAATCTCAGAAAACGAAGAAAATAAATCATTAAATAAGGAAATAATGATAAAAGGAATTGTAATAAAATAATTCTCACAAATAATTGTTTTTCCTTTGCAAGATATTTCCCAAGTCTGGCTCCAGTGGCTGTAATCGTCATCCATACTGCGAAAATCAAGCCATAAATAAGTTCATTACCATTTAATACAGATTGAAATTCCCTGATTGTAACTATTTGTGTTATTATTGCAGATAATCCCAGAATAATTACCGGAAAAGACTTTTTTAATCCTATTTTTTGCTTAAAAAACATAAGAAGTTTAAAATAAAATAACATTTATTCTAAATTTACTTCGCAATAATCCGAAATTTTTTTTAATTTAACAGACATTATTAAAAAAATTATTGATAATTCATTTATTTTAGGTTGGGAAATCAGAGTAATAATAAGCCTGCTGTTTTCGTCTTTAAGAATATGAATAGGTTATTGCTCATAGAAAAAGCAAGGCTGAGGCCTGATGAAACCTTATTATAGGAATTCTGATATTGAAAGTAAATTATTCATTAAACTTTTGAGGTAAATTATGAGGTTAGTGAAACAGTGCATTTTGTATGCTCTCATAATTATCATTTCTGTACAATTATCATCTGCGGCTGATGATTACAATTATGAGATGAAAATTATCGGAAGGCACGACGGTGATGTTCTTGGCGTTTTTGTGAATGAAAACGACACAAAAGTTGCAACTTGCAGCCTCGATGAGACCATAAAAATCTGGAGCCTGCCCGAAGGCAAAGAACTACTGCATCTGAAAGGCCATTTCGGGGTTGTCAATAATATCTCATTCTCCGGCAACGACAAGTGGCTCTCAAGCGGTTCGGGAGATATGACCGTAAGAGTTTGGGATGCTGAAACCGGAGAACAGCTTAATATTCTTACAGGCCACACTGACCAGGTTATCGGTGTATATTTCAGCCAGGACGACAGCAGTACATTTATTGCCAGTACAAGCTTCGATAAGACAGTCAAACTTTGGGACACAAGACTTGCAAGCGAGATTAAGACTCTTAGAGGGCATACCGAACCTACAAACAATGTTGCTTACAGCTACGACGGTAAATACCTTGCCTCTTGCAGCGATGATAAAACAATCAAAATATGGTCAACTGATTTAACGACAAAAGAACCATTAAAAACTATAACAGGACACGAAGCACCCGTACTTACGGTGCTGTACAGCTTCGACAGCAAACTCCTGATATCTTCGGATGAAGCCGGAGTTATAAAAGTTTGGGATATGCCGGATGCTAACTTGTTGCTTTCGATTCAGGCTCATAATGAATTGATACAGGACTTATCTATAGCAGAAGACAATGAAACAATTGTTTCAGCCAGCCTCGACAGCACGGTAAAACTCTGGAATGTCAAAACAGGCGAATGTTTGATGACTTTTAACGCAGGCGTCGAAGTTTGGTCTGTTGACCTGGTAAGCGATGCCAGTATTATTATTATTGGTTGCTCTGACGGAAGCGTTCGTTTCCTGAACAGGGTAATAAAGAAAAAAGATAAAATAAAATAAAGGAGACAAATATGCGAAGAATTGCAGTTTCGATTTTTATTGCCGCTGTGCTTACAGTGTTCGGGATTTCTCCCTGCTATTCACAATTGACAAAACTGGTAGTATCTCTCACAGGTAGTGTCTTCAACGAAATCACGCACCAGCCTATAAATGTCAAGATGGAAGCCTTCGATGCAAACGGTAAGCGGGTTTACAGAGGTACTAGCAATGCAGAGCAAAACGGTTATTATTACATAACGGGATTGAAACCCGGTGAAAAGTATTTTATCCGTTTTGGTGATGTGGATTACTTCAAACAGGATTTCGAAGTTGATATACCGCCAAGTGATAAATATGAGGAGTTCTCTCGTGACTTTCTTATTAAACCAAAAGCAAAAGGCTTGAGAATCCCCCTCAAGGTTCCGACTTTCGAACTCGGAAAAATGAAACTTAGGGCTGGTTCAGAATTCTTCCTGAAAAACATTCTCGAGACCATGCTGAAAAATCCGCGTGTGAGATTCCAGGTTCTCTGCTTCCCGGATAATGACCAGAATCCAAATGAGAACAAAGTCGTAACCGAAGGTAGAAGTAATTCATTAAGGGATTACTTTATTAAAAACGGTGTCGAAGCCGACAGGATTCTAACCTACGGTTCAGACCAGACAGACCCGACTCAGCCGCCGCCAACAAAGAAAATGGCTAAAGGCAAAAGATATGTCGGGCCAACTTATTTTGTTGTTGAATCATTCTGATTTTTATTTATTTAAAATTGGGGGAACCTGTAAGTCAAAGCACTGCAGGTTCCTTTTTTTTTGTGATATATCCATGTCATTCTGAGTCAATGACCACCACCAAAGCGATGGTAAAACAAAAATATAACAAATTAAATTCGTTCTTTGTTTGAATAGCCACTATCTTCAGATAGTGGATGTTTATTTCCATCCGATTCTGACTTTAGTCACTAATATTAAGAGGATAAATCCAGAATAGTGGTGATAACCATCCCACGACTTAAAAGTCGTGGCTATTCATATAATTTTTATTAATGTGTCATTAACTACTAAGTGAAGAATCTCATTTTTAATAGAAAAAATTTATGATTAAAAAAATATTATTTATTTCATCCTTTTTATTGCTGCTCGGCTTTACCCAGAGCCACAGCCAGAATTTCAAGGGTGCCGCCCATGTCGAAATGGGCATTCCCGTTGATAATACATTATCGGATGACTTTTTAATCTTCAGACAGCAATATGTATTGTCATTCAACAAAGACAAATGCGTTACAAACTGGGTGTCTTGGAACCTGAACTCAAGCTGGTTCGGCGACGTTCCCAGGTACAACCGTAATTTTATAACCGACCCGAATCTTCCTATCAATTTTTGCAGAGCCAAACACAAGGACTATACCAACAGCGGATATGACCGTGGACATCTTGTCCGCTCGGATGAAAGAACTAATACAGTCGAAAATAACAAATCAACTTTTATACTTACTAATGTAATTCCTCAAACCGGAGATTTAAACCGTGGTCCCTGGCTGGCTCTTGAACGCTACTGCGAAGATTTATGCAAAAAAAATAATAAAGAATTATATATAATAGCTGGTGGAATTTATCATTCTTCTAAAAAAGTGAATAATAAAATTACTATACCTGATTCATGTTTCAAAATCATTGTCATACTTGACAGGGGAAAAAAATCAACTTCTATCAATAGCAAAACACAAATCATTTCAGTTGCAATGCCTAATATCGAGGGCATCAGGAAGACTGACTGGCAAACATATATCACGACAGTTGACAGAATCGAATATTCAACCGGATATAATTTCCTGAATAAAATACCCGAATCGTTTCAATCGAAATTAGAAAAAAAGAAATGGACTTTTAAATAACTACTAATTACTAATTACCTTTTACTAATGACTTGTGACTAATGACTTGTGACTGAAGTATGTCATGCTGAACTTGTTTCAGCATCTATGTCATTTTCCTCATCAATTATTAATTTACGACAAAGTGCACAAGGGAGTATACAAAAACAGGAAATGGATTCTATTATAAATAAATCTGAGAAACTCTATTTGATATTTTAGTAATCTGACTAAGAATAGATTTTCTGCTTTTTTCTTCGATTATCTGATACTTAAGAGTTTCGAGCATCATTTCAAGCTTTATTTTTTCTCTTGCAATTAAATATTTTTCTTTTATTTCAGTGTTTGAAAGTAATTCATCTCTGAATTTCTCGTGATTAGTTTTATTTTCTTTCATGTTTCCAATTACCTATTTAATAAATAATAATTTCTTAATCTCTCTGCTTTTTCAATTTCAGAATTTGGTGTTTTTTCTGTCTTTTTTACAAAACCATGTGTAAATACAATTTTTTTCCCTTCTACAAAAAAGTATAGACTTCTTGTTATTATATTTTTATGACGAACTCTCATTTCGAATATTCTATTCCTTAAATGTTTGGATTTAGAAGGGGGAAGCAACATATTGTTATTCTTCCATTCAATTAATTCATCAATAGCCGCTATTATATCCAATTTTGAATCAATGTCGAGACTATTCAAAAAATCCCTAAATGGAATCCTACCACTTCCGAGCTTAACATAATCTGCAATCCAATCCAAAATTCAATACCTGACTAATCAATACATCATCAACAATAAGAAGAATTTGAACAAAAAACAAAATAATTTTTAAATGTAGATTTTAACCTTGTAATGAGTTACTCCCGACAAATGAATAATTTTCTTTTGCTTTTCTCAATATTCCTGATTAAGTTTGCTTGTGAAATATAAATATAGCGATTAGGCTGTATGCCTATTATAAAATTTGGAACAAAATCTACGAAGCTGTCAGGGTATTGCAAATTGAGAATCGGCGAGTAAAAATAATTGAAAATTGATAATTAAGATAAAATAACCACCCCTCAATCCCCTCCTAAATTAAGGCGGGGAAGAAAAGGAGAGGTGAAAATAAATAATAACTATATTTCGTTATAGTTCAAAAAGGGAATTAAAATGGGAATGTTTAAAAAGAAAGTTACAGTATATAATCTTTACGACCAGTCACTTTTTAGCGAAGCTGATTTCTGGGTTGATACCGGAGCTTTGTACTCATTTATTCCTGAAGATTTTGTTGAAAAAATCAAGCTCGAACCAAGCGGTACACGTAATCTCGTATTTGCAGACGGCAGAACCGATAGAAGACTCTTTGGGACATGTTTGTTTGAGATTGAAGGTTTGGAAGATAAAGTTCCTTGTCCCGTAATAATTGCCCCGAAAGGCTCTTTGTTTCTACTTGGAGCTACTGCATTGGAAAACTTTGGAGTTCAGGCAGACCCTATTAATAAAAAGCTTGTACCGATATTATCTATAATCGGCGGCTTTAGAGCTTCTTCTTGAAATCGTTGATATTAACCACACCTTAATCCCCTCCTTAAATAAGGCGGGGAAGAAAAGGGGAGGTGAAAATAATTACGAATTACGAATTACGAATTACGAATTAATATCATAAGCCGAGAAATAAATTCAGGAGAGAAAAATGAAAACAAAGCTCATGCTAATCGTATTTGCAGGGCTGTGGCTTGTCCTGTTCAGACTACCGCTACTGGTAAAAGCACAGATAACTGATACTTGCTGGTGTATTCCAAAATATTATCCGCCAAATGGTGAATTTTTTAATGAGCATTTTAAATATGATACTTGTAATGTCGAATTTGCTTCGAGTAGTTGTGATTCTGTTTATTGGCTAAATATGAATAGAACAACTGATGGTAGAAATCGAATCTACGCAAAACATGAATGGCTTGTATGGTTTGATGTCAAAGCATTTCCGTTACCTTACTATCCTCCCGATACTTTAATTGAAGTAACTTGGAGAGATGTTGACAGTATTAATTATCCTGAAATAAAAGATAGCTTGAGAATGATTGAAAATGAATATGGTAATAATAAAATGATCAAATTGCACCCTGACCTTAATCAACCTGGGAGTGGTCAAACATTTAGAGTTTTTTTTGATAATTATCTAATCGGAGTCGAATTAGAAAATAAGTATAATGCAATACCATTTGCTAATTGCGGTTTTAAAGCTGGTAGATTGGATATTGACAATATTGATGATTTTAGCAAAGGTCATAACACTGAAATCAATATTTCACCTAATCCGGCAAACGATTATCTATACATCCATAAACAAAATAACAATCACAATAACATCATTATTACATCAGTAACAGGAGAAGTGTTGCTCACAATAGAAAGCAACAACGAAGAAGAACAAAAAATAAATATTCAGAATCTGTCACCCGGTATTTATTTCCTCCGCATCGGAAATGTATGCAAGAAATTTATTGTTAATAGATGAATCCGATTTGAAAAGTCCCTCGCCCTCCGGGAGAGGGATTTAGGGTGAGGGTGATAAAGGAAATAAAAGCGGATGAATATAATCTGCTCACCCGCTTATCCTTCCACTAATATAAGGTCAGTTTTCCGCGCCCTCTTTATGAGGGACTTCGATATAACTGCCGCCGAAATATGTATAAACAAGCCTGCCTGAATTTACCAATTCCTTGATAGCATCCTTGCAGAGCTGTTTATCCACATTACCCTCGCCGAACATTTCAATGCTTGCTTTTTGCAAGTCAGTCGCCTTCCATTTCTTCAATCCCATCGTATCCTTCACCATTTTATACATAGCTTCAGCGAGTTCATGCACCGGTATCTGAGCCATTTCAGCCTCCTTCGGATTAATATGTTAAATGAGCAGAACGCTTGTAAGTTAGTCCTGCATACTTAAAGTCATCTATGTGTTCCTTTTGGAATTCTATTCCTGACATCCTGAAGAACTTGGGCCAACCAATTCTTTCAATCCACTCACCCATTCTCTCGTGCTTATGTGCATTCTTTGCCCAGAGTTCTACAATTTTTCTTATTGCCCCGGTTACTTCGGGCCATCGCGGCGGATTATTTGGAATGAACGGAATTGCAAGCTTTGAGAACATCGGCTCATGTCTTGCGTTCGACACCTTGCCTCCAATCCAAATCGAGACACCATCGTTCAACGGGTCTGCAAGCGGTAATGCCGGGCATACAGTAAAACAGTTTGCACAGAACATGCACTTATCTTCCAGAATTTCCACACTAGGTTTGCCGTCATAGACCACAGGCCTGATCGCCGCAGTAGGACAGGATGCAACCACATTCGGAATTTCGCACATTTTCGGTAAGTTCACCTTGTTAATCTTTGGAGGACGCCTGTGAATGCCAAGTATGGCTATGTCGGAGCAATGAACTGCACCGCACATGTTCAGGCAACATGCAAGGGCTATTCTGAGTTTCCCCGGAAGTACCATAGTTTTAAAATATTCTATGTTATCGTCCATTACTGCCTTAACTATACCGGATGCATCGGTTGCCGCTGAGTGGCAGTGAATCCAGCCCTGTGTATGTACAATACTTGTGATTGAATTACCCGTACCGCCGACAGGATGCCCTAAGGCATTCAAATCTGCAATGAGCGGATTAATGTTTTCTTCTTTCGTTAATAAAAATTCAACATTGTGTCGTGATGTGAACCTTAAATAACCATCACAGTACTTATCTGCCAATTCAGCATATTTCCTGATTTTAAAAGTACTGAGCAATCTCGGTGAACCAGCCCTGACCGAGTATAGCTTTGCACCATTATCCGCAACATGCATCAGCACGCCGGGACGCGGAATTTCATGGTATTTCCATTTCCCATAATTCTCCTTGATAATCGGGGGCAAAAACTTGGAATAATGCGGCGGCCCTATGTCCGTTTTCCTTTGAAGCACTTCTTCTGCCATTTTTATTTCCTTTATTTATTTATAAATTTTTTTGATTTCTAATAAAAAAATTATTTCTCTACTTCTTCGCCTTCCTCGAAATATTCTTCATAGAATACGTATGGATTTTCCCTCGGATGAGCCACCATTTCAGCGATAGGCTCGAGTCCAACGGAATCGAGGAAGTTGCCCATGCCGACTCTCTGGATGAATTCTCCTATTCTTTCCCTGTTCTTGCCTTCTTCGCACCAGAGGTCCCACATGTTTTCGATAAGTTTCCAAAATTCCATTTCATCGAATGGCTCTTCTATTTTCATAAATGGAATCATTACAGACGACAGCAATGCACCTTCAACAATCGGTGCTTTTGAGCCTACCAGCACAACTGCTCCCCGGTCTTTTCCTGGTGCCAATGCTTTCGGCATAACATTTATACAGTGCATGCAGTGCAGGCAACTGCTATTGTCGATGTTTAAATCTTTTCCGTCCCATTCAATACACTTGCCGGGGCACATCATAACAATTTCTTTAACTATATCTGTACCGTTCTTTGCATACTCTCTGACTTTTTGCATATCTACCTGAATTTCATCTCTCCATGTTCCGATGATAGATATATCAGAACGTGCTACTGATGCTACACAGTCATTCGGACAGCCCGACATCTTGAACTTCATTTTATACGGGAATGCAGGCCTATGAAGTTCATCCTGGAACTTGTTCGTGATAAAATGTGTTAATGCCATAGTATCGTAGCATGCCCATTCGCATCTTGCCTTGCCACAGCAACAGCTTGGTGTCCTGACGTCGGAACCTGAACCGCCAAGGTCGAATCCTGCTGCAGTAAGTTTATTGAAAACAGGCTCTAACTCTTCAGTCCTTGTTCCAAGGAAAATTATATCACCTGTCGAGCCATGCATATTCGTTAAGCCTGAACCATGAGCATCCCAGATGTCACATAGTGTTCTGAGTGCTTCTGATGTGTAAAACCATCCTGAAGGCATATTAATACGCAATGTGTGAAAATGAGAAATATTCGGATATTTTTCCGGCAGGTCGGTATATCTGCCGATAATGCCACCTCCGTAACCCATCACTCCAACAATTCCTCCATGTTTCCAGTGGCCCATTTTTTCAGAATAGGACTGTTCGAGAAGTCCCAGTAAGTCATTAGACATGGCATTCCATTCGGCTGCTGCTTTGATTTCCTTAACAAAACTTGGCCATTCCCCTTTCTCGAGCTCATCGAGCATTGGAGTGTCATATTTTTTGTCAACTGCCATTTTTACTCCCTAAATTAGTTTAATATCTTTGTTGATTATTTTGGTTAAATCTATTTATTTAATCTATACATTCTGCTGAAAAATTGTGATGATTGAAAACAATTGAAAAATTACTGTTTATTAATCCTTCATCACTTAACTAATTGTAAATTACTCTATTGCTTATTTTGTTGCTACTCAAATCATTTGTCTGTAATTGCACTGTTGCATTATTGGGTTTGACGTTTATTGAATGTGAATTGGAATTATGAAAAAGGGAATAATTGTGGATAATAACCCGAAAAAATTGTTAATAGATTAGGCATAATTTAAAAAAACACAAATCAAATGATTGGTGCTAATCTTATAAAATCAAATAATAAAAGAGTAAAACCTACTGTATGAATTCTTTATCAATTATTGTCAGCCTTCCCGGATAGCTGATTGGCCCTAATGGCGTTGTAACCGTTGGCTGAGCGTCAAGTTTAAGGCGTGTCGGGCTTCCGCCAACACCCCCGATGTTCAATGCGAGGTTTATTACTTTATCATATCCCTGTTTACCGAAAAATTGGTATAAATCAAGTCCCATTGACAATGGTATGATTGTGGATTGCCCTGTTCCCGGAATTTCAACTGAATTTGCTATATCGCCATTGATGGTTTTAACATCATCAATATATAAGTTCCAGTCAAGGTGATTGAGCGTAGCATTTGCCTGGCGGGCTCCACCTTTCCCGTCATTAGGATTTTTTGCGGCGACATTCAGAACAAACTCTGCGGGAAACTTCTTTGTTGCAAATGCCTGTGTGAGCTTTATTCCATCCATCATGGAAAAATCATTTATTGTCTTTTTATTTGTAACATCAATACCGGCTACCTTAAAGCCGTTAACATTCTCAAGTTTGAACTGAAGCCTTTTCAAGTCGGCAAGAGTTTGTGAGATTTGTCTTATTGTACTGCAGCTCTGGACTATAATTAATGAAATTAAAATAACTGCAGAAGCCATCAAATAATAAAATTTCTTCATTTTATACCTCATTTTTAATAATTGTTTTCATAATTGTCGGATAAATCGTGATTATAGTATAAAAAAACCCACGGAAAAAATCGCGGGTTAAATTATTTTTCAAATATTCTTTCAATTGAAAATATAAAATTTTTATAATTAAATAACACCTTCTTTTTTTAGTATATCATCAATAGACATTCCCGAAGCATTTAATGTACCTACGATAACTTGCTCAAGAGTTTTATACAATACATTTGATTTCTGCTGTTCCAAATTAAGGTTGGACAGTAATCTCACTTTTGCTATCAGAAGCTTTTCTTCGATTGGTTTACTTAAGAAATCATCAGCACCTGCTTCGATTGATTTAATCTGATTGGCAACATCATTCAAAGCCGTAACAATAACAACAGGAATATTCTTTGTTTCAGCCTTCTCTTTCAGTTTCTTAACAGTTTCGTAGCCATCGAGTCTTGGCATCATCACATCCAATACGATTGCATCCGGCATTTTCTGCTCGACTTTTTCGAGACAGTCAATTCCGTCATATGCTTCAACTGCATCAAAACCGCTTGCTTCGAGGTATCTTCTGAGCAGCTTGGTCGTTATTCGATTGTCATCAACAACAAGAATAAAAGGTTTTTTCATGATTTTTCCTTTTACACTAAATAATTTTGTTAATCTATCTCATAATGAGAAACTCAATATAATATATAACGTTTGTAAAAACAAACATTCATATAATATAATTTATACAATTTAAAATAAAATTATTTAATTTAAAAATTTGAATTGCCAAAATGTCTGAACCACAGATTAAACAGATTAAAGGATTTCACTGATTTAAAAAACCTAACAGACTAACAGTCTAATAGCTAAACAGCAAATTGTGAATTTTTCTGAGACCTTTTCCTTTCTTTTGTGTCATTTTATTAAATAAGTTTGCAGGAAATAAAATAAAAACGACAGATAACCTTATATGAACCTTAGTAACAGAACGGTATCCGGTTCGTCAAACCTTATTAGCTTATCTGAAGAAATAAGGTAATAAAGTTGATTGTGCGCTGATTGCTTTTGTTACTAAGGTTAGAGGATTTGATAAGGTTTTTAATTACATAAAAAAGTTTTATTGTCATTTAAAAGGTGATGCTATGAAATACGTGTACCTGACTGCATTTCTTGCTTTTATTTTTATCATATCAAATCTCAATTCACAAAATCCGGAGTGGGTGAATTATAATTATAAACATTATATACACTCTTTGGTTGAAGAAGGCAATTATATTTGGATAGGAATGGAATATGGATTATTAAAATTTGACAAAACTACTGAAACTTTTGAATATTATAACCATGCAAATTCAGGATTACCTGATAATTACGTTAAATCAATCGCCATAGATAAATTAGGCAACAAATGGATAGGAACCGAATATGGCGGTTTGGCAAAATTTGAAAATAGTAATTGGACTTTATATAATACAACAAATTCAGGATTGCCTGATAATTCAATTAACACAATTTCTATTGATAGCAATAATATTAAATGGATTGGAACCGAATATGGCGGTTTGGCAAAATTTGATGAAATAAATTGGACAGTTTACAATTCAAAAAATTCTGGTTTAAGTTGTCAAGGTGTTCATACCATTGCAATTGATGTTAATGACAATAAATGGTTAGCTTGTGATGGATTAACTAAATTTGATGGTACAGATTGGATAAGATATACTTCTGATAATTCGGACTTACCTAATAATAGTATTTGGTCTATAGCAATTGATAGTAATGGTAATAAATGGATTGGAGCTTGGGACGGTGGATTGATAAAATTTGATGGAAGTATTTGGACTATTTATGATACTGCAAATTCAGACATACCTGATAATAGGATTTATAATATAACAATAGATAAAGATGGAAATAAATGGATGGGTTCAGGAATTAATTTAGTCAAATTTGATAATAATAATTGGGTTATATTTGATACTTCAAATTCAAAATTATTAAAATTTGGAATTGGTAAAATAATGATTGATAACGATAATAATAAATGGATGGGTTATGATGGATTAATTAAATTTGACGGGACGAATTGGAATAGGTTCGATACGAGAACTTCCGGATTGTCTTGTGATTCTATTTTAGCTTTAGCTATTGATAAGGACAATTATAAGTGGATTGGAACTATGGGTGGTGGATTAACTAAATTTGATGGTGCAAATTGGATACAATATACTTCTGATAATTCGGACTTACCAGATAATAGAATCTGGTCCATAGCAATTGATAAAAATGAAAATAAATGGATTGGTACTAGGGGGGGGTTATTAAAATTTGATGGGACTAATTGGACTTTTTACGATCCAAGCAATTCTGATATTCCTCCACAATTGATTGAATCAATAGCTATTGATAAAAATGAAAATAAATGGATGTGTACTATGGCAGGATTAATAAAATTTGACGGAACAAATTGGACTATTTACGATACAAGTAATTCTGATATCCCATCTAATTATATCCGGGCAATTTCAATTGATAAACAGGATAATATATGGATTGGGACAAGTGATAAAGGTTTAGCAAAATTTGATGGTACTTATTGGACTGTTTATGATATAAGCAATTCTGATATTCCATCAGATGAAATACAATCAATAGCAATTGATTCATTAGGTTTTAAATGGATTGGAACTCAATATGATGGTTTAGCAAAATATGATGGAACTAATTGGACAATATTTGATACAAGTAATTCTGATATTCCTGATAACAAGATTACTTTCATTACTATAGATAATTATGGAAATAAATGGATTGCAACCTATTTGAATGAACTGGTTAAATATGATGGAACTAATTGGTCAGTATATAACAAAATAAATTCTGGATTACAAGACAACTTCATTAGTTTAATTGTAGTTGATAAATATAATAACAAATGGATTGGTACTGTTGAACATGGTCTCGCTGTCTTCCGTGAAGGGGGTGTTATACTTAATGCTGAGTATGAACTACAACAACCATTGAAAGAAAAAATTATTACACAGAATTTTCCTAATCCGTTTCAATACACAACAAATATTGAATATACAATGCCTAAAGCGGGGTGTGTTACAATCAGGATTTACGATGCTCAGGGGCAGTTGGTCAGGGATTTGTTTTCGGGTTCTATTGATGCAGGTGAACACACAGCTACTTGGGACGGCAGAACAGATACGGGAAGCGAAGCACCAAACGGTGTGTATATGTATAGAATTCAATTTGAGGGACAAACGATTTCCGGAAAAATGGTTGTGGTAAAATAATAATGGGGCGATTCATGAATCGCCCCTACGAATTAAAATCTACGTTGTTTTTAACATTCTTCTTACCGATAAGGCAACTTTATAAAGTACTGTTACAATCAGCAGTCCTATTGCATAGATAGCAACTGAAATTGTAGCCTCAACCCATGTGGGCCAATAATCAGGCACATAGCCGAGTGGCGAGGGTATGAATCCTGTTACCACCATTCCTAATCCTTTGTCAATCCAGATTGACAGAAAGACTGCGATAGCCGCAATAATCAATAATTTTTCGTTCTTCCTGTATTTCGGAATCAATAAAAGAATCAGTGATACTATTGCCAATAAAGTCGAAAGCCACATCCATGGAACCAGCCTGTAATTGCCGTCTAACCCGAAATAAAGAAACTGGAAATGCCTTGCATGGTCAGGCATTCCGCTGTAAAGTCCTGTGAAAATTTCCATCAACAAAAAGAAAATATTCAACAGCATTGCATAAGTTGTAATTATCGCAAGTTTCTGAATCGGTTCGCTTCCTACATCAAACCTTGTCATTTTTCTTAATAACAGGCAGAGCAAAATCAACAAAGCGGGACCTGCAGAAAATGCAGTAGCGAGAAACCTCGGTGCCATAACTGCCGATAACCAGAATGGCCTTGCCGCCAAACCCTGGTACAAGAATGCAGTAACTGTATGGATACTGACTGCCCAGGGAATTGAAAGTATCACGACAGGCTTGAGCCACTTTGGCGGTGCAATTCCTTTCTTCTCGCAATCGAGTGTATATCTGCTGATAATTATATTCAAAACCAGATAACCTCCAAGTGACACTGAATCCCAGAACATCAGCGAATTTGGAGATGGATAAAGAAATATATTCACAACTCTCAGTGGTTGTCCCATATCAACAAAAATAAATAACATACACATAATGACAGCTCCTATCGCGAGGAATTCCCCAAGTATCGTGATTTTTCCAAAATTCTTATAATGATGTACATAATATGGCAGTACAACCATCACGGCAGAAGCTGCAACACCAACAAGAAACGTGAACTGAGCTATATAAAATCCCCATGTAACATCCCTGCTCATGCCGGTTACACCTAAACCTTTATTAAATTGATAAAGATAAGCGAGGACTCCGCATCCAATCAATACGAGCAGAAAAACTACCCAAGCCCAATATTTTTTACTACCTGAAAATGCTTGTTCTAACATAGTTCCTTCTCCCTCATATTATATAATAAATTTCAGGTTGCGTTCCCAATTCGGGCTTTCTTCTCATTGTGAAATTACTTCCTAACATA
The DNA here is from genome assembly GCA_001804705.1 of Ignavibacteria bacterium RIFOXYC2_FULL_35_21. Classification (GTDB taxonomy): domain Bacteria; phylum Bacteroidota; class Ignavibacteria; order Kapaibacteriales; family UBA2268; genus XYC2-FULL-35-21. The sequence continues at coordinate 71,275 of MHAY01000058.1, forward strand.
ACCCTAATCTCTGAATTTGGGTCTTCGAGGTCGCCGAAAATCATTGCCTTGCTTGGGCAGGCTTCGACACATGCAGGCTTCATGCCTTTTGCCAGCCTCTCGTCACAGAAAGTGCATTTCTCGACGACTCCTCTTGTTCTTGTCGGAAACTCAGGATTCAACTCTTTCAGATGAGGCCTCGGCTCTCTCCAGTTAAAGCTTCTCGAACCATAAGGACAAGCCGCCATGCAATAGCGGCATCCGATACACCTGTGCCAATCCATCATTACGATTCCATCCTTGCGTTTCCACGTTGCCTGCGTGGGACATACATTCACACATGGCGGATTCTCACAATGATTACAGAAAAGAAGAGCCGGCTTATTTTTTATATCGGAAGGAATAAACTCGTTTTCCTGCTCGATAAAAGCATGTTCAAACTTCTCTTTCCAAATCCATTTGATTTCATCTTTCTTATTATCATAGTGAGGTACGTTGTGAGCAAGGTGGCATGCATCAATACACTTGGTACAGCCTTCTGTCTCGTTGCATTTTTTCAGGTCAATCAGCATTGCCCAGCGTCTGCCTGAAAAACCTTCGGATTTTCGTGCTTCAGATTCTGCAAACACTTTCAAGGTTTGTTTTCCGGCTAATCCTGCGGCGGCGGCTCCACCTGTTATCAGTAAAAATTTTCTTCTGTCAATACTCATTTCGTAACCCCCTTCTTCGCAAGCGACGGGTCAATGTGGCAGTCCCAGCAGTATGGATTTACATCGAGGTAATTATGACATTCGTCGCAGAATTTCGCTTTATTGTCATGACAACTCATGCATGTTTTTGTCAAGCTCATTTCGGCTTTTGCACCATTCAGCATATAGTAACTCCCATCAGCTTTCTTCAGAAATCTTATATCCTGCCTCACGACTTTATCCCTCCATATGTCCAGCATCTCCATATGGTAGCCTTTCATGTACTCCTTGCTCTCGATGCATTTTCCGCTCTGAGGCAGTACGGGATTAGCCTTCACAGATGCTTTGCCTCCAGCCATATTAATCAGTATTGGTGATGTGAATGCAAGTATAAATATTAAAATCCCAATTAAAACTTTCCCAGTGCCGTACATATTATATATCCTCCTTTCCGGGTGAAGGATTATTTCTCAAATCGGTCTTTCTTTCATTCTCTCCCTTCATCACAAGAGCATTTCCCACAAGCTCGTGAATACCTCCAACCTCAACTCCCGGTACCCAATACTGCAGTAGTGGCGGCAATGTGGCTTTATCAATTGCACAAATGCAAGTGAGAAGATTCACTCCATTGTTTTCAGCAACATATTTAACAGCATTTGCTCTCGGGAAACCTCCCCTCATCCTCATTTCGAAATTTTCTTCGGTGCCCAGTCCCGCACCGCTTCCACAGCAGAAAGTCTGCTCACGGATTGTATTGTCGGGCATTTCTGTGAAGTTATTCAATACACTTTTCAAAATATACCTCGGCTCTTCGAGCAGCCCCATCCCTCTTGCAGGATTGCATGAATCGTGGAATGTTGCGTGCCAATGGTCGTTCCTGCTTTTATCTAATTTTATTTTATTATTCTTAATTAAATCGGCTGTAAACTCGGTAATATGCACCATCTTAGTTGAACGGGTATTCTCAAACACAGTCCTTGTAATTGGTGATTTAGGCACTTCGAGGAAATCAGCAGGGCCGTTAAGTGTGTCCATATATTGATGAAGTATCCGCCACATATGCCCGCACTCCCCACCAAGAATCCATTTAACTTTGAGCCTTTTAGCTTCTGCATATATTTTAGCATTCAATACCTTCATCAATTCATGCGAAACGAATGAACCGAAATTACCTCCCTCTGAGGCATAAGTTGAAAATGTAAAATCCAGGCCTATTTCGTGGAACAGAGCCATATAACCTAATAGCGTGTAATAATGAGGTTCTGCGAAATAATCGGCAGAAGGAATAACAAATAAAATTTCAGCGCCCTTCTTATTTATTGGAATCTCTACCCTGATGCCTGTCAAATCTTCGAGGTCGTCTCTTGCAAATTCTATCGAATCCTTGAATCCATGCGGCTGAATGCCGAGGTGATTGCCTGTCCTGTGTGAGTTTGCAACAGGTGTCATCACCCAGTCAATATTAACTCCTATAAGGTTCATCAACTCGCGTGCAATGAAAGTAATTTCTGCCGTGTCAATCCCATAAGGACAAAAGACTGAACATCTTCGGCATTGCGTACATTGATAAAAATAATAGAACCATTCTTTCAATACATCAAATGTCAGTTCAGTTGCACCTGCCATCTTTGCCATTAGCTTTCCTGCGAGTGTAAACTCTTTCCTATAAACAGCCCTGAGCAGTTCTGCTCTCAGCACAGGCATATTTTTCGGGTCGCCCGAGCCAATGAAGAAGTGGCATTTATCAGCACAGGCTCCGCATCTCACGCATATATCCATGAACAATTTCAGGGAGCGGAATTTATCAATCCTTTCACGAAAACCTTCAAGTATAATCTCTTTCCAGTTCTCAGGCAGCTTCCAGTTTTCTTCGTATGGCTGCCATTTTCTGGGATTCGGCTGATGTACATATTTCAGGCTTTCCGGATTTCCTGCATAATTATATGAGCCTTTTTTATATTCAACCCGAACATCCATCCAGTGCTTCTTAGGAGGTTTATAGCTGATTGTCTGAGCTAATTCTTCCGGTTTCATTTTAAGAGACATGGCTTTCCTCCTTATCTAACGGCATACCCGCTCCCTTCATTACTTTCCTGAACTCATCTTCGTATTCTTCGTAAGTATGCGGCTTCATCTTTAATTCATCAATCCATGGATTAACATGTCTTCGCATCCTGTTTGTATTCGCAAGGTTTCTTGTCGGACTCATGAAAATTCCTGACATATGAACAAGCTTGCTCATAGGGAAATAAATCAAAAGTGAGCAAACAAAGAAAAGATGAAGATAGAACCACAGACTTAATCCTTCGCTTGGTGCTGATGGTGCAAAGCTTAATATACCAAGCATTAGCTCCTTCACTGCAACAAGGTCTGTCTTGAAAAAATACCTCATCAGAATTCCTGTGATTGCAATACCTGCAATAAGCAGAAGCGGGAAATAATCAGACGGTAAAGATATATACCTGATTTTTGAATCGAAAACACGCCTGAAAAACAAGTATGTGAGAGCTGCTAAAATCACAGCATTAGTCATATAGATAAGCGGCACCCATATTTGGAAAAAGCCGTCAATGTCCTGTAAAAAAGGTACGAAGAAGGGTATCGGCTGTGTGAAAAACCTAAAATGTCTCAGAAAAATTATTAGAAACGACCAGTGAAAAGCAAGACTGAACATCCAAAGCCATTTGTTTGCTCCGTATGTCAGAATTGGCCCTTCCTTCAGTTCTGCTTTCGTATTTCTGAACAAAGAACGGAAAAACAGCACTTCCAGAGCCATCCTGCCAAGCACGCCAAGGTATGAACTCGGATTATCGAGACGGTTCTGCTTAATGAATGACAATGATTTTTGCTGTCCTCCTGTTGTAGGAATGCGAAAGGGAACCGGCGAGCGAGCCCATCTTACAATTCGCACAATGCTCCCAACAATAAATAATGTTATTGCAATATATGGTATCACCACTGCGAAAATGTAATTCAATCCGGACACGTTCGCTCCGAGCAAGCCGAGCAATATGAGTGCGGCTACTGCAACTAACGAAAACCAGATTCCCATTAAAACTATCCTTAATTTATTCTCAATTTATTTTAGTATTTACTATTTCTCCTTCATTCGTAATTCGTAATTCATAATTCGTAATTACTTACTTCAATCCCCATACTTCTTATTCAGTCTCTCAACCATCTTCCCATATTGTGCCTTAGTTTCACCCGCTTTAATCTCATAAATCTTCTCTTTCAATCCAACATATATATCAAAAGCAAGTGAAACAGCCTGGTCAATTCTCGATTCAAACTCCAGCACTTCCCTGAAAAGCATTTGAGCATTCTCATCATGATGATATTCTTTCCTGATGATTTTCTTCAACAAAAAGAAGAACCCGACAGCTTCCGAAGGTGTGAACTCCTGTACAGCCCTGATTTTCATTAAATCATCAATCGCAATATTTAGTTTCTGAGGTTCTGTTGGATTTATTAACTCATCCAATATTTCAGGAAGTCTTTTTGAAAAAGTATATCCAATCGGATTGCCGAACTGATTTTTATTTTCAAACAGAAATTTTCCTGCATCGCCGGGATAGGTTTCAATCACAGCCTTAAGCCATTTCTCAGCGATTTGGCTTTTGTGTTGCTCCAGTATTTCATAAAATTTCATAACAAGCAAGAAAATAAGTTCAATTCAAAAATAACATATATTATGTTTCACTCAATTATATAATCAAAGATGAGTGCAATTATAAAATTCCCTATTTTTTCATATAAATAGAAATGTAAATTTTATACTGTAATGTGAATGTTGTAGGAATAAATATAGTTTTGATAAAATTGTTAAGCAAAAAATTATTTTCTTAATATTATTCTATTTTTTTTCTGTAAGAAATAAGTCTGCTTGAGTTGCTGTATCTTGCTTCTTTTTTTTAATATGTTGTTTTTGTTTAGGTGCCTTCTTAGAAGTGTAAATTTGACTCTCTTCTGCAATTATCATTTTACTATCCTTCTTAACATAGATAGACGTTTCATCCTTCAATGGGAAATTGACAGTATGTGAGGGGATTTTAAAATAATTTTTAAAAGGACCTCCCCAATAATTAAGAAGCCATTTGACAAAGTTTGATCTTTCATCTATTGTTCCTATTGGGTCATTGTAAAGTAGAAAATTTTTAATTTGTGGTGGCTCAACAAACAGTAATGAAAAATTGTCTTTGCTGTAAAACGCTTGTCGTAAATCCATTAGTAATCTACCCAAAGCATTTATGCCTGTAAATATTGTCCCATCTTCATCTGGAATTGCACCCCAAAAATTATCCTTTGCTGAATTTTCAACAATATTTTTTAATCCAGTTTCGTGAAGAATTGACCCAAATGAAACAAAGTTTTGAGCAAGTTTTATACTTATACACCACTTCATTATTTTAAGTCTGACTTCATACCAATCTTCTCTACTTTTCTTTTTGTTTGTACTACTTATCATCTTTACCATCATGGGGCTTTTTTGCTCAATAATTTTTTGTTGTATTTCAGGTAAGTGAGGAAATCTACAAGCTTGATATAATGCCTCAGACGTTCGTATATCAACTCCATTAATATACAAAGGAAATCCAGTTGCCATATTCGAAAGCGCTCCATAAGCTTCATTATTTTTCTTGAATATGCAGGAGTTTTCTTTTTGATAAACTCTGATATCTTTCTGGTCAACTTTATTTTTCATTTTTCAAATTTCTTAAAATGGTAAATAACCCAAATCCTCTTTATTCTTGTTTTAAAAAAAGTCAAAGTCTTCTGAACTTTGTGTTGTAGTTGCAATATCTCCATGGCCATAACTAACAAATTTTCTTTCGAATAATGGATGCCAATTATGAGATGAATACCAAAATACAAGTGGAGTATTAAAAGGTACATTCCTATAACTGAAGCAAAGGGTGCCAAAGCCAAAATTCTTATGGCTCGACAAACCATAACCTAATGGTCTCATTCTTGTATTGCGATTAACACCTGCAAGCTCGTATAATCTCATTCCTTGTTGGAGCATAATGTTTTCAAAGCGAATACGATTTTCTTTTGATGAAAACAAAGTTTCGGTTGCTGGACGACTCGGATCACGATAAACACCTATATCATTTTCAACATTCAAGCTCGCCGAGTAGTCAAGTATGTTTTGTTGTTGATTATCCTTAATCGGAAAGAGAAAGTCAAGTTTTGAATTATTATTATTAAAATCATTTTCAATCAGTTTAAAATAATATTCATCATAATAATTGCTGATATCTTCTTTCAGATGATTTTTCAATCGAGATTTGAATTTATAATAATTGTGTTTGTGAATTATAAAGTATAGTATTAGAAGCTTTGCTTTGTTGTTTTTTAAATAATCAAAGTGGGTTTGATTTTTTATCTTTGTATAAAGCCATCCCTTCTTTTCTTCGCCTTCAATTTTTGCAAGTCCTTTAAACAAAGTATCACCAGTGCATAATAAATCATCCAAATAAATAAAGTAACGAGGATTTGTTGGGTTATGATAAGAAAGATTAAATTCAAATTTTGTAAGTGAAATATCTCTTAGTAAAGCAAGAAAGTCCTTTTGACTTTTGCCTTCAGGTTGATGGTCAATGAATGTTGAAACCTTAAGAAAGTTAGAAGGCGTAGTGAATTTAAGAATTTCAGACATCTTTTTGATCATATATTCCAATCCTCGAACGATTGTCAGTTTTGAAAAATAGCGATGAGGTAAAATAAATTTGAGTTCAGTGAGTATGAATATTCTATCAGTTTCAGGAAATTGTTTTATCCATCTGTCAATACGATTTTCTGACATTTTTCCCTCATCATGTCGATAGTCTTTGATGATCTCGTAAATGTCGTTGATTAGTTGTTCCATAGTTATAAATATAAAAGAATGTTGCTACAAAGCACGAATTAGCATTTCACACTACTTTTTTCTATACGAAACTTATTAAATCATTGTACAATTTAATAAAATAATTATTAATGAACAATTACTTCTGGGTATTATTGTAAATACTTATCAGTTAAATAATTAAAATTTCATATTTTCAAATATAAATAGAAATATATTTTTCTTACTGTATAGGTTTTGTTGTAATGTTATTTGTGTGAATATTGAATATTCGGCTATTTTTAATAGATTAATAATACTAAATTTAACTAATTTTGTCTTTGACTTGTAACAGGAAAAAAAATAACTTGAAAACACATCATAAAATAATAATTGGCGATAGCAGGCACATGGCGGAACTTGAAAAAATAAATAATTTAAAATAATAACCAAGAATAATATGACAGAATCATTAGTACAATGGACTCTTCTAAATAATAAAAGCTTATTAAGTGAAATATTAGATTTTAATATTTCGAATAAAATCGGTCAAGAAATAAAAACTGACTTTGGAAGAATTGATTTTGTTTTATCAAATAGACAAGGAAATCATCTCATTGTAGAATTAGAGACAATTCTGAATAATAGAAATAAATTAGAATATTGCTTCAATCAAACATTGAATTATAAAAATGTTAAATTTTCTGAATCTACACAATATTGCATTCTCTATGCTGATGAAACCAATCAGAAGTATAAAAATAAAATTGAAGAATTTGGTTTAACGAACGATATCTTAATAAAAACTTATTCCTTAAATAACATTAAACAACTTTATTCAAAAACAATTGAAAGATTAAGTTTAAATGTTGGTTTAGCTCTCCCCAATCCAAAAAACTATACAATTTGCTACCTGCGATGGTTAAACAAGATAATGAAAACTTTTGTTGATTTAAATAAAAGGATTTTAACTTATGATGAAATATTTATACCATTTCAAAATCAAACGAATAGTAAAACTAATTTTAATTGTTATGAAAAAATTGCTTCGGATTTTGAATTAATTGAAATTAAAAATAATAAATACTATTTAACTAAAAACGGTGATGATTTTATTAAGAATTTAAGCCCTTATGTATTTTTAACCTCAAACCCATCATCAATTGATTTAACGAATGAACAAAAAAGATTAATATTAAAAATTTTAACTAATGGTAACTGGGAAAATAAAGTTCATAAAATAAATATTTATTGGTTTATGAGATTTTTGGAGGTTACAAATGGTACATGGTTACCAAAAAATCATAATATTGAAAGTGCAAAGTTGGAAATTGCTAAGGGGCTATTTAAGGTATCCTATAAGGGTAGAACGATGTTTGAATTTTTAACTTGGTGTTATAATTATTGTAATGAATTAGGTCTCGTTGAGAGAATAAAATCAACGAGTGAATATGACCAAATTATTCTAACACCTTTGGGAGTAGAAGTAAATAATATTTTTTCTTTAGATTTGACACTTAAAAAAAGTAGGATGAACTTAAATTTTCAATATTTAGAATAATGTTCAATTATCAAATACAAAATATATTAAAGGAAAATCCACGTATTCAAGAAAAACTTGGGAAAACTTTGTACAATTGTATTAATAATGATGTGAAAACAATTGCAGTTGAAGTCTCAGAACAGAACTGCATTGACTATATTCATAACCTTACAATATATAGAAACCTTGATGGATATGTTAGAAAAAAATCTGTTATTTACGATGGTTTAGCTAAACTATTTCCAGTTTTAAAGTTTGAAGAAATTGAACCAGATTATGAACATTCAATTGATATTGATTATTTAGCAAAAGTAGAAAATAAATTTGTTGGATTTCAAATAAAACCTGTTACTGCAAAACATAGTTTCGGCAATTATTCTCCAACTGAAAGGATGAAAGCCAGTTTCAAGGATTTTGAGGAAAAATTTGGAGGAAAGGTATTCATAATATTTAGTTTAGATGGAGAAATCGGTAACAAAGAAGTAATTGATGAAATAAAATCGGAAATTGAAAGATTGAAAATGACATCAATTTAATTTATACAATAATGCTTCAAATTCGATTCTACAATCATCTGGATTGCTTCCTTCAGATTTTCTTTCACTTCTTTGATTGTCCTTCCCTGTGAATTAACACCCGACAATTCTTTAACCGTTCCGGCATACCAATCATCAGATTTTATTATTATCGCTGTATATTGTGTCATACATTTACTCCTCGTTTATATTTCTTTGACGTTGTGATTTATAAATTATTAAAATAAAATCGCTATCAAGTTTTCATATCTTCAATTTCTCAACAAACTAAGTTTTTAATGGCGATTTGAAAAATTTTAGTTTATTTTCTTATCATATTATTAAACTCATCCAGAGTCAAACCTGCTTCTCGAATTATCCCTCTTAAAGTGCCTTTTGCTATTTCTTTATGATTAGGGATAGTTAATCTTCTGAAAGGATGATAAGTACATCTGAGTATTATATGACTGCCGGATTGATGGTCAATTTCATAGCCTATTGATTTGAGTACCGAACATAATACCTTCCCAGACAGAACGGGGAGTTTGCCCATGTCAAACCTCTAAAACTTCTTCATAAATCGGAGGAGGCACCGGTTCATTATGTTTTCTTAAACTTTCAATGTAACCGGTAATAGCATCTTTGATATTCAAGAGTGCTTCACCCCGGGAATAACCTTGTGATATGCATCCTGGTAATGAAGGGCATTCAGCAACAAACACTCCATCTTCATCCTGTTCGATTAATACTCTGTATTTCATAATATAATCCCGATTATTTTCTTCTTTTGACGAAATGATTGTAGAATTATTAAAATCACTAAATTAAATTCCTCTTCAGCTTCACCACAAACTTTGCTCCCTGTCCAAGTTCAGATTCGACTATGTTTTCGGCGCCATGCTCTTTATCAATCACCTAATAGTTTTTTTACTAAGTTAATTAATTCACTTCCCTCTACCGGTTTTGATATATAACCCTCAGGAGGAGGGACTTGCTTTCGTGATGAAATGAAAGTCTGGAATTCATCTGAAATTCCTGTTATAATAATAATTGGAATCGATTTCCATTTCTCATTCCCCTTAATAGTCCGATAATATTTCACTCCCGACATCTCGGGCATTGTAATATCGAGAGTAATAAGGTCGGGAATTGTTTCGTTTAGCTTTTCTAAACCTGTCTCACCGTTATCGGCTGTTATGGTATTGTATCCGTTGTCCTCAAGTATGTTTGAGAAGAATGTGAGTGTGTCGGGCTCATCGTCGATAATAAGAATTGATTTTTTACTCATTTCGGTATCCCTCCAATAATTTATTTAATATCAATTGATGACAAATCAATGCTTCGCTTTGGTATTGTAACTGTAAACTCGCTGCCCTTCTTCAATTCGGATTGAATTTCAATTTTTCCCCCATGTGCGGCAGTAATTTTATTGGCAATAAATAATCCTAATCCCGTTCCTTCGCCCCCTTTGGATGAGAAAAACAGGCTGAAAGCTTTTTCGCGGGTTTCCCTGTCCATGCCAATTCCATTATCAATAATTTTAAAGATAATATTTTCATCATTTCCGAATAATTGAAATTTTACAGTATGGTTTTCCTTACTTTTATCAATCCGGCAGGCATCTATCGAATTTTCAATCAGGTTAATCAATAATGCCCTGACAGCCTTTCTGTCACAATCAAAATCACCTGCATTATCATCCAATTCACAGATAAACCCGATTTTCAACTCTATGGCTTTGTCCTTTACTGATTCACAAGCCTGATTGGCTAACTCAAGAGCAGAAACCTGTTCCCAAAATGGTTCGCGGTCTTTAGCATAATAAAGAATATCCATAACCATGCTTTTAATTCTGTTGATGTTTCTGAGAACGATTTCCCAGCCTTGTGTCAATCGTTCTTTGTTGTCGTTTTCTATTCCCTTGTTCACAAGGTAAATACCGCCGTTAAGCCCGTTTAAAAGTCCTTTGATGCCATGCGAAATAGAACTAATGAGTAATCCTATTGACGTTAATTGGTCTTGCAATTCCCTAAGCTCCGTAATATCCAGGCTCATTTCAATCACATGACTAATTTTACCGTTTGCATCCCTGATAGGAGCAGTATGAACCATACAATTAATTGTTCTGCCGTCTAAAGTGGTTACCACTTCTTCGTGTCTATGAATTGTCCCGTCTTCAAAAGTTCTTCTAACAGTGCATGGGTAGCATTCTTCTTTGCGGTGTTTATAAACTTCATAGCATTTGCATCCGAGGTAACATCCAAAAGTCTCACGATGAAGTCTGTTAGCATTAATTATATTAAAATCTTTATCTTGAATAGAAATAAAACATGGTACTTCTTCAAAGAGCATTTTATAACGCTCCTGGTTCTCTTTGAATTCCCGCTGTAAATCCTTAATGTCAGTAACGTCGGTTGACATTTCCATGACTGCAACTATGTCTCCATCATCATCTCTGATAGCTGTTGTATTGATTATAACAGACACCTTCCTGCCATTGAGACATTGAACCAGCTCTTCACTCGAAAGGGAGACTCCATCCCTGAAGGTCTTTTCGACAGCACAATACTCACATTTATCAGCCCTATGCTTATAAACCTGATAGCAATACCGGTCTTTGTAATTCCCAAAATCCGTAACAAATTTATTGTTTGCCAGGATAACTTTCAAATCCCTGTTCTGTACTGTCAGGTAACAGGGCATGGATTCGAAATACTGTTGAAATGGAAATTCCATTGTAATACCTGAATTATCCTACTTCTAAAATTTTTCTTACATTAAATAGCAAAGTATCCGGATCAACCGGTTTATCAAGATAGCCTTCCGGCATTGGAACCGGGCGATCATAAATCAACCTTCTTAACTCCGGCCTTCCGGTGATAATACACACTTTTGTAGAAGCAATTTCGGGATTTCTCCTCAAATTTTCAAATACCCAACCACCATCCTTACCCGGCATGTTGATATCTAATGTCATCAATTCCGGTTTCTCTTTTAGGGCTATACTGATAGCATCTTCTCCATTTGAGGCTTCGAATACAATAGCACCATTATCTTCCAGAACGGATTTAAAGAATACAAGTATATCCGGTTCATCATCCACAACAAGTATTTTTCTTCCGGCTAATGGAGCTTTTTTGATTTCGACAGTTGGTACCTCAGGAGCTGTGATTTTTTCAGGTATCACAAGAGCATTTGCAACAAGATTCACTAATTGTTTTACCTCCATTTTTAAATCATAGTGTTTTATCAAATCTGTCAATCCATCAACGCAGTTGTGGCAAGAAGTAACGACAATATTAGCTCCGGTTGCCTTCAACTGATCTGCTTTAACTTTTGCAGATTTTAATCTCCTTGAAGTATATTCGGACATAGACATTGCTCCGCCACCACCCGTACAACAGTAATTTTCATTTCTGTTTGGGTACATCTCACGGAAATCGCTGACAACTAAATTTAACAATTCTCTTGGTTCTTCATATAGCCCGCAGCTACGGGCATTGTTGCAGGAATCATGGAATGTATAAGAACCAGTATTTTTAGATTTATCAACTTTAATCTTGCCTTCTTTGATGTAATTAAGCATTGTAAATACTGAACTTTCCATAATGAAATCCTGGTCTATTCCTGCCCAATTTGGACCTTCACATCTTGTAGAGCGATATCCATGGCCGCATTCTGAAATAACAAGCTTTTTCCCTCGTAATTCTTTTAATTTTTCATATACTCTGATAGCGACGGCGCCTCCAAGTGCATCATCGCCTGAAAATAATCCAAAGTTAGTCATATCCCATCCTTCGCTGGGCATAGTCCAGTTTTCTCCGGCTATATGGAATATTTTAGCGGCATCAGATATAGTTCTCGGGTCATATTTTACTTCCCTTGGATTAATAGTATAAACAATATCAGCATCTAATTTATCAATTGGAATAACAGCAGTTTCATCGTCGAATTCAGATTGCATTTCCTCACTCAACCAATCTAAAGTATCTATATAATCTTCCGGCAGCACTCCCATTTGATTACCTATTTCCCATTGGTCTTTACTAACAACTGCTACCCCTTCAGGCATGACACCAACTGAAACAAGTAATCCGCGTAAGGCACGGTTAAATGTAGCGAAATCAACTCCCATAGGGCAGTTGATTGAACATCTTCTGCAATTTGTACATTTACCAAATGATATATCTTTAAGTTCTTCAAGTTCTTCGTCAGTGAATATGCTTTTTGCTCCTACCCACCATGGGAATACTCTGCCTGTCCAGTCGTAATGACGTTTAAAAATCTTCCTCATCCTGTCGGCTTTGTATGCCGGCGCATAAGTAGGGTCATCGGGATTTGTAAGTACGTAGTGACAGCTTTCCGTACACATTCCGCAGTGCACACATGCAACAAGTGAACCGACCATCTGCCTGTTTAATTTTTTTGCCATTCCTTCTATTAACAAATTGGCTTTATACGATCTTTCTTTCATTGAATTTTCCTTTTTTTTCTCAAATTAAATACAAAAATTTTTCGACCCAATAAATTAATATACTACTTTTCTCATTACTTTTATCAGTTTTAAGTCATTACTTAGATTGTCTTGACCCTCTTAACGGGAAGACTCCGCGATGTCCCATAGTCCGTCCAAGATAATACCTTGTAAATGGATAATACAAATAATGTGATATTTTACTGAAGGGTACATATATTAAGAAAAATGCAGTGAGCCAAAAGTAAATTATCATTATTGTTTCTCCGTTTTCGGGTTTATTTGGAACAGATAGAAAAGCCGTTAAGAACCAAGTGGTAATTAAAATAAGTGAGAAATAATCATCAGGTGTGCTTATAGCACGCATGACTTTTTTTGAAAATCTACGGATTATCCTGAAAATACCGACAATAAATGCGGCACCTATAACGACCTGAAAGAGGTATATGACCCAAACAGGTTTCATAGTATCAGGAGCATAAGGGATAAGAAAAGACATTAGAATTGCGAAAGTAACACCCAAATGAAAAACAATGAATTGTGAGTAAATAATAAAGTGCTTTCGTGTACTTTCCATTGCCCAAGGCATCATGATATTCATTAACGAATATAAGATACCTTTTTTCTTATTCGTATCAGGAGGTCCGGTCGGCATTTGCCTGTCTCTGCCGGCTTTATATCTTGTCAGCCAGAAAATTCGTATTGCATAGACACAAGCCATCACTAATAATGCAATTTCCTGTAATCTGTGTTCTGCGAAATGTAAACTTTCACTCATAATTCATTTCTCCTCATCCTTTATTTTCAAGAATATTTGAAAAAGCATTATATTCCCGGTTATCATTTGCACATATTATGATTTCTTGAATCCCGGTTGAGTTTGTCAGATATTTTGTAAAGGATTCAATCATAATTGAAGAGCAGACATCTAAAGGAATTCCATAAAAACCGGTTCCCATCAAAGGAAAAGCTATTTGCTTTATTCCATTTTCGTCAGCGCATTTAAGGGTATTTTCTATAGTATTCAATAATTTATTTTTTAGATCTGGCTCCTGGAATTCAGGTCCTATGGCATGAATAATATGTTTAGCTTTTAATTCACCGGCCTTTGTTAATACTGCATCTGATGTTTTAGCTCCACCGATTTTATCGAGTTCAGCTTTTATTGTAGGTCCTCCCCTCGTAGAAATTGCAGTTCCATACCCGGCTCCTAAAACCAAATCTTTCCTTGCATAAAATACAAATGCCTCGACTTCCATCGCTGATAAATCATCCTTGAGGAGTTTCGCAGGAATACTATTAATATTAAAATTCAAAGACATAACTATATTCCTTTAAATATTTATTATTAAAATTTTTCTTTGTTTTTTCTAAATCTCATTTGATTCTTACTTAGTCAATAGATCCTTGATTATCCATTTCCCGAAAATCCATCACACTGATTATATAAACTAAATCCCTAATAGATAAAGCGACATACTGAACTTCATGCTTCAGCAACTCTATAATACCAACCTCAATGTTTGTTTTTCATTTATTTTGTGTTGTTTTTTTCAAAAAAAAATAAACCGAAAACATTAGGATTCTACATAAGTATCTTCATTTTAAGCTATTTTAATCCTTTGAATTCTTAATACAAACTTAATATAAAAATATGCGAAAAAAAGGCGGTTATTAGTTTTTTTTAATCTTTTAATTAATTCGCTTAAATATGAAATGTTATCATTGCTTTATTCAATGTAAAATCAAAGAAGTATGTCAATCAACCTAATGAATACAAAAATTATTATTATTATGCTCTTTGCTTCTACTAATCATCCAAATTATAACATTACCCAAAAATTTGTGATAATTTGTAACAATTTTAAATAAATTGTGTTATTATTTAAAAATGATGAAATAAAATATATTGATTAAATTTAAGAATTAATTATTAGCATTTATTTCGGAGTTATTATGAAGTCATACATACTTTTGTTTATCATTTTATTTTTTTATACAAATGTAAATGCTCAGTGGGAGCCCGACCGTAAACTGTCCACAGGAACTGATCCGGCAAGTTTGAATGAAAATATGGGGAAGTGCATTGCCGTTTACGGGAATGTAATTCATGTGGTATGGTATCAATCCACCAGTGGCAGCGGGATATATTATAAACGCTCATCGGATGCAGGTATAACCTGGGGCTCCGACATACGTCTTACCGCTGTTCCGAGTTCATCAGATTACCCTTCTATTGCAGTATCGGGTAATATGCTCCATATTGCTTACCGGGACAGTACAACAAGTGATAGAACTTCTAATTATATCCGCTCGACAAATGGCGGCAATACATGGGAATCTCCCGTTTCTCTTGGAAATTATCTGTTTGGGCCTTCTATTTCTGTTTCCGGAACTATTGTTTATGTTGCTCTTAACAGCTATTCCACAGGAAACTCCGAGATTTGGTTCCGCCGTTCTACTAATAACGGAACAACATGGGAACCTGCTTTTCAAATATCGAATGCTTCCGGACGCTCCGAAATGCCATCAATTGCCGCCGGTGGAGCATTAGTTCATATTGCTTGGAACGACACCCGTACCGACACAATGCAGACTTTTTACAGGCGTTCTACTGATGAAGGTGTAACATGGGAATCTGAAGTGCAAAGAACCAATAGCACTGTTTCAGCTCATAGTCCTTCTCTTTCACTTACCGGCTCCGATGTTGACCTTGTTTGGGCTGACTTGCGTAACGGCAATAATGAAATTTACCACTTACATTCGACCGATTTCGGTTCAAGTTGGGGAGCAGAAGAGAGGCTTTCAAATGACCTTTCAACTTCGCTCAATCCCAACATTATCAGAAGCGGTTCAAACGTACACCTGATTTGGGCAGGCTTAGGATTGTTATTCAGGTTCTCCGGCAATAGTGGAGTAACGTGGAACAACCAGGTTAAGTTAGTAAATGAATCTTCATCACCAATTTTACCCTTTGTTGCTGTTACAGGGCAGGTAGTCCACTTAATCTGGACTGACCATAGAGATGGTTATAATGCTGTTTATTACAAAAGGAATCCGACAGGTAATGCAGGTTCACAGGATAATTCCATCACAGTTATTTCGGTACCGTTACAATTATGTTCAGGTGCAGACTTTGTAATACAATATCAAACCTCGGGAACATTTTTTGGGGATAATGTCTTCACTGCTCAAATAAGCGATGGATTAGGTAATTTTTCAAACCCGATTGATATTGGAACAATCAATGCGACAAGCTCGGGAACGATGACTTCAACCTTACCATCTTATTTAATTCCTGCAGCCGGTTACAGGATTCGTATAAACAGTTCTTCACCTACGGCAATTGGAACCAAAAATGCTTCGGATATAACTATTAATGTCTTGCCTTCACCTGTTATACATGGCACATCAGAAGTTTGCAGGAATTCATCTCTTATATTTACGACTGATACTATTACAGGCCATACTTACAAATGGACAGCAACAGGAGGCATTATACAAGGTGCGGATAACCAACAAAGTGTTACTGTAAACTGGACATCATCGAATTTGACAGGCACAATTAATCTGACAGAAACCACAATTACAACAGGATGCAGTAATGTCATCTCAAAAGAAATAACCATAAATTCACTTCCGGATGTAAATATACAAGGTTCGCAAAACGGGTGCAGAAATCAATTGCAAACTTTTTCAGCTACAAGTTCACCTGTCCTATCTTATAAATGGAGTGTAACAGGAGGAACTATCATGGGTGCCGATAATGAGAATAACTTAACAGTGGATTGGAATACACCAGATTCTACAGGAACAGTTTCACTATCCGTAACAAATAATGTAACAGGCTGCATAAATTCCGGAAATAAAATAATAGCAATTAATTCCCTGCCTTTACCATCAATAACAGGCTCATCTGATGTATGCTATAACAGCACTAATACATATTTTGCTCCCCCCGGATTCGGCAATTCATACCTCTGGAGAATTGAGGGTGGGAGTATTGACGGTGCTGACAATCTGCAAGATGTCAGGATTAATTGGAATAGTCCTGATTCAATCGGAACAATCACTTTAATACAAACAATTGATTCTACAGGATGCTCGGATTCGGTTTCAAAAAATATAGTTATTAATCCTTTGCCTGTTCCTGCTATTTCCGGGCCACTAACTTCATTAAAAAATATGAATCAACATTATTCTGTCGTTAATAATACAGGCTCATCATATAAATGGTATGTTGAAGGAGGAATTTTTGTTGCTGATGATGATTTATCAGAAGTAGATATTCACTGGGGAGATGGAAGTTCAGGGAATCTGAAAATTATTGAAACTAACTCTGATGGCTGCACTGATTCATCGGAAATAACGGTAACCCTGTTAATCAGTTCTGTTGATGATATTGAGAAAAACAATTATTCAATTAAAGTGTATCCCAATCCATCTTCAGGTATAATCAATTTAGAAGTATTCAATAATGAGCCGGAAAATTTTGAAATTGAAATAACAAATGTTTATGGAATGACTGTTAGAAAAATCTACTCCGGAATAATTGCTGATGGAATATTTAAGACAGTGTGGGATGGCACAGATTCCAATTCCAATCAAGTGTTTTCAGGCATATACTTTGCAAAAATTAAAAGTAATTCAATTAATTTGACCGCAAAATTTGTGCTTATTAAATAGGAAATTTTATTTATTGATTTATTAGTAAATTTTTTTGAATAGCCACTATCTTCAGATAGTGGAATTAT
>MHAY01000059.1 GCA_001804705.1 Ignavibacteria bacterium RIFOXYC2_FULL_35_21
ACTTTGCAATTGTCTGTATTAGGATTTGTAGGATTTGAGGATTGTAGGATTTTATTTTTGGGTTCACTTTGCAATTGTCTGTATTAGGATTTGAGGATTGTAGGATTTTATTTTTGGGTTCACTTTGCAATTTTCTGTATTAGGATTTGTAGGATTTGTAGGATTTGAGGATTGTAGGATTTTATTTTTGGGTTCACTTTGCAATTGTCTGTATTAGGATTTGAGGATTGTAGGAATGGTTATTGTAAAATGTAAACAACCCCCTGAATTCCCCTTTGATAAGGGGGAAAGACCCTTCGACTACGCTCAGGGTGACAATCTTCGTGCTCTCCGTGCAAAACTTTGAGTTTCTACTAATATGTAATCACTACGTGATAGAATTGTTGCATTGATTTAATAACACACCCCTACCCCTCTCAAGAGGGGAATTAGATGCTTCGACAGGCTCAGGGTGACAAAGTTTCTACTAATATGTAATCACTACGTGATAGAATTGTTGTATTGATTTAATAACACACCCCTACCCCTCTCGAGAGGGGAATTAGATGCTTCGACAGGCTCAGCATGACAAAAAAATTGTGAATTAATATCTATAGGTTAACTGCAAGCCGATGTCCATTGGTTTTTTTGTGTATGTATAGTTTGTCGTGCCGTAGTTGGTACGGAGTTCGGAGATGTTACGCCAGCGGACAAGTGCATCTAACCTGACTTTTTCACCAATGTACAAACCACCGCCGACCGAGAAATATGTTAAATCGGCATTTGGTATGTTAACTATGTATGGTGATGTGGTGCTTGCATAACTTGCCCTGACGAATGCAGGAAATACAGGCAGTTGATACTCGGCACCGAAGCCATAAGTAACCTGACCGGTTAGAGTTTGAACAATATCAATATTCAGTTCTTCCACTTTCTGAGTGGCATCGCTAAATTCAAGCTGTGTTACGTCTGTGTATTCAACACCTCCGGTTAATGTCAGCCCCTGGAAATTAAATGATACTCCTGCACAATATACGAATGGAGTTGTTACATTATAAGAGGTTTGACCGTCATAGATGTAGGCTGAATCGGAAAATATGTTGTTATCAAATTCTGCAGATGCGTTCCATGAAAAATCTTCGTGTATTTCGTACCATGTCGGAAGCTTGACTGAGACACCAAACCTGAGTGATTCAAGAACACGTGCCTGGAAACCAATGGAGCCACTCACACCTGATATGTCTGCGAATATTGTTTCCTTCATGGTTAACTGGTGGAAGTCAATGTCGGAAAAATTCGCTGTGTCCCAAACTTCGTATTTATGCAGGACATCTGTTTCGGTGTAATCACGGATATATTTGTAAGCACCCCACTTCCCCACTATAGAAAAACCGACAGACATGTTTTCTGTTATATCAAAAGCCATGCCTCCGGTAATATTGTGGATACCACCTTTTTCCTGAATCATTGCGGTTTGCTGAAGGCTGTCCTGCAAAGGAGTATAAAAATTCCTGTCAGCAAGGGTTAAATATGTTGCTATATTATCATAAAATCTATCGGGACCATTCGCGGCTTCATCAGCGATAAAAGTGTTGTTCGGATTGAAAGCATCATATTTCATATTATTTTCGAAATCGCTTTCGAGGAAATAGCCGATGCCAATCGAGGCTTTGCCTTTTTTCATGTCTATAGGAGCAATCAAACCGATGTTGCTGATAATTTCATTATTAGTATTCATCAATTTTTTTGAACCAAGATAATCGGTTTCAGTGCTGTTGCGGGTAAAACCGAAGCCGATTGAAATTTCAGATGCTGCAGGCAAGGTCAGGCCTGCGGGATTATACATCAATGCACCAATGTCATCCGAAAGCCCGTGGTAAGATACATTGAATCCGGCAACGCGTGGAGTGAGCATCCCGTTGGGAATGGCATACCTGAGAGCATCCTCTATAAATTGGGCTCCGGCAGGTGCCGAAGCCGCAACCAAGACAAAACCAATAGCTATATAGATGAAAAACTTTTTCATTATTATCTTCCGCGGCGGCCTGAACTACTGTTAGAGCCTGAACCGGAACCTGAAGAACGCGATGAACCGGAACCCGAGCCGGATGAACGCGAGGAACCTGAGCTTGAGCGGCTTGGTGCAGAATAGCTTGGCGATGAAGAACGGCTCGGTGCAGAATAAGCCGGCGATGAAGAACGGTTCGATGAACCTGAATTTGATTTTGTAGAAGACTTATTCGAGCTACCCTCAGAAGACCTGTTGTATGTAGGTGTACTGTTTCCGGAGTTCGACCTTTCATAAGAACTGCGATTGGTTGAACCGGAATTTGATTTTCCATCGGTAGAGGAATTCCTGTTGTTGAGTACTCCCTTAACGGTTTCGATAGTTCTGTTCACAGATTCGGATGTTCTGTTCGGTGCAGAATAATTGTATTCGGAACCACTCTTATAGGTATCACGGCTTGTTGAACGGGTGTCGGTTCTGTTGTATCCGCTTCCGGTGCTTGTGTTGCTATTACTTCTCTTGTATTCATCACCGGAATTTGATTTGACTGCAGAACTCCTGTTATAACCAGTACCAGAGGTTGTATTAATAGTTCTCACACCCGAAGAGTAATCATTCGATGCTGTTGAAAAGCCCTGTCTGTTGACTCTGTAATCAGCATTATCGTTTCCTGAATTATAAGCATCTCTGCCATTTCTGTTAGGACCGAAGTCTCTGTTTCTCCTGGGTGCAGGGTCTGTGTTATAGGCATAATAAGGTTGATTGAACCAGCCATAATAGCCCCAACCATGGTGATTATAACCGGGCCAGTAGTAACCATAATAGGGGTGGTAGTCATACCAGGGGGAATACCAGTCCCAGTACCAGTCGTA
Organism: Ignavibacteria bacterium RIFOXYC2_FULL_35_21; assembly: GCA_001804705.1. Classification (GTDB taxonomy): domain Bacteria; phylum Bacteroidota; class Ignavibacteria; order Kapaibacteriales; family UBA2268; genus XYC2-FULL-35-21. The sequence goes on from MHAY01000059.1 coordinate 2,860, forward strand.
ATAAGGGTTATACCCGAAACCCATGTAAAAATGGGACCCTCCATAACGTGAATAGGGGTAAGACATCCAGCCGTAATAGCCGTACCACCAAGGTACTACAACAGGAACATACATTGGGCTGTAATCATAATATACGTGCCTGACTTCGACAGTTGAGTTGTCTTCGTTGTTAGCCAGGGGATTCTGCCAATCGCTTTGATTATCCTCTGCTTTTTGTTCGTCATCAAATAAGGTTTCCATTTCCTGAACGTTATTTTGCTTATGTGTTGGAGAGTAGCCGTAATACTCCTCGCCGGTGTAAACCGAGGTGCAGGCTGAAGACACAAGTGCTAAAGCCGCAACCGAAGCAAGTAATGTTAACATCTTTTTCATTTTAAGGTCCCTCCTGTTTAATATTTATTGAGAAACTTATTTTCAAATAACCGTGTTGTTCAACTACTTTCAACACCTTCTTTATATTGTTTGACGTAAAATTACAATAAAAGTTTAAGCGTTCATATTACTTTATCTATTACTATATCTATGTATTTACTTATTTTATAATTAGTTCGGTATATTCACCATAAAATCATGATTCTTTCTAATGTTACTTTTTTACTAATTTAAACTATAATAATTTTCAATATTTCAGAAATTCTAATATTGAGCAAGAAATCTAAACATGAAACCTAAAGTCAAATATATTTTTTTCATTGTTTTGTTAATAGTCTTAACACAAAATATATTTTTTGACATATACAGAGGTTCGGCATTCAATGTCATACCTCACGATGATTATTCTCATTATTTGCTTTACCTGGTTGGAGAGGATGAAGGCTGGCTCGCTGAACCACCATACACATACAGGGTATTATCTGTTGCAGTGGCAATACCCTTCTATTATGTTTTACCGGTTTACAGATTTACAAACCTCGAGGGAAAGAGCGATAATAATCTTCGTGCTTTGGAAGCGTTGGCTTTGGTCTTTTATATATCAATATTAGTAGGTTCGATATTTATTTACAAGATAACAAAAAACAGATTCGGTGGGAGCGAGACTGCATCACTGATTGCCATGCTATCTTCATATTTACTTTTCCGGCAAACAGGAATTTACAGTATTGACCCGTTAGCCATAATGATAATTTGCATGGCTATTTATTATTTGAGAAATACATTAGTATTTTCATTATTGATGATATTATCAATTGGATTCAATGAAAAGATTATAATTATACTTTTTCTATTGATGATATCGAGATTAATTATTAGAAAAGAGAAACTGAATTTAATAAGCCTGATGCCCGCAATAAGTCTTTGTATTTATTTTATTATCAGGTTTATATTTTATGTTCCGGGGAATGAAGCACAAATTCACCCTGACACATATATGTCAAGCCTGATAACAAATGTTGGATATACATTTTCATTGAAAGGAATCTTTCTGAATATTTTACCAACGTTATTAACTTTAGTAATATACTATATGGCTTTGAAAGAAATAAATAAAAGTAAAGATGAATTCAATACATATTTTACAAAAGCAGATATAATACCGTTAATAGGAATTTTCATTATCTCTCATCTTATTAATGTAGATTATAATATTGGGCGGGTATCATTGCATTGTTTCCCTCTGTATTTGCCACTTGCTTCAATATATTTAGTGAGATTATTAAAACATGACAATTGAAATATTTTATAAAATTAATTTAATGAACTGTACTAATTATTTTAATTGTAAATAACTACTTTTTTAGCTAAATTTGACTAAATTTATTTTAGAATGAAAATGCTTAAGATACAAGAACTGAAGAATATAATTAATGCTCAAAAATCTAATTTAATTAGAAATTATGGAATTAAAGAAATAGCAATATTCGGCTCATATATTAGAAACGAAAATACAGAAATTAGTGATTTAGATATCCTCGTTGATTTCAAACAACAACCAAGCCTTTTAAAATTTATTAATATGAAGAATTACCTTACGGATTTGCTAGGTATTAAAGTTGACCTTGTTATGAAAAGTGCAATAAAACCTGCTTTGAAAAATGATATTGTTTCTTCTTCCATTCAGTTATGAAAAGAAAATCAGAACATTATGTTGAAGATGTTCTCACATCTATTGTTAAAATTAAATCATTTGTTAAAGGAATATCAATTGAGGAATTCTTATTGGATGAAAAAACCCAATATGCAGTAGTCAGAGCTTTTGAAATAATTGGCGAAGCTACAAAGAAAATATCAGATGACGTTAAAATCAAACATCCTGAAATACCATGGCGGGATATAACCGGAATGAGGGATATCTTAGCTCATGAATATATTGATGTTGACTTAAGAACTATTTGGGAAACAATTCAAAATGATTTACCATATATCGAAAAAATATTTAATGAATTATTAAAGGAAACAAATAAGAGTGATACAATTTTTTAATTAATAAATTTTAAAGATGTTTGAATAAAAAAGTACTTTATCTTCAAAGTTAAATTCAAAAAATTTTTTCCCTAAAAAAATAATCGTAATTTTGTGTAATGCTCGGATGGCGGAATTGGTAGACGCACAGGACTTAAAATCCTGTGAGCTTCAAGGCTCGTGTGGGTTCAAGTCCCACTCCGAGTACGGATGACTTCAATCGCCCTCTTTGAAATTAGACTCTTAATCCTTCAATATAATTGAGGGATTTAACAACGAATATAACTCTTAAATTAAATTATTTAAAACACAAGAAATTTACTTCACAACAAAATTAAACTCTCCGCCTGATATAGCAACATTGATATAACCTTCGGCCGGATTAAAAGTCCATGTGCCTGCACCTTCACTATAGCTCCATGAACCGCCACCCTTGTTACCTTTAATTTGGACATAAAATTGTAATTGAATATGATATGTGCCGGGTTTTAAAAGGCATACTTCAGGAAATGGATATTCGATACCATCAGGATAGGATTTACCCGGTACCTTATAAATATCATACTCCTGAGTCTTGTCATACACCCAGCAAAGCATTTGGTCGCTTTCGAGGTCCATATCTTCAAGCTTGGAACCTGCATAAGAAAGCTGTTCCCCAACTTTATCCCCTTTCATTTCATCAATCCATAGTTCCCAGCCCTGACTGCTAATGTATGGTGCAGTCAAGAATCCTTTGCTTACTACTTCATCTTTTAGATTTTTACATACCTGCCCAAAAAGACAGGGGAAATATGCCCTTGCTTCGAGATGCTCGAATTCACCCCATGTGAAAACATTTGAAATACCTTTAAACTCATTTTCATTTTGGTATGGCAGGCTGGTTCCGAAAATTATATTACCAATTTTCTTGTCCTTACCCCTGTACTTGCTGGGATTCAGGATAGTGCATTGTGCGTTAAGCTCGACTGCAATTGCAATCATAATAACAGAAGTCAAAATCAAATAGATTTTCGGTTTCATGTGAACCTCCGTAATTATTAGAAAGAACAATTAATAAGAATGATTAAATGATGTTCTTAAAAAAGAAAAATAATATAAATCATATCTATTTCCAAATTAAATGTAACCTTGTTCTAAAAAATTCGTAAAACAACTAACACCGGATTGCTTAGAGAAGAAATTATAATAATGTTTTACAAATTTTTCGGGAGATATAGATGAAAACAGGATTTATTGGAAAAGCATTTGCATTAATGCTTTCTTTTGCAGTCTTATTCAGCGTTGCTTTAGCACAGGACAGCGGCAGTCTGAAGGAAGTCAAAATCAAAACTATGATAACCAAGCAGGACAGCAAAGATAAAATCGAAACAATCGTTGATTTACTTAAAGGAGTAAAGGAATCGAGTCTCAAACTCGAGGATAAAACTCTTACCGTAAAATTCGACCCAAAAGAAATCTCATCTTCGATGATTGTTTATACAATCAACACACTTGGCTTTGGTGCCGAAGTTATCGAAGAGAAAGACTGCGCCGACACAAGCTCGACAAAATGAATTATGAACAGGCTGTCCACTAATAGCAGTAACGATTTCTTTCAAGGCAAAATCTTTTCCTGTCAGCCGTATAAGATACGGCAATAAATATAGATGGACAGCCTTTTAAAATATTTTTAAACCTAAATATATATTCAAGCGTCTAATGTTAAATTAATTTTTAAGTGGAATATACAATTTCGATTAGTTATGGGATATATAGATGAGATTGATAAGAATTTTAGGTATAGCGGTAATACTATTAAGTACAATAGAAAATATAAAATCACAAGATAAATCAGAAGAAAAAAGTTTTAGGGGAAAAATAACGGGCAATGTGGTTGACAGGAATTCACTTTTTGCGCTGCCGGGTGCTACACTGAGCCTTTATAAATATAGCGATTCAACAATTCAAACCGGTGCTATTGCCGACAGAAAAGGGAATTTTGAAATAAAAGAAATACCTAATGGAAAGTATTCTTTGAAGGCTACATATATAGGTTATGCACAAAAGTTTGTTAAGAATATAGAGTTATCCAGAACAAATTCAACAATCAATCTTGGTCAAATCGGACTTAGCCTTTCATTATCAGAAACCGATGAAGTTAACGTAACGGCAGAAAAGCCCCATGTTGAATTTTCAGCAGGTAAGAAAATATTCAATATTGAGAAAGATATTGTTGCTTCGGGTGGAAATGCTATTGATGTTCTCAAAAACATACCGTCTGTCGAGGTTGATATTGATAATAACGTTTCATTGAGAGGAAGCGGCAGCGTTCAATTTTTAATTAATGGGAAACCTTCGACAATGCTTTCATCAGGCACTTCGGCGCTGGAGCAAATACCTGCAAGCATGATAGAAAATATCGAAATCATAACAAATCCTACTGCAAAGTTCGATGCAGAAGGGACCGCAGGGATAATCAATATCAACATGAAAAAGGAAGGAAATAACGGAATCAATGGAATAGCAATGATAAATGCAGGAACATATGATAGGTATAATGCATCGCTTAACGTTAATTATAAACTCGATGGGTTGAATATCAATGCCGGTTATGATTTTTACGGAAGCCTCTGGGGTATGGACGGTTCTTCATTCCGAAGAACGATTCTCGAAGATTCCACAACCGAAATGAATCAGGATTTCTTTCATAGGAGGAGAAATATTTCTCATAGTGTCAAAGGGGGAATTGAATATAATATCAATAAAAATAATCAGCTAATAATAAATGCTTCATACAGGGGCAGTAATGCTGACAGAAGCGGCGAGTCAATTAATATTTCAAATAATATATTACAGGAAAATACAGACAAAAGCAATTCAAAAAATGGAGAAATCAGTACATCACCAAACATTGATTTATCACTTAATTACAGGCTGACATTAAATAAGAAATTTCATGAGTTAACTTTTGATGCCTTTTATTCCACTGACAATGATGATGAAAGTACAACCAACCATCAGTATTTTACTTTTCCAATTGAATCATATTACGGGCAAAATTCAATAGGATTAGGAAAAGACAAATCCATAATTTTACAATCGGATTATGTTTTGCCGTTCAGGGACAGCACAAGGCTTGAAGCAGGAATTAAAGCAATACACAAAATAATGGATTCGGATTACCAAAATTTCACAAAAGCTGATACTATTCCCGATTGGGTACTTGACCAAAGTAAATCGAACCATTACATTTATGACGAGAATGTCTATTCTGCATATTTAATATTTTCAAATAAAGTAGGTGAATTTTCCTACTCAGCAGGTGTTCGTGCAGAACAGACAATAACAAAAGGAGAACAAAAAACCACTAATAATATTAATGAAAGAAACTATCTTGACTTTTTTCCCAACATAAGTTTTGGATACAAATTAGATATTAACCATGAATTACAATTAAGCTACAGCAGGCGAATAGAAAGGCCGAGGTCAAGGTTTCTTAATCCATTTGTTGAATACATGGATTATTACAATGTGAGATATGGTAATCCCAATCTCAAGCCTCAATACACCAATTCTTTCGAGTTGGGAATTCTACAAAATTATTCTAAATTCTCAATTACACCCTCTATTTTTTATAACAACACTAAAGATGTATTTGACAGATTTACCGTTCTTTTACCTGATGGCAAAATAGGAATGACATGGGAAAATATGTCTTCTAAATATTCTTATGGACTCGAAATTAATTTTTCCGGCGACCCGTTTGCTTGGCTCAGGCTAAGCCTCGACGGTTCCTACTACAAATATGTTGTTGAAGGCATCCAAAGTTATGAAGGCCAGAAAAGAGAGGACTTTAGCTGGAAAACAAGACTTAACGCAACAATTACTCCAATGAAAGAACTAAATTTTCAAATTACGGGGTACTACACTGCTCCCAGCGAAAACATACAGGGTAAGAGATTTTCATCTTACGGAGTGGACTTCGGGGCAAGATATGATTTGCATGAAAATTTAACATTGACTTTCAGGGCATCCGACATTTTTCATACACGTACCTGGCATAGTATTTCGACAGGTACAGGATTTTACTACGATAACGATATACACCCTCTTTCTCAATATATATCACTTGGTTTCCAGTACAAGATAAACCAGGGCATAAAGCAAAAGCAACGAAATGGGGAAGACAGCATTGAGGATGAAGGAATGTTTTAACCCAAATTATTCATTAGAAATGCAAGAAAATCTTAATAATGTCATGCTGAGCGAAGTCGAAGCATCTCATCATTGTATAAGATTCTTCACAAATACACACCTCAAAATGACAGTCCAACACTTGCTTATAAGACTTAAACAATTTTCTATTGAATAATTTGGGTTTAATGATGCTGCTATTAATGCAGTTAAAAATGTGAAATTCACACCTGCTGTCCAGGATGGTAAGAACATAGATATTTGGGTTTCAATACCAATCAATTTTAAATTAAAGTAGTTAATAATTACACTTTAATTTTCAATTCAAATACATTGGTTATTTTTGAATAAAAAATAATTAATGAATTATGAAAGATTATTTGATAAAAAATTACGATGTCAATTCAATTATACCTATCATTGACGAACTGCCACTATGGTCAGCACACTTTGGAATAAAACTACTTGAAGTTATCAAAATGAAGCCGGGGATGAATGTGCTGGATATTGCCTCAGGACTTGGTTTTCCGGCTATTGAGATTGCGATGCGACTAGGTGATTCATGTAAGGTTTGGGGTGTTGAGCCTTGGAAGGAAGCAAGGGAAAGAGCCAATGAGAAAATAATTTCGCTTGGATTGAAGAATATTGAGATTATTGATGGAGTTGCTGAGAAACTGCTTTTTGAAAATGATTTATTCGATTTAGTCGTTTCGAATAATGGAATAAATAATGTCCAGGATATTCCCAAGAGTTTCAGTGAAATTCACAGGGCTTCAAAGACAGGTTGTCAATTTGTTTTTACGATGAATCTCGATGGGTCAATGCATGAGTTCTATTCGGTTTTTCATGATGTACTATTGAAACGTGGAATGGATAATGAAATTCAGAAAATGAAAGAACAAATTTATGAAAAGAGAAAACCTATAATTGAAATTGAGAAATGGCTGAATGAGACAGGTTTTTATATAAACAATATTATAACCGACAACTTCAAAATGAGATACCTGAATGGAACTGCAATGTTAAACCATTTTCTGATTCAAATCGGATTCATCGAGAGCTGGCTCAAAATTTTACCTGAAGACAAAGTCAATGCAATTTTTAGCGAGATTGAAGAAAGATTGAATATAATAGCTGAGGAAGAAGGTGAGATTGTAATGACAATCCCCTACTCGACTTTTGATTGTTTTAAAATCTAAATTAAATTATGGAAATAACAAAAACAATATATGCGAAAAATCGCATTGAATGGAGAAAATGGCTCGAAAAGAACTACGATGAACAAAAAGAAATCTGGCTGATTTATTATAAAAAACATACCGGAAAACCAAGAATACCATACAATGATGCTGTCGAGGAGGCTTTGTGCTTTGGATGGATTGACAGCACTATAAAAAGAATAGACGATGAAAAATACTGCCAGAAATTTACACCGAGGAATCACAAAAGCGGCTGGTCCGAATCGAATATATTGAGGATGAAAAAACTCATTAAAGATGGAAAAATGACAGATGCAGGAATGGCGAAATTCAAGCCTGAAAATAAATTATATCCAACAAGGTTAATAAACACTGATGAAAAAGATATTCCATCCTTTATTCTAGATGCTCTTAAGGAAAATTCTTCTGCACTTGAAAAATTCAGAAAACTGGCACCTTCGCATAAACGAAATTACCTGAGGTGGATTACCGAACCCAAAAGAGAGGAAACTCGTGAAAAAAGATTAGCTAAAACTGTGGAACTCCTTTCCAAAGGAAAGACATTAGGAATGGTGTGATTTTTAAGTGTCAGGAGTAACTCCCGACACCGTTTACATTATAACTTAATGATTTTCTTAACAAAATATTTTTTCTGATTTTCAATTTTTACAAAATATAATCCTTGAGTTAACCCGCTAATGTCAATTCCGGTTTGATTTGAATTTATCTTTGTAGGAACTATCATTTGAATACCAAGAACATTAATAATTTCTACAGACAAAATCTCATTATTTGGTGATGAAATTGAAATAAAATCATTATCCGAACTAAAGTTGATTTCAGGTTCCGTAACTATTTTAACGTCGGTATTTAGTAATTCCGAAATCTCGAGTTTCCAGATTGAGCCTTTATCACCACGTTCAGCAAGGATAATTGATTTTTCATAATCCCAATATGCTATCGATAAAAAGTTTCTGCCTGTTGCAGGAATAAGTTCATTCCAATTCACTAAGTCATAAGTTGAATAAACAGAGCCATCAGCAAAATAAGTGATGAGATACTTATCATCCACATTAGCAAAAACATTGAAAGAGTAGTTCAAAGCTCCAGGCATTTTAACCGTATCAATATTTCCATTCTCAAAGATGACATAGATAGTTCTTGCTATATTTGCTGCAACAATAAGTTTATGATTAAAAACACACATTCTGAAAAGTGCATTAGGAACTACATCAGGAATTACATCCCAGCTGGCACCATAATCCGTACTTTTTTTCAGGAAGTAATAATAGTGGTTAACATTGTTTTCAAATATCGTATAATAAGTATGAACATATAAATCATTATTAAATTTTATTATATCCATTGTTCTAAATTGACTGACTTCGGAACCATTTCTTCCGGAGACAAGCTCCCAGGAGTACCCAAAATCAATTGATTTCCAGACCTGTCCATAACATGCATTGCTGCTATCAAGCGGATTACCGCAATTACCCCCGTTTTTTGAATATTGTGCAGGATTGTATGCACTTGTCGCGAGAAATAAATAACTTGAATCTTTGTCAAAATACAAGCCCCATGAGTGTAATACATCCGGTAATATTGGTTTTTTATTAATATCATATCTTAATTTTATAAATTGTTGTGTATTAGGATAATACTTATAAAAATTTCCGCCTTCCCATCCATCAGCTCCTGAAGGGTCACTGCCAATACCGTATAATGTATCATTTACCCATTTTATACAATGTACACCCTGTTCGCTGAATTGTCCAAGAGGAAGCAGAGACTCACCTGTCCATCCAGCTAATAAAGTACCATCCGAGTCTGCAGGTTGTGATTTGGCAAATCCAAAATATAATTCATCCATTCTTGGTGCAATAACCCAAGTACCAAACCACTGCTTATTTGGAGTGTATCCTGTTTCATTCTTAAACCATTCAGCATAATTAAAACCGGGATTTAGTTCTTCTAAATTATAAACGGCATAAGAAGAGGATAAACCGATAATGACAAGTAAAAAAAAACAGAAAATACAGTTTAACATTTTACTATACATAATTCACCAATAAAGAATTTAATATCAAATTAGTAAATGTATGATTTCATATATTATTTAGTCTTTATTAAGATTTATTTAAATATCGGCTAACACAACTTATTGTATTTCAACTATTTATAAACACACATATTTTATTATGAGATAAAATTTTCTTAATTTTGAAAGATATTTTTTGAAAATTAAACATTATTAATCTGTAAATGAATTATATTTTTGAAATTAAATATCTTTATTGAATAATCACAAATATATAATATAATTTGATTAAATGGTTGAGAAAATAATGATTAAAAATTTAGAATCAAAAATGAAAATCGAAAACAGAATCAGTTCGGTTATTTTTGCAGCAATTATCTGCATTATAAGTTATGGTGTATCATTAGCCCAAAAAAGTGAAGTATGTCTCGAATGTCATTCTGACCCTGATATTTCTACGGAAAGAAACGGAAAAACAGTATCATTGACAGTAAAGAAGTATTTGCTTGCAAAATCAGTACACGGAAAACTTGAATGTGTCAACTGCCACGTAGGTTTCGATGCAGAGGCTGTTCCTCACAAAGAACCAATGACACAGGTAAATTGCATGAACTGCCATAAAGAAGCACCCAGCAAACATATATTTCATCATGCGATGGGTAAGCCAAAACCCGGAACAAATAAGGCTTATTTTAACTGCAAGGGCTGTCATGGTAATCACGAAGTTTCATCATATAAGTCGGCTTTTTCGAAAACGCATTTTACCAATTCAACGAGCTTTTGCGGTACCTGTCATAAAGATGAAAAGGAAGCACATGTTCAGTCGCAGCATTATGTCGAATTGAATAAAAATAATCCCAATGCACCTACATGTATATACTGCCATTCAAAACCGGTTACCAAAGCAGGTGAACAGGACCTGGCAAAATTAAAATATAACCAGGAACAATTATGTTTGTCTTGTCACATCAATAATCCTAACATACAAAGCAAGTATGCGAAGAGCCTGGTAAATTACGGTTCGAGTGTTCATGGTGCAGCAATAGCAAGAGGCAATAAAAATGCTGCTGTTTGCATAGATTGCCACAGTGCTCATAATTTACAGAAAGCAAATTCACCGAACTCCACTATCAGTCAATTTCATATTCCACATGTTTGCGGAAAGTGCCATATCTCGATAAACCAGGAATACGAGAGCAGTACACATGGAGTAGCACTAAAAAAAGGTATCAGGGATGCTCCGGGTTGTACTTTCTGTCATGGCGAACATAATATACGGCCCCTGCCCGATGTTCCTGCACGTGTGTTTGAAGATACACATATCAAGCATACAACTATAGTACGCAATAAAATGGTTTATTGTATAGCTTGTCATGCCGATGAAAAAATGATGAGCAAATACGGTATAAGCACGGTGGCTAAAGCCCATGATTGGCTGCCTAACCAAACAAAACACTGGGAGACAGTCAGATGTGTTGACTGCCATTCGTCTTATGACCCTCCGAATTTATCGCATAATATTTTACCTCCCGACAAAACTATAAAAAAGTGTGAGGAGTGCCATAATCAAAATTCTTTGCTGATGTCAAAGCTATATAAGCACGAGAAAATAAAATCCCGTGAAAAATTCGGTTTCATAAATGGTACTATTCTTAGCGATGCTTATGTGATTGGTACGACAAGAAATGTTTTATTGGATGTGTTAAGCATTAGTGTTTTCGGATTAACGATTATGGGCGTAGGAATTCATGGGCTTTTACGATGGTATTTCAGAAAAAGGCCGGCTCAAATACCCGACCAGGCTAAAATAGATAGTAAAGATAAAAATGAATAGTGTAGTACGGATTAATCGAAGGTATTTAATTAGGGAATAATGATGAAAAAAATTTTTTTATATCCATTTTGGCTTAGATTTTGGCATTTGTTTAACGCTTTACTTTTCTTTGCACTCATAGTTTCAGGACTGAGCCTGCATTATACAGACCCAAAATCTTTCTTCATTCCATTTCGAATATCAATTTTAACACATAATATATCAGGGATACTCTTAACATTAAATTATATTTTCTTTTTTATTTTCAACTTTACAAGCGGTAATTATAAATTCTATATACCCAAGGTAAAAGGTTTTGGCCAAAGAACTTTTACACAATTAAAATACTATATTATTGGAATACTAATCGGAGAGAAACATCCATTTTCAGTAAATGAGAAAAGAAAATTCAATCCGTTACAGCAAATATCATACATAGTAATAATGTTTGTTTTCCTTCCATTGATTATAGTAACAGGCTGGCTTTTAATGTTTCCCGAGTTAGCACCTGACGAATTCTTTGGAATGGGAGGCGTATGGCCCATGGCATTGGCTCACGCAATAACAGGATTTATTTTAAGCGTGTTCATGTTTGTCCATATATATTTAGGTACTACAGGTGATACAATATCAGAGCTTTTCAGGTCAATATTAACCGGCTGGCATTTGCTACATGAAGAAGAACTCAAAGCAGAAAGAGAAGCCGAAAGCAAACCTCCCATAGAAAAAAAGAATTTGTTTCCTGTGATTTTCTATAATCCTACGACTCTGACCGGCTCACTAATATCAATACTTAGCTCTGTCATTATATTATTTTTTATCGTAATCGAATTCTTCAGTGAATTTCAAAATCCTTATTTAGGAATTATAACTTATATTGTATTACCAACATTTCTGATTTTAGGTTTATTACTAATTGCCTTCGGAGCTATAAAGGAAAACAGAAGAATACTATCGCTCGACCTGAAGCAGCGAAAACTACCTGTTATAGACTTAAATAATCCTAAACACCAGGTAGCAGTATTTGTATTTTCGACAGGAACAATTTTATTAACAGTATTTTCAATATTTGGTGCATTTAAAGCATACGAGTACACTGATTCGGATGAATTTTGCGGTAAGGTATGCCATGCCGTTATGCAGCCTGAATATACGGCTTATCATGATTCTCCTCACTCGAGGGTAGGCTGTGTAAAATGTCATATAGGGCCCGGAACCGGATGGTTTGTCAGGTCAAAACTGTCGGGTTCTTATCAGGTATATTCTGTATTATTCAAAAAATATTCAAAACCCATACCTACACCTGTTCACAACTTACGCCCTGCACAGCAAACATGCGAACAGTGTCATTGGCCCAAGCATTTTTATAATGAGATGAAAAGGAACTTCGATTTTTTCACCTCGGATGAAAATAATACCGAATATAAACTTACAATGTTATTAAGGGTTGGCGGCGGCAGTGTGGAATTCGGCAACCATAGCGGTATCCATTGGGTCATGAATCTGGCAAACGAAATTACATACTTGCCTCTGGATGATTCACGAACGGTTATCCCATGGATTAAAGTAAAATCAAAATACACAGGTAAAGAGATAATTTACAGAGATACAAGTTATAAAGTAACAGGAGAAATGCTCAAACAAGACAAATTGAGAGTAATGGATTGTATTGACTGTCATAACAGGCCCTCGCATGTTTTCTATCAACCTAACAGAATGATTAATGCTTATATATCTAACAACCAGATTGACAGAACCATTCCCTACATAAAAAATGTAGGCGTACAGGTGCTGGAAACTTATACCAGGAGCAGGGAAACAGCACTTGAGGATATAAGCAAATTTATATGGAACTTTTATAAAAGTAATTATCCTGATATTGCCGTATCTAAAAAAGAACAGCTTGGTAAGCTTATTAATTTTCTTCACAAAATTTATATGAGGAATTATTTCCCCTCTATGAAGACAAGCTGGAAAAGCAATCCAAATAATATCGGGCATATGTACAGCCCGGGATGTTTCAGATGCCATGATGGCAAACATGTATCGGACGAAGGCAGGGTAATAACGAATGACTGCAACGCATGCCATATAATTGCAACACAGCAGCCACCGGGCCAGGATATGCAGGAATCAAGCACAGGTTTGAAATTCTATCATCCGGGTGGAGAGGAGAAATTAATTAGCGGCCAGCTTTGTTCAAATTGCCATGGTGTCCGGAAAAAATCGCAGGTGTTTCAGGTAGAGGCAAGATAAAATAATTACTAATTAATAATGACCAATTATTGAAATAAATAAAATCTAAATTGCAGGGACAGAATATTTTCTGCACATTTACAAGAAGTTGATAATGTAGAATGAAAAATGCAAAATGTAAGGGTAAATTATTTCTGCCCAAAAATATATTGAAATAGTTTTTATAAAATAAATACAATCTCATTAATCTTCCATTAATAAGGAAGAATTCATAGTTAGAATGGAGTAACGATGAGTTTAAAAAGAATTTTGAAGGAAAGTAAGTTCAATAAAAGAAATTCGCTAATAATTGTAACATCAATAATTTTTGTCTTAACATTATATTTATCCCTGCCATTGACAAGCCAGGAGCAGAATCCGGCAAATGATGACTGCCTCATGTGTCATAATGACAAGACATTAAAAGTTAAACGGGGTGGAAAAATGATTTCCGCTTTTATAGATGAGAAAACCTATTCAAAAACAGTACATGCCAAAGTTCAATGTATCGGATGCCATTCGGATTTAGCTAATAAGGATTTGCCGCATGAGAAGCCAGAGAAAGCTCAATGCGGTTCCTGTCACAAAGAAGAGCAAGGTTTATATAATGAATGTTTGCATGGAAAAGCTTATAACAAAGGAGACCACTTAGCTCCCACATGCAATACATGCCATGGTAAACATGATATTGTTTCAATCAAAGACAGAAAGTCGCCGGTTTATCCGATGAATGTTCCTAAGCTTTGTGGCAGGTGCCATCGCGAAGGTTCACCTGTTCAGTTGCAAAGGAATATTCCTGAAAGCCACATATTGGAAAATTATACCGAGTCCATACATGGTGAGGGTTTAATCAAAAAAGGATTGGTAGTCAGTGCAACTTGTGCCTCCTGCCATTCACCTCACAGGATATTACCACATACTGATCCAAGGTCAACAATAAACCGAAAGAATATTGCTGCTACGTGTACGAAATGCCATGCTGCAATCGAATATGTACATAAGAAGGTAATCAATGGCAGACTTTGGGAACAAGAAGCGAGAGTTCTACCTGCATGCATAGATTGTCATCAGCCTCATAAGGTAAGGAAGGTGTTTTATCCCCAGAATCTAGCGGATGAGGGTTGTAAAAAATGCCACGATGAGCGTTCATTAAAAAACGATAAGGGACATTCTATGTTTGTTGATGTTCAGGAAATTGGTGAATCCAAACATAATAAAATCGCATGTGCCCAATGTCATGTTGAAGTGAACCCCAATCATTCACGGCCATGTGATGCTATCACACAAAATGTTGACTGTTCATCCTGCCATACGCAGGTCGGCGATGATTATATGAAGAGTTATCATGGACAATTGAATGTAAGAAATAATAAAGATGCTCCAAACTGCCGTGACTGTCATGGCACTCATAAAGTTTTAGGTAAAAGAGACGAGAAATCACCGATTTTCCCATTGAATATTCCAACATTGTGTTCGAGGTGCCATCAGGAAGGAAAGTCAGCAACAAGGTTTTATAAAGGTACAGAACATAAAGTAATTGACCACTATGCTGAAAGCATTCATGGTCAGGGTTTAATTAAAAGCGGTTTAGTTGTTACTGCGACTTGTACAGACTGTCACACAGCCCATAAAGGATTGCCTTATAAAAATCCTGAGTCGAGCATACATCCCAACAACATTGCAAAAACATGCGGGACCTGCCATTATGGTGTTCAGGAAGAGTTTAATAAGAGCATACACTCGCCATTCGTATCGAGTGTTGATAAGAAGAAGTTACCTGTTTGTAATGATTGCCATACAGCTCACACAATCAAGAGGACAGACAAGAATCAATTCAGAATGGAAATTTTAAACACATGTGGAAAATGCCATAAGAAAATATCTGAAACGTATTTTGATACTTATCATGGCAAAGTTTCAAGATTAGGTTCTACGAAGGCAGCAAAATGCAGTGATTGTCACGGCTCGCACAGCATCTTACCCGTATCCAATTATAAATCTTCCCTGCACAGGGATAACATAGTTACTACTTGTCAGAAGTGCCATCAGAACGCAAATAAGGGATTCACTAAGTATTTCACCCATGCGACTCATCATGACCCAACTAAGTATCCATGGCTGTTCTGGACTTTCTGGGGAATGACATTATTATTACTTGGTACATTTTCACTTTCGTTCCTCCATACCCTGATTTGGCTGCCAAGGTCATTCCAGATGAGAAGAGAAATGAAAAAATTTATGCTCGCTCATCCTCATGATGAAACAACGAAACGGTATTCAAGATTTTCTCCTCTTGAACGGGCATTGCATGTTACAATGATTGTGAGTTTTCTTAGCCTTGCAGTTACGGGATTAACAGTAAAATTTTCTTATACCGGCTTAGCAAAGGTTATTGCTTTTATTTTCGGGGGGGTAGAAAATGCAGGAACAGTTCACAGGTTTGCGGCTACAATCCTTTTTGGAATATTTATAATTCATGTGATTGATTTATTCAAAAAGAAAAAGAATGAGTTCAAATCATGGAAAGATATGTTGTTTGGACCCTTTACTATGATACCAACAAAAAAGGATTTCAAAGATGTGATTGCCTCATTTAAGTGGTATTTGGGCAAAGGCCCACGTCCTCAATATGGACGATGGACATATTGGGAGAAATTCGACTATTTTGCAGTATTTTGGGGAATATTTATAATAGGTTCGACCGGTTTGTTCTTATGGTTTCCGGAAATATTTTCTTATGTATTTCCGGGCTGGCTTTTGAATGTAGCAACAATAGTACACAGTGACGAAGCATTGCTTGCGGCTGGATTTATTTTCACAGTGCATTTCTTTAACACACATTTCAGGCCCGAAAAATTCCCGATGGATACAGTTATATTTTCAGGACAGATAACAGTTGATGAATTGAAAATGGAAAGGCCTGATGAATATCAGAGAATGAAAATGAGTGGTGAGATTGAAAAAAGACTCTCGACACCATTTTCACCGAACATACTCAGACTCCTGAAAACATTTGGCTGGGTAGCATTAACCCTTGGTCTGTGTGTTGTTTTATGGATAATCTATTCTATGATATTTGCTTATTGATAATTAAAATATTATCTAATAATAAACAAAAAAAACGGCGGTAACCACCGCTTGTTTTTTTTATTTACTGCCGATGGATTTTTTCTTTGTAAGAAATTTTTATGCAAAAAAAACTCAATGAATCAGTTCAATTCATTGAGTTCGAAATTTTAAAATCAGCTACCAATAAGTTGTAAGAGAAAGAAAAAATAAATATCTAATTTATCTTAATTATTTGTTTTGAAAACACATTTTTTCCGGCAAGTATTACAAGATTATATGCTCCATTATTTAGATTACTTATATTAATGTTAGCAATATTATCCATATTCATTGATGAAGAACTAACAATATTACCCAGATTGTTATAAATAAAATAATTTGCATTTCCTGAGTATGGGAGCTCAAAACTAATTATATCTGATGCAGGATTGGGGAAAACATCAAAATTCATAAATTCCATATCCTCTACTCCGGAAACTGAGGAACAAAGTATTAAAGCGAGTGTTTTATAATCCCAATAGCAGGCTAACTTATCAGATTGATTGACTTTAATCAAAGATGCAGACCAAACCATTTGGTTGATATCACCAAAACCAAAGCCGAGACTAAAAGTAATAAAAGCTAAAGAATCCTTATTACTATTATAAAATGTTTGAAATTCCTGTGAATTTTTTATTTGAATTGCCAAAGCATCGGAATCCGCAAAATCTTCATTAACAACTGGAAAACCGCTGAAATCCCCTGGTATTTCCTGACGTAAGTTAGAAAATTGACTGGCAACTTTATAAATCGTCAATGAAAGACGCATAGTTGTTGAACCATCTTTTGGTTTACCCGATAGAGTCCATATAGTTGCAGTTCCATTGTCAATATTTAATGTTGTTTGGTCCCCGCCTGTACCCATGGCAGAAGCCCCGGTAAAATCATAGGTATCAAATTCCCCACTGCTTAAAGCATAATCATAAGCTTCACTTAACTTCATAAATTCAAACTCTTGTGCATAAGAACTCAAGAATGAAAGCAAAAAGAACATAGTAATTAATAAATATTTCATAAATATCCCCTGAAAAAATTGATAAAAAAATTACAAATAATAAATAATCATCAAATAGAAAGCCTTTTTCTAAAAGACTCAACCTTCAAAAAAAATTTCCAATAAAAGTGTAATAAAGAGACATTTATTGAATTGTCATCAATTTTTTCCTTCAGAAAAAAAATAAGACAAGAATGACAAGCAATTGATTAATAAAAATATATTAAATAAATAATCAGTACACCAGTAGGGTGTTAATATACTATCAAAATCACTTGATTAGTCCTTGCTTCCCGTTAAGTTATACATAATTTACGGACACTATAACGGACACTTTTTCAAAATATTAATAAATCACATTTATATTATATAAATATACTAAAAAAGATTAACTTACAAAATATGGAACTTATGATTAATCCTTCCCTAAAACCACAAAACCACCCCAAAATCTTGGATGACTGTACTTAGGGTCCTTTTTCATTTTCTTTTGAGCTACTTTCAGAGATGTTTGTGCATTTCCGGTTTTCAGCCAATGAACATAAAATAAGGTCATCAATTTCTGTGTTGCTTCATCATCTACTTCCCAAAGACTCATTACAATATTTTTTACACCTGCAACTAGGAATGCCCTTTGCAATCCGAAAACACCTTCGCCATTCATTACATCTCCTAAACCGGTTTCACAGGCAGAAAGAACAACTAAATCAGTATTATTGAGATTCATATTCATAATTTCATAAGCAGTCAATAAACCATCATCCGTAAATTGGAGTAAGTCGGGATTTGAGTTATTTTCAAATGATTTTATTATATCATTAGCTCCAGCCATAACCAAACCTGAGCGAAGCAAAGGGTTATTCAGAATTGAATAATCATCTTCTTTTGCATTCAAATCTTCATCAAAATATCCGTGTGTTGCAATATGCAATACCTTTGGACTTTCTATTTCTTTAATTGTATGTTCAACAGATGAATCTTTTATAAAAGTTTTCACTTGCCATCCATTAGAAGTAAATTTATTCTCAATTGATTTTACTTCGTTTTCTGTTGCAGGTAATGGATTCCAAAGGTATCCATCTTTTGTGCGTTTAAGAGAAACACAACTTTTATCATCTTTTTTTTCATTATTTAATACTAATTGATTTTGGCCATCCATTCTAAAATTATAATTTGGATTACCGAATAAAATTGCTGTTTTATTTTTCGAATTGTTTTGATTTACTGATTCAGCTAAATCTTTGGTTGATGAAAGAAGATAAATATCCGGTAAATTTTCTTTATTATTATTTGAATTAAGTGTATTTAGATTGATTTTATTATATATGCCATCAGCAGACAGATAAACTTGATTTATCCCAAAAAATTTTTCTTGAATTTTACTCCAATACACATCTCTCAATTCATTTAAAATCCCTGGCTGTTTTTTCAAATATTTTTTATACTCAATGTAATTATTAATTATCGAATCCTGAGGATTCATCGCATAAATATATTTTTTATATGAAGCAGATTCAAGTTCATTACCATTCTCAATTAATACATAATCAGGTGATTTCAACCCTTTTTTTATAATCAAAACTGCATAGCTTACTGAATCGGTAAATCCCGGTTCCATCACATCCGGTTTGTATTTATTCGGAACTTTTCCAAAATGCCTGAATCTGATTATTTCAACTGCTGCCTCATTATCTTTAAGTGTGAATTGAATATCTTTCCATGATAAATTTTTACTTTGATTATATTGAAACATCAAAGGACAGCTCAATGATAATTCTCTTTCTGAATTATTTATACTTTGTTCTAATGTATCAGTATTAATTCTTGAATTGGGATTTTGTGAAGCATGATAAATTTTAGATAATAAATTTGTTTTACGCTCAAGTTCAATATATTTTCTTTTTGTTTCTTCATCATCTGTACTGCAAATAAAATCGTGAAGATTCTTTGATTTATATAGCAATAATCCTTTGAATGTCAAGTTATAATTGTATAATTCCTGTAATAATACAGGATTTGTTTTATATCGTATTGATAAAACATACCAGCTAAAGTAATCATAGTCTTTTTTCAAATCTTTAAGGAATGCAATTCTCTCACTGCTGCTAAGATTAGAAAAAGCATACTGAATCCTCATTAAATCATTTTTAATCACTTTCAGTAACAGGGAATCAGCTTCATCAAATCTGTTGAGAGCAATGTAAGATTTTGCTAAATTGAAAGTATATCTGTAATAGAAATAGCTGTTTCTTCCATAAGCTTTTTTTATTAATTCAATTGCATTAATGAATAAATTTACAGCTTCATTACAATTCCCAATAATATAACAGAGATTAGCATTGTTAAAATATATAGATGATAATATATAATTCAAATAAGCTTGATAGCCCTCTTTTACAAACGTAGTCGAATCCCCTTCCTTTGTCAATATTACTTGTTCCATAATCCGATAAGCATTTTGAAATTTATTTTTGGCTTTTTCATATTCACCTAATCCTGTATAAATTATTCCATATCTTCTTAAATGATTTGCATTTTCTGTATATATACCATAATTCATATTATGAGAAGCAGAGTCGTTAAATTTTAATGCTTCTTTATAATCCCCTATATCAATGTAAAGTTCAGTAAGAAAATTAAGAGGAGTATATGCTTCTGTTTTCGTTTCATTTTTCAAAAATAATTTAAGAAATGCTTTTAAAACTTCAATAGCTTCATTGTAGCGATGATTATAATGATAATATTTACCAAGCCATCTATGTGACCATCCATAACCCCAGTTGTTTTCACCAAATTTATTTTTAATTAATTCAATGCTTAATTTTAAAACTCGTTCATCGAAAAATACACCATCCACTCTTTCTGCATCAGGTCCCAGCATTGGAAGTAAATAAATTAATCTATCAGATATTCCACGAATAGTTGTTTTATTAGAATCTCTCAGTACAAATCCGCTTAATTTATCAAAACCAATTCTTATCAGTTTATCAACATCTGTATAATTATTTTTCTTTAACTGAATTGCAGCAATCTTAAAGATGCTGTTTGCATATTCTTTGCTGTTTGTAGAATAGATTTTGTTTTTTAATGAACTGTCAAGAGTTGCATATTGAAGTGCAGTATCATAATTATCGAGTTTTAAATTTATATCAGCTAATATTGCAATTGTTTTTGAATAATTTGAATCTAAAGTCCCAAATTCAATGTCAGCTTGTTCCAGTGCATTCTCAGCTATTGGAAGGGCAGTAAGATAATCTTCGTTTTGTATATAAGAACCGGCACTGTCATATAACGCTTGCCATGTCTGGATGATTGCACCCAGATTTGATAGATTAAATACAAATACAATTGTAATAATAATTACAATTCGCATTATTACCTCAATAATTATTTAAATGACTAATTACTAAGTTTAATTATCTGAAATATTTCAGAATTTATATTCTTATAAATTTTCTCTAAGTTTTTCTTTTTGATAATAGCAACTTCTTTTGTTTTCTTCTGTATTTTTACATCAACATTTGTTGTGTTAGGATTGTATTGAAATACTAATCTTTGTTGTGTATTTGTATTTTTTGTATTATGTACCCATTCACTTATTAAAAGAGAATCGTTTAATAGTTTTGTAATCTCAATTCCATTTTCTTGTAAAACTCCTACGATAACTGAAAATGCTGCTTTTCTTTTCTTATCAATCGTTGAATTATCCTGCGTCGAACCTCTATCAAAATATACAAGAGGGATTGATTCAAGTTTCGTTGATTGAATATGATTCTCATTGTCAAGAGTAGCTAAATCATGTTTGTTAATATCATTTGATTTGATTTGTTTTTGATTTCCATGATACGTTACTCTTTGTTTTTCTGTAATAATAATATCCTTTTTATTCTGTGTACCTGTATAAATCATTACCAAAAAAACTGATACGGCAATTATTAATAAAAGAGGTAAACCAAATTGTGGAGATAATACTTGAAATCTACCAATTCTAAAATTATCATAAACATTTCGGGATAATTCTTTTGCTTGAATCCACGACATCGAAAAGATATTCTGCTTTGCACTTTTCTGATGTGTAGTTTTCAAAATAATATTTGAAATCATTTCCTTTTCATCATCATTTGACAATTCACGCTCAGGGACAGATTTCAAATGACTTTTCAGAAAAGAGTCCAAATTTTCATTGTTTATATTTCCAGGCATAATATTTACCTTTATTAATTTGTTACATAATGTTTCAAATATTTTGAAAGTTTCTGCCTTCCTCTGTCAAGCCAGGTTTTCACCGTACCTTCAGGGATTGATAATTTCACTGCAATCTCACCTACACTCAAATCAGAGTAATAATACAAAAGAATGACATTTTGATAATCTACATCTAACCTGCTAATAGCATATCTTATTGAATCACTCTTTTCATTTCTTACATGCATTAGCTCCGGA
This sequence comes from Ignavibacteria bacterium RIFOXYC2_FULL_35_21, assembly GCA_001804705.1. Lineage (GTDB taxonomy): Bacteria > Bacteroidota > Ignavibacteria > Kapaibacteriales > UBA2268 > XYC2-FULL-35-21. Next base: position 25,263 of record MHAY01000059.1, read on the forward strand.
TTATCATTATGGCTTTGACTGTTATCTTCATCACAATCCAAATCATACTTCCTATCTAACGATTTTTCTTTCCGCTTCCATTGCAATGCCTCATTCTTTGCAATAGTGAAAATCAAATTGTTTACGTTCCCTTTTGCAGGGTCAAATTTATTACCTGAGTTTATCAATTTTATCCAAGAATTCTGCATAATATCCTTTGCATCATCATAATCATTAACGATTTTATTAATAACCTTGAACATCCAGGGTTTTACAAGTCTGAACAACTCTTCAAAGCTTTGTCTGTTCCCGTTATCTCTGAAATCAATAAATAATTGATTTTCAATATTTCTTTTTTCTATATCCATTTATTCAAAAACATGCCACCCGGTTTCAAATATTTATCGGATAATTATTTAAAAAATAAACTAAGATGTTAAGATTATTAAACTTATGAAAATTTTAGTTAAAAAAGAAAAAAAAATGAAACCGGAAGGTGAGGGAAAGGATATATAGAGAAGGATAAAAGTAAATTAAAATTAAGGAGTTTTTTTATGAAAATCAAAATACTATTAATAATACTTTTTCTGTTAACATTTACTACAAATTTAATATGTGGTTTAACAGATGGACTTGTTGCTTACCTTCCTTTCAATGGCAATGCTAATGATGAGAGTGGTAATGGTAATAATGCAATAAATTATGGTGCAACACTCATTCCTGACAGGTTTGGCAATCCTGATAAAGCATATCGGTTTTATGGTGCTCATATGGAAGTACCAAATTCAGCTAGTATCTGCCCACAGAATTATTTAACAATTTCAATTTGGCTGAAACAAGATGATTATCAGGATTTTGATTCGCCTTCGGCAATATCAAAAAGATATATCGAATTTAGTATTTGGAATTCGTATAATATAACCGGATATGCAAGAAATTCTACAGAAAAGGCTATTAGTTATCAACAATCAAATTCTACACAGCAGTATGGAATAGGAACAGTAATTAAAACTAATCAATGGACTCATATAGTAGCTATTTATGATGGTAGTTCAATCAAATTATATAATAATGGTATATTGAAAGATTCATTACCTTTCACTGGAAGTATAGCATATAACAATAATCCATTATTAATAGCAAAAACATCTCCATTTTATCCTGGTGGTTACTGGCGAGGTTCAATTGATGAAATTCGTATTTATAATCGGGCAATAACGGAGTCAGAAATTCAGGAGCTATATCACGACGGTGAAGTAACTATCGGAACTCAAACCTGGATGAAAAGAAATCTTGATGTGGCTTATTATCGAAATGGCGACCCAATACCACAGGTAACTGACCCTACTCAATGGGCAAACCTTACGACTGGGGCATGGTGCTACTACAATAATGACCCTGCTTTGGGAGCAATATATGGCAAATTATACAATTGGTATGCAGTACACGACCCACGTGGTTTATCACCTGCTGGTTGGCATGTACCATTAGATAACGAATGGAAAACATTAGAAATGTATTTGGGTATGTCTCAAGCACAAGCAGATATTATAGGATGGCGAGGAACAAATGAAGGTGGAAAACTTAAAGAAACTGGGACTTCACACTGGAGTAGTCCCAACCTAGGTGCAACTAATGAAACTGGCTTTACGGCATTAGGTAGTGGCTGTCGAAATGAAGTATCAACATTCTACACTTTCGGAGACCTTGGTTACTGGTGGACTTCATCAGAAAACGGTACATCTTATGCTTGGTCAAGATATCTTGCTTCTGGGAACGAAAAAATCCTTAGAACATATCATCTTAAGAATGCCGGATTTCCAGTTCGTTGTGTTAAGGATTCACCATTAAATAATGGTTTAGTCGCTTATTATCCTTTCAATGGAAATGCTAATGATGAGAGCGGGAATGGAAATCATGGTACCAATTATGGTGCTACAATAACTTCTGATAGATTTGGAAATACGAATAAAGCATATTATTTTGATGGTAATGCCGAAATTACTGTTCCTCATTCTACATATTTTAATATTGAAACTTGGTCTATATCTGTCTGGTATCAAACAACAGCCAGTGATTTGCACCCGTATAGGATAACATCAAAATCAGGGTATTTCCCACAATCCAATTACCTTGCTATTCTCTTTGATCCGGCAAGTGTTTATGGTTCAGCTTGGAATGGTTCAACAGAGATACAAACAAGAGATAACCAAGCAACAAATGATGGGGATTGGCACCATGTTGTATATATTAGAGATAATTCAAGTCATAAATATTATTTATATGTTGATAATATTTTAAAAGAAACTGATGATGATATTTTTGGTAATTTATCTAATACATCAATTTTATATATTGGAAGTATTTACGGACCTGCAAATCAAAAATGGGTAGGTGAAATAGATGATATAAGAATTTATAACCGTGCATTAACAGAGTCAGAAATTCAGCTTTTGTATAATGAAGAAGGTGTACAGACAAGTGTTTCACTACTTACTCCAAACGGAGGAGAACCCTGGCAGGCAAATCTTTTCTATGATATAACATGGGAACAGACAAATGTTTCTCAAGTAAATTTGTATTACAGAGAATCAAACACAAGTTCATGGAAGGAAATTGCAAATAATATTGATGCAAGCTTAGGAACTTATAAATGGGAACTGCCAAACATCAATACAACAACAGCATCAGTAAAGATCTGTGATGCAGGCAATGAAAGCATTCAGGATATAAGTGATAATGTATTTAAAATCGAAAAGAAAGCTTATATCAAATTAAAAATAGTTACAAAAGGTAATTCCAATCCTAAACAAGTTGAATTGTTCGTTCCAAACAATCCAAAATTAAGTAATATTAATTCAAACATAAGTGATGGCTTTGCTGTGTTTGATTATGAAAAAATAAAAGACTTTTTTGATGAAGACGAACATCCTTTATTAGATTTCTACAATCATAATATTAAAGAATTATACTTATTGGATGAAAATGATAATTATGTTGGAAAATTATACTTCCACTACCCCGAAAAAGATTATTTAGCAAATAGAGGGAAAGAAGCTATAATTATATTACATGATGAAATAGTAAATTATTTATTCCATCCATTGGAGCAAATTAACTTTAAATGGGTGTTTCCTCACAAGTTTCATGGTGATAAGGAATTTATTAATACCTTGTATCAAACCTCAATGCTCATTCCACCTATGAATGAAAATCATGAATATTTAATATCAAACTCAAGAGCTGATAAAAAACCTGTTTTATTTGTGCATGGAATAAATGGGAAAGACCATTATTGGGGTGATGATTGGAGTGATAAACAAAAAGGAATAGTTGATCCTAACACTGATAATCTGAATAATGATTTTAACTCTGTTATTGATTACAGATATACTTCCTATCCCGCAAGATTTCAATTTTCTTCATTTGAGAATGAAAATAATTTTAATAAATATGATGTTTGGGAATACTATTATCCGCCTGACCAATCCTGGATTGAGTCCGGTTATTTGTTAGGACAAGATAATAAACTAATAACTGAAAAATACAACTCACAAAAAGTTTCAGTTGTCGCTCATAGCATGGGAGGATTAGTTGCAAGAGCTTATATTGAAGGGAAAAGTGAATATTATTTAGGTCTTAACGAACCTCCAAATATTGGTGTATTTAACAATGATATTGACAAAGTTTTGTTTTTAGCTACCCCACACAATGGTTCTTTTGGAGCAACAAGAGCTTATTATGATATTAATTTTGGCTCTTTCTTTGCTGATTTCTTTACTGATATAGATCCATATTCTCCTGCTATCCGGGAGCTATCAGTTGGAAGTAATTCATATCTTAAACTTAATTATATTTCTACTTTTAATTATAATGGAGTAATTTATTATCAAGTATCAGGAGGAACTAAATTTGGATTATTTAAAGATCCTAAAGTAGTTGATATAAACTTACATATAAATTGTGAACCACCTATTCATGAAAGTGAGAATCATGAAGATGGAGCTGTTTCATTATCATCAAGTAGTCTATTATCATTTGGTATTCCTTTGAGTATCAAATCAAGTTTTTCACATACACATTTGAATTCACCTGACAATAGATGTTCAGATTTATCAAAATCAGAAAAAGAAATTGTTCCTATGGCAATATCTGATTATTTTAAAAATGGAACATTAACAAGCACGAGAGATAAATTTAATGTTAATTTAAATAATACACCAGTCCAAGCTTCAAAGGACAATGTCCAACTTGATATAGGATTACCAATTGTTGGATTTTGGAATAGAAATAAATCAGAGTATTGGATACCTCCAGAACCAAATAGTAATAGAGTGCGGTTTATTGCTAATAGTTACAATACTTCTGACAATGTTTTGAAATTAATAAAACAAAATTTTAGTAATTCAAACTTCTATAACAATAAAGGTTGTTATTTGTATTATTCTAATAACATTTTTTCAGGGGATTTTTACAAAAATTATTATATTAAAAGAGGAAATCCATATTTGTTTTACGGTTACGAAAAATATAATCAAGATTATAATGAAGGTAAAAATATTTTTAACGTGAAAGCAAATTCACAAGGTGTAGGTTGGCAGTTTAAACCGAATGAATTAAGTATGGATGTTGACTTACATATAACTTTTACAAATTGGGGATGGGGAGAATTTGAAGGGGAGGATTTCGAGAATCAGGCACTACTTGTTGGAAAAATACGAGACACAAAACTTAATTGTAAATGGACTACGTCAACTTATTCTGATTTAATTATTACTGAAGATGAAGCTGCATTATTAAATTGTAATACCGTTGATGAATATAATAAACAAAAAAAACAGACAGTCAATAAAGGGTCTAAAGATGTAGTTCTCGAAGATAAAGGTCTTGTCTTTGATTTCGATTGTAATACAGATTATTCTGTATTTTATTTGAGGTATCAAGATTCTCTTTTACCAAATTTGTCGGTTATAGCGCCCAATAAAGACACGTTGAATATTATGGTTTCCGATACTACAAAGTTTTTATCTCATGTTGATACCGAATCAAAATTTATGTATATGGTGGTTGATAACCAACCAGGACAATGGAAAGTCTTAATAAACGGAAAAAATTATCTGCCTGATTCTACTTATGAATTATTTTTACCGGTTTACAATTCAACAGTATTAAACTTAGCTTCAGAAACTGATACTTCGAACAAAGTAATCCTACAGGCATTCCTTTCAGATTCAGCAAAGAAGTTATTACCTTCAGAAATAAATTCAATATATTATGATGAGGATAATATAGAACAGAGCCTGACTTTCAAAGATGATGGGATAGTACCGGATTCTATTGATGGAGATGGAATCTATTCAACATTTTTTGAAACCACAACTAAGTTAAGAGATACCATCTATGTTTCTTACACAGCCCATGACGAAGAATGTGATTTCACAAGAAATGAATCAATTGTAATTACTAATTATAACATTGCTCTTGTAGAACAGAGTAAATCTCAAATGGTTTGTCACGGTGAAAATGTTATTCTTTTTGTGAATGTAGATGGTTTATCGGTTGAATACGGATTACCAATTGAGTTCCGATGGCAAAAGGACGGAGTTGACATTCCTAATTCAAACAGTTCTGAATTAGTATTTGATAATATCAATTATGACAACTCAGGTATTTATAAATGTATTATAACAAATTCACCTTATAATGATACGATTGTTTCAAGTGATATATTAGTATATGTAAACTCCGAAGCCTCTTTCCTAAGTGAGCCGAAATCCAAATATGTTAAAATAGGTTCAACTGTTTCATTTGATTTTGACGCACATGTGAATCCGATAGCATATAACAATCCAAATGCTATCAAGTGGTATAAAGGTAGTGAGATGTTGAAAGACAGTGGTAGAATATGGGGGACATCAACGAATTATTTAACTATAAAAAATGTACAGCATGAGGACATACGAAATGATTATCATGTAGAATTGTACGACCCATGCAAAATAGCTAACGATACTAATTCTAATTATCTCGTTTCAAATTCATTTGGAATTTATACAAGTGATATGATTCTTGAACAACCTCAAAATCAAAATATTTGTGATAATAGCTCTGCAACATTTACAATTTCATTACCGCAACCACAAAGTGGTCAGACTTATTATTATCAATGGTTCAGAAACAAAGCAAAATTAAATATTGAAAGTAACATTATTGGAGCAAATGATTCAATTCTGATAATTAGTAATTCTACAATTTCAGACACTGGGAAATATTATGTAGAGGTTACAGTTCAACCAGAAGATATAATCATACAATCAGATGTAGCTTATCTACAATTTATTACTCCTCCATCAATAATAGACTTTGAATCTGACAGTAGTTTATTTCTAAAAGACACGAGAATGAATATTGAATGTAATGTTAGTGGCACTGAACCTTTCATTTACAGATGGTTTAAGGATGGGACCTTATTAACAAATCAGACTCAGAAATCATTGAATATTGATTCTGCAAAAATAAATGATGAAGGGAATTATTATTGTATCGTTGAAAATGACTGTGGTATTGACACTTCAAAAATTATCCATGTTATCATTGCTTATCCTGCAATAATTACAGTTCAGCCTGTTGCAAATGTTGCTTTTCGAGAAGGGAATGAATTTCGACTGTCAGTTGAGGCAATTGGAACAAAGCCATTAAATTATCAATGGTACAAAGATTCAGAATACTTACCTGGCTTTACTGATAGCTTATTATTTAAACCTAATATATTTATTGAGGATGAAGGCAGTTATAATTGTGTTGTAACAAATCTTTATGGTTCGGATACATCAGAGACATCGGAAGTCTCAGTAATAACATCAACAACAGATGGTATGGTTTATAATTTTAAATTATCCGATAATTTTCCAAATCCATTCGATAACTCAACAATAATAAAATTTGAAATACCTCAAGCAGATAGAGTTGTACTTACTATAAAGGATGTTCTTGGAATTACAATTGTTGAATTAGTAAATAAGCAATTAGATGCAGGTCAACATGAATTTACATTTAAACCTGCGGATAATGGCTTGGGCAGTGGTGTTTACTACTATTCATTATCAACATCAAAATATTTGGAAACAAAAAAGATGGTGATAGTGAAATAAACATTTTGAATAAAATTCAAGATATAGAAAAGTTGAATTATTGATTTATCATATTATCAATATTTCAACTCTTCTGTTTTTTTGTCTGTTATCTTCTGAATCATTTGGTGCAACAGGTTTTGTTGGACCATATCCTTTGGCAATTACCTTTGACTTGCTGATACCTTTTGAGACGAGGTAATTTACGACAGACTTAGCACGGGCATCGGATAATTTCATATTAACTGCATCAGTGCCAATGTTGTCAGTATGACCTGATACTTCCAATTTGATATTAGGATTATCTTTCAGAATTTGAACAAGCCTGTTCAGTTCAGGAAATGGTTCCTTTCTTAGTTTTGATTTTCCAAAATCGAAAAATAAATTATTAATGCGAGCTTTTTGACCCTTTTCAATTGGCACAAGTTGTAAATCAGAGACAGATTTTTTATATACTTTTAAATTCATCAAATCAACATTATCGTTAACAGAGATAAAGTCAGGTGCTTCCGCTCTAAAACCATATTTTTTCCCGGCAGGTAAAATGATTTTATAAATGCCTGTTGAAGGATTAGTATGTGCTATTCCCAGTTCTTCCCCTGTAATTAAATCCTCATAATGAATTTCTGCCTCAACAGGTTCATTCGTCTTTGCATTAATGACTTTCCCTTCAATAAGAATTACAGGATTGGGTCTCTTATCCATTGGTAAACCGATTCTGTAAATATCTTGACCCCCGTATGAATCCTTTGATGAAGCAAAATAAGCAAAATCTCCACTTGCTGGTATTACATAAAAGCCTTCGTCACCATAAGAATTAATTGTTGGACCTAGATTTTCCGGTGTTGACCACTTTTTCCATGATTTATCTAATCTTCTTGTTAGAAATAAATCTGAACCACCAAAACCGCTATGTCCCTTACTGCTGAAGTAAAGTGTAACATTATCTGATGCTAAAAATGGACTTGATTCTTCATCCCATGTATTTATAGTTGTTCCAAGATTTCTTGGCTCAGACCATGAATCATCCTTATTTTTAAAACTAATATATATATCATTTCCTCCGTAGCTATCATACCTTTTTGCTGAAATAATAATTACTTTTCCATCATTTGACATTGTGGAGTTGTGGTAAGTACTGAGTGATATAAAATTTTTCATATCAATATCATTCGGGTAACTCCATCCTTCACTTAATCTATATGAAATCGAGTTTCCATTGCCTGTATACAAATCGTTATAAAGGTTATGCAATATCATTAAATTACCGTCAGGACTAATTGATGAAACTGCATTATGACCTTCATTATTTAAAGGAGAACCTATATTTTGTGCTTCACCCCAATCACCATTTGCATCTAATTCAGAATAGTAAATATCTTCGCCACCAAATCCACCGGGGTTGTCCCTTCTAACAAAATACAAAGTTTCGCCATCAGGGGCTATAACCGGGGCATATTCACTATATAATGAATTTACTTTGTTACCCAAATTTTCAGGTGCTTTTGTAATTTCCTCATTATATTTCATTCTTATATCTATAGCAGCATCGGTTTCTCCAAATGTATTTAAAAATCGTCTTTGACTTTCAATATCTGTACAATATTGTTTCGCTTTTTCTCCTGCTTCATTAATGTATTCAGGATATAATTCTGCTGCTTCAATCCAATCGTTTAAATCCTCACTTTCATTTATATATTTTAGCTTGAGTTTTTTTATTGAATTTGATAAGGCAAATGTGTTTACTACTCGTGGGAGGTCATACCTCTTAATATTTGGTAGTGCCTTTTCAATTGCCTCGTCTGCTCTTGATGAATTTGGAAATAGTATTGAATAGCTCAGTAAATCTTGGGTTGTATTTATATAATAAATTGCTTTATTTTCTAATGAAGCAATGTCATTAGGATTAGGAAACATATCGAAATAAGATTCAACGTCTTTATAACTACTAATGTACGATAAGGAATTTTTTTGAATGTTATTTTTATATTCACTTTCAGGAAAAAGATTAATGAATTCTTTTGCTTCTGACAGATTATTTACATTATACAATTTATTTTCGATTTGTTTTTTTAACTCATCGTCAAAAGGTACTTTTAAAAACAGTTTTTTTGCGTCATATATGTCTTTAGTGAACATTATAGCTTTATAATTATATTCTTTCTGGAGTGATGGATAAAGCTCAACAGCTTTTAACCATTCATCAAGGTTTCCAGTTCGTTTGTAATAATCTCTTATCACATCATTTCCAGCTTCTGAATATGGGAATAAGCCAACAATAACAGGAAGCTCAGAACTATTAAGATTAGAAATTGACCTTCTGATTACATCTGAAGTATATTTGCTATTTGGAAAAAAAGTTTTGAATAAACTGGCATCATCGGCTGTATAAAAATTAAAATCCTCATCTGCATCATCTGGAATTGCTTTTATGTAAGAATTTACATAAGATTTTAAATAAGAATTTATCAGGATTAAATCATCGTCATATCTTTTTAACCAATTTTGAGCATCACTATCGAAAAAAATCTCATGTTTATTGCCATCACTGCTAAATTCATAAATAAGAAAACCAGTTAATAATCCGGCTAATACAGACTGCCCTATTCTTATTTCATTTTTACTTAAATTCCCAACCTTATAGTCATAAGGAGCATATTGATAAACTGCATATCCGACTCCTGCAGAAAAGCCTAAGTTTAATGTCCAGCCTAATATATTCAGTCTTTCGACACAATAAGGATTATTATAGGTAACAATCTGATTTTTTGCTTCATAAGGCTCACCTTTGTATTTGGGTCTTAAACTTGTGCAGTTTGTAAAGATTAATCCACTTAATATAAAAATACAGATTATTCTCAAATTAAAATTGATTACCCTTTTCATAATGATTCCTTAATAGTTTTATTCCATTTCTAATATTTTCATTAGTAATTCGTAATTCCTATTTGTGCCATTTGGCTCATACCTTGATAGCAAAAGTAAAAATTTTTACTATTTAAAGTACGTAGCCATGATA
>MHAY01000060.1 GCA_001804705.1 Ignavibacteria bacterium RIFOXYC2_FULL_35_21
TGAGAGCAAAGAGAGAACCAACAAGAGATTGTCAGTTTTAACGAACCGCCGTATGCCGAACGGCACGTACGGTGGTGTGAGAGGTCGGTAAGGGAAATAATCCCTTACCTCCTACTCGATTAATAGCAAAATTCTTCATAACAATCTCATAATTATATTTAAATCATTTATGGCTATTAGCCAAACTCAAAATTACGTGGGAATAGTGAGGTAGGCAAATTAGGAGGGAGATGATAAACATGTAAATACATGTTAATAAACAGGATGTAGTTGAGTAAATAATTTTTCTTCCTTACATTCCCTCATAGCAATAATAATTTTTTTGCCTCGTCAATAAATTAATTCTAATTTTGTATTTTGAAATTATTATAGATTTGGAGTAAAAATGGAATATTTGACAAAACAAACTTTTTTGGAAAAAGTGTTTGACTTTGAGAAGAAATCGGAATGGCAGTTCCAGGGTGATAAACCCTGTATTATAGATTTCTATGCCGATTGGTGCGGTCCATGCAAGATGGTGGGACCTATTATGGAAGAACTTTCTAGGGAATACGACGGGAAAGTTAATATTTACAAAATTGATACAGACAAGGAGCAGGAACTTGCTACAGCTTTCGGAATACGGAGCATACCCTCGGTTCTTTTCTGCCCTATGAACGATAAGCCACAGATGTCTGTTGGTGCTTTGCCGAAGGAAGGGTATATGCAAGCAATCGAGCAGGTGTTCGGGATTGCGAAGCCGATTGTTGTTGTTAATTGATTTTACCCTCACCCTTAATCCCTCTCCCAGTGGGCGAGGGACAATAAAATTTGGTATAATATGAATAAATACTTAAAAATTAGCTTATTCGCCGCTCTTGGTGCGGGATTGGGATTTGCCTATTATTATTTTGTGGGATGCCGCAGTGGTTCCTGTCCGATTACGTCTAATTGGTATTTGACGACTTTATATGGTGCACTGATGGGATTGATTTTGGGATTTCCGGCGAGGAAGAAGGTTAAGGATGAAAAACTGTCAGGAGTAACTCCTGACAGGGATGCTGACAAAAATGAATAGTCACTACTTTTAAGTAATGGAGGAGTGAAGAATAGAAATATGGGATTTATCCTCTTAAATAAATAAGTGGCTAAAGCCATTGTTTGATGTTGTAAATCTTCCCCTATTTAAAAATAGGGGCTATTCATTAGGAAATCCCCTTGATCCCCCTTTCAAAAAGAGGGAAAGAATTTATAGAATTATTCAATGTGGGTGCTTTTTTTTATTTTGCAAGATTATTTTTCACATTATGGAATAAATGAAGAGCAGAATAAAGAGTCTTGCCTCTGATACACTAATTTACGGCGTGTCAACCATCGTTGGACGCTTTCTTACATTTCTTTTGACACCGATATATTCAAACTACCTGAACGGTGCTGAGTACGGCGATGCAATTTATATTTTTTCATTTGTCGCATTCATAAATATCATCTATTCCTTTGGGATGGATACTGCATTCATGCGTTTCTATGATAAGGATGACAAGGAATATTCCAAAAAAGTTTTTACGATGGCATACCTTACTATTGCAGTAATCAGCGGAGTTGTTTCTATCATTGTAATTATTTTTGCAGATGCAATTGCTCCCACACTGACGGATTTAAAAACAGGGCCTGAAATTATAAGAATTGCCGCATTGATACCATTCCTGGATGCAGTTATGTTTGTACCTTATGCTTTCCTGAGAATGACGAGAAGGCCTTACAGGTTTGCACTGACAAAGCTTGGATTGATATTTATTGCAGTTGCAAGCAATGCCGTCTTCGTTGTAATTCTTCGCTGGCAAGCTCTTGGAATATTTTATTCACAGCTAATGGCAAATATAGTAGGAGCATTAATTTTTATTCCGATGATTTCATCGCACTTTAACTGGAAACTTGATTGGAAATTAATGAAGCAGATGCTCAGGTATGGCATTCCGACAATTCCGGCAACACTTTCATCTTTGATTTTGCAAATTGCCGACAGACCGATATTGAAAATTTTATCATCATCAGAATCTGTTGCGATGTACACAATTAATCACCGCTTAGGACTTCCGATTATGCTGTTTGTCTCTGTTTTTGAATATGCGTGGAAGCCGTTTTATCTGAGCCATCATGAAGATGCAGATGCAAAGCAGTTGTTTTCGAGAATATTCACATATTTCACACTTACCTGTGCGGCTATATTTCTGATAACGGGATTTTTCATTGAATTCATTGTGAGGATGCCTTTTATCGGGGGAAAATTCATCAATCCTGCATATTGGAGCGGTATCGGGATTATACCTGTTATACTCGGTGGATACTTCCTGAATGGCATGTATAATAATTTTGCGGCAGGATTTCATATAGTAAAAAAAACCGATTATCTGCCGCTGTCAATCGGTGCGGCGGCACTAACAAATATTGCATTGAACTTTATACTTGTACCTATATTCGATTACTGGGGAGCGGCTTATGCGATGCTGGGAGCTTATGCTGTGGCGGCAGTTATTCTATATACTTTTTTAAGAAAAGTCTATCCAATGAAGTATGAATTCAGCAAGGTAATAACAATTATAGGTGTTATGCTCGTTCTGTACTTTACAACAACATGGATAACCAATTATTTTACAATTTGGTTGTCCTTTGCGATAAGAATATTTTCGATGGCATTGTTTGTTGTGATTCTCAGGCTATTCGGATTCTTCACTAATGAAGAAATGAGGAAGATTGTAACGCTATTTAGAAAGGAAAAGAAATAAAATTGAATCCAAAAATAAAATTTTGATGTTAATTATTAATTAGTTAGTTTTGTAATTGAAATAAAATCTTGAGCTTACCAAATAGATTCAGTTATTGTTTGGAACTTCAGTTTTAAAAGCATCACGAATGTTATTTGTATTTTCAGATTTTGAGTTTTAATTTTTCAGGCATAAGCCTGAGTTTTGTTTATATTTTTATTGGAGTTTTTATGAATATCTATGTAGGAAACCTTCCGTTCAGCGTAACTGACGATGATTTAAAAGAAATTTTTGCCGAACACGGAGAGGTTCAAAAGGCAAAAGTTATCATGGACCGCGAATCGGGTAGGTCTCGTGGATTTGGTTTTGTCGAGATGAGTGACAATGCAGCAAGAAAAGCAATCAGCACACTTAACGAAACCGAGTACGAGGGTAAGCAGCTTTCCGTGAACGAAGCCAGAGAAAGAACAAGCGGCGGCGGCAACGGAGGCGGATATGGCAATAGGAGACGTTCCTATTAATTCGAGATTGATTATTTAATTTGCAAATAAAATTTCTGGCGACAGAATTATTGAGAGTAAATATTCATCGTATAGAGGAGGCTTAATAGCCTCCTTTTTTTTCCCATTTGGCTTTTATACACACAAATTTATACCGCAATGAATGTCACATCGAGCATTGTCGAAATGTGAAAATTAAAAATAACAATCAGTCTTCGACTAAACTCAGACTGACGTTTATGACAATTCTTAAGAATATAATATTATAGAATCATTAAAATTCATTTTCAAATGAGAAGAATAAATAGTAATTTGGAAAAACTGCACCCGTAGCTCAATTGGACAGAGCATCTGACTTCGGATCAGAGGGTTGGGGGTTCGAGTCCCTCCGGGTGTACTGATTAAATTAAAAAGACTTACTACGATTATGTGTAAGTCTTTTTTATTTTTGGCTACGATTTGGCTACGAATTAATGAGCAATTGAAGGTAATTCTGTGTAGTCTGAATATTATTATGACCTAATTTGCTCATTATTTCAAAGAGCGGTGTGTTATTTTGTGATAGGATTGAGGCAAATCTGTGCCTTAAATTATGCCAATTCCATTTACCTTTGGTTTTTTTTGACAAAAATTTCGGTGCTTCGCACCAGCTATCAAAAACTCTCTCATCAATACAATCCCGTATTGGCAATTTAGAAGTATCGTAATTGGCTCTACGTGGCGTCAGATTGCTTGCTTTGCTCTTCCTGGTATAAAGTATCACATAACCATCAAAGACGTCTCTATGCCTCAAATTTAAGGCTTCAGAGATACGGCAACCGGTGTCCCTTACAAACTCCAAAAGCTCCTTCTGAAATTCATTACATTGCCTTAAAACATTATCAATTTCCTCATCTGTAGGAATATACTTCACTTTCTTTGTTATCGGAAACATTGATATTCCAAGACAGGGATTTCTAATTTCCAATTCCAAATAATTTATTCCGTAATTGAATAATGCTTTATAGGCACGGATCATCGCATTGATGACATAATTATCGTTCTTTTGCGAATGCTGTTTTTTTGATTGGTCTATGAGGAATTTTTGTAAATCTGATTTAGTAATCTCCTTAACTGAAAGATTGCCGAAATTATTATACAACTTTTTCAAGTAATATCGGCTTTCCCGGTAGTATTTAGATGACTTGGCTGCTTTAACGTAATCAAGCCTTAAATTAATCAAGTCCTGCAGTTCCATTTCGCTGTTTGAATTAATATTTCTTGACCGCTCTTCAACTTCATTGTATCTGTATCGTTCAGCTTTTGAAGCCTCTTGTTTAGTGTGGTAAATTGCCTTTGAAAAATAAGTTTTACCCAAATAAGAGAACTTGTAATACCATCTTATACCCTTGCTTAGTTTCCTTTTGTATTGTGGCATTATACCCTCCTCATTAATAAAGACTTTGCCAAAATTAAGAACTTGCCAAACTTCCAAATTTCCTCAATCCTTGGTGTTTTGAGACGATAGGATTTGCTATAAGCAAAAAGGAACTTCGTTGTGTGTCCAATATATGATGATTTCTGGTCTTTAATGATGTAATTAAATAGCATGTATTCTCCTTGCATTTATTAAAAATAATAATTAATTTACATTGTTATTTATGGTATTTTGTCTTTGAAATGGAGGTGGTTCTGAGATTTGTAAAGAAAATTATTTCACAAATTTCAGGATAATGGGATGTCAGGAGTTTCTTGAGCGAAGGAGTTCTTATGAACGACATGCCATTACTTCTCAAACCCAAAGAACTATGCTCAATCTACGGAGCGTCTGTTAAAACGATATATGCAATGCTGTATCGCCGGCAGATACCCGGAGCCTTCCAAATAGGCAGGTGCTGGTATATTAACAAACAAGTTCTTTTGGCGGATTTAGAGAAAAAATCAGCCTTAAACCAAAGATCTGTTGGTAAATCCTTTGATTCAATTTCGGATCGACACGGGATTGCCTAAAAGCCTCAGCCTATCTCGATTATTGGGATGGGCTGTTTAATTGTCAAAGAGCATTTAATTTTTATGATTAATCTCTTTTCTGTTTGTGCTTATAAAATTCTCAAACTCTATAAATTCTACATTAGGTATAGAAAAATTAAAAGGACTTTATTCCTCTAGTGAATGGGTTGTATTTATAATAATTATCCATATATCATCATATCATCACAAAATATTTTCTCAATAATATTAAATGAATAAAAAATTTGGAATAGAATTATTTACACGATTTTATACTAATTGATACGATTTTCAACTTTAGGGTAGTTTTCTTCACTTTTTTTTAAAATGTTTTTCTATTATAGTACTTTACACAATAATTATAAATAATGACAATGTATAAGGAGGTAAGAGAGGTATTGTTTGTTGACGATGTAAAAACTTTGGAATGGTTGATTGATTCTATCCATAGTTGATAACTTTGAAATTTTTTTTCATTGTTAAAAAGGTATTACTAATTTAATATACTTTTTTTATCATTCTGAGCACAGCGAAGAATCTAATATGGGTACTGGTGCGACTATCAAGAGATTCTTCACTGCATTCATAATGACATCTATACCAAATTAGCAATATCGTTAAAAAAATATTTGCATAATTCAGAATAATTTTTAAAAGAATTTCGTAAGTTTGATTTTGAAATCTTAAGGAGGTTGAAATGAGATATGTTTTATTCTTTTTAATTTTAGTATTGCTACCTTTTTCCTTATTTTCTCAGTTTGTACTTGAAACTATCTCAATTTCTCCTGATACTTTGAAAATCGAGAAAGGAAAAGCAAGCATATTAGGACATTCAATAGTTATTGGAGTAGATTCGACTAATCCAAATAATTGGGATGGTGGTGTTGCTTCAACAAATTTGAATTTAAGTAATTATTCTGGTTCAAGTTATTATGCATTGATAACAATAAGTTGGAATAAGAGATTTGAAGGTTTAGTATCAAAGAATATTGATTCAATAATCAGAATTAATGTTGATGATATCCCTGTTTGGTCAATACGAAGTAATTTTAAAGATACAAGTAAATCAGGAAATTACTTTGCCGTCTTGGATACACAAATTGTATCTTCGTTTAAAATTACTCAACCTCAAAGCCAATTAAAAATCTTAGTTCCTCAAAATTGTTCATTTAGTATTTCTTCAATAAAAATTGAAATATTTACTTTAGATGAAAGAATAAGAGGGTTGTGTTATAGCCCTTTCAGAAATGGACAAGATCCCAATTATAAGAAATATCCTTCTCAAGAACAGATTCGTGTAGATATTAAGAATTACATTCAGCATAAATGTAATATTTTCAGAACCTTTAGCAGTACTGATTCAATATACTATATCGTACCTATTGCAAACGAATTCAACATATCTGTATGCCCTGGTGCCTATTTAGCAGGTTATCAAAGTTATGAGGAGAAACAAAAAGAAATTGATAGTCTTATATCCCTAGCTAATAATAATAGCAATGTCAAATTTGTTTCAGTTGGGAATGAAACAAACCTTACTAATATCCCTATTGATACCTTAAAATTATATATTTCTAAAGTTAGAAGTAAAGTTAAAGTTCCGGTAACATCTAATCAACTTTATAGTTACTGGCTCGATTACCCTGATTTAGTTGATTCTGTGGATTTCATTACTGCTCATTTTTATCCTTCTTGGGAAGGAGTGGATATTAAATATGCACTAGAGTCAATACAATTTCATTATAATAATTTATTAAAGAAATATCCTGGTAAGAGAATAGTCATTGGTGAGACTGGTTGGTCTTCAAGTGGCAATAACTTAGGTAATGCGGTTTTAAGTTTAGAAAATGCGAGAAAATTTTTAAAAGATTTTTTGAGATGGACTTGTGAAAATAATATAGATTTTTATTACTTTGAAGCTTTTGACGAACCGTGGAAAGCTTATCACGAAGAAGGGCTAACAGGGGCACATTGGGGACTTTTGGATTCTGGTAGAATAGGCAAGTATCCTGAACAGACGGTTTTATTTTGCCCATCCCCAGAACCACAACCACCAAATGATGTAAAAATTATTAATGTAAAAGATAATATTACGACTAATATTAAAAAGCTACCATTAATAATCGAGTTCAGTGGAAATTTTAGGGATACTTTATCAACTTATCAGTTGGGGTTTAATTTTGAAAACTTAGTTGAAATAATCCTAAACGGTAAAAGAGAGAGAGTCTATTGCGATGCTTTATTATCACCACGTGTGAATTCACTAATAGTCGTATGTTCCTTAAACAATGAAAAAGATAGCTCATTAGTAAATATTTATTATAACTCTTTATACACTTTTAATAATCGAAAGCTAGCCTATATAACAACAGGTAATTCAATTTTAGTTTCAGATGTTGAAATACAAACAGCATTAGGTAGAATTTACCTCCCATTTGATGATAGTGCAGTAGTAAGAGAAATTTATAATTTAAATGAAAATTACATTATCGTTGTAGGTACTCAAGGTATATCAATATTAAATTCATTGACAAGTAAATTGATTAATAGTATTAAAATTAGTACGAGTATCTACGCTGCAATTGATGTAAATAATTATTTAATTTATTTTTTATCTATTGATTCATCAAATGAAGTTGTAGGTATTGAATTGGATCTTATTTCTGATAACATCAATATTTTTCGCTTGGATCCTTTAAGAATCAATGCTTTTGATATTAATTGGCAACGTTGCAGAATAGCTATAAAGGACTCATTATTATTAATTGGCTATGCAGGCGGCCCATTAGCAGCATTATTCAACAGGAAAACATTTACTTTCATAAAGGAATTTGATGTTGGTATAGATGGTTTCTTAGATTACCTTGTTTTTTCACCCACTCGAAATCAATTTGTTGCATCTAATGCCAGTTGGGGTACTGGAGATTTAATATTTTGGGATTATGAAATTGATATAGATACTACAAAAAGGATAAAATGCAATTTTGCTAGGGATTTAGCTTATTCAAAACAAGGCGATACTTTATTCGTAATTGGTTCGGGAGGTTTTTTAGGTATGGGTGGGTGTATTGAGGCTTTATCTCCCACTGATATTTTAAAAAATCCCTTTTGGGAGAATACAGGTTTATTCACAGGTGATTTTGATTTTAAAGATAATAAAGTATATTGTGTAACAGCAAAACGTCACGATTTTGGTAATGATAGTATTAGATTTGGACTTGGTTTAGCAAATTACTCATGTAGCACAGGAGATAAATTAACGGAATTTCCTATAGGTTATGACAATGTTCAATTTTTGAAATTTAGTTGGAAAGAATGTGCCGTTACTGACTTAATTATAATATCGACAGGGGAAACTGTTATTGTACCCGAGGCTTTTAATAAGACTATGAAAAATAAACAGAATTTTATTATTTACCCAATCCCTGCTAATGACAAGGTTAATATAAATTTTGAAACGAATAACTCTTACAATATTATGTTTCAAATATTTAACAACTTTGGAATCTTAATTTTTGAAAATAATTCTAATGATTATTCTATTGAAAAGTCAATCCATATTGATACCAAAAATTTTCCATCTGGAGTTTATTATTGCATTTTCAAATCAGGCGATATTTTAGAAACTCAAAAATTCATTATAATTCATTAAAAACTTTTGCTAAAAGCCCTATGGTTCCACATCATGGGGCTTTTACCTTTCTACACTCAATTCAGGTATTCAATACCTACACTCACTACATGTAATCTTAACGAATTATTATTTTAAATTGCATTTTTAATTTGCATAGATAATCTAGTAGCTAAGAATTTTCAAATAGTATTGGGCTTCCTTGTAAGCTAAAATCAGCAAAATCAAAATTTAAAAAACTTGCTGATGAGATGTTTTCCATTTTGAGCAAGTTTCAACTTGAAGTTTAAATAAATAATGATATCAAGTTCAAATGTGTTGGAAAGCAAATAAAATATTGTTAAATTGATTTGATATTTAAGTTAATGTTTGTAAAAAAATATAATGGAGAGAATTATACTGTAATAATCTGTTAATCAGAAAATAGAAATAATTGTAAGAGATGTCTTACTGCGTTTTTCACTGGTAATCGCTAAGAAAAGAAGATAAATGACGCAAAGTAGGCACGTTCCATAAATGGGGCGTTTCCCTATTGTCATTTATCAGGTGTTTAGCGATACCTCAGTGAAGAGCAATAAGTGGAAATGCTCCTTTTTTTAATAAATTTATGGAATAATTATGAAAGTTGATTGTGCTTTTATTGCTAATGTATTGCCAGGTAAATTTTATGAAAATATTAATACGGCTCAAGGAAGACCGGTTGAATACTCATTCTATAAACCATTATTCTTAGAATTCAATAAAATTACACCTGGAGCTTTTCTTGCTATAGATTGCTACCCGGAAGATTGTCTAAACAAATTTGGGATTATTAAAGCTCGAAAACAATTTCTTCAGGCTCTTAAATATGCGGTGGAAGAGCTTGGGGTCAAGATAGTCTTGCTATCTGCATCGAGTAAAAGGCTTTTCGGTAAAGAAATTGAGATTAAGGTGAATTGGTCAGGTAATCATGATAATTACGGATTTACTTTAAAAGAACTATACCCGGATATTCTTTTCACAAATGGAGATAATGGAACAGCAGTCATTTTAAATTTGGAAATTGATTCAATACTAGAAAAAGCAGAAATAATTACTAAGAACAATATTGTAGTTATAAATGGTCTTGGTCTGCTTGGTTTAGATAGTCTCCAATATTTAATCGACAAAAATATTCCCGATGAACAAATAATTATTGTCAGTAATCACACAAATAACTTAAAGGAAATTATTGGATTAAAAAACATCCAAATTTTCTCTAGCATTAATAAGATTAAAATTAAAAACTCTAACAAAATCCGAGCTATTATTAATTGCACTCACAATCCTTCAAGTTTAATAACCGCTAATAATTTGAATGTTATTCAAAACGGTCAACCGATTCATGTAATAGATGTTGCTGTTCCTTACGGTTTATCGGAAATTGAATTAAATAAATGCACTAATATTTTAAGGCAAGATGGAGGGAATGCTTATTTTGAATCGGGCTTAGAATTTTATTTCAATCCGGAACTTTGCGGTTTGACTGATAATATTCTGTATGGTTGTTTTGCTGAAACAGTTGCTTTATCTTCCTATGTAGAGGATAGCGGTTATAAATTTAATTGTGTTAAAAGTTATGATTTTTTTAATGTGAATTTCAAGACAAAAGAATTTTTAAAAGAACTATTTAAGAAATACAAAATTAGCATTGCACCAATAGCTTATAATTTTAATAGGAAAATAAATTTCCTAATTGCAGATATTTTGTAACAGTATTTGCAGGAAACTGTTAATTTTGCAAAAAATGTTCTTAGTTGATTTAACGATAGGAGAATCTAAATATGAAAGAATATTTTAAGAGGAATTGGAAGTATATTCTCATTTATTTATTTGCTGCAGATCTTTTTGTTTTCTTTCTCTTTGCAATAAAAAAATATCCTGAAGATTATATTTATTATAATTTTGGGGAATTAACAAAAAAAGAAAAGTTAGAAGCTATCAAGGATATTCGTAGCAATGTTATTTATATTGCCGGTGGTATTCTGGCTATTATCGGTATTTATCTTACTTGGAGAAGAACTAAGGCTCTTGATAAACAGAATATAATTAACGAAGATAATAATAACAAAAATCTCATTCTACAACAATTTTCCAAAGCTTCAGAATTATTAAAAGATGAGAATATAGCCGCCCGTCTTTCCGGTATTTATTTATTTGAAAAAATTATGAGTACAAATGAAGAATACCATTGGCCCATTATTGAATTGCTTACAGCCTACGTCAGGGAGAAAAGGGATAATAAAAAATATGATTGTGATTTTTCAAAAGAAGAAGACCATCTGAATATTGAATACGATGAAGTAACTAAAACCAATTTTTATGAAATTATTAACTATGAATATGATGGAAAAGGTGGTGAAATCCCAATAAAAAAGAGATATTTAAGGGTACCTGTAGAAAAAGATATACAGGCAATTTTAACTATACTTGGCAGAAGAAGCAGAAAATTGGAAAAACATGAGGAAAGTGAAGAGAATTTAGAAGAAATAATAAGTGAATTACAAAATGCTATTATAAATAAAAGTAAAAGAGAAGAAACCCAAGTAATAAGTAATAAATTAGTTATTGGTATGAACAGAATTGAATTAAATAATGTAAATATGTATAAAGTAAACTTAAGAAATTGCCATTTTGAAAATACTGTGTTTTCCAATGTCATTTTTGAAAATGCTTATTGTGAGAATACTCATTTTGAAAATTCTGATTTTACTAATGCTCATTTTAAAAATGCTAAATGTAGACATGCCCATTTTGAAAATGCCTGGTGTGAAGGTACACATTTTGAAAAAGCAAATTGTGATGGTGCTCAATTTAATTATACTTATTGTGGTGGATCCCATTTTGAAAATGCCTTCTGTATTTTTAGCAATTTTGAAAATGCTATTTGTAGTTATGCTCATTTTGAATATTCTTCTTATTCTTTTGCTAATTTTGAAAATACAAGTTTTCAAAATGCAAATTTTCAAAATACTTATTGTTATTCAACCAATTTTAAAAATGCAACAAGGATAACAGCCGAACAATTAAGTAATGCCAATACTCTTTATAGAGCAAAAGGCATAACAGATAAAATGAAAGAGGAAATAATTAAATTAAACCCAAAAATTTTCGATGACCCCGATAAAAAATAATAGTATATTAAGATAAATTTCAATTGAATAAATAAATATTTATTTGAATGAGTACTTAATATAAAGTATCTTTACTAATTGAAAAAATAAAGTTACGATTTGAAAAAGTAATGAGAAAAATTGAAAAAGGTAGTTTACTTGTCTAAAAGATTGTTTCCTTTCTAAAATAAGTTACTCAATTTTAGTATTTTACTTATTACTTTTGCAGATAGAAAGTAAATTTGAAAACGAATTGTTAAATTTTAGGAAAGTAAAATGTTAAATACTTATTATCAGAACAAAGACACTGACTTAATCGTCTGGTTCGCAAATTTTCTAACAGTAAATGCTAGAAAAGCAGTGAAACAAGCGATCTGAGGAATATTCCGGAAGTGAATGGTGGAGGAGTAACGCAAGCTCCATCAATTTTAAAATACAAAAAAGGGAATTTGGTAGTGTAGTATAATCATTATTAATAAAATGAAATTAATTAAATGAGAAAACAAAAAGCTAGGTTCTTGGATGATATAAATAAAATTCATCCATTAGATAATAAAAAAGCTATTAAAATTTTTGCTGATTCACATAACAAAGGTGAATTGGTTAATAATCCAAGATATTTTGGATATCCTGGTGATTTTAGGACTTATGGGATAATATTTCCTTATAGTTTTATTGCTAGAATACGTGGAAGATATGATTTAAATTCCTTTAATATATTTCCAAGTACAATTGAAGAAGCTATAATACAATCAACTTTTGTTCATGAATTTACACATCTAAGTCATTTTTCAGCTACTCCATATGGAGTTTATTATTGTATCAATTTAATTATTAATTTATCAAATCTTCAACAAGCAATAGTAAATTCAATTGGAAGAACTGGAGAAAAAATTAAAATACCTTTAATAAGATTTATAAATGATAAACCAAGAAAGGATATTTTACAGAAATGGTTTGATGAATTTAAAGAAAATCATCTTGTTTTTACTTCAATTGAAGATTTAACGATTAATCATGATAATGAAAATATTTATCCTGAGGATTTATCCGAGTTATGTGCATTATATAATCAACTTTCTTATTTAAATTGTCACTTTGTGGGTGATGATGATAATAAAAATCTTGATAAGATTTTTGATTATATGAAAAGTAATAATATTCCTATACAAATTCATAATAGAAATGTCGCACAATTATGGTCTGATTCTTGTGTAAGGGGTTATTTCTATTTAATTCCAATATTAGTAGATTTAGCATTTTATGGCACTTATAAGGAATTGAAACAACCAAATGCTATTATCAATAACTATAATATTCTTTGTAATATTGCAGCAGAAAAATTTAATAATTTTGGAAAAAATACAAATGATTTAATGGCGGGTATTTATGAAATAGAAAAAGAGTTATTGTTATTAAGTAGAAATCTCAATTCTAAATCATATCTTGGTTATTATCAGGAAGTAGAAAGTAATTTATATAATTATATTCAATCCTGGAATAGAGAATTAAAATTTATCCCATCTTCATATTTTACAACAATGATAAAAGGATTAAATACGAAGATGGCTGCTCTTGGAGATTTTTTATTCCCTTATTTTTCTTTTCCAGTAATTCAATCTCGTCATACCTTTACAGGTTTATTAAGTCCTGATAATTTCCCATATCCTGAACCTTATCGCAAGCGTTCTGAAGCAACAATGTTTATTTACAATCATCCACCATGGGAGTTAATTGAAGAAGCTTGGCAATTAATAAAATGGACTGAAGTTGCTTCCACTGGTTATCAACTTATTTTTGAAAATAAACTAATGTGTCCTGAACGTTCCGTAATGGCTTTATGTGGATTTGAACCACTTCCAAAAGATAATATATCTAAACACAAGTGTGGTTTTAAATATAAATTAAGATATAATTGGCAACTTGATGCATCTCAAATCCAATTTTATGATTCTATTTAAAGGGGAAAAATGAAGAATAATGAATCCAATAATTATGAAGTATATCTAATTGATATCACACCACATCCTGATTCAATATCTGTTGGTGGAGTATTGCAATCAAAAGGAGTTGATAATTATAAATTAGCTACAAGAAAAATTGATGAAATAGGCGAAGAGATAAAAAACTTTGCAAATGGATTAAATAAGTATTTATCTGAAATTGTTATAAATCAGCATATAAATTATTTCCTTGATGAAATTGAAATAAAAGCTACAATGTATATTGACGGGAAAATCAATTTATCTTTAGTTTCAGGGAGTATAAATGGAGGTTCAGAGATAAAATTCAAGTTCAAGAAAAAAAATTGAATTAAATTCTAAGCTCTTTTTCTTATCAATCAAAAGGCTTTCCCTTCCCTTTCTAATAGCCTAAAAGCTTATTGTTGTGTCACATCAACTTCAAAGAAAGCTAAAAGAAGAAAGGTTTGAATTTATGCTATTCTCGTATTTATATGGATGGATGAGGTGATCCCGATTTTGAACCATACTGCATAACTTAAATTCAATTAGATTGCCGACAGAAAATCCTCTTTCTTATGTGCTTCCGCTGCCACGACATATTTTGGTTGACTAGCACTCAATACTGCTACAAAAACTTCTACCTTTTGTACTTCTCCTTTTACCTGGTTAATAATTTCCTGATTTTTCCCCACAAAATCAATAAATATCTTATCAACGGTTTATGCGTAAAGTGCATTGTTAATTTACATGTTTTCAACCACAGATTATAGTAAAAACAAAACTGAGTTTAGTAATATAATATTGATTTTTGCTTAAAAATGTGCTACAATTAAGGCAAAATCTAATTTTATCAAATTCTATGAATGCCTTTTTATTAGCCCGTGTTTCTACCGAAGAACAAAAAGAAGCAGGTAATTCATTGCCGAGTCAATTAACAAGGCTGACAAAATATTGTAATGAACATAATTTAACAATCATTAAACAATACAACTTTGATGAATCAGCATGGAAAAGCGATAGGCTGGAATTTAAAAAGATAGTTGATTCATTAAAAAATTCTAAAGAAATAACAGCCCTTTGTTGCGATAAAATAGACAGGCTGATCAGGAATTTCACTACTGATTTAGTTATATTAGAGGAACTAAGGAGAAATGGCAAAATAGAACTGCACTTTCCTTCTGACAACATTATACTCCATAAAGACTCGCCGGCTACCGACCTGTTTCGTTTTACTATTGGTGTCAGTTTAGCTAAATATTACTCTGATTCAATTAGTGATAATGTCAAACGGGCCTATGAAAATAAAATCAGGCAGGGTGAATGGATTGGTAAGGCACCATTAGGCTATATTTATTCCAGGAATCAAAATGGTAAGAGAGATATAGTAATTGATCCGGAAAGAGGCCAATTTATAAGAAAAATATTTGAATTGTATGCAACTGGTAACTACTCTCTAAGAAAAATCCAAGTAATAATGAAAGAATCCGGATTAAAAAGTAATACCAAAATTCCCAAACCATTGGCTACTGGCAACATTTATGGAATAATTAATAATCCATTTTACTACGGAATGATGAAAATCAAAAATGAATTATTCCCGCATAATTATGAACCATTAATATCTAAAGAGTTATTTAATGAAGTAAAAGAAGTACAATCGAGCTGGCAGAGAAAACCTTTTCAACACGTAGCTAAGCCATATATCTTCCGGGGACTCATAAAATGTGCTGAGTGTGGATGTACGATCACTCCAGAGACTCAAAAAGGGCATATATACTATAGTTGTACCAATTCCCGTAAGAAACACCTGAAAAGGGTCTATGTCCCCGAGAAAGAGCTTTTAGAGCCAATCTATGGCCTTATGGAAGGGCTTAAGCTATCTGATGACAATATTCAAGAGTTGGTAGATAATATGAAATATATTGATGAAGTTGAAGACAATTATTATAAAAGCACTATTCAAAATTTAAGAAAAGAATATGAAAATATTGACAAAAGGATAGATTCCCTTACTGACCTTTATAGCAATAAAAAAATCAACGAAGAATTGTACCTTCGGAAAATAAAACTTTATTCAGAGAACCAGAATGATATTTTAGAACAGATTGAGAATCACGAGGATGCAGATACCAATTATTATCTTACAGCCAATATGATGCTTAATTTAGCAAAAAAAGCCAGAGAAATATTTGATGGTTCGGAAGTGTCAAAAAAAAGAGAGCTTTTAAATTTCTTACTTCAGAACTGTGAATTGAAAGGAAAAAAACTTCAATATAAGCTAAAATCTCCCTTTGATACTATACTCTTAGCAGGTGGGTGTTCTGAAATGCTCCCAATAACAAACACGTTTAGAACTTTAGACTGGAAAAATATAGCAAATCAATTAAAAATACTTAATTCAGAAACAAATATATTTTAATTTGATAAATATCATTTGTCAATCTATTTTAAAACCACTTATAAAATAATTTAATATATATGGAGTAAATGGGCTGCTTCAAAATTTTTTTTTGAATATAAATTCACAATTTGAGCTATTATACAAATATAATCTTATAAATTGTCCATTCGTTTAAGAAGTTCTAATACTGGTGCGTTTTTAATGTCTTTAGGGATTATAGGAGTAGTTTCATTGGTTATACCAGCACAATCCAAATCGTTAAGACCTATTTCCCAAGCTTGTCTATCATTAAATGTTTGCTTTTCTATTCCAATTTCAAAAAGTACTCTTGGAGGTTGTTTGTTGTCATCAATGATTGCAGGGGCAAGTAGATAGATACCAAATTTCTTGAAACTTTCAGAAAATCTATCGAGGTTTGTTGTATTGTCTGGAGTAAGAGTGTGTATCCTAGAAACTACAACAAAATTACAGCTAAATGAGTTTTCGGTCTGGTGAAGATTGGTTGTGATAACTACTCTATACCAAGTAGGATTATCTTCTGAAACACCTCTAATTATAGAAATTCGTATAGTCTCCTTTATATCTTTATTGCCTAAAGTTTCTTTCCAGTCTTTAAATATTGCTTTAGCATTTTCCTCATTCTTAAATAAAAAAGCTAATACAGGAGGATGAGCAACAGAAGTAATATACAAAACACCTGTCCAACCAGCTTTATCCCAAAGATGCTGTCTTATAACGGAAACATTTTTAATTTCGCTGTGTCGCAAGGGTGCATCTTGCGCTTTTACATTATCGCCCTTTATAAAATTTTTAGTTCCGGTCAGTTTCCCACTCTTTTCAGGTATATATGTATAAGATGTTGCTTCTGGATTAATCCAATCAAGAATTGATCTTTTGGGATTATAACCAAGAACATTACCTAAGGTAACCATTGGTGTTGAAAAATTAAAGGCCCTTGAGCTTACCTCTTCATCCTTAAATAGCTTGAGCAAGTCAATTGCTGGATCTTTAAAAAGAATCGTATTTGCAATTAGATCTAAAACTAAGTCTGATATACTAGAAGAAATTTTTTCCTGTTGAACTTTTGAAAGTGAGTGTGGATTAAAGGCGCTACATTTTACAATTATACCAAATTTTCCGGCTATCATAGTCTCATAATTTATTTCTTCCTTTAGCGTATCATCTCTCAAAATTGTAATAATCGCAGAACTATCTCTAGAAACAGCACTCATTTCAATTGTAGTAGACAAGAAGCTCTCAAGAGCTGAAAACACATATTCACCAATTTCTATTTCAGGGCTACTATTTGGCGAACTTACTATGTATTCGCATCCCAAAATTCTTGATTTTAATTCAATCGTATCATCAATATAATATGCAGGAGTATCTGGTAAAGATTCTTGAGCGGGTTGTTTGAGCCAAGAATTAAAGAAATCTTCGATTTCTTCTGGTTTAATTTTATCTAAGAATGGCATAGGTAGTAAATCCATACCTCCAAGACGGTAAATTAAACCATATGCTGAAAAATCCAAATCCATCGTCATCAAAGTATCTGGTAATTTCTCTAATATCTTCAACTCCTTGTCAGGAGTTTTAACAAGAAGTAACCCCATAACTGAACCGAAATAGAGGCTCTCGTCCAAGAGTTTTGCTCTCTCATTATCAGTATTTGCAAGTTGTAAAGCGAAGGAAAGATGTAGTTGGTGCCATTCTAATGCGTAGCCTATCCGACCCAATTGGAGCTCAATAAATTTTAATCTTATGCAACAGGCAAGTTGCATTGTATTTATATTGCTATATATCCAGAAATCACTAGTTGCAACAGATGTAGCCCAAAGTAAGGAACCACGAGCTGACCAAAGAAGTCCCGCATCTTCATAAGCTTTTGAGAGAAAATAAAGTGCATTAACCAAGCGATCATTGCTTTCTTTTTTACAAAAGAGCCTCAAGGCTCTGCCTAAACAAGCTATAGATTTATATATTCTCCCAGTTTTTAGGAGTTGCATTCCACGATTTAAAAGTAGATCCCCAGCAGATATTTCTCCTTCTCTAGTAGTAACTACCTCAACTAAATATTCTAGTAGTTCCTCGTAGGTGTTTTCCCCACAGAACTTATTCCCTATCTCGTTTAAAACTTGAAAAGTACTCTCAAATGGAAAGCCAATAAGATTTTTAGCTTTATTAATTAAATTTTTAAGCTTTAGAAATGTACTTGCTACTTCAACTGGGTCATTTTGATAAATTAAAAGATTTTCAAAGCACAGCATTGTTTCAGCATGCACCGAAGCGCTTAAGTTTGCTTCATTATCCTTAAACTCGTTAAGTTTACGACGAAGATTATATATTTTTTCTTCTAAAAACTCTCTAGTAATCATATCTGATGTTGAAGCAAGAGTTGAAATAAGGTTCAAAAGATTATTTAAGCGTTCAACAGAAAAAATGTTACTCGAATTAAGGGCTAGTACTTCGACTTCGTCATAAAGCTTCAAAAATCTCTCAAAATCTTCAAACCAAAAATATGTAATCCAGGCCCTTTTGTAAAGAGCTGTAAAGTATTGATCAGTTGTACCGTATTTTTTCGAAAACCTAATCGCTCGCTCAAACAAACCTTCGACTTCTTGTCTCGGTTCCTCAAGTTCGGCAGCAATTATAGCTGCGTTTAAACAATCTTCCGCTGTTTTTATAGTGATGTAATTTTTGTTAACATCCTCTTCAATTGATGTGTTTATCTTTTCAAATTGTTTTTTTCGTTGATAATCTAGATGACCAATCTCCTTTTTCTCTTCAAGCCCCTCTCCAAGTTTTAGCTCTTCAATTGCGAGTTTTTCTCGTTTATTACCAAATACTTTATCTAGAATCCAGTTTTTATCTAGGATTATTACTTGAAAGCCGTATTTTTTTGATAGCTCAGTTTCCAAATTTGACCGTGTATTATCTTTAGCAAATCTACTTGAAACACAGTAAACCTTTGCATAGGCTTTACCGGTTTTGTAAATTTTTTCAACATCAATTCTGATTTTGCCAGACCAATCTTTTTGAGTACTAAATGCGAAAGCCAATAATTCTGTATTCTGGTTATCTTGTCCTTGAAAAAATGAAATTCTTATTTGAGAGGAAACTGGTATTGTCGATGAATCCACTTTGCTATCTCCGCCGCCAGTAGAGCCAGTCTGGGGCCGGAGATTGGGACAAATCTCATACTGACAAAGCTTTCTTGAAAATTCTTCAAAGTCTTGTTCCTGTTTTCTTTCACCTAAGGTATCCAAAATATAATCAAGGCGAATGCGGTTTAGTCTTGATACAGTAATTATTTTAGAATCAGAAAACCGGTATGGTCTCCTTTTCTTCATAAAATCTTTGGGTGAAGGGGGAATATTATTATGTTGATGCTCCATGTAAAAAATATAACATTAAATAATTTTGTGGTCAAACTACTTCAAACCACAAATTAAATTTTATTTTAAACAAAAACAAGACAATTATTGTACTATTTATTTTTACAAACCTATCCAATAAATTTCTTAAACCATGTACTCCATCTCATAAAATTATGCTCTACTTTATTTAATGCTTCAGCTATTAATACACATATAATGGCTTAAATAAAATTTTTGTAAAGTGTGATTCCTTTCGCTGATGTTTTGTTAGGCAATTATTGCTTAAATTATTAAATACAAAGAACAACTTTCTATCTTATTCTTTTATTATTTTTCTTTTATATTATTCTCTTTATATTATTCTCGGCTTCCTGGCGACTATACTCAGAGTTGTCGGATACCCATGTAAGAGGTTTTAGGCGACCCACACCTAGTCGCCTAAAACCTCTCAAGCTTGATTTGGTAAACATTGCTTTTTCGTCCGATTGGCCGCTCTCTAACCAAGATTTGTTTTTGTTCTAATTTCCGGATAGCTTTTTTGACACTCGAGATAGAGCATCCAGCCTGTGATGAGATTTTCTTTAAACTGGGCCAGGCTTTGATTTTGTACATCAAATGTTTCTTAATAACAATCACTACCATCTTCTCATAAATGGAGAATCCGGGTTGTTCTATAAACCAATTGGCAATCATGGTAAACCCACTTAGTTTACCTCGCAATTTGCCCGATTTGTCGAACTTTTTGGTAATGACTTCATTGACGCTTTTCATGCTAATTAAAGAAATTAAAGTTGATTATTCCATTAACGGTTTTTAATGCCTCAAGCAACGATTGCGGAGTTAATTTGATATTACCTTTTAAAATCCCTTTAATAATTCGCTCACATTCGACTTCGTTTTCAAAGACAAAAACCGCTGAACCTTTAGACCAATAAAATGATTCAATGATTTGGTTGCTGGCAAGTAAAAAAGCAGCATGTTCGTGGTTGTCTGTATAATAGAGATTTTGATATTCCATATTATTTTTTCTTAGGTTTTTTAATATATAGTTGCGGATTAAGTTTGCGGTCTATTTGCAGAAGCAAATAGAAGAAACCGATTAAGTTTCGGTTGACAAAATCTGGACTACGGGCGTTATGAGATTTATTTTTTTTCATAAGTAAAAATTATTTTGATATTTTTACATAGCGAAAAAATCTTGAAAAGTCGTATTTTACCCGAGTTTTACTCGTATTATTATTTAAAAAAACAGCTTAGATTAGCTGTTTGTTGGGTAGTAATTAGCTACGAGATAAAATACGAGTAAACCAAATTAAATTATTTGATAAACCGATAGCGATTTGTTTCATTAATTTTTGTTGATCCTTGATATTTGATTAAAAGTTGCTTAATCACTCCAGTTGTACTCATTTTTACACGATGATTAATACTATCAATTAGTAATCGGAACTCATTAGAGCTAAATTTCTTTTTACTTAAGCCTGAAAACTCATTAAAATCTTGGTAGGAATAATACGAATCATTTCCTTTGTTTAGATAATAAAATTGTATGACTTTAGACCGGTTCTTGGTAAAAGAAATAGCATTAAATCCTTGGATGAAAAGTTCTCCGCTTGGTATGCCATATTCGTGGTATTTATATATAATCCTGTCTGATTGATTAATTGGTATTTCCTGAGAGTCAAATTTGCATTCCAATAATTCTGTAAGCAAATTATGTATTCTTATAAGGTCATAATGATAACAGGATCTTGAAAAATACATTGGCTTATTTGGACTGTTATTATTCATAATAGCACTCATTTCCCAATAACAGTTATTCAGAAAATTCATTGCCTCCGGTATCTCGGAAAATTTTTGTAACATTTCCTTCATTTTGTAGATGATTAAATAAACAATTTCTAAATTAAACCACGATCCCCAGTCGCTGTGATGATAGCCTTCAGCCAAGGATTCAATTTCATTAGAGAGAATATTATTTGAAATGAAATCTTTAGGTTCCAAAGAAATAATTTTATCTATAATAAGTGACAATAAAAACTTTTTTTCTGAAATACATTTAACATAGTCGGCGAGTCCTTTGAAAAATATCGGATGGCTTAAATGGCAATAATAATCAAACCTTCTATTCAACTGCCTTATTAATAATTCAATATTTAAACTGTTGTTTTGAGAGTTTAAATAATGGTGTTCATCAAGATTATATCCTAATAGTAAATTATACTTAATTCGGTAAACTGAATAAAACAATAATTTTTCCATAACAAATTTAATTGAATGATTATCAATTCGATGTGTTAGACCTCTTCCTTGCTTATTCTTCCAAATAAAAAAACTCCATAAATAATTTATGGAGTTTAAAATAACTGAAGGTTTGACTGTAAATATTTTATTGCTTTTTATATCCCAATGTTTTATTTTTCTTAACTTTTCTGCGAATTCAATGATTTTCTCACAATTGAAATTCTCTAAATCTTTTTTAGCCATTAATCTCTTAAAACAATAGAAACAACGTTGATAATTTCGTATCTTGCCTACAGCTTGACCAAGATTTTCCAGCTCTCGGATATAATGATTGAACGATTCATCAAGCGGATACATAAAGAACAAAAAAAATATCATCCCTTATTAAAATTAATTGTATTGGACTTAATTAAATAGGGAAATAGAAATATATGTTAATTGAATTATATTGTTTTTGGAATAAAGTAAAAAAATTGACATTTTTAATCAATTTATTATTGCCGATTATAAATTAATCATAGCATAATTACAGACAGTTTCCAACATTGAAGTTCGTTCATTTTATTTTCTTTCTTCTCTTATATGCAATCTTTTTTAACTTTGCCCTTAGGTTTCAAGTTGAAAATGTTTTTGTTGTCGGCAACTGCATTTATCTCTGTCTACCAGAATCCAAGACTTTCAACTTTAGCATATTGTATTTGTAATAATACTCTACAAAAAAAAGAAGATAATTCAATTTATCCTCTTTTTGTATGTTTGCACAAATTAAGAAAATTTCATTATTGAACATTAAAGAAAAATCCATTATTTGGAGATTCTTTTTTTAATTTTTGTAATTTAGATATAAATTCATCAAAACTCATATTCTTGTAATCTATATCAAGATATTTCAATTCACTATAATATTTTTGTGCTTTATCATAATTATTCAATCTGAAATAGTATAATTCAATTAAACTAGTAAGGATGGGGGTATACATGTTAATGAAAAAAGATAATCTTTTATTTATTTCTAATGCTCTTAATAATAATTCTTCTGTTTTATAAAAATTATTTTCACACATTTCATAATACATAGCTAAATTATAATAGCCCATTATTCTATTTGGATTAATTGAATCGTTTTTATCAAATAATTCAACAGATTTTAATAAATATTTTTTTCCTAATAATGTATCATTTAAATAATTATATAAAATTACGCCGTAAACCGTATATGGTTCAGGAAAAGTTGAGTCATGTTTGATGGCCTGCTTAAAATAAAAAATTGCCCAGATAATATCTCCATTTAATAGATAAATGTTTGCAAGACTATTGTATGGTGATCCATAATTTGGTTCATATTTAATAGCTTGATTATGATATTTAATAGCATTCTCAAAATCGGATAATTTTTTTCCAAGAAAAATCCCGTATTGTTCTAACAAAAAGGAATTTTCAGGTTCAATTTTTAAAGCTTGTTCATAGTAATATTTAGCTTTCTTATAATTTTTAATTATTAAATCATTAATGTATGCTAAATTATATAATGATTTCGTATCTCGTTTATCAATTTTAATTGCCTTTTGATAGTAAACAATAGCATTTTTATAGTCACAATAATGTTCTTGTAATAACCAGGCATAATTTGCAAAAAGTATTGAATTATTTTTTTCTTTTTCTAATACTTTATTGAAATAATACTTCGCTGAATCAAATTCATAAAAATTCCAAGCTAATTTTATCGCCAAATTATTATAAGCAGGTTTATAATTTGAATCAATTCCAATAGTTTTAAAATAATATTTTTTTGCATTTTCATAATCTCCCAAGTAATCATAACATTGTGCAATAACGTGATGAAGACTTGCTTCATGTGTGGCATATTCTTTATAATTATTTAAAATAAAAAATAGAACTTTAAGTGAAATTTTATATTGTTTAACTTCAAATAAACTAATAGACAAGTTCCACCAAATTATATAATCTATATCTTTTAATAAAAATCCCTCCGAAAACTCCGACAATCTTTTAATGGGTTGAACCTTTGAGTCACCCTCAAAACCTAGATATGTATGAAAATTGTGAGTTAAAACCCATTTTATACGAACATCATTTGAAAGATTATTGGTGTTAATATAATATTCTCCGTAGATTACTATATCAGCATTTCTTTTTTCTCCTATTTTCTTAGCATCAATGGATGTTTGTGGTACATCTTCATAATCATCATATATAACTTCTATGGGATAATTTATCTCGCTCAATTCAATAAATCTTTTTTGTAAAACTTTTTCAATATTTGTTTTTCCTATCTCAGACACTGATATTTTTTCAAAAGGTAAAATTAATATGTGAAAATTATTATTAATTGAAAATTTAGGAGGGAAAATACAATGATAACCAATTTTTGCCCAACTCGAAATGGTTTCTAAATTAGTCAATGTTACAGATACCACATTTATAATTGTAGTAATTATTATAACCACCCCAATACTAGGTTTTGCTTTTAACTTATCAATCCAATTCATAATCAAAATAAGAAAATTAATAATACAAATTTAAAAGCATAATATGAAATAAAAAACCCCGTTTTACACGAGGTTTGTTTTTTAAAAAGGCAAATCATCATCATCTTTTTTTTTACTGCTTTTCTTAGCTGTCGTTTCCTCTGTCTGAGGTTTGCCATTTTTCTTATTACCGAAACTGATGACAATGTTGAAATCGGGCTGTTTTTCATTTTGCTTTTTATTATTGGGAAACACAGCGATATTAACATCACCATGTAAATCTCTAAGTACTCCCGAATAATATGCGTTTCCGTCTTTGTGTTTTTCCCACAAGACACCGACAATTCTGTTGTTAGCCATTTTGAACTCCTAAATATTGAAAGAACTGTTAATTTATTAACAGTATAGGACAGATAACTAAGAGTAGCAAATGCTATTTTATAAACCCTCCCAGAAGCCCAAAATTGGCTCTGGGAGGGTGTTATGAGTGTTTGTTGTAGTTTCTTTCTGCTATTTTTCTATGATAAACGGCTCTAATGACGGAATAACTGGATTACTAAGCCAGTAATTCTCGTTTTTATATTCAGCCTTGATGAAATATGCTCCACCTGGATAATTATTTATTGGAACTGCTATAGTCTCACCAGAAATGATTTCTTGCTTATAAAGTTCATTTCCAAGTGTCGAATATATAATGATAATCACTTTTTGATTAAGATGACTAATTTCCGGCAAGTAAGCTGAAATATAAACAGTATTTTTTACTGGATTTGGAAATATTTTCAATTCAATTTTTGAATTTTCAAATCCTAATTTTGCCAATGAACTTAAATCAATAATGTTTTCAATGGAAGAAGCTCTCTTACCGAATATAGTATCTTGTACAGGAAGATTGTCAATAATTATTTCTTCGGTGTAACCGGAAGACGAATCTCTATTTACAAAAACTAAACGATAATTATATCCTCCACCATTTATTAATGTATAATTCATTAGAATACCAGTGCTATCTGATGTTTCTGATGGAATCGGAATGTTTGTGAAAGTTGATGATCCTTCTTTTTGTATGTACATTTTATATTTAGATGTATCAGCTCCGAAACATTTGAATTCAAGTTCGATACTCGATAAAACAGTAAACCAATCAGAATATAAAGTATCCTTATTTTCTTGAATAAATCTATTTCCATATACTGTATCAATGATTTCAGTATATGGTAAATATATTCCTAAATTATTACCATCAACTTTTGGTAAATTTATAACATATTTGGATGCATCGCTGTTGAAACCTATCATCGGTTCGGATTCAATATCATTATCAGTTGCTCTATAAAAATATTTTGCAGAAGTCATAAGATATGAAGCATTAAAGCAACCGCTATTATGAAATATCTGACGATTTCTCCATAATCTTGAGCCAAAATTAAATCCCGGATATAAAGCCAAATGGGGTTGATACCCATTTCCAATTCTTTTTAAACCAATACTTCCCATATCTAATTTATCATTATATATGGGTAAAATGGTGTATTCCTGGATTGATAATTGACTTATTAATGCCGAAGGTGGACTTTGAATATATCCATAAAGAAAATTCAGGGCAAAACTTCCTAAATCAGAATCAAAACTTGCGTTTGATAAAATTGATTCACCTTGGGAAATTATTGGTTGATGTAACTCGGTATTTAAGGAATATATTCTTTTAACAAAACATGGTTGCCAGCTTAATGGCTTGTTGGCAGAATCGAGCAATGCAATTGTACCACCAGCGATACATCTATTGGTAAATGCTGATTCCCAAAGAACAACATCATACCTGTTCGGTTCAAAATTCCATTCTCCTGCTTTTCCCAACCAATTACTTTGATTAAAATTATAGCCATTTAAATTTCTTCCAACAACCGGAAAAATATTATCTATCATCTGAGTACCAAAACTTACATAAGCAATTGATGTGTCATTATTTAATCGGACATTATCAGTATAAGGGAAATTAAACTTTTTTGATAAATAATATTTTAATAAATTATTATCTTTTTTCAACCTTGTATAATAAATTCCAAATTTATTTTGTACAGATATTCCTTGCTTTTCCTGCCAAACAAGGGCACAATTATCCTCTTGGTTATCAATACTTGAATAGACATTTAGAGATGGATGTTTAGCACTCGCTGAAGATGAATTCCATTTAATAACGGTATCATACTGAATACAATTGGAACTTGTTGATTTAAATCCAGCAATTATACCCCCAAGAGAATCTGACCAAGCATAATAATTCCCGTTCGCAGAAGCATTAATAACTGGAGTACCCCATTCTTTCCTGTCTAAGCCATTAAACTCTCCTATGAATCTACCATATAAAGATGTGATAATTCCCCCATCCTCATCATGTAAATTATCAAGATCAATCACTGTTTCGGCAACATTTCCTAATGGTGAATGACTGTATAAATCGTAGCAGCTATAAACTACATAGGCTTTCAAGTTTGTTCCATCTTTTCTAACAACAATTGAAGGGTAATCACAAGGCAATGAATCGAGAATATCCCCACCGGTACAGTCTCGATATACATGTGCTGAAAGGAACACTTCATTGTTCCAAACTATATTTTCATAAGGTGAATCCTTATAAATTGGCTTGCTCCTTCGATAGAAAACACCGGTTGTATCACAACATGTATCTTCCTGACAAATAGGACGATGATAGACTAAATGATACCGTACAAGTGAATCAATTACATTACCATTTGAATCAAGTTCGGGATGAACTACCATCTTGCTCTGATTAGAAAATTCCAAATTACCCTTTATATTTTTAGCGGGATGCATAACTTCTACTTTTAATATTTTACCCTCACCAGGCAATAGTTTGATTATTGCTGAACGATTTTGTCCAATTATAGTATCAATATTGTGATAATACTTTTCATTTCTCCATTTTTGAGCATTTAATTCCGCATTACCGCCACCAAGTTCAGTAACATGAAGAAGGGCATATTCGTTATTATCTTCTGAATTTAAGAAATCAAATGGTAAAAATAGTTCTCTACATCCTAAACGCTTCCACCAATATGTACGCCAAGTTAAAGAATCGCTTGAATACTTACTTGTATCCGGTGATATTCCACATTTATCTTCAAATTCAGCCGTAGTTATAAATTGCAATTCTGAATCTTTAAATATTAAGGGGTCTGTCCTACGGTTTAATACACCAACATAAAATATATCATTCATACTGTTATTATTATCTTTTAGCACAGTAATGTCAAAAAAAGATGAATCCCAAGCTTCATAAGTGCTATTCCCGATTTTTCGTGTTTTCAATTTTGTAGTATCAAGCTGAATAAATTCCTTTATTATAGTATCAGTTTGAATTTCTGTACTATCAAGGTATAATATTTTAAAACCTTTTCCATACCAAGCCACAAGTTTAAGATTCAAAAGAGTGTCTTCAACTTCTTGAATCCACATATTTTTTTTCATTATCTCAGCCCTTGCACTTTTTAATCCGATATATATATGGTTGGAATCTACTCTCATTGTCTGCCAATCATAGACAGAAGAAATAAAATGATTTTTCCAATTATAAAAAGTGCTATCACTTAAATCAATGTAATCTCCACTGATAATATCACTATAAACCAAAGTGTCACCTGTTGGTAAACTTCTTTGAAAATTAGAATCCATACTATTTTGTAATCCGGAAAATAATGAGTTTGGAAGAGAATCATTCCTCGTTTTAAACCAATAG
Organism: Ignavibacteria bacterium RIFOXYC2_FULL_35_21; assembly: GCA_001804705.1. Lineage (GTDB taxonomy): Bacteria > Bacteroidota > Ignavibacteria > Kapaibacteriales > UBA2268 > XYC2-FULL-35-21. Next base: position 28,228 of record MHAY01000060.1, read on the forward strand.
AAAAGACCTTTTGTACCTAAAATTATTGGTTCATTAATCATCAATCTTAATTCCTCACCTGTTTTGGGCCTGTTACCCCTATACGCCAAACAGAATGAATTAATAGTGGTATCTTTGTACCAAATTTCAGATTGAACCCATAGAAATGCATACCATGGTTTAACATTAAAAATCAATTTTGGATTCATATAATAATTATTATATATCCAATATTCTAAATTAAATTGTATGCCCGGTCTTGCATATTTATTAGGAGAATAGACATCGTCAGGAAAAGGTATGGGTACAGTAGAATCAATATATGTTTCATATTCCGAATCTAAAGTATCTGTGAATGATAGATTATTACTACCTGCATATCCAAACTCATAGTGAAAAGTATATGGATGTACAACACCACCATCTTTCCTGGTTTTTCTAACAAATGGATTACTATTATGAGTACCAAAGTTTACATTTGAGCCGCTCCAATACTGCTTAAATCCAGTTGCGTGAAGATAGTGGCTTGGAGGATTTTGAAACTCATTACCAAGAAAAGGATAAGTTTCTACTGTTACAAGTGTATCAACCAACATATTATAATATCTGTTTGCTACCCATTGTATAGGAGCTAATTCATCGTCTGCGTAGAAGCGGTGAATCCTTATACTGTTATTATTGTCACGTAATATGGTATCAATTTGAATTAGCTTCGCTTGTATAGTGGAATCATATACACCCCAAAATACTTTCCGGGTTCTTGGAGTTTCAAACCTGATATAATCAATTCCGACATCTAAATTTCCACAGTAAGTTACTTCGACATCTATACTTGATATGTAATCCTTTATATCATAACGGTTTTCCCACCACTCGTTTTTGAATAAGGGATTATATACATAACTGCCATCAGGTAAAGTATCACCATCAAAAATTGCAAAAGCTGAAAGAGTTTTACTTTTATTCTGTGATAAAAGATTTAGATTTTTCAACATTTCACCAGTTATAATGAATTCAGTTGGTTTTCTAATTGTTGATGAATCTAATTTCCTATACACACCTCTGAATTGATTATTGATTGAACTATGTATTTCACTGTCTTGAGTAAAACTTTGAAAAGGTATTGAATCAAATTTTACAAAACCGGAATCTATAATACTTGAACCATAATGTGATAATTTGTAAGGAATCTTAATTATTAGAATTGTATCAGTTAAATGATTTTCAACATCAGCGCTATCTAATGCTCTTAGGTTTATTGTAAGATACCATTGCTTACCGTTAAAGATATGGTAATTATCTTTATCTCTTTGAGTATTTAAATATTGGAGTGAATCATTTGTTCTACCAACATTAGAGTATCCGTGGTCATCACCATCATAATCAAGCCATCTGATAATACTACCGTTCCAAATACTGTCGAGTACAATTTCGGGTCCATTGGTCAGATTACTGTCATAGAGTAAAAATCTATTGAAATCATTAGTTGTATCACCGACATCAAAATTTCTATAATACCAACCGAATACTGCGCCTGTACTATCTCCCTGCCTGGGCTTAAAATTATTTGTAGAATCAACAATTATTGTTGGTTCTAAATAAATACTGTGTGCATTCAGGATACAAGTGCCATTTCTTCCCCCTACTACACTGTCAATCACTACCGTCCTGCGATGATTTTTTATATAAAATGAGGAATCAGTATATTGATATGTGTTGTCCCATTGCGGGAAAATTCCCATAAGATAATAATTCATATACATAGCTTCATCCAATTTTCTGCCAGGAGTTCCGAAACTCCAACCTCGTATAAAATTAGTGTTAGTAAAATTTTTGTCATAAATTGTTGAGTCGTTAAAATCAGTAGGTAACTTCGGAGGGTCAATAATATCCTGCGAATAAGCAGATATAATGCTCACTATTGCAACTAAGCAAATTAATAATTTTTTCATTTTTCATCCCTCCTCACTTATTAACAATTAATTTAAAAACCAAGGAGAGATGAGCATTTTCCACTTTTATGAAATAAGTACCACTTGACATATCAAAAGTATTGAAATCAATATTTTTAATTCCTTCTTCGAGATTATTATTTAAAATTGTTTTAATTAATAGTCCATTTAATTCCGAAATAAAAATATTCGTAATTTCTGAAAAAGGTTGTTGATATTTGATTGTGGCAATTCCTGTTGTTGGATTGGGATATATTATCTGAGGAGTAATTTCACTATCTACTGGTACTGTATTTATACCAAATCTTGCTTTCCATAAAAACAAATAATTTCCTATTGTATTAATAATATATTTACCATCATGGCTAACATCAATATTATTTGAACTTCCACTTTGATAACTATATGTTTGTTTACCGGTTTCCATATCCCATATTTGAATTGTAGGAGATGTAACCAAATACTTATCATCGGGTGAAAATTCAATACCTGTCAGGCTGGGACCATTTATTGGTATTTTCCATAGTAACTGTTTGGTATTAAAATCATAAACCTCGACACCATAGTCTGAGTCACCTGTCCCGTAAGTAATATATTTACATGTCTTGGAGATAACAAAACCTCTGTGATTTCCGTAGCTGTCAATACTATCAAGTGTGTTAAAATCAAAAACAGTAAAATTACCTACTGTAATAGGTTGATTCGGATTATTAGGATTGAAATATTTTTTACTGAATTGTGTAATTATTTTATTGTTATCACAAGTAAATCTTGGATTATCCACTCCCACACTTATTAAATTAGGTTCATCTTGAAATATTTTTGTTTTGACTATCCTTTTGGAAGTAACATCCCATATTCTAAATCCTCTTGGTATAGGTGCTACCAAATATTTTCCGTCTTTTGACAAATCAATTATTGGATATTCGTTAATAATAGTACCGTCATTTTCAAGCGAATCAATAATTGTGTAGCTCAATGCATCATAAATATCAAATCTTGTTCTTGATTGATTCAATACAATAAAATTGCTATCGTTCTTGATAAAAAATACCTCATTATCAATTGGTATTCTTCTTAACTCTTGTCCTGTCATGGCATCAAAGAATAAATCATAGTCGTAGCCATGACCTACTATTAATGAATCTGTGTTTGAGAATTTGACCATATAAAATCCAAGAGTTTGGTCAGTTATTTTTGACCAAACTAAATCGGTGCTATCTTGTGGCACCGGCTGTGCCTGGATTTGAATTATTGAAAATAATAAAACGAAGAAAAAAAGTAGTTTTTTCATTATAAACCTCGACTGAATTATGAAACTTTATAATTTATATTATTATAATATTTTCGTATTCATACAGCAGAAAAAAGGCGATTTTCCAATAGTATTTATTTTCTTTTTCTATCTATATTACTTCATAGCACATATACATATATGTAAATGTCAATTTCATATTACAATATAATGATAGTACACTAACTTTTAATTACAAAAAAAAATTAATATTTCCAAATATTATTTTAAAAAGACCTCTCTAAAGGTCTTTTTATACACTCTCTCATTTGGGATTTTTTCGTTTGGAGATATACCTGCCGTTTACATATTCCAATTGAAAACAGTCGGCTAATTTTTTTATAAGCATAAACAACAATTCCTGATTGGCAAGAACTAAATCGAGTTTAATCCTGAATTCTTCATTTTTTTTAAGTTGATTTTCTTTAAACAAGTTCAAACCGGCTATCTCATTTGACAGGATTTTCATGTTTAATTTTAAGTATTTATTAAACATAAAAAAAAATTAACTATAGAAAATTCACTAAGAGTTAAAATTGCCCTGGCTTTTAAGACAGGGCTTGGATTGATAATGTTGCAGATTAACAATCCATCATCACATTATCAGAATTTTTTCTTAAGAACTGATGTTATTCACAGGAGATTTTACGAAGCATTTTTTTGCTAATCTAAGAATAATATTGTCCGGTTCAGGGTGCAGTAAAATAATTTTTTCAAACCGATAAAGTAAATGTTCCTGTGTGTCGGTCATGGAATTTGACATTAATGACACACAATTAGTTTTGCCAATACCAATATGGGACAAACATACAAATGGACTTACCGTTACGATTACTTCATCGCAAGATTTTATTTTATTCAGATTGTACAGCGGACGCTTAAAATTCTTCGGGAAAAACCATTTATCATTCTCCGGATGCCAGCCAACATAACCAGTAATATCTCCATGTTCGTCATAGACTTTAAAAGCAATCTTACCCTGCATGATACTTCTTTGCTTTACATAGCCGACTTCATATTCTTTCGCAACTGCTTCAGAAATACCTAATTCCTCTAATTTCTGAACATAGTGCAACTCCAATTCCGGTATGTCTCTTTTAGTGTTATCCGGCTCATCTAAAAAGTGTAATTTTAATTCTTTAGCTGCTTCACGTAAACCAATATTTTCAACCATTGCTAGAAAATTGATAACACTGCCTTTGGCTGTTTTGCTATCAGGTGAAAAGAAAATATTTTTTTCAATATTAATAATGAATTTAAAATTCTTTGTTTCACCTTTTAACTCTCCTCCCTTTTCCGAGTAAGGGATATTTTTCCAATTCAGCACATCATTGAACTTAATCCTGCCGCTGATTAATGTAAAATCAAGATACTTTTCACTCATAAAACTCTCCAATTATAAAGAACAAAAAAACAATTGTGAGCATTATATCACAGACACACAAAAGCCCGCAAGGGATAGCGGGCTTTTGATGAAGTTAAGCAAAAACACAAACCAATGAAGCATCTACAAGTTTCAGCCTACGGCTTGTTTTACTCCATAATCCCGGACCAAGGCTGTTGGCAATAGCGCAAATTACTTGCGTATTGACCTTATCGGCAAAATTGCAGCGTGGGATTAGGAAAAGATTTGTTGCCTTGAAATATTTTCCCGGTTTGTTTTGCTTAACCTCGATATCATATCATAATCCAGTCATCAGCTAAAAAGTCAAGGGTCTCAGGCTTCACCTGATTAATTGAAGGGAAAATAAAATCATCGGGAACTTCTTTTAAGACAGGTTTTTTAGTATTGATGTAAAATTTATTAGTACCCAGGCATAGACGGGCTTCATATTTATCCATCCCGGTAAAATCGGATATTTTTAAATTAAAAACATCGCTCATAACTTTAGCAATAACCGGGCTGGTATTAAAAACCAAATAATTGCTTACCGAACCCAGAATAGAGTCAATAATAGCCAGCATCATCTTTTTATGATTTTCAGATTTTGCCGAACTAAAGTTAATATGTCCCAAAGTAAAACCGACTTTAGAACTCCTGCCTAATTGCAGTGATTCAGCAAACATGCCGCTGGCTACCAAGTCAAATTCATCAATATAGACAAATAATGGTTTGGCTTTCTTGACTTGGTTCATGTAAGACAAGATTGCTCCTACAAAGAGATTGGCAACAAAAACTTTTACAAAATCATTACTGGTTTCAATATTTATAATCAAACTTTTGCCGGCTTGCACCAATTCATCAATATCCAGTTCATTTGGTTTATCAATAAAAACATTGGTTTTGTTATTTCTCAATGCTTGATGCAGACGGCTGGCAACACTGCTCATGGTTAAATCATAATCAGACATTTTCTTATAGGCGGTTTTACCGGGATTAAATAAATTATTCCACCATTTCTTGTTTTCAGGATTAGCATAGTCATAATTATTTCTAAGATCCTTGTCGGTTAGAAAGTCAGACAAATGCTTTATACTTAAATCTTCGGGCTGGAAAGAATCCAGGGCTTTTTCAATTACTTCTTTCATTCTGACCGTTGATTCGGGATTGGAAGAAGTCGTCGTAATAACATTATCAAGTATCTGACTGAATTCACCGAGCAAAGTATCATAATCATATCCTTGCTTTTCAAACAGATTGACAGCAATAGGATTATTAAAAGACACATACCTGACATCAGGATTTTCCCTAAAATGATAATATAATTTATCCGCACTCTCGCCTTTGGGATCGATAAAAATAACGGAATAACCCTGCGAAATGTCATATCCCGCTAAGTTTTCCATGACGGTGGATTTGCCCATGCCGGACCTGCCGACAAGATATAAATGATGGAAACGGTCTCCAAGACTTTCGAAATCAGGCAGATTAACTGATAGCTCCTTATAAATTCCAAAGCTATAGCGATATTCATCGTTTGTCATTAGGCATTACTTTTTTGGTTAAATTTAAAATTATACAACTTAGCCTGGTTATCAATCTCACGGCTTTCACTATCGGCTAATTTGGTTTTGCCTTCGGCATAGGTTCTAAAAGATTCCGCCTTGTTTTTATCAATATCGCTTAAAACCTTATTATATTGAGCAATGGTTTCAATATCATCCCCGGATTCATCGTTATAAAAATTAGCTATTTCATGCAAAACATCAACCGGAACCTCTTTAATACTATTATCCTTTAATTTTTCAAAAAATAGCTTATACATTTCTATTTTTGACTTCTTAAGTTCAATCTCGGTTTCTCCGTCTGCTCTAAGCAATTCATTTTCAATTTCAAATTTTTCTCCGAATAATTCATCTTCCTTAACTTTTCTTTCATAAAAACTCGATTCCGATTTACTGCTGGCAACGATTCTTTTTAGTTCAGCTTTAGCCTTTGATTTTTTCATCTCAGAAAGCAAAACTATCATCTTTTCGCTGACAATGGCATCGGCTCGTAACAGCTGCAAGGATTCTCCCATTTCTCTCAAGGTCTCAATCCTGGTCTTTAACATTCTTTGCCGGTCGGCATCAAGTTCGATTTTGTTAATCTCCCGATTTTTAGACCAAAGAAAAATACGCTGTCTCTTTTCCAATGAATCGGAAAGTTGACGGGTTAAATCAGCCAGAGATAATTCATCGAGGTTAATGACTTTATCCTTATAATAACCGTCTTTATCCTCAAAAGTATTATCATGGGTTTGCTTAATAATGGCTTCGCTGCTTTGGGGTTTGATATCCAAAGCAGGTTTAAAACCATAGTTTTCAATTGTGGCAGAGAATTTCTTCTGGTTCATATCTTTTTTCTTTCAATTCTTGGACATCATATGGAGCATCAAGATCTATAGCCTCCTGGCAATGCGGACAATTTAAAAACCTGACTGGATCGTCACAATGCGAACAGCCGAAGAGTACATTATGAAAAGTCTGACCTTCGGCATCGCAATAAGGGCATTTAATTTCATCAATATTTTTCACTAGAATATTTTTCAGGCAATGTGGACATGTAAATACATGATTTAATAATGTGTCATTCTTGTTATCAAATTTAAAGGCGGCCAGGGTCGTCATCAGAGCTGCGTAAACAAGGGCACAGATAAAATCCAGTATAGTAAAATCACGTATAAAACCATTGATAAGTATTGCTAAAAATATTAAAAGTAATAGTACAACACCGATTTTTTTAAATTTTTCGTAATTTAAATTTAAAAATGGTTTATAATTGATATTATCAATAATAATATCCCTGATGCTAATATAATCGCTCTCTGAATTCAAAACCTTTACCCCAATTTTTGTTTATACTGCCTATTATCAAAACGGAAAATTTGAAATCAAATATATTTGGTTCTGGTAATAATAAAAACCGTGCCATTTTTTTCCAATATTCAAAAACTGCCATGTCTGTTTTTAATTTAAGATAATTATTTCTCATCTTGTCTAACCTCTGTTCCCAATTCGATTGCTCGGTTTCGATTTCCAGAAATTTCAATTTATATTTTTTACCTTCCTTCAAAACCAATAAAGCATCGGGACGGATATAGGTAAAATCAGGAAATAACAGAAAATAATAATTCGGCAGTTTCAAGGACTGTATAAAAACCTCGCTGTTCTTTGTTTCATTGGCTGTATCAGTGCCCTTTGGTAATGGTGTAAAAACCTTAAAATAATTGTCTTGGTTAAAGGACACGGCTTTAAGAATTTTTTCAGTCGTCTCATTGGCGATATAGATTTTTCTGTCTTTCTCGATTGCCGAGATATGACGAATGTTAACTAATTCATCTAAGATATCTTTTGTCGCCACTTTGGAGACACCTGAAAAAGATAAAGAACGCAATTGAGATTGTGTGGTATATTTTAATAAGCGGATGAAATAATACAGCCGGAAAAACTGCTGATAGCTCCTGACTGTTTTGTTCTGATGATAAATCAAGGGTTTCAATTGCTCTTTAATCAATGACAGGCTAAAAGTCTGCTCAAATATGTTTTCTTGTATAGAATCCATATTGTCTCCTAAATTATCTGGAAAAATAAACCTAAAAAATATGGAAATTGAGACAATAAAAAATATGCCAATTTTTCCAGATTCCAAAAAATTAATTCAAATAAATCAATGAACTAAGGATTTTTTCCAGACTGGAATATGGTAATATAGTCAAACATGAATAAAACTTATGTCAATGCCTTTATGGCTTGACATAAGTTTTATTTGTGTTATGTCTTCCAATAGGGCGGGTAAGCGGGTTCTCAATCAATTAGCGTAAGCTCAAAATACAAAGCAAAAATCAAACAATCATAAAACAGACATCAAACATAACAACAAATAAAACATCAATACAAATGAACAATCTCAACAATCATTAAAAACATTAAAAAAACCTTAATAAATATCAATCATAAAAACACCTATCAAAAAATATCAATAAACTATAAAATATTTCCCAAATAAATCATTAAAAAATCACCTCATCAAAAAACCAAAAAAATATAAACAAAAAACCATAAACAAATACAAAAAACATTAAACAAAATCAAAAACATCATCACAAACATTATCCACTAATAAAAATATCAATCAATCACAAAAACCAAACAAGCAAGAAACATCTTTAAATATCAATCATAAAAACACCTATCAAAAAATATCAATAAACTATTAAATATTCCCTGAATAAATCAATAAAAAATCTTCCCTCGGAAGAAAAATCAATCCTCCAGGAATCAAAAAAATGCTCATTGAGCATTAATCAAAACAATTGGCAGATTAGAAAAAAATCATCAATCCATAATCCACAACAAAATAAAAATAATAACCTTAAAAAAAGTCAAACCGGAACCATAAATAACGAATATCAAAGAAAATGAACAGTCAATAAAAGGAACAAAATTTTAACAATCAAACTTAAAATATTAATATCCCCAGGTATCGATTTAAAACGTTCCCATAAGTCATATAATGGCCATACAGGAACAAAACCTCAATTCAGGTAATCAAGTACCTAAAATAAGAAACCTTCTTATAAGGGCTTTTAAAAAGGAAATAAAAAAAGCCACCTAAAAGAATCATCCCATAGGTGGCTGGCAGGCTTAGGCAAACAAATCAGGTACAATCCTGAAATGCCTGCCTTTAAAAAGAACTTTTATATTCCTCCCAATAGCTTTGCTCAATAGCTTATTAACCGGCTCGTCAATCGCCATTTCTTCCCTTATGGCTTTGGCTCGAAGAAGGAGAGCTATCAGACGGTTGGTAATTCTGGTTATGTATCCCATTATTTATATACTCCTCTATAATATTACTGACCAACTTAGTCATCGGCTTCTTATGCTCCTTAGCTATTAAATATAGCTTAGGTATCAGTTCTGGTTTTATCTTAGGACTATACATAAAGGTCTCCTAATGAAAAACCTAATCTTAGACTAAAAATTGAGTCCGGAATTTTTCTGGAAAAGGCAAGCAAGGAATGAGAAATTTTCAGCAAAATTATAATAAATAAACTCTTCATACTGTCGCCTCGGTCAGTATTAAATTTAAAACCTTCTCCACTTCGCTTAATAATTTCACGCAAGCTATATATGGCGTACAACCTATTTTAGCTGAATAGGTCTCAATATAGCGGTAACTATTCCCGGCTTGACTATCCGTTGTCTTGCCGACTATCCGGCATAAGGCTTGGGCTGATAACTCGGCAACAATCTCCTGTGCCGGATGCTGTCCGGCTTGTATAGAGCCCAAAACCTTTTCATGGGCGGCATGAGCCAGTTCGTGAAAGAAGGTTCTTTCTTCCGGCGTGGCTAAGCAGATTTCCTTTTTCTGAGGCACATAATAGCCATTGTATTCCCAGCTGCCGCTAACCGCTTTGACAGAAATTCCCCAGGCTTGGGCTTTCTCCATTAAAGGTAATTGGGGTAGCTTGATCTTTTCATAAGCCAAAGGCTCGCCTTCGGTATCCTCCATACGAAACACCGGACTGGTCATGAAACCGGCTAAGAATATCTGGTCATCGCCATTGTCATCTACCCGGGTTTTAATCATCGGCACTAAAATATGCAGGGCCTGGCTGCCTTTTTTGACTTTCCGGCTGACTGTCTGCCATTGCCTAAAACCTCTGGCATCGGCCGTCCCGGAAAAAAGCATCACCAGTTGATTGAACATTGACCACTTTGAACTGGGAATATTGGGAATGGGATAACGGGTTATGGCTATGGCTTGGGGAATGTCTCCTGTTTTAAACTGCTCCAAAATGGAACTTAAAACTGTAGTAATTTTGTCTGTCATATAAAATCCTCTTAATGATTAAAATAATGTTATCTGATCGCTGATTTCCAATTTGGCCCTCATCAGCACCTTAGGCTTGATTACCTCTGCTTCCTCGTCTGTTAATACCCTGATAGAGCCTCCTAAACAACTGCGGCTGGTCTGATACACTTTCAGATACTCAAAGTTCAAGCTGTCCCCTAAAATGGCGTAACCGTTGAGATTAAAGAACAGCAGGTTTAAAGCACACATTTTCACGCAGGTGTGATTGATGTCCTGCCCGATAAAAAGGGCCTGATTTAAAGACTGATAGGACATTAACTTGCAGGTTTCAATGAGCATTACTCCGGCTCCGCAACAGGGATCGGAAATAACTTCCCGCTTGTAAGGTTCCAGCATTTTAGCCATAAATCCGGCAATATGCTTGGGGGTAAAAACCTGCCCGGTATTCTTGTGGGTTAAATTCCACTTCATGTAGATTTCCCCTAAGAGTTCATCATTGCTCTTCTTCATTTTAGCCATTAATAGCTGGCAGGCATTTTTGAAGTAATCAATTTCCCGCTGGCCGGTTTCGGCGCTATTGCGGTATCTCTTAGCCACAGTAAGATAGAATTCTTCATCCCCTAAGAAGGAATAAAGCATTAAATCCAGCCAGTCGCTAAAAATCCGGTGGGCGTCATAACCCATTGCCTGGATTTTCTCCAGTTCTTTAATGATGTCTTTCATATAGTTTTCCTCTGGACTGCTATTTATTGTAATGGGAAACAAAGCAGTCTTATTTGCTTCCGAATAACCCACAGCAAGGGGGTTACCTGCCTGTCAAGGCGATGGGTAAGTCGAGAGACTTATCCATCGCCTTGACAGGCAAGGTGGGTTCCCTTGCTACAATGGGAGAGGAAGCAAATAAGACCGGTTATTAAATTGTTAAGGTGCTATTTTTACCCTTCAAAAAAGAAAAAAAATAATTTGAGGAAAATTATACCACATATCAGGAAAAGAAAAAACATCGAAATTTCTTAATAGGAACCTCCATTTTCAAAAAAAATGAGGTTGATAAATTTGAAAAAAATAAAAATAATGGTATAATTAGGTAAAAAATAAACAAACAAAAAATGTAAATATTTTAGAAAATTTGTTAAATTTAAATTGATAAATAATTAAATTTTATTTAATAATTTTAAATAATTAAACTAGAAATTTATGAACAGGATAACAATTAAATCAAAAGATATTATAATAAAAAATAATGATAAATCTAAACCATTGGAAGATTATATTATTAATGATAAAACACATAACATATATATAGTGCTAGATGGAGTTACCAGATCCAGAAACAATGGTAAATATTCCATTCCAAGCCCGTCTAAAATTGTAACAAAAAAATTTGGCTTATCAGTCCATAAAATGTTAAAAATCTTTAAAAACAGGTATCTTCCTAAACAAGCTTTATTTATGTCCATAAAGTATGCCAATGAAAAGATTGGAGAATACAATTTAAAGCATAATTTTGATTTTTTGCCAGGAACAGTGGGTATTATTTCTTTTATAAAAAATGACACTTTTTATTACATGTACCTAGGAGATTGTTCAGGTCGAATTATCAGAACCAAAAAATCTAAATTATTTACACATTCACAAACAGAATTAATTAATAAGAATAAAAATAACTTTACTACTTATGAAATTAGAAATATTATTTGTAATAATAAAAAACACCCTTTCGGATATGGAGTATTTAATGGACAAAAGGGGGCATTAGAATTTTTACAATTCGGGCATATCAAATTAAAACAAAATGATAACATTTTGTTATACTCTGATGGATTTGATAATTTATTGAATAACAATCAGACAATTTGGAAGGAACCAATAAACATTAAATCATTGGCAAACAAAGCAAACGAAATTGACAAAGTAAATAAATTAAAATCTGATGATAAGGCACTAATATCTATTGAGGTAAAATGATAAAAAATATTTTTCATAAAAAGCTAATAATTACAATATTAATATTTGTATTTATCTTTATTGGAATCAATTTAGTTTTCGGATTAATCTATAATCAAATTGCTTTAAATAATGACAAAATTTGCTCTAATATTTTTGAACAGATATTTTTTGCTGTCATGACTTGGTCAACAATAGGTTATAATGATGGAAAACCAATACAGCAAATGTGGTTTGCAATCTCTCTTCATTATCTAATTTCAAGTTTAATAATGCCGGTGATATCTGGCATTATTTTTTATTATATTCTCAATAGACCTACAAAAATAATTTTCCCTAATAATCTAATTGTTAGAAAAAGAACAAGCGAAGGAAGTAGTGATGTATTAACTTTATCCGTCAAAGTGGGGAACAAAGAAAAAGTAAAAATTTATGATGTTAGATGTCAGTTAATATATTTTTATTTTAAAAATAATGGGGAATTAATAACACGAAATGGAGAAACAAATCTTTTGCAAGAAGTTAGTTTTATTGATAAGACTTTTAGATTCTCATTTAAATTGGAGGATTTTCCAAGCACATTACTGAAAGCCCTAACTAACAATGATCCTTTAAACAAAAAAGGATCAATTTCTATAATAATCTATGGAAAACGAGGAAATTTTGGGGACCCGTTCTTTATTGAAAAAGATTATAATATAACAGATATTAAAATTGCGAAGGACACTAAATTGCTATACAACTATCATTTAATTAAAGATAAAATTATTAAAACAAAGATAAACTATAATAATCTTAATAAAATTATCCATTATACAGATGAAGAGCAGGCCAATGTAGAAACGGAAATAAAAAAGATATTAAAAGAAATTGAAAAAAGAGAATCAGATAGAATAAGCAAGCAAAAAAAGAAGTAAAAAAGATATTATCAAATTTGAACACTCTTATTTATTGAATATTATTACAGACCAGTTTTAACATAATCGGTTCTTTTAATCCCACAATTGTGGGTTTAATTCCTCGAAGCTTGCTTCGATAACAATTAAGGAAATTAATTGATACCTCGTAGCTGGCTACGGGGTAGTTCATTAGGTTGAAGTATGAGAAACTTAGCAATCAATAACTATTAATAAACAAGTTACCTGAAAATAAAAAAGGATTAAATTCTAATATAATGTATCAATTACGCCAAAATTGTTTATGTCTCCGAAAAAACTGCAAGAAAAATCTGGAAAAAGAAAAAAAACCCCATTTTCAATAGAAAATGGGGTGTTGTAATTGGAGGAAAAAATTAAGTATAAATTTCAGCGAGTCAAGATCCTCTGAAACAATTTCCCAAGAGGGTGGGCATAATACTATCATCTTGACTACCAATAGTACGGTCGGGTATTATTGGAATTTGTCCTGAAATTCTCGCAAGCCTAATTTTTCCCAAAACACAAAGAACCACTATAAGAATTGTAGCTTAAATTATTTTCTTGTCAAGTGGGAATTATCTTCTAAAGAAAAAAAAAAGAATAAAATCCCCAAAAATATAAATCTAATTATCCAACAACCCAACATGCCTGCCTGATGGTGTTAACCATATTGGTTCATGCAAGCGGTAAAAATTGTAAAAACTCAAAAAACGATAGCGATTTTCAGGCAGATATCTGACCAAGGAAGATAAATATTGTAATTGTTTATGAAGTTTTTCAATCTCAACTCTGACTTCCTGATTGAAGTATTCTTGTGGACGCCAAAAACAATTAAAGTCTAAATTGGCATAAACCACTAAAACTTTAACCGGAGCGTTGAGGTTATATCTTTTAAAGTTAAAATCTTTTAAAACATTCTCATACTTTTGTAGTTTTTCGTTGATCACTCTATCAACAGTTTTTTTTCTCTCCACTTCAACTAAAAAGATATACTGCTTCATTGTGCTTTTGTGCGTCATTTTGATAAATAAATCCGGTCTTAGGTTAGTGAAACTTTGGTGGTATTGAATTTCAAAAATGAATTGATGATAAAACCGTAAGAAACCCAAAGCAATATCCCGAATCATGCTCTCGTGCATTATGTTATAAGGGCTTTTAGTTGCGCCTTTCCACTTATACTCTTTAGTCCGACCCACAAACTGCGAGCCGAGTCTGGAAATAGAGAAAAATTGCTCCTGGCAAAGATTGCGGACTTTGGTAATGGTATTTATTGGCTTGATTAGTTTTTGATTTTCCAACTCATTAAAGGCTTTTCTGGTATGAACCAAGGCTCCCAAGATGGTTTTGGCCTCCGGTGAAAAGAAGTTATTTTTGGTAGCTATGCCTCCGAGGTCAAGCATTTGATTAAGAATGAGCTTAGGTTTATCCATACAATTATTCTAAGATTATCTATTATACTATTTTATTAACTATACGACTATGGGTGCATATCTTGTCCGCAGGACAGCATTCTCTTTTTTGCGAAACGGTAATTATAGTAGTGGAGTAAAAGGAGAATGCTGTCCTGTTTGGCAAGTGCGGTTTTTCCGCCTTAGCCAAACGGGGCAATGATATGCACACTATTATAAATCGGCTTTTTATAGAAAAAGGGGAATTGACAAATAGATTAAGTTAACAATAAGGTTGATATTCAGAAAATATTTCATTTATAGAGTTAAAATATTAAAAAAAATAGAAATCAGTTTTTGGTCAGAATAAACTAGGTTGATCAATAATTGTATTACGTTTAATCGATGCTATTATGTTTAAATCAGAAATAGTAGTAAATTTTCTTTCTTTAACTCCCTTTTTTAATAATTCTACAAACAATTTAATAGTCATTTCTACATCAGGTAAAGCTCTGTGCCTGTTGTAATGTATTGGGATTGAAAATTGTTCTGATAGGGTATCTAATTTATAATCTTTTAAATGAGGAAAAAGGTATTTTGCTATTTTGATAGTATCGATGAATATTGAACTAGCAAATAGATAATTCAATTTAGAGAAACGATTAAATATATTACTTTCATAATTAGCATTTTGCGCTACAAACAAAAAGTTACCTTTTGGTAAATAATCTGAAAATTTTAAAAATACACTTTCTTGACTAGCAGCAGCATTCAAATCATTTTGAGAAATACCTGTTTGTTGTATATCGAAGGAAGTCAAATATACACCTGGTGGTAATCTCATTAAACGGTTAAAAGTATATTTTGAATCAATTATCAAATTGGGTTTAACACACATTGCTGCAAGTTCCATCGGTTCTGGTGAACGACCTGAAGGTGTTGCTGTTTCAAAGTCAACAACAACAAATGTTCCTTCCTCGACTTTTAATTGCATATATTCCATTGAGATCATAAAAAATATTAAATTAAATTTGAAATCTTATTAATAATTAAATCTAAGTCTTTAAATGAATAATTTGGTAGTAATATTAAAGATAATAATTTCGATACAAATTTTTCTGAATTTTTACAAAAAATATTAGGATATAATTCTGAAATCATTTTTCTTCTGTAAACAGGACAAAAATTGAAACTACCCACACTATTTAAAATTCCAATATCAGAGAGGTGGGAAAAAAAATCAAAATTTTGATTATTCAAAAAAAACAAAGGTGAAAATAAATTTGATGTTTCTTCCTTGTAATATTTGTAAGGGGAAATATTATCAAATTTAGATATATGGTTGATAAGATAATTCGCTTGTTTCTTGCGATATTTTAATATTTTTGAAATATAAGTTAATTGAAAATTAGCAATTAGTGCCTGTATTTCGGATAAACGATAATTATATCCTATTTGCGTATAATTAGATGTTGAAAAATGTGAACGTAAATTTTTGCATTTTGATGCTAATTCAAAATTATTTGTTAATATAAAACCACCTTCTCCTGATGAAATAATTTTTCCATCTTTTAGGCTAAAACATCCTAAGTCACCAATTGTACCTAAATACTTTTTTTTCCATCTAGAGCCAAAAGATTGGCAGGTGTCTTCTATTAAAAAAAGGTTGTTTCTTTTACAGATAGCTAATAATTTATCAATATTATAACTACAACCCCACATATATACCGCTAAAATCCCTTTTGTTTTAATTGTAATCTTATTTTCTAAATCCTCATAATCAAAATCAATATTTTCAAGATTACTATCAACAAATATAGGTTTAGCTTTTAAATATAGAATTGGGGATATTGACATTGGGACGGAAATAGCGGGCACTAATATTTCATCACCTTCTTTAATATTACAAGCAATTAAAGAACAATGTAAAGCAGCTGTACCGCTTGATACTGAAATTGCATTTTGTACCCCAAAAAATCTTTGTAAATTTTGCTCAAAAATATCATTATTTTTTGTTGATAAATAATAATCCTCTGCGTTAAGAAACTGAGAAATTTTTTTATTTAATAAATCTGTATTAATTATATGTTTCATAAACTCTTATTTTAATATATCATCAAAAACAAATAATTGGAATATATTTACACAATTAATTGAAAATAGATCACATGGATGACATTTAGATTTTAAGTTACTAAAAATACTAAAAAATGTATTATTTTTGATTGATTTAAGATTATCAATTTTTTGCTGTTTAAGATATACTGAAGGGCAATCCCATACTAACCCGTTTGGTTGAATAAAAATGAAATTTGTACCTGCTTTGCATTTAATATTTGAAAAATTATTTAATATGGCTTGATATATTAAATTAACGTATTCTCTTCTTGGTAATATAGTTGATGTATTATAACGATAAAGAGAATCAATAACCCTATTAAGTTTAACTATATCAGATACTTCCAAATTTAACTCGTTATAATATTTATTTTTTTTATCAAGATAAATAGGTTGAAAAATGAAATAATCAACTTTATTATTAAAATAATCAAATGTAAATTTTAATTTATTTAAGTTTAACTTACTTATTACTGAATATATACCAATTTTTAAATTTGAATTTCGGGATTCTCGTATTTTTTTCATTTTAATAATGGAATCTAAAATTGTTGATGTGCTATTTTTTAAATTACATCTACGATATTTATTATTATAACTTTCATCAAGAGAATCCATTGAAATTGAAATTGCAGAAATATTTGAATTAATAATTTTATCAAAAATAGTAACGTCATCCAACAAAATACCATTTGTACATAATACAATTTCACAATTAATAGTTTTCAATAATTCAATAAAATTAAAAATATACTTCCAAAATAAAGGTTCACCACCAGTAATAAAAATACGTTTAATAGTATTTTGAGGTATGGTTTTTACAAACAATACAATTTCATCAAATTTTAAGTCATCAGTATTGTTATGCCTTAAAATCCATTTTGATTTTTTAGATATTATCTCATTTGAATAATAACAATAAAGACAATCCATGTTACATTTTGAACTTAAAGACCACAATATTGTAATCGATTTTCTCATATTAAGGTACTACATTTAAAATTCAAAATTTTAGTAATGATTTCATTTTCATCAAATATCCTTCTATCTAAAATTATAAACCTATTTTTAAAATATTCCACATATTCAAGATACAAATTATATGCACTTTGCAATATATCAATTTCATTAGAATTAAAAATTTTATTATTTCTATTTTCAGCTCGTTTAATACAAATTTGAAAATCATCTATTAAAAGAAAAGAATAGGTAGGGACTGGACGAAATAAACTAGCAAAATTCAATAAATCAATAGACGTTTGCAGTCTTTTATTTCTATCTTTGTTTAATAATATTGATTGATATATTGCTATTGTATCAATACTTCTATCTTCAAAAATGAATTTATATTTTAATCCTTTGTTATTTTTTAAATTTTCATAATCATAAGTTTTGATAGCAAGTAATAATAAGGTTTCTGTGTATGGATTCCCTTTTGAAAAGAATAAATTACTTTTGGATTTTAAGATATTAATAATTTTGTTTTCAAAAGAATTATTGTCCCTTTCAGAAAGTTCTTTAATGAATACTGTATCTAAAAACTGTTCATCAGTTTTAAGTTTATTTATGAAGTATGTTTTACCTGAACCACTTATACCTTCAAAACTAATAATTGGTTTTATCTTCATATTCAGAGTCTTTTGCAAATAAATAAAACTTCTTTTGAAAATTCAGGCACCGATGCAGACAGTATTGGTGTAATAAATTCTTGTGGCATCTTATTTTTCAAATCTGATAACCATAATTCACAACCAACACCAAATTTTTTATTATAAATTTCAGGAAAATTAAAATTATCACTAGGTAATAATCCAATTTCATCAATTAAAATAAAATTATTTTGATTTAATAATTTTTTTATATCATTATAAGACCACTCATATATATGATATTTATATTGAATAATATTGTTTTCTGAACAAGGCGTAGAAAGATATAGTATCCCTCCTTTTTTCAGGATCTTATTAATTTCAATAATTGATGTAATACCATCTGTTTTACTCATATGCTCTAATGAAGATGTATAAATTATAATATCAAATTCCTCGTGTATAAAAGTTGATAATTGAGTAATATCTCCTTGTAAGAATTGATATTTAAATGAATAATCAATTATGTCATAACTTGTTATTAATGTTTTTGCCTCTTCAAGATTTGCCTTTGAAATATCAACTCCTAAATAGCTATTAATTTTGCTATATCTTTGAAGTAATGGAAAAATTAATGAACGCCCGCAACATACTTCCAAGACATTTTCACTATTTAAACAACTCTGAGCTATTAATAGATGCTGAATATAATTCATTATACCAGACGTTTTTACAATTCCTTTACTTAAATTTATGTAATAGTTATCCATTTGTTCTGTGCTGTACTTCATAATTCCCAAGGAAAAATTATCCAATTATTCGTTATAGATCCAATGTAAGAAAAATAATCATTTGGAGATAAATTAAGGTTGTTTTTATACCAATTATAGATATTTACAAAACAAACCGATTCTTTGATTTCAAATACATTAGCATTTAATAAAACCTGTTTACATTGTTTAATAGTTTCTCCGCTTCCGACAATATCATCGACTAAAAGAATTTTTTTTTGGTCCATCAATGAAATGTTAAAATTTATATTTATTATTGGGAATTGTTTTTCTGAATTAATAGAATTATTAATGGTTCTTACTGCTGATATTGTATAAATATCTCTAACATTTAAAAGATGCGATAATAGTGTGGCTGAAGTGTACCTAAAAAACGGACACGAAGATAAGGCATGGAAATTGAATATCTGAGTGTTAAAAATTAGAAAGGGAAAAACATGGGTACACAGAGAAAAAGAAAAGTTTATAGCAATGAGTTTAAAACCAGTGCAGTGATGATGGTAACAGAGCAGGGACGCAGGTTAAGCGAAGTAGCCAGAGAATTAGGAATAAGCGAACAGATGCTGCATAACTGGAAGAGAACAATAAAAGAAAAAGAAGAAGGAGCGTTTCCGGGTAATGGTAAGATGGGGCCACACGAAGCAGAGTTAAAGGCACTAAAGAAAGAAATAGCCAGACTGACGGAGGAGCGGGATATTTTAAAAAAAGCCGCAAAGTTTTTTATGAACGAGCCTGGTTAAAATATGAATTTGTGTGGGCATACAGGAAGCGATGGGCAGTAAAGAGGATATGTGAAGTATTAGAGATAAGCCGGAGTGGATATTATAGCTGGGTACATGAACGGGAAATAAGGAAGAATGCACAAACAACGTACTTATTGGTGAAGATAAAAGAGGTGCATGAAAAAAGCCGAAGGACGTATGGCAGCCGTAGAATAACAAAAGAACTAAGGGCAGAAGGAATAAGAATCAGCAAAAATAAAGTAGCAATGATAATGAGTGAGAACGGTATAAAAGCAAAAACAAAACGCAGGTATAAAGTGACTACGAACTCAAAGCACAAGCTTCCGATAGCTCGTAACCTGTTGAAAGAGGCTCCTAAAACAGACGAGCCGAACAAAGTATGGGTAGCTGATATAACTTACATATGGACACGTGAAGGCTGGCTTTATCTTTCTTCGATACTTGACGTATACTCACGCATGATAGTTGCCTGGGAGCTTTCCACGAGGCTAACTAAGGATTTTGTGGTATCGTCCATTGAAAAAGCAATAAAGCAAAGGAAGCCTGATAGTGGTTTGATTTTCCACTCAGACAGAGGGAGTCAATATGCAAGCTATGAAGTACAAAATCTACTCTCAGCAAATGGTATCAGGCAAAGCATGAGCAGCAGCGGGAACTGTTATGATAATGCGATTGCGGAATCGTTCTTTCATACGCTTAAGACTGAACTGGTTTATTTTGAGCAATATCAATCAAGAAAGGAGGCTGAACTTAGTTTATTTGATTATATAGAAAGCTTTTACAATCGCAGGCGGAGACACTCCACTTTGAATTATTTGTCTCCAGAGCAATTTGAATTTATGAATAGACTATCTTAACTTTGTGTCCGTATTTTTGGGTACAGATCAGGCTGGTATTAGCCCCCCTCTTTGTATTGCAACAATAAAATCAGGTTTGTAACAAGTTTTAATAATATCATCAGAAATTTCAATAACAATTTTAGAAAGTTGTTTCCAAGAGATAATCTTTTTTTTTATTTGATTCATTTTAATCATCTGTTAATTTTATCAGTTTTACGTTTACTTAATACATAAATTATACTAATATATTAAATTATAATTTTTACAAGAAATAAAAAAATGTTTACTATCTTATTCGTATGTGTGTTAAAAATTAAATATATATCTAAATATGATTTACAAATCATAAATCTTTGTTCTAGTTGATACACAAAATTTGGGTTGTGATTTTATAAAATGAAAGGAAAAAAATTCTTTGAAAAGGACATTTTTTATACTTTGATTATGTAATAAACAAAGAATGTTTGATTCAAGTTATTAGCAATTATGAGCTAAAAGGGAAAAACTTAACAAATGACTATAACTTTTTAATGTACATGTTTATTATTTATTAAATAATAGTAAATTCTATCTTAATTCATATTTAGTTGTAAATCCTAAGATGTTAAAAACACCAAGTTAAATAATTATTTGCAAAATATAGAAATTTATCCTTTTCCTCTAAATATATTACTGCCCGCTTTACAATCAGCAGTTTCCAAATAAAAGAATTCTCCTAATTCTCAAACTATTTTATCAGTTCAGATTACTTAAAGTACAAAAGAAAATATAAAAAATGAAGAAAATTGGCTACGATTTGGCTACGAATAATTGTGAAAACAGAGGGAGTACTAATTTTGTCTTTTAATACTAAAAGTAAAGAGCTTTTTCAATTTTGAATTAAAACTGACAGTTGCGATTCCAAAACCCGGCATAAAGTTATTTGTAAATAATTTGTTTCATATTGTATATAAAATCACTAAATTCTGAAGGAGAAATGGATAATAAATGGTTTAAACTTCCAGCTAATAAAAATACAATAAATTTAGTTTCTTCTATTGATTCAAGAAAATCTTTTTCTTGTATATATTGCGGGAAATACCATTTATCATCATATTCTACATATATACCTTCATTTTTTGTTTTATATGCGTTATCAAACCATTTAGCAGGAAACTTTTTTGAAACAATTTCTTCAATATCATCAGGTTTTATTTCCTTCTCAATAATTTTATATGCCTCACTAGGAGTATAAACCTCTGTTTCAAATATTTTTCTCATACTATCTTGTTTAAAAACCTTTTTTATATATTTAGCAACCCAACTTCTACTTTTGTGTAAATTACTGGATTTAAAAACACGTTTATATTGCTCTCTATCATCAATATTTGATATTAACATAAGCATTAGAGTATATGTTTTTATAAGTTCTTCAATAGATAATATTAGTATTGAATTTGCAATACCAAATTTATTATCTTTTTGCAAAAGCCATGCACTGTTATATAAATCAAAAAAATTGTTTAATCCATATCTAACACCAATAAGAATTTCGTCATTATGAAGATTTTTCATTGTATCAAAATTGGTTGCCATAAATAATACCTTAGATGAAATGATGAAATTAAAAAAATAAAATAAAATTACTGTTTACAAAAATAAATTTCAGAAAAATGAGAAACAAATTAATTTTTAATAATTTACACGAATTGGCACGATCAACTCCTTAATATGGGCAGTATTTTTTTATTAGAGCATTAATAATATATATTATTGCTCGTATTTTTACAAAGTTTTTTAAAAAGAGAAAATTAATAAAATTGATTAATTTGTTGACATCATGACTATAAAAAAAGAATATGAAAAAAAACACTAAAAATTTTACAGAATATCATCAGAGTACATTTATAACAGACATAACAAACCTTGAAATTGTTGATGGATTTTTTGCTAAAAAAGACATTCCAGCTTTTATTCATGAATATTGTCATTATATTCAAGATATTACAACTATTTCTTCAATTTTTGGATTTTATTTATTAATGGCAGACATTGTAAACCTGACACAAATATTTTCAACTGGGGAAGGTAAATTGATATCTATTCCCCTTGATAGAGATAAATATAGAGAATCAATTAATAAATTTAGAAAATATTATAATTTGTATTGTGGTGATTCAAACAATGTCTGTGAAATTGATTATTCTATTTATGATTCTTTTAACCGTGAGAATATAAAAAAAGAAGTTGATTTGGATGGGAAAAAACAGATCTTAGCTTCAAATCATTTTAATTTGATAGGATGTGATGGGAAGAAGGTTCATTTTGGATTAATTGTTCTTCAGGAAATACAGGCATTTTATGCACAACAAATGGCTGAATTAATGTTATATGGTACTGAATTTTCTAAACCTTCGGATAAATTGCCCTCTTTCCCATATAAATTTGGGGAATTTCTATTTGAAAAATATAATATAGAAATTGATTTAGAATCTAAATTCATTTTAATAGATTTATGTTTAGATACGGTGCAAGCCCCAACTATTTTTTTAAACGTTCTAGAAATAATTCAAGGACAGAAAATTAGTTATTTTGGTGATAATAAAACCGATTTTATTAAACTTGTTGAAGATTGCAGAAAAAATTGTTCTTATTCAAAAAATGAAGCTTTAGATAATATCATAGTTGATTTAAAAATTTGGTCTAAAGATAAAAATAGGAAATATCTTGCTGCAGCATTGGAGTGGTATTTAGAACAAATAGAAACAGCAAATATTTTAAAAAATCTTAATGAATTTATAAATGCAAAAACACTCTTTTCACTTGGATTCTGTACTTGCTGGGAAAGATTTCATCTTCTTTATAAATGTTTCCCTTCACCTGTCTATTTAAAGAAAGGAGTTTTATTTCGTAATATTGATTCGGAATCGGAAGATGGAGATAAAGAATTTATTAAATCATTTGAGGCAGCAACAACAATTTGGTCTCATAGATTACTCTATGATCTTTTGTGCTCTGAGAATTTGACCCAGATTACTGAAAAAGCAATATGTCCATTATATGATAATTGTCATAAGAGGAAAGAAATTGATGATGATTATACTTGCAAACAAACACCTTGGAATATAATAAAAAATAAAAAAAATATTATTTGCCAATATGGGATGGCTGCTCATTCATTTGGTTTATGGCAAAATGAATTACTAATAAAAAATGAATGCTAAAAGTCTTTATGAAAATATTTTAAATTTGTGGTGTAAAATTTTATGAAAATTGAGAATTGGAGGTAATAATGACATTTTCAATTCAGCAACAAAAAAGGTTAGGATGAAGAATTCTAGCTTTTTTTTTATTACATATCATCAGATAATAATTGATAGCCTTTTTTGAAAAAGTCCTATAAATAAGCGCTGGGTGGGATTTGCGGAACATTAAAAGAGTCTTCAAAAAAACAGAGGTGTATTTTATATTTTTTATTTTAGAAAAAAATAATTTTTAAGTTTTGGTAATTTGTCCACACAAATCAAAATGTGTTGTGGAATGTTTGTTGTTTGTATATTAAAATAATTTAATAATTTTGATTAATAAAAATTTTTATTATTATAATAAAAAGCATTCTAAAGGATAAGAATGAGTATAGACCTCGCAGAATTAACTAAAGAACATTTTTACACAAAATGGGGCTTATTCTTTGGTTGTTTAACAGTATTAATAATCACAATTCCAATATTGATTTCAGCAAAATGTGAATTACTATTAGGGTCAATTATATCTATTGTATTATTACTAACGTGGTTCACAATTTGGTTAGTTTATCAAAACCTTTTCCCTAAAACAAAAAAGGACCAAAAAGGAATTTATTTTATTATTTGTTCTGACAAAAATGAGAAAGAAAATAAAAACAAACTAGATAATAGATTAAATAATGATATTTTAAATAGAATGGATACAATTATTTCAAGATACCCTATATCAAGTAAAATTAAAATTCACATTTTAAATGACTACCAAAAAGATAAATTAACTACAATATTAAAAGATTACTCAAAAAAATTAAGAGAATTAAACGAACATAATATTAATCAAATATTAAAATATAAGGAAATAAAAAAATTCTTTAAATTAAATAGTAAGATTAATGGTTCATATTTTATATGGGGTAATCTCAGATTTAGAAATTCTAACGAAGAACCAACATATATTCTACAAACTATTGATGGTCTTGTTTGTCATAAACCAACACCCTTGGATATTAAGAAAAGACTATCTGAAGAATTTAATAAAATACTCGTTCGAAAATTTGAAGTAAAAGAAAAAACAGAGGAACAAGGATTTGAAGCTTATTCAATTATTAATTTATTTGGATTGTTATATATAATTGGAATTGCGACATTAATTTCTAGTGAATATGAATTGTCGAGAGACCTTCTTAAAATTGCTAAAGAGTTTCTTAATAGAAATTTTAAACAAAGTGAAAATACTAATGAATTAAATAAAAAAATTATTGAAACATTATCTGAATCTCTATTAGAACTTGCTTACGAAAAAATTACTAATGATAAATATTCTGATGCTAAATCTATAAACGAAGAAAATTTAATTTTGATGCCAAATAATAATTATATTATTAATCAAAGGGTGGCTATAGAATTTTATTTAAAGAATACTAACGAAGCATTAAAATTTAATGAAATACTAAAAACCAGTGATAACAATTACTGGTTATACAATAGAGGATTCTTATTAATGTCAAATGGAAATTTTCAAGCTGCTTATAATATATATAGTAAATTGTCAGGTTCAAAATATTCAGGTGAAAAGGAATTTGTACAAAGTTGTATTATTAATGACGAATTAATATTGAAAAAAAATCCAAAATATAAATACATTCATTTTATACTCGGGTTTCTATATTATAAAAAGTTAAAAAATATACCAGCAGCTTTGGAGCATTTTGAAGCATTTATAAACGCAGATAAATATAAAAAGTCCAATGATAATTACATGAAATATTTTATAAAAGATTCTAAAAAATATATTAAGGAAATAAAAGAATATCTAGAAATAAAAAAATAATCCGTTACGATTTGGCTACGAATTATTGTGAAAACTAAGGTAAAAGAGTTATAAAATCATCTTTAAATAGAATCGGTAATAAATTACTATATCTGAAACTTAGCATGAATACTAACTTTTCTGATTTTGTTTATCACTGACTTCGGATCAGAGGGTTAGGGGTTCGAGTCCCTTCGGGTGTACGTTGTTGATATAAATTTAAGGGAGTGATGGGAAACACTCCCTTTTTTTAACTTATACTTTTCTTTTTTCTTGATGTTATTATTTGAACTGCGATAATTAATAGTGTTCCTACAATAATCAACAAGTGACCAGTTGTGTCATGTCCTGAAATAGCATGGGACTTTTCCGGTATTACTTCGGTTCGATGTTCTGTTGTTCCATGTTCATGTTTTTCAGCAGGTGAAGCACCATGAGCAGGCATTTTATTGGCAGCATTATAAATTCCTTCTACATAGTGCATAAACACAACATATTTTTCTACAAACTCTCTGCCAGCTTCGACATTATTCTCATCATAAGATTTTGCATTGAGCATTTCCTTAAATTTTTCCGAAACACCTTTTTGTATATGCTCGTTTAACATATTTAGTACTTCGGTGCCGGTTCCTGATTCGAGTGCCTTGTCAGAAGCCTGAATGGGCGGCTCAACTTCAGCATCTTCCTTGATACCTGTGTAAGGTGCCCCTTCACCCTGGCGATGGATTCTGACAAGTGTTTCAAAGAAATAATTATCAGCTAATTCCTGAGCTTTAGGATTTGTTTTCCTGACATCAATTGTTTGCTGAAATGCTTTTTTAATAATTTCTTCAGCTTCCGGTTTGACCCAGATTAGAACAAGGTTAATATTTCCTGTTTTTAAAGCCTCTTTTGCTGATATTATTACAGGACCGCTTTTAGTGTCGCAATGAGAATAAGCATTTTGTACAGAAATAATAGTTGTAAAAAAAGTTATTAATACGATTATTTTAAATAACATTTTCATTTTAATACTCCTAAATAAAATTTATAATATAATTAATTAGCTACCTGCTAATTCATGTGCAATTTGATGAAATCTTTCATGCTCACCTGTCCCAACTTCTTCTTCTTCAACGCGATTAAAATCAAGAACAAGGCTTTCCTGAACCTCAGGCCGCAATACATTATCTGCCATATTGAAAAGAATTTCATTTTCTTTATAAATATGATTTCTTAAAAGGGTAATATAGCTTCTAAGATTTGATGCTAATTTCTCTGATTCGGATTTATCAAGTTCGTCATTATCCGATATAATTTCTGACATATACCGGATGAATTTTCTTCCTTCCTGGTGTTCGTAAAGCATAACACCAATGGGGCCAGAGTCGCCATCGAAGCCATTTTCAACAAGTTTTGGGAAAAGCAGCTTTTCTTCTTTGATATGATGGCATCCATCTGTGAAATGCTTCGAAAAATCTATGAATTTCCTGATTCTTCCGATATCAACCGTTCCGTTTGATGTTATATCATTAAGTAATTTTTCGGCTCCTGTGAGAGCGAGCATTACAACCTGATGTTCGTGTCTTAATATATCTGTTGCTGACATTTTAAATCTCCATTATAATATTAAAATTGATAATTATGTTTTTTTATTATTCAAAAGAATTTGTAAAGTTTTAAAGAATTTTTCTCCGGTTTCGATTAGAGAGAATTTGTGTTTTGAGCGTTTCCATTTCAAGATGGTCAATCGGATAAAACCCTGAATCATAGCCGCCAAAGTATCGCTGTCAACATGTATAAATATTTGCCTCTTAATTCCCTCTTCGATTATATTTATTAAAGTTGTTTGTCTCTCCCTGATTGTCAATTTCAGTTCTTCGGAAAGCGAAGAATTATGTTCAAATATTTCTTCAGCCATTAGAATCGAGACGAGTTCCGGATTTTGAGTAAATAAGTCCATATGAAAAAGAATGAAGGCTTTTAATTTTTTATCAGCCAATTCAATAGTGTTAAGAGTAATAAATAAATCTTTACTAAGAGATTTTATTCTTCTGAAAATACCATTAATAATTTCATCTTTACTTTTAAAATGCCGATAGATTGCCGCTTCGGAAATGCCTACCTTATTAGCCAGTTCCCGAATTGAAAGGGCAGAGTAACCATTATTATGGATAAGGGCGATTGCCTCATCAATTATCTGTTCCTGCCTTAATTCTGTTGATAATCTTTTCATAATACTATAATTTTTTATAAACAAGATTAAGTTAGTTAACGTTAACTAACAAATATTATTTTAAATATTTATGAAATTGATGGTATATGAGTCTAAAATCGAGGTTTTTGGTGAGTTTTAAGATAATTCGTCTTTATCGTTTTTATTATATACGATTAATCGGGCACCCGGTTGGTTAGTGATATAATACCACAGCCACTCGAACATAACCCTGAACCTGTTTCTGAAATTAATGATAAACAAGATATGTAGGAAAGACCAAATTAGCCATGCTAAGAAACCAGAGAATTTAATTTTACCAAATAATGCAATTGCCTTGGCTTTACCTATTGTAGCAAGGCTTCCCCTGTCTTTGTATTGGAATGGTTTTATAGTATTCTGATATTTTCGGTTTTCTATCATTTTTGCGACAAACCTTGCTTCCTGCATAGCTACGGGTGCTAAGCTGGGGAGAATATTACCATTTTTATCTTCGAAATGTGCAGAATCACCAATTACAAATACATTATCAATGCCTGGTATGGATAAATTATTATTTACAATAACCCTGCCTGATTTATCGAGTGGCAAACCAAGTGATTGCAGTAAGGGCGAGGCTTCATTTCCTGCCGCCCAAATTGCATTCCTGGTTTCTATTTTACCGGAAGTTAAATAAACATAATCATTATCTATATCTGTAACTCTTGTTTTTGTCAAAATCTGAACACCAAGTTTGATTAAAGTTTTATAAGTATAATCCGATAGGCCGGGTGGAAAAGAAGGTAGAAGTCTTTCGGATGATTCAATCAAAAATACTTGTATATCATCATATTTAAGGATTGGAAAGTCGGGAAGCATTGTTTTACGTGCTATTTCCGCAACTGCTCCGGCAAGCTCAATGCCGGTTGGCCCGCCTCCAATAATTACGAAATTGAGATATTTCTTTGCCCCGGGTGTTCCATAAAGTCTTTCTGCATATTCGAAGGATTTAAGCACTTGTTCTCGGATTGATAATGCATCTTTAAGGCTTTTGATTCCGGGTGCATATTTTTCCCAGTTTTGATGGCCATAATAGGAATGTAATGCCCCTGGAGCTAGAATTAAATAATCATACTGGAGTTCACCGTCTCTAAAATATATTGTTCTTAAGTTTATATCTATTCTTAAAGCTTCATCCATGATAACCTGAACGTTCTTCTGTCTTCTCAAGATAGAGCGTAACGGAATTGCAATATCGCCCGGTGAAAGAGCTGCAGTTGCAACCTGATATAACAAAGGTTGAAACAAATGATGATTTGTTTTATCAATTAAAATAATATCAACATTATCATTCTTTAAAGATTTGGCGGCTGTCAATCCGCCAAAGCCGCCTCCAATAATAATTACTCTTGGTTTAGATAACTGCATAAAATCATATATCAGACATTAATATCCGAATTAGACGTAAAATTCTTTAAATTGGTTCAAAATATCATAATATTTATTTAATTTTCACCCTCACCTTGCCGCTTCCCTGAAGTCTTTTGACATATCAATTAATTCATCAAGTATTTCGGTAGTGGATAATAGGTTATTCTGATACCTTTTCACAGCTTCGGCAAGCATTTCGGAGAATCTTTTGCTCTGAATCAAATTCCTTTTTGCTTTTACTTTTATTATCCTAAATGTTAGTAAAAACTATGCACTTCCAGTGCAAAACTTTAAGTTGCTACACATTTTTCGTAAGTTTGAAGAATGAGCAACGAATACAGATATGGGAGTCATACCGTATCGAGACTGACAGCCCATATAGTATGGTTAACGAAGTATCGATATAAGATTTTGACAGGCGATATACAAAAGCGATGTCATGATCTTATAAAACAAGTATGCGATAGTGAAGATGTTAAAATACTCAAAGGAGCGGTAAGTAAAGACCATGTACATATGTTGGTCGAATACAGACCATCGATGAGCGTCAGTGACTTTGTCAAAAGAGTAAAGGACAGAACATCGAGGATGCTTCAGATGGAGTACCCTGAATTGCGAAAAAGATATTGGGGAAGACACTTTTGGGCAATAGGATATGGAGTCTGGAGTACAGGTAATGTCACAGAAAAACTTGTTAAAGAATATTTGGAACATCATAAAGACCAATCAAATTATGAAAAAGAAAATATGATTTTAGAATAAAAATTTCATTTTACAAAAAACCTATGCACTTTCAGTGCATAGTGGTTCAGTTTGAAATATAAAAACATTTATAATTATTGAAATGCTAATAGTATCAAACCTATCAATACATTTTGCAAATAGATATCTTTTTGATGGCATTACTTTCTCGGTTAATCCCGGCGACAGGATTGGCTTGATTGGTAGGAATGGTTCGGGTAAGACAACACTCCTGAATATCATAGCAGGGTTGCAGCAGGCTGAAGAAGGTACAATTATCAAACCGAAAGAATATCGAATTGGCTACCTGCCACAGGAAGAGGATCCTTCCACTACGCTCAGGATGACAAGAACTGTTAAAGATGAAGTATATTCATCTTTAGAAGATATTGATTCAATAGATTTGAGATTAATTGAAATCTCATTACAACTCGAAAACAGAACTGATATTGGCAGTGAATCATACAATAAACTTGTCCGTGAGCAAAGTGAGTTACATGAAAGATTTGTAGTTCTTGGCGGGCATAGCATTGAGGCTGAAATTGTGAGTGTAATGAAGGGATTGGGCTTTGATGACTATGATTTATCAAGAAATGTGAGTGAATTGAGCGGCGGCTGGCAAATGAGAATTGAACTTGCAAAAATTTTACTAAGTAAACCTGACTGCATACTTCTCGATGAACCTACCAATCATCTGGATATTGATTCAATTATGTGGGTAGAATCCTTCTTAAGAAATTATAAAGGGTCTGTTTTGCTTGTTTCTCACGACAGAACATTCCTCGATTCCGTAACGAACAGAACCATCGAAATTTCAAACGGAAAAATTTATGACTTAAATAAATCATATACTGAATTTGTAAAGTTCCGTGATGAACAAAGAAGGCAACAGCTTAATGCTTTCAAAGGCCAACAAAGACAAATAGCTGAAACTGAAAAATACATCGAGCGTTTCAGGTACAAAGCAACACTTGCATCCCGGGTTCAATCAAAAATAAAGATGCTCGATAAAATAGAAAGAATCGAGATGGATGAAGAAGATATTTCATCAATAAGGTTTAAATTTCCCGATGCAACGCGTTCAGGAAGGCTCGTCACGGAGACAATAGGTTTAAGCAAAAGCTTCGGTGATAAAATTGTATTGAAAGATATAAATATTTCGATTGAGCAAGGAGATAAAGTCGCATTTATTGGAAGAAACGGGGAAGGCAAGACAACTTTTTCAAAGATTCTTGCCGGTGTGGAATCTTATGATGGAAATTTGAAGATTGGGTATAATGTTTCAATTGGATTTTATGAACAGCAACAAACAGAGTTTCTTGAAAAGGATTCGACGGTATTTGATATTATTGATAAAGCGGCAACAGGTGATATTAGAACCCGGTTAAGACAATTGCTCGGGGCATTTTTATTTAGCGGAGAGGATATTTATAAGAAGGTAAAGGTTCTTTCGGGAGGAGAAAAATCAAGGCTTGCAATTGCAAAATTATTACTCCAACCGAGTAATTTTCTCATTCTGGATGAGCCGACTAATCATCTCGATATGGGTTCAAAAGATGTACTGAAACGGGCATTAATTGATTACAAAGGTACGCTTGTGATTGTTTCACATGACAGGGAATTTCTTCACGGACTGACAAACAGGACAGTATTATTTAAGAATAAAAAATTGATTGATTATCCCGGGGATATATATGAATTTCTTGAAAAGCAGAAATTGGAATCTTTGAGGGAAGTTGAAATAAGTAATAAAGAAGTAAAATTATTTGAGGCATCTGAGAAAATAAGCGAGTCAAAAACTTACAGAGAAGGCCGGAAAAAGCTTCAGAGAGAAATGACTAAACTGAATAAAAGAATTACAAAGTGTGAAGCAGAAATAATGGAATTAGAGATTGACATTTTTGCTCTCGAGGATGAATTCTCAAATGCCGATTTTTATTTAGATATTAAATCAAGTCAAAAAAAACAGAAAGAATATAAAGAGAAGAAAGACAAATTGGAATTAAAGGTAGATGAATGGTCAAAACTTCATTTAGAGCTCGAGGATTTCCCAAAAAATTACTTATAGAATTTTATAGCTTCTATGTTGACATCAGGCCTGATATTTCCTTTCCATTTGTTCACCAAAGCAACAAGAATTTTATAAATTTCAATAATTATAATAATTGAAAATGTTGTGCACATAACAATCAACCATTCATTTGCAGATAGAGGTACCGTATCGAGTAAATTATTCATAACCGGAATTGCAACTGCAGAAATTTGCAAACCAATTGCAAGGACCATTACAGCAAGTAATGTAGGATTGCTAAATGGGTTGATACGGTCAATTCTGGTTCCGCCGGGATAAGGTAAGTTAGCAAACAAGGACCTGTCGAATGAACGTGAATTTTGAACGTTCCAAATCTGGAAAAAGGCTAAAACGCAAAATGCCATTGTCCTTGCTTTGTCATGTGAATTAGGATTTAATACAAGCTCAGCGTCAGGCAGGTAGTAATTGAACACAAGCAAGGTACCAATCATCATAATAAATCCGGAGATTATCATCTGATAGACCATCCTTCTGTTTATTAATGGGCTCTCTTTTCTGCGAGGAAGGAATACCATTACATCGCCATGCTCCTTTTCAAAGGCAAGTGGGAAAGTTGATGTACCATCTGTTACAAGGTTAATCCATAATAATTGTGCTGGAAGAACAGGCAAGGGAAAACCAAAAGCAACAGATACGGCAATTGTAAGTAAACCGCCAAAGCTGGTTGAGAGTATATATAATATAATATGCTGTAAATTTCTTAGAACAACTCTTCCTCTTCTGACAGCTTTAACGATTGTTGCAAAGTTATCATCAAAAAGAACCATATGCGCTGATTCCTTTGCTACATCAGTTCCACTACCCATAGCCACACCGATGTCTGCCTGTTTCAATGCAGGCGCATCGTTAACACCATCGCCGGTCATTGCAACAATGTTTCCTCGTGCTTGCAATTGTTTTACTATTCTATATTTATGATGTGGAGCAACGCGGGCATAAACATCAATTTCAGGAACTTTATCAAATAATTCTTTATCGGTCATTTTATCAATTTCCAGCCCAGTGATTGCTACGGGTTTTGGTTTTCCTTTGCCTATTCCGACAGTTTTGGCTACTGATTGTGCTGTCTTTGCATGGTCACCGGTAATCATAACGACACGAATACCTGCATTGTGACATTTACTAACAGCTTCTACGGCTTCGGGCCTGACTGAGTCTTCGATACCAGCAAATCCAATAAAAATCAAATTATTCAAATTATCGAGTGACAGAGGAAAGTTAATCGAATCATCGGAATATGCAAGGGCAAGAACCCTCAATCCTTTTTCAGAGAAAGCAAGGATAACATTATTCACATTATCCAAACTTAATGGAATTTTTGCCCCGTTAATATCAATCATTGAATTACATCTGTTTAATATTTTTTCCGGAGCTCCTTTAGCAAGTATATAATTTTTATCTTCTGAAACTACACTGACAGCCATTAATTGATTTTCGGATTCAAAAGGAATATCTATATTAACCTGGAAATTGTTAGTGTTAAATCCAAGTTTCTTTGCAGCAATCATTAATGCTACTTCAGTAGGGTCACCGGTGATATCCCAGTCAGTTCCGTTTTCCTTAATTGCAGATTCGGTGCAGAGAGAACCAACTAATGCCGTAAGATTCAGAGCATAGTAATCATCGGCGAATACCTGTTCACCGCTATGTTGCGAAAATACCTGTCCTTCTCTTGAGTAGCCCGAACCAATGACATCAAAATATTCTCCACCGCTGTAAAGCCTAGTAACGGTCATTTGATTTTTTGTAAGAGTGCCTGTCTTGTCGGTACAAATGATATTAGTACTGCCGAGAGTTTCAACTGCCTTAAGTTTTTTTACAATGGCTTTTTGTTTTGCCATCTGCGACAGACCAATAGATAATGTTATAGTAACAGCGACAGGTAATCCTTCGGGTATGGCTGAAACAGCTAAGCCGACAGAGGTGAGAAACATTGTTAGCCAATCATTTCCCCGAAGGTAGCCAACAAGAAAAATCACAACAACAATAACCATAATAGCTATGCTGATAAATTTGCCGAAAGCAGCCATCTGGATTCCCAGGGGAGATACTGTTTCTTCGGCTTCGGCTACCTTAACTGAAATTTTACCGAATTCTGTTTGATTACCAACAGCAGTAACGACTGCAACTCCTCTGCCTTTTTGGACAATAGTGCCTGAATAAAGCATTGTGAATCTGTCACCGAGAGGAGCATCCTTACTGATAATAGAGTTGGCGTTTTTTGTGATTGAAAAAGATTCGCCTGTCAGCATAGATTCATCAATCAGCAGATTTTGAGAATCAATTAACCGTGCATCTGCCGGTACCCTGACACCGCTTTCAAGTATAATAATATCACCAACAACGACTTCAGTAGCAGCTATTATTTGTTGTATTCCTTCTCTTATGACACGGGCAGTCGGTGCTGTCATTTTCATCAGGGCATTTAATGCGTCCGAAGCCCTGCGTTCCTGGATAAATCCGATTAGAGTATTAAGTATAACGACAGTAGCTATTACAAAAGTGTCTTTTAATTCTGCAAGAAAAGCATTTAATACGGCTGCGACAATCAGAATATAGATAACCGGGTCGTTGAATTGCTCGAGCAATAATACCCATGCTGATTTTTCTTTAGTTGATATTAGTGTGTTGTCCCCATGTTTTTCCCTCATATCATTTATTTGATTCGATGATAGTCCGGTTTCCTGATTAACATTTAATGTTTTCAGGACAACATCACTTGATTGCGTATGCCAAAACATATTATTAATACTTTTTTGCTTTTCTCTTATTTTAAAATGAATAATCATACAAGTTAATAAAAAATCAAATCTTTTAAAAACCTGATTTTTCAGTAACATTTAATAAGAAGAAAAGCTTGAATTTGAGTTTTTTCTTAAATTTTTAATTATTGTAATTCAGATACTACAAAAATAAAAAAAAGGATGATAAAAGTCGAGGCATATTTACAGACATACCTTGATTGATTAATATTTTTTAGAAAGTATTATAAATCAAATATACTCCTCCAAGAATCACAAGAATTCCGCAAATTCGCTTGATATATTTTGTAGTCTTGGAATTTTCTGTCCAATTTAAATATTGCTGTACTTTCTTTGTTAATGTACCTGCCAGAACAATGACGAAAGCATGTCCCAGTGAAAATGCAACAAGTAAGCTGATTGCTAAAATAATATCGGTTGACGAAACCTGGAATACAACACCAAGAATAGGTGCCATAAAAGCAAAGGTACAAGGTCCAAGACCAATTCCGAAAATAAGTCCAAGAATAAGAGCGGCAATCAATCCCTTGAATCTGGTACCGCTCATTTTAGCTCCATCCCATGGTAATCTTATTACGTCAAGCAAATAAAGACCAACAACAAAAAATACAACTGCAACAATATAATTTCCTATTGAGCCGACATCTCCCATCAATCTGCCGAGAGAAAGAGTAATAATACCAATTAATGCAATTGTAATTAAAATACCGATTGCAAAAACAAGAGATAAATTGAAAGTTCTTTTTAAAGTGATATCCCCTTGAGAACTTAAAAAACCAATTATTAAAGGAATACTAGATAAATGGCAGGGGCTTAAAATTATACTTAATATGCCCCAACCCAAAGCAGATAAGGATGCCAACCAAAAATTCTGGTATAACAAATTACTCAGTGTATCAAATAAATTTTCTATCATTTTTATTTTCTAACTATTAATTTTTAATCCCTTGGATTGAAGAAATTTATCAATATCTTCTTCCGGGTAGTATCCTTCATGTCTGTGTATTTCCTTTTTATTGGCATCAAGGAATATCTGGGTTGGAATTAGTCTAATTCCATATTCAATGCTTTTATCTTTATACTCATCTTTCCAAACGTCATAAAAGATGACTTTAAGTTGTTCATCATACTTTTTCTCAAGGGATTTCATAATAGGCTGCATTTTTTTGCAAGGAATACAATTTACTGAACCTAATTCAATAAAAGTAACAATTGGATACTTTGGCGCGTCATTTGTAGAAACCTGTTCGCTACTTTTCGAACTAGTTTTGTTTTTTGAATCGGTTGCATTATTTAAATTGATATTCTTCTCCCCTTTTGCAGAACTAGCGATTGTATTATTCTCAGTGTTAGAGTTTGTTTCAGTTTTGTTTAACTCGGTTACTTCTGCAGTCTTTGTCTGAGTCTGAGGTTGTTGCTCTGATTCTTTATTATTACAACCTATTACTATAAACGAAAGTGCTAATAGTATAATTATTAAATTTAGTTTCATACTATTTTGCCTCCCCGAGCCATTGAAGAATCTGATTATCTTTTGGAATTGAGCCATAACTAACCACTTTATCATTCACAACCAAACCTGGAGTCATCATAATTCCGAATTTCATTATTTCCTGAAGGTCGGTTATTTTTTCAATTGTGGCATCAATCTTGTTGATATTAACAATCTCTCTGACTTTTTTTTCAAGATTAACACATTTAGCACACCCGGTTCCTAAAATTTTGATATTCATTTCAATCTCCTAATATTTTTTTTATTTCATTAGTTATATATTTTTTAAATTTTTTAAAATCATTCTCATAATCCCAAATCTTATCGAGATTTTTCCATTGAACTTCTTTTCCATTTATTTTTTTGCTGATTATAAGTGTTTGAGTGTCAAATTTATATTGTTCTTGATAATGTCCATTCTTCGGTTGAAGAAAATCAAGAGATTTGAGAGTTATTGTACTATCTTTTAACTCTTTTTCAAAATATAATTCAACCGAATTCTTAATGAAGTCTTCAATTGTAAGGCAAGCATGACACCTTATAGTTGCATGGAAATATAAAATATCTATCTGTACATTTTTGACCTGAGCTTGCATATTAATTAAGCTCATTATAAATACAATAGCTACAATAATGATTTGTCTTTTCATTAGCTGTTCACTCCTTTACTTAAATAAACCTTCAGTTCCTCAACCGTTGGCACTTTACCGGAGAACAAAACCTTGTCATTGACAACTAATGCTGGAGTTCTCATAACACCAAATTGTGCAATTGTGTTTATATTTGACATTTTAAAGATGTCTGCCTTAATATTCAATTCATGCACGGCAGAACGAACTCTTTTTTCGAGAGTCTCACAATTTATGCAACCAGGCCCTAAAACAAGAATGTCCATTTCTTCACCTTTAAATAAGACCAAAAATAAATCCAACTATTGTTGAAAAAAATACGACTAATGACACATATATTACCGTCTTCTTAGTGCCAATTACACTTTTAATAACAAGCATACTTGGTAAAGATAATGCAGGTCCAGCTAATAGCAAAGCAAGTGCAGGCCCCTTTCCCATACCTGAACCCATCAATCCCTGTAAAATCGGAACTTCCGTTAAAGTAGCAAAATACATAAAAGCGGCAATAATACTTGAAATGAAGTTAGCAAACAACGAATTACCTCCAACTAAATCTGATATCCACACTGAAGGAATAATTCCTTCATGCCCGGGTCTGCCGAGCATAAATCCGGCAAAAAGGACACCAATGAACAGAAGCGGCATGATTTGCTTAGCAAATGTCCACGTAGATTCGAACCATTTCTTCAATTCGTCATTGCCGGTTATAGTGATATATGTTAAACCTAATATTGCTACTCCAAATGGAATACTTGGATTATCAAATATAAATACGGAAACAGCAACAATTGCCGCAATTGCTACTAATTTAATGATATTGGCTTTATACCACAGCGCCAATACAATACCGAATATTAAAGCTGCAACCGAAGTTATTATCCATTTTGAACTATATACCGCAAACCAAAAACCTTCAACCGTATCGGGTTTAGCCCAGTTCGAAAACACCAGAATAATTATCATCAAACCAAAGAATATTATTGTTTGCCATAATGGTCGTGGTGTTTCCGGTTCGGGCAGTTCGGCGGCGGCTTCAATTTTTTTTATTTCTTCCTTCCTAAAAATAAACGCCATAATCAAACCGATTACTATAGCAAAAGAAACGGCTCCAACTGTTCTTGCAACTGCAATTTCAATCCCAAGCACTTTCCCCGATAAAATTATAGCTAAAACATTAATTGCCGGACCAGAGTATAAAAATGCTATTGCCGGTCCCAAACCAGCACCCATCATATATATTCCTGTAAAAATAGGCAATACAGTACAAGAACACACCGCAAGAATACTTCCGGAAACTGAGCCAACACCATAAGCCATTTTTTTATTAGCTTTAGGTCCCAAATATTTCATCACTGAATTTTGACTTACAAAGACGCCAATTGCTCCTGCGATGTAAAATGCAGGCAGTAAACATAGAATTACATGTTCTTGGGCATACCATTTCATCAACTCTAAGGCTTCAAATATTGCCCCATCAAATCTTTGATTACCTATAGGTAAATTATAAAATAATATAAATGCCACTGCTAAATATATAAAAATTTTTATTTCTTTTTTCCATTCCATTTAATAATCTCCAAAGGTATTTTTGCTTACTTTATTTTCAAATAGGGTTCTGTTTATTACTTACTTAATTGCTTCAGCAATACTTTTCTTCATTTCCTCTTCAAATTTCATTTTATTACTTGTTCTTGCATAGTCTTTAACAATTGCAGAAACATCCACCGATGATTCATCCTGTCCAATTTTTGTAACAATAATGACAGTTTGCGATTTTGCATTGTATTTTGAAACTAAATCTATATTAGCAGAATCTGCTAACCGGATAACTTTAAATTCAATATTCTCGTTAGCAAAGTATTTAATCAAGACAGAATCAACGTCTGCCTGAAGGGCATTACAGGCTCTTGCTTTACAGCAAGCAAGATTTGCTTTGAAATATAAAACTTCAATATATTTTTTGTTTTCTTGTGCTAAAGAAGTTTCAAATACTGAAATAACAGCCAAGAAAAGCAATAAAACTAATTTCTGCAAATTCAATTAATTTTCTCCTAATCTATCACAAAATGCTTTATATACATTCTTTGCTCTTGACCTTTCAATTGCTTGTGTTTTCAAGTAATCCAGATTATTAATAACCATATCTAGTTTTGAGTATGGAAAACCCAATACTGCTTCTCCTGTCTTTACATCTGTTGCATCCCTGCATCCATAGCAACCGAAACTCATATTAATCATACCGCTCAAATATGGAATTACACATGCATCAACGCATACAGCCTGTAAAATACTGGTGCTAAATTCAAGCCTTCCGCCATCCTCATTCAAATAAGCAAGAGCAAGCCACATCAACTTTTCTACTTCATCCTCAACTATTATCACATCAGGAGTTTTATCGAAATTTTTCAATGGCTTCACAAGAACTGAATTAAATTTATTCTGCTCAATCCTTGGCATTGTTTCCATTACTTTCTGTCCAACTTCAAGTTCACGAAATATTCCATATCCTTGTAATATACTGCCGTTTTTTAACTGCTCTGTGAGTGGTTTAAGACCTAAAGCTGCTGCTGCCGCCGGACAAGCAATGTTATCTTTATTGATCGTTATTGATTTGCCATGTCGTGCTTCCATTACTGCCTGGCAAAACCGGCAGTCAATCTTATTAGACTGTTCAGATTGATAATTTTCTTTGTAAAATTTTACACCTACCGGCAAGCCCGTTAATCCAATAGTGTTCATAACTTCTTCTGATATTTCTTTTAAGTTCATATTAATTCCTTTTTTTATCTTCTTTGTCGCTACATATTATGTCATATCTATCAACACTTTTAACTTTCGCCAAATCTTCCTTTATCTCCTTCTCATTAGAGAACCATCCAGGTAAAGAATCAATTATATTTTTTACGATTGTGTTTTCAATATCTTGTGAAATCCTGTAATTTATCCATTTTCCTTCTTTCTCATCTTCAATAAATCCTTCTTTTCTAAGATATGATAAATGGTTTGAAACAGTTGCAGTGGTTAAACCCAAAATCGAAGTAATTTCACAGACGCATAGCGGCTTCTGCAAAAGCATCATCAATATCCGTACTCTATTTGGCTCGGACATCACTTTAAATAATTCTATTTTATCTCTCATCTGTTTTTCTCATTTATTCATTTAGCTAATCATCTAAACGATAATTATGAAAATATATTTTGAATACCAAATGATTTCTAAAAAATATTTGCTTCTAAACAAGGAAATTTGAGGTTGTGTCAAGATAAAAATAAATAAACACCCAAAGTGGTAAAATGAAAATCGGAAAATATTTTTTATAATACCTGATTCTATGTTTGAAAACACCTATTGACTCATCTCGCATATTCATTTTAATTTTTTTTCTAGAACATTTTGAATCTCTTCTTCTATTCCAGTTATATATCCCATCCTTTGCCAGGTAATTTCTCCTTTCTCATTGAAAAGAATATAATGAGGTTTATCATTAACATTCATAGCTCTTTTGAAATCGCTGTTCTCATCAAGATAAATATCAAACAGCCAACCTTTTCCCTTTGCCAAGGGAGCAACTTTTTTGCTGCTTCTCGAATCGTCAATACTTATTGCGATCACTTTAAGACTAAATTTATCCTGCAATTCGCTATAATTATCAGCTAATCCATCCAGGGCTTTCAAGCTTGGACTACAGCAGGATCCAAAAAAGACAATAAGTAATGGATTCTGATCACTTGCCAGATATTTGGTGTCAATACTTTCTCCTTTCAGGTTCTTTATTTTTACAGAAGGGATTGAATTAATTTGTGAAAAAACCTTATTAAAAAGAATTAACAACACTACAATTATTGAAAATGATATAGTACGAATTTTCTTTGACAATTTTAACTTCATATTTTTCTTTATAGTATTCAATAAATATTTTATACAATACTACCTTTATCTATATGAATCCTTACATTACCATAATTAGAAGCAACAGGACTATGCGTTACCATAGCAATAGTTATTTGATTCTCGATATTAATCTGTTTCAAAACTTCTAATATTTCAATTGCTGATTTCATAATTTTTATTAAATCCGATATAAAAGCCTAAAAATAAAATCTTGCCCAAATATCTAATTTTCCTTCGTATTGTTTGCTGCCATATTCGGTATTATCACTACCAACTAAAAAAGTGGGCCATAGTATAAATTCAAAGTTTGTGACTGGTTTATAACTTAAAGGCATGCCAATTATAAAGCTATTATCATTTAAATTATAAATTGTATATAAAGCAGGAGTGAAGTCAACCCAGTTAAACGGCTCCGGCAACGATATTTTTAGGTATAAGTAATCCTGCATTAGGTTTGATGAAGTAAAATAATTTTTATTCATATTAAGTGCTTCTGATACGGAAATATTATTTCCCGATGAAATTGCATTCAAAAGAAATTTGTTGTATTCCTCATATTCTTTTAGCATTAATCCAGCATCATTATGATAATATTCTAAAATAAATGTCATATTTAACTCATTCAACCATCTTATACCGATTAAATAAGAAGAACCACTGATTTTTTCAAGCATTAAGATACTATCTGAAACAGTATACTTTGAATGATTATCGAACAAACTGTATTCACAATGAATTTCTAAACTTGGAAAAATGTTTCTTGAGAAATCTAATCCGATTTTCGATGAATTTGCTTTGCTGTAATAACTCATTAAATCAATATCAGTATCCCATAATAGAAAATATAATTTTACTGCTAAATCAGTGTATTCAAGTTCGGATATTTTATTATTAATCGTTTTTATCGAAGGTATAACAATTAAGTCAATAGCCATATTATTAATAAAGTCGCTTTGAAAGCTTTTGGAATATTGAAGATTAATAGAAAAAATACCGGACTTTGCGAGTTCAGGATTTTCCGGGTCTTTTACAGAATTGACATAACCGACAGGATTAAAGGCATATCCTTTGCCCCAATTAAGCATTTTTTTGCCTATGATAGCATCCATATTTTGGAATAAGCTAATATTTCCATACATTTCAAATAAATTTATATCAAACTGATTGTCATTATAATATTCGGAATGGGTTTTAATGTGAAAGCCTAAATCTTTTGTTTGATAGTCGCCATTAAGATATAATTCCATTCTGTATGATGATAAAACATCTGATAAATCCTGATTATAAAACATTAAATTATATATAGGAGAACTTTTTCTGGTTTTATTTAATGAATATTTACTATCAAGATTCCCGCTTAATTTTAATGTTTCGACTTCACTTAATACAAAGCTGCTATCATAGTCTTGCGCTGATAATATAGTAATCATTAATATGGAATATATAAAAATAAAAAAAGTCTTCATTTTCTTAAGCCTTCTAATTTTGACATATAATTAATAGTAAAAACTTCATCCTGAAATTTTCTTGGATTAACTTTTATGTATATCATTTTTGAAAAGTATCCCTTATACAGTGGACTTGTTGTTTCAAGTATTGAAGGCCTTTTCAACCCATTACTAAAATCTTTTACTTCCTTAAATTCAAGCGTTTTTATTAGCATCCCACCCGCAGAATAGCATTCTATTTTTGTTAATATCTCATCTTTGGTTGCCCACATTTTTAATTTATCATAAGCGACGGTTTGGTTCTTTGCCTTTAAGTCCAGGATATATCCTTTTTCGTTTTTATCCGCTTTAATAACATTATATTCGGCGTTATAATCAACTTGCATTATATCGGCATTATTGAATACTCCGCCGGTAATTGACTGCAGGCTGGTAATACGAATCGGCTTGCCGACATTGGGTATATAAAGCCACATATTATCTCCGACTCTTAAAGTTGTTCTGCCTTTTTCACTTGCAGGTGAAAGGAAAAGCATAGCCACTTTATCCTTATCCTTTTTTACTGTATAAACATTAAATTCTTTTGTCTTTCCATCAGGATAAATATCAATTAATTTTCGATATGCTTCATAACTTGCAGGCATAAGTTTATCATCTATTCTTTTCAACAACTCATCGCCGCTTTGTGCAAAAAGCAAAAATGTTGTTGAGAAAAGAAATATTAGCAATAAGGTTGTTTTGTAGATTTTCATAATTATTATCTCAATTTATTAAACATGTCTTAATGCTTCAACCGGTTCCATTTTCGATGCCTTGATTGCCGGCTGTAAGCTTGCAAATGCCGAAATAATAATAACAATTAGCAATGTAAATAAAATTTCAGCAATTGGTATTTGAGGAGCAAGTGTAAGTTCCATCATGCCAAAAGTAAAGTTCAATTTAAATGCACTTATTATCAATAATATTAATGCGCCAAAAATATTGCCGGCAATAGCGCTGAAAAAGCCAAGAGTAAGACCTTCGCTCAAGAAAAGTAAAAGGATTTTCCCCGGCAATGTACCGATTGATGCAATTGTTCCGATTTCTCCAATCCTTTCGTAAACTGACATCATCATAACATTTAAAATGCTGATTAAAACAATTGATATTAGAACAATCCTAATAGTTATTATTAATAATGATACTATCTTTGATATACTTGCAAAAGGAGATAATTCTTCCCAAGTGTGAATTTCAAAGTTTTGATTAGTTGAATTTTTTCCATCTATTTTTAAAATATCTTTTTTCAATTTTTTTACTACGCTGTTCAATTTATTAAAATTATTCAGTTTTACAGCAATTTCAGTAATATCTCTGTTTCCAATTCTTAATATGGATTTTGCATCATCAATATGAATATATCCGTCTTTACCTTGTGGACCAAGAATGTTTTCCGAGATTCCTGAAATTCTAAAGTTCATACCATTAACCGAACCATCTTTATTAGTCGCGATTATGACAACATCGTCTCCGACTTTTAAATTCATTCCATCTGCAATATTAAGTGGAATTACTACCGAACCCGGTTTAACAAAAGTATTTGGTTCGGAATTTCCTTTTTCTATTCTTTTTACAAGTCCTGGACAAGTTTTACTTTCGTTTTCGGGATTTACTGCAGTTAATTT
This sequence comes from Ignavibacteria bacterium RIFOXYC2_FULL_35_21, assembly GCA_001804705.1. Lineage (GTDB taxonomy): Bacteria > Bacteroidota > Ignavibacteria > Kapaibacteriales > UBA2268 > XYC2-FULL-35-21. Next base: position 72,383 of record MHAY01000060.1, read on the forward strand.
TAAATTAGTTGTTTGAGTAAAATTACTTATCATAGCACCAAATTTAATCCTTTGGGAATATGCTTTTACTTCGGGATTGTTAGATAATAATTTCTCTATTCGTTTTAAATCTTTTTCAGGGATAGTAATATCCAAGGGTAAATTATCTATTGAGCTTACATATCCTTTTTTATGTATTTGGATGTCTCCAAGATTAGATTCAGTTAGAATTCCGATAATCTCCTTGTTAAAAGAATTACCGATACCGCTGAAAATTATGACTAAAGCTACGCCCATAGTAATTAAAGAAGATGTTAATAACGTTCTGCGCTTATATCTCATGATATTTCGTATTGCTAATTTTATTATGGTTTTCATTTAATTGTACTCCCTAAGTGTTGCATTCGTATTTTCTTGTACTGTGATAATTAGCCCGTCTTCAAGTGTATAAATGATTTCTGCTTCTTTCATAATCTTGGGGTCATGGGTAGCAAAAATAAAAGTAGTACTGAATTCATCTTTCATATTCCTCATTAACTCTAATACTTTGAAGGCAGTAATATGGTCGAGATTCGCTGTCGGTTCGTCTGCCAACACCAGTTTCGGTTCCGTTACAAGCGCTCTTGCAATAGCTACTCTTTGCTTCTGTCCACCGGAAAGCTGGGCGGGGTACTTATCTTTTTGATCCAGCATTCCGACTTTTTCAAGCAAGGCATTTATTTTTTGCTTTCGAATTTCTAACGGGACATTTTGCACCATTATCAGAGGATATTCAACGTTTTCATATACTGAAAGAACAGGAATGAGGTTGAAATTTTGAAAAATAAAACCGATATTTTTTCCCCTAAATTTTGCTAAGGACTTCCTGTCCATATTGTTGATTTCTGTTCCCGCCACAAACACTTTCCCTTCGGTTGATTTGTCTATACAGCCGATTAGATTAAGTAATGTAGTCTTTCCACTGCCCGAAGGCCCAATAAATGATACAAAGAGTCTTGTAGTTATTGAGAAATTTATACCATTTAATGCAGGGACGGTAATTTCTCCCATCTTATATAACTTTTTTACATCCTGAAAATTAATTAAGTCCATAAATATATCTCCTTGTAATTTATTTAAATATTATTATGGTTATTAGACAATGAAATATTCATAAGGTTTAATTTAATATTTGATTTCATATCTCACTTCTATCACTTGCAAACATCCTGTGTACTTAAAGTTCCGGCTTCCAGATTTTTAAAATATTTCTTTTGGATTCACTTAGCAGTATTTAATTCACAATACTTCCTTTATCTATATGAATCCTAATATTACCATATTTAGAAGCCGTGGGACTATGCGTTACCATAGCAATAGTTATTTGATTCTCGATATTGATTCTTTTTAAAACTTCCAAAATTTCAATAGATAAGGCAGGGTCAAGATTGCCAGTAGGTTCGTCTGCTAAAATCAGATTAGGCTTGTTTACTAAGGCTCTCGCAATTGCTACTCTTTGCTGTTGACCTGCGGATAGCTCTTTAGGTAAATGATTCATTCTATCTTTTAAACCAACTGTTTCAAGTAAATGAATGGCATAATCACTTTTAGTTCTTTCTCCGTTTTGATTCAAAGATAAAGGAATAAGTACGTTGTTTAGTACAGACAAATATGGAATCAAACTGAAATTTTGCATAACAAAACCTATATGCTTGCTTCTGATGCCGGCTAATACATTATCAGAAGCAGAATGGAGTTCATGTTTCTGAAATTTGATTGAACCTGCTGTTGGTCTTAATAATCCGGCAAGTAACAGCAATAGAGTCGTTTTGCCTGAGCCGGAAGGTCCGGTGATTGTAACAAAATCACCTTGATTGAATCCTAAGTTAATATCCTTAATCGCTTCTACGATACCATCTTTATGTTTGTAAAATTTCGATAATCCTTTTGTTTCTATTAACATTTTAAGCCTCCTGCATAATTTTATATGGTTCTATTTTACCTGCTAAATATGCAGGAATTAAAGAACCTAAAAGAGAAATAAGTAATGATATTAAAACTGACCAAAGCAAGAATATTGGTATAGGTTCAATATTCAAACCCGCTAACTGTGGTCCGAGTATTACACCTGATAAAGTACCGATAATATAACCCAATATACCGCCAATAATTCCGAGTATAGAAGCTTTAAGTAAAAGCATCTCATAAATTCTGCCCTTTGTGAAGCCAATCATTCTATAAGTTCCCAATTCTTTCTTTCTTTCATTAACATTTGCCCAGATAGAATTTCCTATTGAAATACCTCCGACAAAAAGAATTATAATTAGGAAAATAATTGAAATTTTATTCATTAATTGATTTGTCTTTATTTGCGTTGAAACAATTTGATTGATGGTAGTTATTTTAGTATCGGGTAGTATATTCCTTAATTTACCAAGCAATCCATCGCTTATTGCATTACAACAACCCATAATTTCAATGACACTCACCTGGTTTTCAATGCCGGTCAATTTCTGTACAGCATGTAAATGTGCAAATATCCTATCGTCGTCAATTGTACCTGTTTCGCCCAACACATTGAAAACTTTAAAATCACTACCGAGAATATTGACATTTTCACCTTGTCTTAATTTCAAAGTAGTAGCAATATTAGACCCGACAATACATTCATTTTGTTGCAAAGTTTCAATTGGTTTTCTTTGAAGACGAACATCTTCATAACCGTGTGATTTATTAGCAGCGCTTGTGTCACAGGTTGCTTTCAATGCTTGTCCTGATAAACCTGAAGTTTGCCAAACGGGTTTTGAAATAATTTCATTAGAAGGCAATATACCAGTCAAAACAACGCTTTGGTTGTTGATTTTAATCCTACGAGTCAGTTTTGGAGATATATTATCTACTCCCTGTAATGTTGAAGTTCTAATCTTTTCGACATAATCTTCAGGAAAAGTTGGAGCATCTATATCTGCCGAGTAATAGTTATCAATGCTGGTTCCCTGAGGCAACACTAAAATATTAGCACCAAGATTATCGAGGTTGACAGCTACAGCTTTTTCTGAAACAACAGCAACAGAGCGAATACCTACTATCACTCCGATTCCAAGAGTAATTGCTAATAGTGCCGTTATCAATTGAGATTTTCGATGCCATATCTCTATTAACACTAATTTATAAATTTTCATATTTGAATGTCCTTGTTAAATATCGTAATAAATTATTTGCAGACTTTACCACTACTGGGAGGACAACAACCGCTACTGACCTTTTTATTTGCTGCTTCAACTAAGCTTTTGGCTTCGGTGATCCCGTTGAACATAGATGAAATCTGACCTTGTGCATTGATAACATATGTTATAGGAAATGAGGCATTTTTATCAAATTTGAATTTATTGATAAATGTTTTTTCATTTTTATCATCAATATCCAGATTAATAATTGTGGCTTTATCTTTCAAACTCTTACAGGCTGATTGGCAGGCATCTAATTGCTTTTTACTATTCGAGTCAAATTGTTTTGAAAAGATAACGAATACAGAATTACCTTCATAAATTGCCTTTAAAACATCTTCTTCTTTAGGCGAAGGAACCATATTAACAAGTTGTTCTGGCGTCAGATTTTGGGTGGGAGCACCTCCTGCAACAAACCCGTTGGTTGCAATTACCAATATAAGTGGAGTTGGAGCTCCTGCTAAACGATAAGTTTGTACAAGTTTATGATTAGCAATGCTTGTTCTATCTAATTCTAATACAGTAGATTTAGAAATAGACTTTTGAGCTTTTTCTGCCAGATTCATGGCTTCCTTAGTGTTGGGATTACCTCTTTCAGTAACTACAAGGAATACGATTTTACCATTCTTGTTTGCATTCTCAATGTCTTGCTTTGTATCAGCCAAGGATACAAATAGGTTCGCAAAAAATAATGTTGCGATTAGAACGGAAATGCTTAAATTTTTCATGTGATTCTCCTAAAAATTATTTTTAAATTCTTTTATATTATAATCATTTATTTCATTCAATTAAATGCGAAAATCCTGAGCAATCATAGTATCGGCTTCCTGATTTTTAAAATATTTCTTTTGGAACCACAATGCAACATTGACTAATGCAATCAGAGCCGGTACCTCAACTAATGGTCCTATTACTGCCGCAAATGCTTCACCTGAATTTATTCCGAATACTGCAACTGCTACTGCAATAGCTAATTCAAAATTGTTGCTTGCAGCCGTGAATGATAATGTAGCAGTTTTGGAATAATCTGCTCCAACTTTTTTACCCATATAAAATGAGACAAAAAACATTATAACGAAGTAAAGTAAAAGTGGTATCGCTATTCTTATTACATCAAAAGGTATTCTGACAATAAATTCCCCTTTTAAAGAAAACATTACGAATATTGTAAATAGCAAAGCTATCAATGTAATGGGACTTATTTTAGGAATAAACTTTTTATGATACCATTCTTTGTTTTTGAATTTAATTAAAGTAAATCTGGTAAGGATGCCTGCAATGAAAGGGATACCCAGATAAATAAATACACTTTCTGCTATTTGACCTATTGTAATATCTACCTTGAATGATTGCAGTCCGAGCCATTTTGGCAAAACTGTAATAAAAACATAAGCATAAACGGAAAAAAACAGTACCTGGAAAATTGAGTTGAAAGCAACCAAACCTGCGGCATATTCTGTATCACCTTTGGCAAGCTCGTTCCATACAATTACCATAGCAATACATCTTGCGAGTCCAATCAATATCAAACCAACCATGTAATGCGGATAGTCCTGAAGAAACAGAATTGCAAGAAAGAACATTAGGATTGGACCGACAATCCAGTTTTGTACGAGTGATAATCCGAGAATTTTGAAATTCTTAAACACATCGCCCAGTTCTTCATATCTGACTTTGGCAAGCGGGGGATACATCATTAAAATTAGTCCCACGGCGATTGGAATGTTTGTAGTTCCCGATTGAAATTGGTTCCAGAAACCAACTATACCCGGGAATAAATAACCTGACAATACACCTATAGCCATTGCAATGAATATCCACAATGTCAGGTATCTATCGAGAAAGCTAAGTTTTTGTGATATATTTTCCATTTTAATACTATTATTTGTTAAACAGTTTTCCACCCATTAAATAAAAATATGCAGTTGCCCAATTTGCCAATAAAGTTGCAACACCGAAAATCAGCATACCAACACTGAACATAGCCCATGCTGATAAAATATTTCCAATAATACAACCGGTTGCAATTCCTGCACCAACTCCTATTAGAAATCCACCTAATGCCGCAATCAATATTTGACTTGGTTCCTTTGGTAAAAGTTTCGTTTGACCGGACATTAACCCGGATATAAATGCTCCAATTATAGTTCCTATTGAAAGTAGAATTAGCCATACACTGAGTTTCTTCGGTTCATATTTTGGAACGGCGACAGAAGGAATTTGAGCTGACTTTGTCTGTATGTATGTTATTGTACTATTAATATTAGTCTGTGCTTTGGGTTGAGGCTTCTGATAAATGAATCTTACATTATTATCAACAATTGCCTGATAAATATGATTAACACCATGCGTTACACCAAGAGGATAATTCCTGCCAACAGGCAATGATGAGAGCCAAGCCAACATAGCAATTACTCCGATTGCAATACCAGTCTGCCAGGGTTTCCAGGATTTTGTAAATATCTTGTTAAATTGAAATTTGTCCTTTATGGTATTTTTTGTTCTTGTTTTCTTTTTTGAATTAATATAAATCAAAACAATAGTCAGCAGAAAAAACATTAAAACCAGCAGCCAGTACGGTAAACCTAATAACGAGTGCAGGGTAATTGCATTATCATTTTCACCATTTATAACGAAGCTAAGAAGAAATTTGTTGAATCCCTCCAGGGGGCCAAAATCAGCAAAAGAAATCCCAATTGGTATTGTTAAAAGTGCGGCAATGGAGTTAATATTTCCTGTTGCTCCTTTATACATACAACCGCTAATGCAGCCACCTCCTAAGACAGTGCCAACACCAAAAATTAATCCGCCAACTAATGCACTGAGCCAGATTAATTTTTTTGGAGCTAATTGTATGACACCTAAACTCTCAAAAATTGCAAACAGAATCATTGATGTAAGAATTGCTATCCAGAATCCAAATAGTTTCTTAGAATCCCGCATAATGATTACTTCGCTCATAGCAGATGAACCGCACAGGTCACCCTTTTGGAGAGCAAATCCAAATAAGAAGCCAACTCCAATAGATAGGATAACCCATAATTCAGTTGCAACAGCAAGAATAACAACAGCTATAAAAAACAATGCAGAAATTGTTAATAATAATTTTAGATTATTTAATTGTCTCATAAAAATAATCCCTTTATTTTAAGTTTATATTTTATTTGCATATTAAACCTCTCGACTGCAATAAAATATGTATGCTGTCTTCAGAAAAAAATCCCTCATGTCTATAAAACTCAATATTGGCTGAATCAAGAAATACCTGGGTAGGCATTAACCTTATTTTATATTGTTCCGCTTCTTCTCTGTTTTTTATTACATCAATGAATTTCACAAGTATTTGGCTACCATATTTTTTTTGAATTGAATCCATTACAGGTCTCATGTTTTGGCAAGGGATACAACTCACAGAACCAAGTTCAATAAATGTTACTTTCGTAATTGTATCTATTGGATTAATATTGTTATCACTAATATTGTCAGAGTTATTACAAGATGAAATAAGGAAACACAATATTAAAACCAATAATACTATAAATATTTTGCTCTTATTTTTCATTATAAATAAGGTTATTTAATTCCACAGTTTCGATGTAATCAATTATTTCATCCACTTTATCTACTGTTACAGGAGTTTTCCCCTTTACTATTCCAAAATCGGTTGTATTAATGTGTTTAAAGGTTGTTATTCCTTTATCCTTTAGAATTTCTTCTGCACAATTGATAGGACATCCATCAAGGACTACAAATCTTGAGTACTCTTGTTTGGATTGTTCTGTAAATTTTTCGTCTATTGCAAATCTTGCAAGGCACAGCATTTTAGATTTACCTCTTTGCATTAGTTTACGGGCAACCAAATCTGAATATGCACCTGTGTTTGATGCCCCTGAACAAGCGACGATTCCAACTTTTCCATCTTCCATTTTTAATCTTTCTGTATCATTTATTATCAAAAATCATATTCAGACTTATATAAACAAATGTTATAATCTATAATTATGAATCTAAATTTATTTGCCATGTTAACATAATGCCAAAAGAATATGAGTTAGTCAATTGTTTGCCATTATAATATTTATAAAAAGGATAATCATAATTACAGGAAATATAAAAATTATCAATTTTATAACTAAGCTGTGGAGAGGCAACAAATACTAAACCACCCGAGTCTTCAATAATACTTCCGTTATATCTGTCTTTACCTCTATACTCATTTCTCAATTCTAAAATGCCGACAAGGTTATTGAAAATAGATTTTGATATATAGAACGAAGAGAAAATTGAATAACCGTATAAATAATCGTGTTTGTTAATGGCATTGATTTCAGCCCTGTTTATCAGGAACAAATGCAAACCTTCGTTCTTAAATCCTTTGTGTAAAAAAGAGTGGAATAAAATCCCATAAGCACCGGTTGAAGGTAAAATATTCTGTGGTACGTTAGCTTCACTAAAGTTAACAGGCACTCTGGCGCCAATACCTGCCGTATATTCAAGCTCTTTTACCCTGCTGTTATACAGATTGTATTTAACAGATGTATTGAGATGTGAAAACCCCGAACTTTCTAATTTATAATAATAATAATCCTGCATTTTTTGGAGGAAATAACCCGACTCTAATTCCAAAGTTAAATCTTCTGTTAAGCCATAGCCGGTATTGAATCCGATATAATTAAATTTATATTCTTTTACTAATCCCGGTTCGGTTATGATGTCACCTGAATAGTATTTATTGCCATAACCATTCATAAAAAATACTGATGTCCGAAGATTGTTTTCTTTCAGAACTCCCAGATTTGCCGAACCACCTAATGGTGTCAGACCACCCACTGCAGCACCTCCCATACATCCACACTGTGAATATAGGCTGTAACCGCATAAAAATATAATTGTAATAAAAACACTAATTTTCATCATTATACTCTTCAATAATTTCAATCATATAATCTAGCCATTCATAATCAGGATTTACAATAGTCCCAACGATTTTGTCCCGGTGCAATATAAATAAGCATGGAGTAGTAGGAATTTCGAATCTTTTATAGTATCCGCTCGGTTCTTGCATATTATGGTCAATTCCATATAAAGCAGTTTTATTGCTATCAATCTGTGCCGATTCAAAAATATTAAATATTATTGGCAAGTTTTCTTTGCAATCATCGCAAAAAGAAGTTGCAAATACAACGAAAGTATATTCGCCATCTTTTATATGTTCTTTTAATTTTAGTATTTTTTTATCGGATGAATTATAAAAATTAACATTAATATCCCATCCACTCTTTGTTCTCCATTCCATCCAAGAGGTTTTACCTAAAATTATTGGTTCTTCAATTTTTTGTGTTTTCTGTAAATTTGAACAAGATATACAAATAATGAAAATGATTAATATTAAAATAGTTCTCTTCATTTTAATTAATATTTTTTTCTGCAACAACTGTTATGCTGACAATGGGATTTAGATTCTTCCTGAACTCATCAATTTCGTTCAAATCCAGATAATTCATCAATACGCTCGATGGAATTTTAATATTTTTTTCTTTAACAATCTGAATATTTGAGAAGCCTGATGATTTTATAATATCCATATATTCATTTTTTTGCATTGCTCCTGCTACACATCCTGCATACATTTCTGCGGCTGACTGTAATTTCTCAGGTAGAACGGCATTCAGTACAATATCAGAGATGCAAAACCTTCCGCCACTTTTGAGTACTCTGAATATTTCCGAAAAAGCCTTTTCCTTGTTCGGAACAAGATTAAGAACACAGTTGCTGATTATTAAATCTATTGTATTGTTATCAACCGGTAAATTTTCTATTTCTCCAAGCCTGAACTCGACATTATCATAATTTAGTTTTTTGCAATTTTCGCGAGCTTTGTCAAGCATATCCTGAGTCATATCAACTCCTATTACTCTGCCAGTTTCCCCAACATATCTTCTTGCTATGAATACATCGTTTCCTGCGCCGGAACCTAAATCGAGAACTGTTTCACCATTTTGAATTTTAGCAAACTCTGTTGGCAAACCGCATCCCAAGCCTAAATCAGCTTCGTTAAAATATCCATCAATTCCTTTATAATCGTCACTCATAACCGTATAATCTATAGTATAGGGACCACATCCGCAGCAACATCCTGACTCTGAATTTTGCTTATCAGCTTCTCTTGCAATTTGTCCGTATTTTTCTTTTACAATTTCCTTTATTTCATCATCTGTTCTCATTTGCCACCTATTATATAATGTTTATAAAAATTATTAAATTCTTTCATAATTAAATCTCTAACTTCCCTATACTTATTCAGAGTATCTTCTTCATTTCCTTTAAATGAATAGGGGTCTTCAAATCCTATGTGCAATCTTTGTTTAACATTTCCTGTGAATATAGGGCATGTCTCTTTAGCATTATCACATACTGTAATTACATAATCAAAATTTTCATTAACATATTGTTCAACTGATTCAGGATATTGTTTACTTATATCAATTCCAATTTCATTCATAACTTGGACAGCTTTTGAGTTTATTCTTGATGCAGGTTCTGTTCCTGCAGAGAAAACATCAAGAGTGTTATCGATTGATTTCAGAAATCCTTCTGCCATTTGACTGCGGCAAGAGTTGCCTGTACATAAAATTAGTATCTTCATATCATATTATATTAATTAAGTAAAATTGTTATTTAGATTCTGAACCAAGTTCAGAATGACAATCAGTTTTGATTTATTTAAATATTACAAATCTTGTTTCTATCTACAATTTCGAGTTTCCGTTTATCGGCTTTTATTCTTGCTTCATCATTAAACCATTCAGGCAGTAGCTTCATTAGTTTCCTGACCTGGAGATTTTCAGCTTTGTCATTTAGTTTGTAATCAACCCACTTGCCGTTCTTTTCATCGAGTATAAATCCGGCTTCCCGTAATAGGGAAAGGTGCTTCGATACAGTTGAATTTGCAAGGTTCAGAACTGCCCTTATTTCGCAAACACACATTGGGCTGTCTTCGAGCATCTTAAGAATGCGAAGCCTGTTTGAATCCGATAAAGCTTTAAATATTTTAACATAATTTCTCATATTTTCACTTTCTCATTTCGTTATTTGACGAAATATAAAAATAAATGTTTCAATAAAAAAATTATTTTTGAATTATATTGAAATTTGATTTTGTGTTATTATTTCAAACACCTCTTTTATTCGGTTCCCAGATGTATTTATGGATTTGAAGTTGAAGCCGGGCAGGTATTCCGCTTTTGAGAAGCCATTTTGCGAGTGTATCGGGTTCAACAATGTTGAATGCAGGCGAGAATAAAATATTTTCAGTTATTTTGAATAATTGATATTTTTCAATTATAACCACAGCCCAGTCAAAATCAGATTTATCGGCGATAACAAATTTAATCTCATCTTTTTTGGTAATGTATTTTAAATTTTCAAATTTATTCAATTTGGCCATACCAGAAGCAGGGCATTTCAAGTCCATAATTTTTATTACCCTACTGTCAACATTTGAAATATCAACTGCACCACTTGTTTCAAGTGCAACAGAGTATTTTTGTGTACATAAAATTTTCATCAAATAAATTACATTTTCCTGGTGTAAAGGTTCTCCGCCTGTGATTTGAATGAAATTGCAATTGTAGGATTTTATGATTTTCATAATTTTCTCAATTTCCATTGAATTTCCTTCACCTTTAAATTTTAAAGCATAAGGAGTATCGCACCATTTGCACCTTAGCTTACAGCCTTGCAAACGAACAAACACACAGGGTAAACCTGCTCTTGTTCCTTCCCCCTGTATTGAGTAAAATATTTCTGATATATTTAGTTCTAATTTTTTATTATTCAAGCTCATATAAAATCTTTTATGACAGTATTAAAATGTTGTTTAGGATTATTATTCAAATTATAAAATCATTCAAAATAAGTTAAAAATTTATTATATTTATATAAATTGTAAAGAGTTAATTAAATAATAAAATAGAATGAAAAGAAAATTACTAATTTTTTCAATTCTAATAACATTATTATCATCTGTTTTTCTTATATATTATATAAAGAATAACAGGTCTGAATATTATTTAAATGGAGAAAATCTTTATAATATAAGGTTATCTAAGGCAGAACGCGCCTTTTTCCATGCGGATTATGAATTTATGAAAATCCGTAATCCTTTTACTAATTCCATACCTGAAAATGCAAGGCAAAGGGAACTTGAATTTACTAAAAATATCCCAACCAGAGAATCAGTTGGAAATAATAAAAGTAATTCATTGCTTTCTCAAAACTGGGTATCCATGGGTCCAAATAATGTTTCAGGAAGAATGCTTGCAATTGAATTTGATATAAATAATGAAAATATCATACATGCAGGTAGTGCTTCAGGAGGGATATGGAAATCAATTGACAAAGGAATGTCATGGGTTAAAACAAGTTCCCCGGGAGAAACTCAAAGTGTAACTTGTATAGCTCAAGATACCAGAATTGGGAAAAACAATATTTGGTTTTACGGAACAGGGGAATTGCTAAGTACAACCGATAGGAGGATAACTACATCAATCAGAACAATAGGTTTGGGAAACGGTATTTATAAATCAACTGATAACGGTTCGACATGGCAACCTTTATCTTCAACTCAAAGTGCGATTTCAGGAAAATTGAGCGAGGTATTCCAGGGTGTATGGAATATCAAAGTAGATGCGACTCGGAATAATGAAGATATTATATATGCAGCTTGTTATGGTGCAATTATGAGGAGTAGTGATACCGGTCTTTCATGGTCTAAAGTGCTTGGTGATTTAGATAAAAAATCATTTTCAACAGATATTGCAATATTAACAAATGGAGTCATGTATGCAGCCTTAAGTTCATTTACAACATCAGGAAAGAGGCCAAAAGAAACCGGTATCTGGAAATCAACAAATGGTATTGATTGGATTAATATCACTCCAACTAATTTTCCAAATGATACCAGGATAATCAAACTTGCCCTTGCTCCATCGAATCAGAATATATTATATGTGGTTACTGAAGTGCCTCAGTATTCCAAATCGGTTCAGGCATTTTATCCTTCATACCACGGATTTTGGAAATACACAGATAATCCATCAACCGGACAAGGGACCTGGGATAAGAGGACTTACTATCTACCCGGTAAAGGAACGGATAATTATGATAATAATAGCTTGAATTCGTTGGGGGGATATGCTCTTGTTATTAAAGTTAAACCGGATGATGAAAATGTTGTTTTTCTCGGAGGTACCAGCCTTTTCAGAACTACAAACGGATTCATTGACTCAACTACGAATTTAAATATTGGTGGTTACCCCTATTATTGGACTGATAAAGAACTACACCCTGATATGCATGGAATGGCTTTTCTCCCATCAAATCCGAACATATTATTTATATCAAATGACGGTGGGATTCAGGTTACAGATAATTGTTTAAGTAATAATGTTGAATGGAGATATTTAACCAATGGATTAATTACAACTCAATTTTATTCAATAGCAATGGACCATAGCGGATATCAAGACGGACTATTATTCGGTGGTTTGCAGGATAATGCATCACAGGTTATGAATTCCGAAGACCCTTATCGGCCATGGAAAACTGTTTATGGAGGGGATGGAATGTCAACAGCTATTGTGAACAATGGAGATTTTCTGATTGGTTCGATTTATTATGGTTCCATATTTACAACTGATAAAGAAGGTAATAACTTTGTATATCAAAAACCATGGTTTTTAAACTGGTCTGATTTTTCATTTTATACTTATTTTACTCTCGATGCGGATAATTCCAAAACCCTATATTTAGCCGCTAAAAATAATATCTGGAGGAAAGATGATATTACAATATCAGCTTTTGATACAAGTAAGGTTAATATAGGATGGGAAGAAATTTCAAAAAATAAAATAAGTTCATCAGCCTATATCACTGCACTCGAAGCAGACTCCTCAAGATTATATATTGGTACGAGTAATGGTAAAGTTTATAGATTAGATGAACCCGGGGGTAACAATAATTCACCATTTGAAATAACCGGAAAAGAATTTCCCTTTAATGGATTTGTCTCTTGTATCGAAATGGACCCTGATGATTCAGATAAAGCATTTGTTGTTTTTTCAAACTATAGTGTATTAAGTATTTTTTATACAACAGACGGAGGTGTAAGCTGGACAAAACAGGGTGGGAACCTTGAAGGGAATCCTATAACAGGTACCTTGGGGCCATCAGTCAGGTATGTTAAAATCCTCAGATACCATGGTTCTACTATTTATTTTGCGGGTACAAGTACCGGACTATATTCTACAACAGAACTTGCCGGTTCTAATACTGTTTGGGTGAAAGAAGCTGCTAATTCTATAGGCAATGTTATTGTTGATTATATTGATGCCAGAAGCAGTGACGGATTGGTAGCAGTTGCAACCCAGGGTAGCGGGATTTATACGGCTTATTTTTCTACAACCGGAAAAAATAATCAGGACGAAGAAAATTACTTTTCTTTAAATCAGAATTATCCTAATCCGGCAAATGATTATACTGATATAAAATTTTCTCTAAATGAAGATGGATTTACACAAATTAAACTTTATGATTTGAACGGAAATTATAAAAAACATGTTATCAGTTCATTTTTGTCAAGTGGAAATCATAGTATAAAACTAAATGTGTCGAATCTGGAAGCTGGTACATATTATTATACTCTTGAATCGGGTAATAAAAAACAAACAAGAAAAATGATTGTTCTTTAATAGTAAAAATAATATGAGAACATTATCTTTATTTTTTAGTGCAGACAGAACCTACCTTGCAGTCATAGAAGAATTCAAAAAAGGTTTGAGGTTAATTCACGTTAATTCAACCGGGCAGAGGATTGATTTATTTAATGCTAAGGAAGAACTATTAAAAGTTGGTATCGATGAATTTAATAGTCTATTGAAATTTCTGCCAGAAAAAATCGAACAGCTTGTTATTACTCTTCCTGCCGAGCACGTACTTGTCTCTAAATTTCCCGGGAATGAGAATATTTCGATGAGTGATTTAAGGAAACTCGTTGAATTGGAAATCAAACAGAATTTTCCACAGTTCAATTATCAGGATTTTACTTCGACCGTAGTTCCGATTTTACCGGGAATGGATAAGAAACAAATGCTGATGGGAATCATTATTCCTAAAGATATTTATGCAACCTGCAAAAAACTTCTTGAGCCTTTTGAGTTGCCAATAAAGCATGTTGAAATCAGCCAGCTTAACACACATTCTGCGTTTATTTATAATTATCCCGAACATTCGGATAAAGCTGTAGCTTTTTTTGGAATTAAAAAGAGATTTATTGATATTAGTGTGATAAAAGACAGAAAACCACTATACTATAATCTTGTTTCTTACAAAGACCATGAGTCAATCTGTGATATATGCCATTCCGAATTTACAAGGATTGTTTCCGAATATATTGAGAAAATAGATTATGCATATTTTTTCGGATATTCTTTGACAAAGGAAATACTTGATAAAGCAAAACAGGAACTTTCGTCAAGTGTCGAACATGTCGGCAGATTGAATGCCTTTAGGATGATGACCGCTAATATCAGTGAAAGAGAGAGATATTACTGTTCACGGACTGCCCATATATATCCTCCTTGTATAGGAGCCTGCATACCTTCTTTTCATAAAAGGATTAAACTCGTATAATGCGTATAATAACAGGATATCTAAAGGGAAGGCTCATTAAAGAAAATGTTCCTTCATTTATCAGGCCAACAACCGATAAGGTGAGAGAAGCAATTTTTAATATTCTCGATAATTATTTTGTATATGAAGATTTGTTTGTTGCAGATATTTGTGCCGGGACCGGTATGCTGGGATTTGAAGCCCTTAGCAGAGGTTGTAAAAATTGTTTCTTTGTGGATAAGGACATTCATTCAATTCGGTTTATAAATTCATTAGCCGAGACATTTAAAATAAGTAAAGAAAAATATTCTATACAAAAAAGTGATGCTCTTAAATTTTTGGAATCCTGTATAAAAACTAAACCTGAATTAAAATTCGATTTGATATTTACCGACCCACCTTATAAAGCGAATTTTTTGAATCAGATGGTAAGAATAATTTATGATGGGAATCTTTTAAAATCCGGCGGAATTTTTGTTGCCGAACATGATGATACTGAAATAATTTTAGTTCCAATGGATTGGAATAAAATTGTAGATAAAAATTATGGAAATACAAGGATTGAGATGTATAGGATGGGATGAATTTTTGTTTTAAGGCCACATTGAAAAATGGAAAGCCAAAGAAAAAAAACTATAATAACACACACCCTACCCCCTCTTGATAGAGGGGGAATCAGAGCAAGGTTTAAATCAAAATCAATAATTATCTATCTGGGCTCTCTGCAATTTTCCTGAAAAATCAATATATACGGTTTTCCATTCTGTGAATATGTCAAATACAGTCCAGCCTCCTTCACGATGACCATTTCCCGTGCCTTTAACGCCACCGAATGGCATGTGTGCCTCTGCTCCGATTGTCGGGCTGTTGATATATGTAATACCAGCTTCGATGTCTCGCATACCAATACATGCTTCACCAATATCATTTGTATATAATGAAGATGACAAACCGTATTGTACGCCATTAGCGAGTTCCAATCCATGTTCGAATGAATCGGCTTTGCTGACAGCAAGCACAGGACCGAAAATTTCCTCCTGAAAGATTGTCATATCTATTGTGATGTCTGCTATTATTGTCGGTTTGTAGAAAGAACCTTTTGCCAAATCTCCTTCAGTTGCCCTTTCGCCGCCAAGAACTAATCTGCCGCCTTCTTTGACAGCAATTTTAACGTAATTATCAATTTCTTTCAAGGCTGTCTCATGAATAACCGGACCAACCTGGGTGCCTTCTTTCAAGCCATCACCTAATTTAAGTTTTCCGGCTTTGGCTACAAGCATGTTAATGAACTTTTCGTAAATATCTTTGTGAATAATCAATCTTGAAGTTGCTGTACACCTTTGTCCTGTTGTACCGAAAGCACCCCACAACACACCTTCAATCGCTGAATCCAAATCGGCTGAAGGCATTACAACCTGCGGATTTTTTCCGCCCATTTCGAGAGAACATTTTTTATTTGTCCTTCCGCAAATTTCACCGATTTGTAAACCAATTCCTGTTGAACCGGTAAATCCGATGAGATTGACATCCGGATGTTCCACAATCATATTCCCCATGCTCCCTTTACCGAGAATAACATTGAAAACACCTGGAGGAATGCCCGCTTCTTCGAGTATTTCGGCAAATATAACCCCAGAGTGGGGTGAATCTTTTGATGGCTTATATACTACTGTATTTCCAGCAGCAAGTGCGGGTAGAATTTTCCAGGAAGGAACGGCAACAGGGAAATTCCATGCAGTGATTATTCCACAAACTCCGATTGGAACTCTGAATGAAAGATTGAATTTATTCATCATTTCGCTTGGTGCAGTATGACCGAAAAGCCTTCTCGTTTCGGAAGCGGCATAGTATGCAGTATCAATAGCTTCCTGAACATCGCCTTCGGTTTCAAAAGTTGGTTTTCCCATTTCGCGGGTCATAATTCTACCAAGCTCCTTTTTTCTTCGGCTGAAAATATCTCCTGCTTTACGCAAAATATCACCACGCTTGGGTGCGGGTATAAGCCGCCATGATTTGAAAGCTGCTTTAGCTGCAGAAACAGCATCATCCACATCTTCCTGTCCTGATAATGGAAATTTGCCGATTATGTCATTATGATTGGCAGGATTAATATTATCGAATGTCTGCCCACTCTTAGCTGTTCCCCATTGACCATTAATGTAATTTTTAAATTCTTGCATTTGAATTACTCCTTGTTATTAATACTTTTTATTTTTTTCATTCTGAAAAATATTATTAAAAGAATATAAAAAATATGTATTTTGCGTTTTATTATTTATTATGCAAAGACCTATACTAATTTTAGAAAGACAAAATTACAATCATTAATATTGAAAAAAAATTAGAGTTTTAGATATGTAATTTAAATATACATAGATTTTTAAGTGATTATTGAAAATTAACAACATTAACAAGCTATGAAAACATTATATTCAGTTATAATCATTTTATTATTTTTTGGAATAAGCCTAAAAGCCCAGTTCAGGCCAATTGATACATTAACCGGAAAGGTTGTCCATTACACAGGAGTATATGCAGGAGCCGCATCAATATTAGAAGACAAGCTATTCGGATTTTCGCTTCATGGAGAATATGAATATAGAATGGTAAAATCATCTTTTGGTTTTGGATTAGCATTACAAATGCTTTTTTCGGATATGACTGAGATTGGCGTCGGCTTCCCGGTTTACTGGCATGGAATAACAAGCATGAATTTGAGATTCAGTCTTACTCCGGGGGTAACTATTACTAAGAGAGTGATATATTCAAGGATTGGTCCCGGAACATCTGAATTTGAAGAAACAAAAAACACAACAAACTTTTTTGTTCGTGCAGGTTTAGGGTGGGAGACGTTTATTTACAGAGATGCAGACCCTGTGCTGGTTTTGACACCAATTCTCAGCTTTGATATTATAAGCGAAAGTGAAGTGTATATGGGTATAGGGGCTAGTCTAAGCTGGATTATATATTAAAAAAATAAATTTTTATGAGGCTCAAATGAAAATAAAATTACTACGATTCACTTTGTTATTTTATTTCTTTTCATTCTCTCTTTTTGCACAGTCTTATGATTTTGGGAAAATAAAAATAATATCGGGCTTTGACCCTGCTGTTGCTTTTTCTGAAGAAACGAAAAGTTATCTCGATGCTTTAGTTACTTACTTATATGCTAATCCTGCTTTTCAAGTCAAGGTAACAGGACATTCTGATAATACAAGTACATTAGAGCAGAATGACAAATTATCTATTGAAAGAGCTAAGATGGTTACCGATTATATATTGTCGAAAGGGATAACAAAGGATAGAATCATCGAGAAAGGGGAAGGTGCAAAAATGCCGATTGTCCCCAATGATTCACCTGAAAATAGGGCATTGAATAATAGAGTGGAAATTAGTGTTATACATTCTTCTACGGATTCGTCAAACGAATAAAAATGAAACCTTTAAAAGTTGCTATTCTTTGGCATTATCACCAGCCGTATTATGATAAAGACGGTGAGTTGATTCTTCCATGGGTAAGACTACATAGCGTGAAAGATTATTGGGACCTTCCCGAATTGTTCCACGAATATCCTGATGTGAAACAGACTGTAAACCTTGTGCCATCCCTGAGTATGCAGATTGATGATTATATTAACGGCAAAACATTCGATAAGATTCAAAGGCTCACTAATATTAATCCTTCTGAATTGACTGAATCAAATAAGAGAGAAATATTAAGATTGTTTTTTCTTTGCAACGAAGAAAATATGATTTTTCCATATCCCCGCTATCGGGAGCTTTACGAACAAGCTCAGAATAAAGATGAAGCTATTAATAAATTTACAGGGCAGGATTGGTTTGATTTGCAGGTCTGGTACAATCTGACCTGGTTCGGATATTTTTCCAAGGAGAGGAAACCAATCAAAAGGCTGTTGAAGAAGGGTAGGGGTTTTTCGGAAATAGAAAAAAAACTGGTTATGGAAATGCAGATTGATGTGCTGAAGCAAATTAACAGCCAAATGAAAATGCTACATTCATTGGAGCAAATTGAATTAAGCTGTACTCCACTTTATCACCCGATTTTGCCTTTACTGTGTGACACACATTCTGCAAAACAAGCAATGCCTGAGATTAACTTACCCGAAAATAATTTTGCTTTTCCTGAAGATGCAAAAGCTCAAATCAATGGAGCTATAAATTATTATGAGAGTCAATTAGGCATCAAACCCAAAGGAATGTGGCCCTCGGAAGGTTCTATTTCGGACGAGGTTTTGAGATTAATGATTGGAGGCGGATTGGAGTGGACTGCAAGCGATGAGGGTGTACTTGCGGCTTCAAATGCTGAAAATTATGATTATACTGAAAAATATTTCCCAAGGAAATACATTGCTGATAATGGTGAAATTGCTATCCTGTTCAGAGACCACACGCTATCCGATGCGATTGGATTTTTGTATTCCAGGTGGAATCCGCATGATGCGGCGAGGGATTTTATCGGAAGACTGGAAGGAATAAGAAATGATCTGATAAATAAGAGGGGAGAGGATTGCCTTAAATATGCAGTTGTACCGATAATACTCGATGGAGAGAATTGCTGGGAATTTTATCAGTATAACGGATTACCATTTCTGAAAGCACTTTTTGAGCAATTATCAAATTCTGAAACAATCGAGACTGTTACTTGTTCAACAGCCACAGCAAACGAGAATCTCGATTATTTGCCTCCTATTAAAGCAGTAAGAGCTGGGTCGTGGATTAACGCAGATTTCAATATCTGGATGGGGCATGAAGAACACCGTAAGGCTTGGTCTATGCTCGCGAAAGCAAGGCAAAAGGTAGAAGAAAAACAATCAGAACATGATGTGCAAAAATTGAATGAAGTGATGAAGGAAATATATATAGCCGAAGGCTCTGACTGGTTCTGGTGGTATGGCGATACTCACATTGCAGAGAATAAGAGTGATTTTGATGTTCTGTTCCGTTGGCATATTGGAAACATTTACAAACTGCTCGGTGAGGAAATTCCAAAGGATGTTGAGGTACCTATTGGTAAAGAATATGAAGTTGTAAAAGTAGTAAAGCAGGAGGGACCGGTAACACCTTCGATTGACGGTAAAATCAGTGCTGAAGATGAGTGGATTAAAGCAGGTTATTATGATGCCCAAAGCTCAATGACGGCTATGCATCAGGTAGGAGAACTACTCCAAAAACTCTGGTATGCTAATGATAATAACAATATTTATCTTAGGTTTGACCTTGTTAAAGCACTCGATGAGGATGATTCTATAGAAGTTCAGTTTCTGAATCCGAAAAATTTTCAATTAATAATCAGAAAAAATATTTTTGAAATAAAATCAGATGATGCCATAAAACTAAATCAATTTTCATACTCTAATTACGAAATTGTTGAACTATCATTTTCAAAATCAACATTTATCAGTGACAATACATCCGAAATAAAGCTTGAGCTGACAATACAGACTAAAACAAAAGAAGGAGATATCTGTTATCCGAGACAAGGGAGTCTGGAATTATTGATGTAATTCAACTTCAAATTCTGAATTCTGAATTCTGAATTATTTTTTTTACTACAAAGCCCACAAAGAAAAGAAAGTCATTCTGAATATATTTCAGAATCCATTTTCTGAACAGGATTAAAAAGATTAAAGGATTACAGGATTTTTTACCACAAAGCCCAAAAAGAATTTTTGTGATATAGAGCCAAAACGTGCATTTTGTTCATCTGGAGCAGGTTTGACAGAGTTTTCATTTTTTCAATTTTGAATTTTGTTATGGATAACAAAAATCCCCCGAACCCCCTTTGAAAAAGGGGGCAGTTGATGTGGGTTGTGGATATGGATTCTTCGACAGGCTCAGAATGACAATCTGTGGTTTTGTGGAAAATTAAAAATCCCCCTGAATCCCCCTTTTTTACAAAGTGGGAAATTTATTTCACAGCAATCATTGAAATTTCGATATGGGCACCCATTGGCAGGGCGGCTACCTGTATGGTTTCGCGTGCAGGGAAATCTGCAGTAAAAAATGAAGCATATACTTTATTGACAGGATTGAATTCTTTCATATCAGTCAAGTATATAGTTGTTTTTACGATATTTTCAAAAGTACAGTCTGCGGCTTCGAGAACGTTTTTTAAATTATTCAGAATAATTTCAGCTTCCTTGGCGGCACCACCTTCGGCGATTTTGCCTGTGGCAGTATCGAGTGCAATCTGCCCTGATAAATAAATTGTACTGCCGAACTTGATTGCCTGGCTGTAAGGACCAATGGGCTTTGGTGCTTTCTCTGAGAAAATTACTTTTTTGTCTTTTGCTGTTAAATTTAAAGACATAAACAAGCATAATATAAAAATAAAATATTTCATTTTTCCTCTATGAATTATGATTTAGACATTTCTGTAATTGCTTCGACAAGAATGTCGAGGTCTTTTGTTGACGTATAAACATGAGGTGTTACACGCACACCTTTGATGTTTTCCCAGTCAATCGGCGTTGTATGTATCTTGTATTTACTGAGTAATGTACTTTCGATGTCAGCAGGTTTCATACCGTCAATTGAAAAGATAGCCAAAGCACAAGAATAATTCTCTTTTAGAGAAGTCTGGAGCTTTACTCTATCCAATTTTACCACTTTACTTGCCCAATAATTTTTAAGGAAACGCAAGCGTTCTTCTTTTCTTTTTGTAGTTATTGAATTATGGAAATTAATCGCACTTCCAATGGCATGTTCGGCAGGAAATGAGCGTGTGCCAAGTGTTTCAAATTTTCTGATGTCTTCACTTTCAGGTTTATCATTCGGGTAGAGGGGCCAGATTGTTTTGATTTTATTTTTCTTAACGTAGAGCATACCTGTTCCGAAGGGGGCACATAGCCATTTGTGGAGGCTGGTACCGAGAAAATCGCAATTCAAATCATCAATTCTGAAATCAATATGAGCGAAAGTGTGAGCAGCATCAACAATCACATCAATACCAAGCTTATGTGCCTCATCAGCTATTTTTCTCGAAGGAAGAATCTGTCCGCTCCAGTTAATCATGTGAGTGATGTTAACTGCTTTGGTTTTTGAAGTGAATGTATTTTTGAACTGATTTACAATTTCATCATCATTTTCAAGTGGGAGATTCAGGTTTACCCATTTTATAATTATGCCGTCTCGTTTTTCCCTTTGTTTCCATGCATTAATCACATTAGGATAGTCCTGCTTTGTAAGGACAACTTCATCACCTTTGGATAAATTTAAACCGAAGATAACCATATCGAGTGCTTCTGTAGTATTTCTACATATTGAGACTTCCTCGATTGAAGTACCGGCTAAGTTTGCAAGGCGTTTTCTAAGCATTTCACGCCCCTGGTCAAGAATACGCCACATATAGTAAGATGGTCCCTCGTTGCACATACGATTAAAATTATCAAATGCATCCTGAACGACTTTTGGCTGAGGACTGACACCTCCATTATTCAGGTTGATGATATTAGGATTGACAGTATAAGACTGCTGAACCCAAGCCCAGAAATCCTCATCCTGAGCTGAATCCTCGGGGGATAATCCCATAAAGTTGTTGTAAGCACTTTCGACGGAATCTTTTGCTTTTGCCGGGAAATAAGAAAAAAATGGTGCTGCTGTCAGGAAAACTCCAAGATACCTGACAAAGTCTCTCCTTTGGAATTGCATATTTACCTCAATAATGTTTGGCAGATTTTTTGAAATGCAATAATAGAAATTTTTAGTGATAAGACAAATTAAATTGAAAAATTTTCTTTAAATAGTCATTGTTTTTGCATAAATTTTATTTATTCAAAATCAATTGTTTCAGAGATTTAATAAAACATTGAATAAAAAGCGAGACATAGAACTAATCATAATTTCTTACAATTCATGTAAAATGACTCTCAATTGTATTGAATCAATCATTAATACAACGGATGGCCTGGATATTGGAATCACGGTAGTTGACAATGGTTCTATGGATGATACTGTCATAGAGGTAATTAATAAATATCCACATGTAAAAATAATATCCAATGATGAGAATCTCGGATATGCTGCTGCTGTCAACGCTGGAGCCAAATCCTCGGGGGCTAAAATCATTATCATATCAAATAATGATGTGATTTATCATGAAAAAACGATTAACAAACTTATTTCATATTTAGAAAATAATCCTGAAACCGCTGTAACAGGCCCACAGCAGATGTATCCCGACGGCAGTTGGGAATACAGCTATGGGAGGCTACCGGGAATAATACTTGGATTAAAAAATCTTTTTCTTATTACTTCAATTCAACAGAATTGGCAAAGATTAAGATGGAGGAAGAAAAATAAAGGTTTGAAACCTAAGAATACACAATATGTTGATGGTGCAGTCATGGCAGTCAGGAAAAATGTTTTTGACAGCCTGAAAGGATTTGATGAGGATTATTTTTTCTATACCGAAGAAGCGGATTTTTGTAAAAGAGTTAAGGACAAAGGATTAAAAGTAAAGTTTATTCCTGATGCAGTTGTAACTCACATAAGAGGAGGAAGCTCGACAAGGATGGGTTATGATGAAAACAAGGTTCAGACATTTATAACAAGTAAATTCATTTATTGCGACAAGCATTTTTCACCTCTAAGGACAAGAATTTATGCGAGTTTGGAAATTGTGCATAATTATTCAATGATATTAATGTGGAAACTGATAAATTTGTTTTTCACAAAGGGTAAAAAACATTATATTCAATCGAAGATTAAAGTATATAAGATTTTAGCTAAAACATGGAAAAATGTTTTTGCCAAATATTTAGATAAAGAATTATTAATAGAAAACAAATAACAATTTATAAATTACTTTAGAAGATAAAATGAAAACAAAGACAGAAGAAAAAAGCCCGGTTGTCGAACAGACTATTCCGGAAGAAAAGCTGAAAGCAGTAAATTTTGCAATGGAACAGATAGAGAAACAACATGGCAAAGGTTCAATCATGCGGCTAAGCGATAAGAATATAGTGCAGGTTTCTGCTATTCCAACCGGATGTTTTTCCTTTGATGCCGCTATTGGCATTGGTGGAGTGCCTCGTGGCAGGATTACTGAAATATTCGGTCCCGAATCATCAGGAAAAACAACAGTTTGTTTGCATGTGATTGCCGAAGCACAGAAGCTGGGTGGAATTGCAGCATTTATTGATACGGAACATGCCTTAGATGCCAATTATGCAAAGAGGATTGGAGTTGACCTGAACAATCTTCTTTTATCTCAGCCTGAATTTGGCGAACAGGCACTTGAAATCGTTGATACACTTGTGCGAAGCGGTGCAATTGATGTGATTGTTATTGACTCAGTTGCAGCATTAACTCCGAGAGTTGAGATTGAAGGCGATATGGGTGATGCACAGATGGGCTCACAAGCGAGGCTGATGTCGCAGGCAATGAGGAAACTGCAGGCGGCTATCGGTAAATCGAATACCTGTGTCATGTTCACTAACCAATTAAGAAGCAAGATTGGTGTTGTGTATGGTAATCCCGAAACCACAACCGGCGGCAATGCGTTGAAATTTTATGCTTCTGTACGAATTGACATCAGAAGGAAAGAGATTATCAAGGAAGGACAGGAAATTATCGGGAACAGGGTAAAAGTTAAAATTGTGAAAAACAAGATTGCACCTCCTTTTAAGGAAGTTGAATTTGACATTCTATATAATGAAGGCATTTCGAAAATCGGTGATTTGATTGATACTGCAACCGAATATGGCATAGTAACAAAGAGCGGTTCATGGTACACGTTCAAAGGCGAAAGAATGCAAGGCAGGGAAGGTTTGAAGAAAGTGCTTGTTGAAGACCCTAAACTTTTAGAAGAACTTGAAACTCAGGTGAAAACTTCTTTGAATATGCCGGCTGAAAATAAATAATGTGGTTGATTATTCTAATATATTAATTCATTTTACGAAATAATTATTATTTTTATAATTTTCAATTTTCAATATTGAATTTTCAATCAATTTTAAAATTTCCAATGTTTAAATAGAAAAGAACATTACGGCATTAATACAATTTACCATTTAAAAGAAGTAAAAATTTGAAATTGATAATTTGATTCAGCTACACAATTAATATGTAGCGTTATATGAGTAATTATCAAACTGCAAAAAAACATGAATGATGAACTCAGGATAATATCTGTTAAGAGCAAAAAGAACGGGCAGAGCTGTATTATTTGCCTAAATGACGGAGAATTATTCGAATGTTCTTATGATTTGGTACTGAAGTATAAATTAGGCAGTGGTAGTAATATACCTCCTGATTTATTACAAGAGCTTAAGAAAGAACAAAGAATATATGTTGCAAAGCAATCTGCATACAATTATGTTTCATACAAACCGAGAACTGAAAAACAAATCAGGCAAAAACTAAGAGATAAGATGTTTGAAAAAGATGAGGCAGACCTTGCATTAGAGTTCCTGATGAAGTTTGACCTTGTTGATGATGCAAAGTATGCAAAACAGTTCATTACTGATTATTTAAAAAGGAAATCTTCGGGTAAATCAAAGTTAATGTCCGAATTGATAATTAAAGGAATAGACAAATCAATAGCTCAACAAGCTTTGGAAGAGTACTACCCACATACAGAAACCTTAGAATTAGCACTAAAAGCAACGAAAAAAAAATTAAGACTAATACGTCATAAACCAAAAGAAAAACAAAAGGAATCATTAATAAGGTTTTTACAGTCTGCGGGTTTTGACTGGGACATAATCAGGAAAGTTTTAAAAGAAATTCAATTTGGTGATGATGAATGAATAGAATAATTAGAATAAATATTTTTCTTTTTTACTTAATAATTTTTTCTTTAAGAGCTAATTCTGGCCCTAATCCCGATTCGATGAATACCTGCAAAGAAAGGTTACCAAACGAAATTAACAGCTACCAGCCTGTGTTGGTGCCGCTTCTTACACCTGATGGTAGGAGAATTTATTATGACAGGAAATGGCATCCAAAAAACATTAATAGTACTAATGATCAAGATGATATATGGTATTCCGACAGGATATCTCAAGGAATTTGGTCTGAGCCAAAGAATTTGACAGAGCTAAATACATTTGATTCGGATGTGTTATTTTGGATTTCCCCCGATGGTAGAATAGGGCTTGTTTATGGGATATATTCAGATAAACATATTCAGAAAAAACAAGGTTTTTCCTTTTCTGAATATGACGGAAATAATTGGTCGAAACCTGAATCATTAAATATTAAAAATTTCTATAATGATTCATTGCATTTTTATGCTAATCTTTCTGCTGACGGAAAAATTCTAATCATGTCTGTCAGCCGTAAAGATGCCGTTGGAGGATTGGATTTATATGTTTCATTTTTAAATGAGAAAACCCAAGAATGGTCTGCACCGTTGAATATGGGCAAGGAAATTAATACAAAGGGGAATGAAGAAACACCATATCTGGCTTATGATAACAAAACATTATACTTTTCTTCCAATGGTTATAAAGGTGAGGGTGAGCAGGATTTGTATTTTTCGAGACGTCCGGATGATAGCTGGAAAAGATGGAGCAAACCTCAGAATCTGGGGAAAGGTATTAATACAAAATTTGGTGAACAGGGAATATGTCTTACAGCTCTTGGAGATTCAGCGATTATCGTTTCTTATGATAGTGTGAGCAAAAGAAAAGGTTTATATTGGATTTGCCTTCCAAAAGAAGCCCAACCGGAGCCTTATACTATCGTATCAGGAGATATTAATATTAAGAATAATAATGATAAAATTACTGATGTAAATATTTTCGTTAATGATCTCCCTGAACAAAAAATCAGAATCGGATTATTGAAAAATTATTCAATCGTTATACCGGAAAAGAAAATATATAAAATTCGTGTCGAAGCTGAAAATTTCAGCACCGGTTCATTTGAGTTTGATTCAAGAGATATTAAATGGCCTCAGATAATAAAATATGATTTCAATCTTGAACAGATAAAAAATATAAATGAAAAATTTATTATTTATTTTGATACCGATTCTTATGAATTGAATGAAGAAAATAAAAAAATTATAGATGAATTTTATAAAGAGTATAGAAAGAATAAAATTCAGATTTCTGGTTATGCAGATGAAACAGGTACGGAAGATTATAATATGATATTATCCATGAAAAGAGCAAAACAAGTAAGGGATTATTTAGTTAATAAGGGCTTGAAAATAAAAAATATTCAAATAAATGCTATGGGAGAAAAAGAACCAATATCCGAAGACTACAGTAAAAACCGCAGAGTAGAAATAATAATTAAATGATTGAAATATTTTATACTTTGATACTCAACCAACCAAACAATAAAAGGTTATTATATTAACAAATTTCAAGTAATATTTTCAAAATCTGTAATAGTTTAGTAATTTGCAATTTTACTATAAATTATTGTATTGTTAATACGATACAAATTTTGATTGTTCAATTTAATTGAGAATAATAAGACGAATAAACATGAAATCAAAATTTACTTCTCCAATATTTTCAATAATAATCTTACTGACAATAATATTGGTTTCCTGCAAAAATGAGGAAACTGTAGAGTTGCCGTCAAAACAAGATTATGGAATAAAAATTTTTAGGCTCTCAAAATTGGAATTTTCAATAGGTGATACAATTGAAGTTTATGGAAAGAATTTTGGTGAAACCAAAGTTAATAGTGTACTTGTTTTTGATGGTACAGAAGTTTCTGACGAAGGTTACATAAGCTGGAATGATAGTACTATCAAAGTGATAGTACCCAAGGATGCTATCAATTTATCAGCAGAAACCGGTTTGGTGAATTTATCGTTATCAAATATTGGCAAAATATATATCATAAATAAAGAAAGCAATTCATTAAGCTATGAAGTTCTAAGACCCTGGTATGTAAGTGTAATAAGTTATTTTGTTCAGATTTCGTTACTAATCACTGTGGTTTTTATATACCTGAAAATCAACAAGATGTGGAAACGTAAACATGAGCGGGAAGTGGCAGAGAGCCAATCTTTGGTCGGTTTATCTATTTATATTGCAAATTGTGTTTTATGGGTATGTTACTACGCATTTGTTCAATTTGATGATAAGAGTCTTGCCGATACATCTATATATATTTTTGAGGGTTCTATATTTTTCTTAATAGGTACGGGAATTTTTGTAAAGGGCCAGAGAAGGCTTGGTTTGTGGAACTTGATTAAGCAAGCTTTGAGGTTGGAACGTAAAGAAGCAGACTATTTATTGAAGAAATGGTTCCGTCCTGCTAATGCAGAAGCCATCATTGGAATCTTACACCAGATAGCAATGATTGATGAAGAATATGACCCGAAGGAAGAGGAATTAATTAAAGCATTCGCTAAGGAATGGAATATTGATTACAATCCTGCTAAATTGAATCTTGAAAGACACAAGGGTACTGAGGATAATTATATCCGTTTGAGAAAAACAGTAGAAAAATATCTTGACCGCGAACCGCCATTAGAACAGGTTGCACAGTTGAAGGATATGATTACTACTATGATACAGGCTGACGAAAAAATAACTTATGAAGAAGAAATGATTAGTTCTGAACTCCTCCCGATGATAGAAAATTACCTTAAAGGAGATGAAGGAACAATACAATATCTTGTACTAATTGTTCCGCAAAGTTCAGAGCAGGAAGATTCGATTGCCGAACTTCTGCCAAATGCCGAAAAGATTTATACATCAGGCGGGATGGCATATATGATTGATTCTTTTTATTCAAAGAAGTTTGCCGAAATGGTTTGTAATCAGTACAGGGAAATTAATTACTTTACTATTGTCAAAACACCTGATACTTAAGAACTGTACTTGAATTGAAATATTCAATTTTAAAAAATGAAAAAAAATGATAAGATATAGAAATATTATAAGAAAAATCCTCGAAGTAATTTTATATATTTTTATTTTTTTCTCTATACTTAACTATACTTATTCTCAAATAAGATATTATATTATCAATTCTCAGGGAACAAGGACAGTTCATACATCTGAAGTTCTAAATAATATCACTTATCTTCCTTTATCGCAAATATCGCCTGCAATTTTTCCGGCAGGAAGATATGAAGACTCCAAAGGCGAGATAAAATTCAAAGATGGAATTATAAAAATAACGCCATTATCATTTTATATTGTGCTTGAGAAAGGTAATAAGATAAGTGCAGCTCAGATGCATATACCTGCAATTGTAATAAATTCTCAATTATATGTTCCGGCAATTTCCTTTTTTAAATGTCTTGAAGCTCTAAACATTTTTTCAATTACACAAAGAAATGAGACATTTTATTTCAGAAGTAAAGCTGATACAACTAATCTTGGAGAATTACCCTTGCAGGATATAATAAATAATCAAATTATACAAGAATCCGCTGCTTCCCAAAAGTTTAAACCTGAGATAATCAAAAAAACAATCCCCATAACTTTTAAAAAATATTTTTTTGAGGGTAATGAAAAACTAAAAAGTGGATTAATTTCACTTAAAGCATTAAATGATAGAAGAAGCAAGATAAGTGAAGGAGATGTTATTGAAAAAGAAATCCCCCTTAATCCCCTTTTGAAAAAGGGGGAAATAAAGGAGGAAAAAAATGAGAAAATTGAAAAGCCTGTTTTTAAAGGGTCTATCAAACCTATTGATAAAAAATACCCTCCTAATCTTTACGTTTTGCCTCAAAATCTAATCAGGAAAGAATTGGAAGAAAGACAGGAAGAAGATACCTTAAAAAAAAATGATTTGGACGAGAATTACGACAGAGAATTAAAAAATGAACTATTTGCTTCGACATCTTTGTTTTCAATGTATTCACTCCCTCAGTTTATTAAAATCACAACTGAATTATCCGGTGATACTTTAATTATTCACCTGGTAGCAGATAGTTATATTGAAGCATACCAGGCGCCCGATTGTTCAGGAAAAAATCTTATCTTAAGAATCAATGATGCCGTTAATGCAATTGATGAATTCAATGATTTGGATGGTATTAAAAGTATAAAAACAGAAAAAATAAGAGATATACTTGTTTACAGAATTACAACCGGATCTAACATTATCAGCTGTAATTCTAAGAGAAACGGCTCAAAAGAAATTATATACAGTATCAATGTACAGTCATCAAAAAAACCTGAAATCATCAATACTCCACCCATTGAAAAGAATGAGATTGAAATTAAAAATGAAGGCGGATTTGAGAATGAAAAACGGAAATGGGCATTGGATGTAATAATACTTGATCCCGGTCATGGCGGCGAAGACCCGGGTGCAATCAGTGTGAATGGGTATAAAGAGAAAGATTTTACTCTCAAAATCGCAAAAAAAGTCAGAGATTTATTAAATGAAAATATGCCTGCTACAAAAGTTGTGATGACAAGGACTGATGATACATTTATAGAACTGTATAGAAGGGGGCAAATTGCAAATATAAGCAAAGGAAAGATTTTTGTTAGTATTCATCTTAATTCTGCGGCTAAAAAACCCAGCACAGCAAATGGTTTTGAGACTTATATATTGAGGCCCGGCAGGAATGATGATGCTGTAAGAGTTGCTAATTTTGAAAACTCTGTTATCAAGCTGGAAAAAAAGACAGAGAAATACAAAAACCTAACAGGAGAAGAATTGATTATTGCAACTATGGCTCAGAGTGCCTTTGTAAAGTTCAGTGAGCTTTTGGCAAAGATATTACAGTCAGAGGTTGAAAAAACTACACCGATGAAGAACAGGGGAGTTAATCAGGCTGGATTTTATGTACTTGTCGGAGCCTCGATGCCGAATGTTTTATTTGAAGCGGCATTTCTGTCAAACCAGGAAGATGAAGATTATGTAAATACTGAAAAAGGTATTGATGCAATAGCACAGGGAATCTATAATGCTATTTCCCGATATGCAGAAGAGTATGAGAGGATATGTAAATAGATTTGGCGACTGAATCCTTTTTGTTGAAAATCATAAATTTATTTGTTGTGGAATTATCAGGAGTAAAGTAATCTAATTGGTCTGAGAATTGTGGCTGTTGAGATGAGGCAATCATTTCAGCTACTCCTATTGAATAGCCACCGGGTTTCAGGATTGTGTTGCCATCGAAGAAAATCCTTCCAAAGTTTGCAGTATATGACTTACCATTATATAAACCTTCGAGTCTCTGACGAAGTATCTTTGATTGATAAATACCTCTTTCATTCAACAGTATATCTTTGTTCGCATCGAAATCTTCAGTTTTCGCAAAAGCAAAAATACGTGCCGGTTCTTTATCTACCACCATAACGGGTGTACCTCTTTTAACCATAGAATATAGCTTCTCACCATCTTCTCTGCTGATTCTGATACAACCATGTGAGGAAGGTGCTTTACCAAGTCTCCAGTAATAGGAGTTACCTTTAAGCCCATGGAAGCCAATATTGCCGTTGAAACCAATCCAGTTGATTAGCTCAGCATTTTCGAATTGCTTTGATATGGCAATTGGAGATTTCGACTGAACTGTATAGATGCCTGTTGGTGTGTCTTTGCCTTTTTCAAGACGGTTTGTCCCGGATGAAACTTTGAAACTAATCGAACTGTCGTTCCGAAAAATAATTTCAACATTCTGATTTTTCAGGGAGAGTTTTATGTAGTAATCGCATAATAAAAAAATTGTATCCCGTATAGGCAAATGTGAGAACTGAAGAGGTGTACCCACTATTTGTTTATTGCATTTAAAATATTCATTTTGTACGAAACCAGGTGTTAGCAGACAAACAGATAGTATAAAGATTACAGGAACTAATATTAAAAACTTTATATTCAATTTAATTTTTTCAAATGTTATTACTTATTTTTGATTGCATAAAAAAAGCGGAGCTAAATTAAGAGATATGCGAGATTAATACAAAAGATAATTAAAAGTAATTAAAAAAATGCCAAGAAAACAAAAAATATGTGTCATTAGGACAGACAGATTAGGGGATATGGTTTTAACACTTCCAATGTGTAAGGCACTGAAGGAGAATTGTGTTGAATCCGAGATTACTTTGATTGCAAGAAGATATGTCGAGCCTTTGCTTGAAAATTGCACGGTAATTGATAGAATATTTTATATTGATGACTATAAAAATGGTATAAAAGAAATATTCAAGAATAATAAATTTGACGTTGTTTATTTTCCAAGGCCCAGACTGAATGAGTGTTTTGCCGCTTATATGAATAAAATACCATTAAGAGTAGGTACTGCATATCGTTATTATTCTTTATTATTTAACCATAAAGTTTATGACCACAGGAAAACTGCAGAATTTCATGAAGCAGAATATAACACAAGGCTTGTAGCTTCTGTATTAAAGAAAAAGCTTAAGACTGAGTTGGTAAAGCCAATTGTTAATAAAGATGCAAATGATTTTGTAAGGAATGTTTTAAATCAAAAAGGCATTTTAAATAGTGATTATATAATCCTTCATCCGGGAAGCGGTGGTTCTGCTTATAATTGGAAAGCAGAGAATTTCGGGAAAGCCGGGAATGTCATAAGTCAAGAAACTGGGTTGACAGTTGTTATAACAGGAACACCAGAGGAATCAAGTTTGTGTAACGCAGTTAGTCAAAACTGCTCAAATTCAATTAATCTTTGCGGTATTTTTGATTTAAAGCAATTGATTGCAATTATTTCAAATGCAAAATTGCTGCTCGTTAATTCTACAGGTGTCTTACATATAGCTGCAGCTCTTGATGTTCCTGTTTTAGGCTTATATCCTAATTCTCCGCATATTTCTGCTAAAAGGTGGGGGCCATATTCCAAAATGTCAAGAATTGTTAGTCCACCGATAAGTAACGATAAAAAATTGAGAGACAATATGGATTTAATAAGTGTTGAAGAAGTAGTGAAAAAGGGTTTAGAATTATTACGTAGCCATTAATAATATTTTTTCAACTTCCACTATATCTTCTTTTGTATCAACCCCAATGAGATTTATGTCAGTTTCAACACAAAGATATTTTGCACCATGCTCTAAAAGCCGCAATTGTTCGAGCTTTTCGGCTTGTTCCAATTTTGATGGACTGAGATTGGCAAAGTTTAGTAATGATTCTTTTCTGTAAGCATAAATACCGATATGTTTCCAATAATTATTATTGTTGAGCCATGATTCAGGCATTGTATCTCTTACATGAGGAACAGGACTTCTCGAAAAGTATAAGGCGTAATTATTATTATCAATGACAACCTTAACAACTGAGGGATCGAATAACTCATCATTAGTATTGATTTTTTTTATTAATGTTCCGACATCAGCATTCGATAAAGCAAATTGATTGATGAGTAAATCAATAACATCAGCCTTTATGAGCGGTTCATCCCCTTGCAGGTTTAATATAATATCTGCATCTTCTTTCAAAGATTGATATGTAAATGCAATTCTATCCGAACCACTCTGAATATTTTTTGGAGTTAATAAATACTCAGCCCCAATATTTTTACACATATCGCAAATTCTTTCATCATCGGTGGCAATAATTACTCTGCTTAAATAGACGGATTTTTTTGCAGATTCCCAAACCCATTGCAGGAGAGGTTTGCCTGCAATATTAATTAAAGGTTTACCCGGCAGCCTTGTGGAATCATACCTTGCCGGGATAATGCAGATTGCTTTCTTATTGAATTTATTTTCGTCCATAATAATTTAGAATATATTTAAAATGGTGTCCACTTAAAGCTGACAAAAGGGACAATGTAAGGAATTGTGAAAAAAGTTATTCCGAAATCGGATGAAAAGCTTGAATTACAAAGCCTGAAACCCAGCAGTACACCGCTGTTTGTAGGTTTGGCTACATTACTGTTCCAAATCTCACCGATTAAATGCAGGTCATGCCTCTTTGTGATTCTAGTATCTAATCCTAAGCCAATACCGAAGGAACCATCCTCATATATTAAATCAATTCGGTTATTTCCAAAATATATGTCATAAAAATCCTTGCTTCCCATCTTAGCAAATACCATTGCAGTCAGCTTCGACCTGCTCAACTCAACAGTTCCAACACCATATAGATGCACAAAACGGTTATAACTATTTACATAAGCAAGATTATATCCAAGAGCCAAAGTCATTTTCCTGGCAACATCTTCAAATTCCATAGACAATAAAGTAAGCTTAACATTTAAAGCAGAAATTTGCTGACTTGATGATATACCCGGAAGGAAAGAATGGCCTGCGGTAACAGACAGTATATCTCCCACTCCTGCACCTGCATAGAAAAACATCAATTCATATAATCCTATAAAATGGTTGCTGCTAATCGGGTCGGCAGTGGGTAAGAGATAAACACTGTGGCTGTGCCTGTATTGCTCTTCTTTTGGTGTTATTTCGACAATTTGATTGGCAAATATAATAGCATTTCCAACTTCGGTTTTTAATTTAATTCCCTCACCATCTTTAGGGTCGTTGACCATTTCAATGACATATCCTGATAATACATCCCCATTAGCTAAACGCAGGATATACTCTAATTCTCTGTTTGGGAGAATACCCTTCAATATGTCATCGGCACAATAGACATTTTGAAAAAAAAGAAAAAATAAAGAAACAAATATCGAATATCTGATAATTTTCAAGTTTCCTCCTGAAAAATAATTTTCCAAAATAAGAAAAATTGCATTATTCCCGATTTTTTATTATTGTTTATTTTCCCTTAAGCTTTTCAGGGCGAGCTGGCCACAAGCGGCATCAATGTCCAAACCGCTCGAAGTTCGTTGGAATGATTGAACATCCAACTTTAACAATTCTTTTCTAAACCACTGAATTTTCCCCTTGGATGCCGGTTTTAACTCTGATGCAAATCCCGTTGGATTTGTGAATTCAATTGTGTGGAAGGGAATTAAGTTAATCTTTGCAGGAACTCTTTTAGCAAGCTTAGCAAGACGCTTGATGTCTTCGGGCCTGTCGTTTAATCCTTCAAAAAGTATATATTCAAACGTAACAGGCGTTTTTGTCTTTCTATAATAATATTCGATAGATTCAATTAATTCATCGAATTTCCACTTTCCGGCCGAAGGCATTAGTTTCTTTCTTAAATCTTGTGTAGGAGCATGTAGGGAAAGAGCAAGCTTAACGGGAAGATTATCATCGGCAAGCTGAATTATTTTTGGAATAATGCCTGCTGTTGAAATTGTGAGCTTCTTTTTCTTAATCAACTGAATTTCAGGATTTGTTAAAATCTCAACAGCTTTTTTTACATTTTCATAATTGAGGAGAGGCTCGCCCATACCCATAAATACTATGTTAGTAAGCTTCGAGCCAATTTGCTTCTCAACGGCTAAAACCTGGTCAACTATTTCGGAAGCAGAAAGATTTCGTTTGAATTTTAGCTTGCCTGTCGCACAGAATGTGCAATTCAGTGAACAGCCTGCCTGGGACGAAATACACAATGTCCGCCTGTTTTTTTTTGCCTCATCTGTGTATTCGCAAGGGATGAGGACAGATTCAATGGCTGAACCGTCTTTCAGTTCAAAAAGAAATTTAATAGTGCCATCAGATGAATGTTGCGATTTAGAGCTATTAAAAGAAGAAATATCAAAATCATTTGTGAGTTTCTGACGTAATGATTTAGGTAAGTTTGCAATTTCATCGAATGTTGCAACACGTTGAACATATATTTTCTGGAATATCTGATTGGCTCTGTATTTGGGCTCACTTACAGAAACAAGATAATCCTGCAATTCGGGAATAGTCAGATTTTTTATATTTCTTTTCAAGTTATTTTACTTTAATTAAAATTCGTTATAACAATTGTCTATCTGATTCAGTAACCAACGCTGATACGATGGTAAACAAAAATATGATAAAAAATGAATAGAACTTAATATTTTATTTGATTATCCACTATCTTTAGATAGTGGAGGTTTCTTGGTAAGGACACGGCATGCCGTATCCCTACACATTCTTTTTGGGATAAATCCCTACATATGGTGACGAACTCTCACCACTACTTGAAAGTAGTGGCTATTCATTTTATATCTATTTAACTATGTCGGGAGTTACTCCTGACATAAACATAATCAAACAATAAAATTAATAAGTTTATTCGGGACGAAAATAACTTTTTTTATGGTTTTACCTTCGATGAATTTTTGTACTTTATCATCTTTAAGAGCCATTTGCTGAATTTCTTCTTGTTCGAGGCCAGGTGCAACATACAGCTTTGCTCTTATCCTACTTTGTACCTGAACAACAAATTCAATTTGTTTCTTAGCGGCTTTTAATTCATCAAATTCAGGAAAATTTCGAAGAACGATAGAATCATTATGTCCCAGTATTTGCCAAAGTTCCTCGGCAATATGAGGAGCGAATGGAGAGAGGCAGAGGATAAACTTTTCCATAGCTTCTCTGGGCTTGATTTCGTATTTAGTAAACTCATTAACGAAAATCATCATCTGTGAGACAGCAGTATTGAAGTGAAGTTCTTCGATGTCATCGCTTACTTTTTTTATCGTGTAATGAAGGATTTGCTCCTGCTCCAGCGAAAGCCGAACATCTTTTACATTTACCGAAAGAGTGCCATTATCCTCAACAATCATTCTCCAGACACGGCTGAGAAAACGGTTCACACCTTCAATCCCGCTTTTTGACCAGGGTTTTGCATCCTGAAGGGGACCGAGGAACATTTCGAACATTCTCAGGGAATCTGTACCAAATTCCTCCACTACATCATCAGGATTTATAACATTCCCGAGAGATTTCGACATCTTTCTTCCATCCTCGCCGATAATCAGCCCCTGATGAAAAAGTTTTTTAAATGGTTCAATTGTTGAAACATAGCCATAATCATACAGAAGTTTATGCCAGAACCTCGCATACAGAAGATGAAGAACAGCATGTTCGGCACCACCAACATACAAATCCACTCCATCCGGTTGCATCCAGTATTTTTCTTTTTCCTTACTACAGAAAATATCATCATTATTAGGGTCAATATATCTGAGATAATACCAGCAGGAACCTGCCCATTGGGGCATTGTATTTGTCTCAAACCTTCCTTTTTTACCGGTTTTTTTATCAATGAAATTTACCCATGATTCAACTTTAGCAAGTGGAGATTCCCCGGTGCCGGATGGCTTAAAATCAGGGACATCGGGAAGCATTAAGGGTAGTTCATCCAATTCGAGATTTCGTTTTGTTCCATCCTCAAAAAACATAATGGGTATCGGTTCGCCCCAATACCTTTGTCTGGAAAACAGCCAATCACGAAGTTTGTATTGAATTTTTCTACATCCTATTTTTTTTGATTCAAGCCATTCTATTGTTTTATCAAATGCTTTTTTTGTCGGTAAATCATTAATAGAAAACTCATTATTTAAAGAATTAACAGCGGCGCCTTCATCAACATAAGCAGACTCCTGAATATCCCATTCAGAGCCATCTGCGGGTGCAACAACTTTTATTATCGGCAGTCCGAAAGTTTTTGCAAATTCATGGTCTCTTTCGTCATGTCCGGGTACTGCCATAATTGCACCGGTGCCATAATGAGATAGGACATAATCGGCTATCCATATCGGTATATCAGTATTTGTAGCAGGATTTATTGCATAAGCACCTGTGAATATACCTGTCTTTACTTTGTTCAATTCTGTTCTTTCGAGGTCGCTTTTCATCGAGGCCGAATATATGTAAGCATCAACTTCCCGAGCTTTATCTTTGTTGGTGATTATTTTGACTAATTCATGTTCCGGAGCTAATACCATGTAGGTAGCTCCGAAGACAGTATCAGGCCTTGTTGTAAATACGGCGATGGATTCATTAATACCTTTTATTCTAAATTGAATTTCAGCACCTTCGCTTCTGCCAATCCAGTTTTTTTGCATTTCTTTTGTTGAGTGGGGCCAGTCAACGAGTTCAAGGTCATCCAGAAGCCGTTGAGCATAAGCAGTAATTCGTATCAACCACTGCTTCATAGGTTTTCGCTCTACAGTATATCCCTTTTCCCGCCATTCGTCACATTCTTCATTTGCAAGGACAGTACCAAGTTCTTCGCACCAGTTAACAGGAATCATCGCTATGTAAGCAAGTCTCTTACTGTCAATATATTCGTCAATTTCCTTTCTTGTTTTCAAACCTGATGGTATTGGAAGCTCACCTACATGCCTTGCTTTATTCAGATTCTCATCGAACCATGAATTGTATATTTGCAGGTACATCCACTGTGTCCATTTATAATATCCGGGGTCAGTAGTATTAATTATCCTTGACCAGTCATAGCCGAAGCCAAGCATATTAAGTTGATTTTGAAATATTTCAATATTATTATTAGTTGCTACATAAGGGTGAATACCTGTCTGCATACTATATCTTTCGGTAGGTAAGCCAAATGCATCAAAACCCATCGGATGAAGAACATTAAATCCCTTCATTCTTTTGTAACGGGCAATTATATCAGTTGCAGTGTAGCCTTCGGGATGGCCTATATGTAGTCCTTGTCCGCTTGGATAAGGAAACATATCGAGTATGTAAAACTTTGGTTTGGAATAATCCTCTACGACTTTATATATTTTATTATCTTTCCAAAATTCCTGCCACTTTTCTTCTATATCTTTGAAGGGATAAGATGCCATCTTACATTATTTAAACTTAATAATAAATACAAACTACAAAGTTACGAAAAGGTTATGAAATTTTAACTTATGAAGTTTTATAGCAGTTCCATAATTCAATTTCTTTTTTTTACTTCTAATTTTTATTATTTTTATAAATATTAATTTTGTTATAAAAATCAGATGTAATTAGTATGAAAAAAAAGTTACTGAGTTTGTTCGTTTTTTCAATATTAATAATAATATTATCATCTTGCAGAGAAAATAATAAGGCACAAAAAGGGGATACGATTGAAAAAACACCATTAGAGTATAACGAATACATTATTGGCGAGCATAATAAAATAATGGTAAAAATGCTTGATTTTTCAAAAGCATTTAATGCAGGGGATGGCAGACGAATGGAGCATACACTGAACCTATTGCAAAAACAGATTGAATCTTCAATAGCAATGATGTCCAAACTTGAACCTTATAAAGGGGATGATACATACAAAGAAGCTGCAATGGAATTATTCGAATTTTACGATTCAATTTCGGGTGATGAATTCGAAGAGATGATTGAAATTCAACAAAAGAAGGGGAGCCAGACAATCGAGGATAATAAGAGAATGAATGAACTGAATAGGGTTATAGCTGAGAGAGAAGCTATTCTTGATAAAAATTTATCCCAGGCTCAACGTGCTTTTGCCGAAAAACATTCTGCACAGATGCAAAAAAACCGGCTTCAGGATTCGATTAATAAAATGAATAAATAAATCGGATAAAAATCATTAATTTTGAAGCAGGGAATTGAAAATTATGTTATCATTCTTCTCTTCTTTTATTTAAAGTTGTAAAATTCTGGAAATTAATTATGAAAAAAGTTATAAAAATTTTATCGGTAATTTGTTTACTGGTATGGATTATTTCAATTCAGTCCTGTAATGATAAAAAAAGTCAAAAGAAGGCCATTCAACAGGTTACGAAGCTAACTCCTGTTGAATACAATGATTCTATTATAGGATTCCAGGAGAAAGTAATTAAAAAGGTGCTCGACTTTTCCCAAAATTTTCAGATGCTCGATACTGTTCAAAGAGAATCGAAACTTAATGAAATAATTTTTGAGATTGATAATTCACTTTCACTATTAAATCAACTCCCGCCTTTTTATGGAAATTCAAGATTAAAGAATGCCGCAATTACATGGCTCAATTTTTATAAATCCGCTTTTGATAAAGAATACAGAGAAATTATAAAAATTTCAAAAAAGCCGGAAGCCGAAATAACCGAGAATGATATCATTCGCATGAACGATTTATCCCAAAGCGTTGCCGACAGGGAACTTCAGGTTCATAAGGATTTTGAAACCATTCAACAGGAATTTTACAAACAGTTTGATATTCAGGGCAGACAAAACGAGCTTAACAGTAAAATTGAAAAGATTGAAAAAGAAAAACATAAACCGAAATAAATTCTTTACATATTTTTGGCATTATTTTTTATAATATTTTAAAGTATGTTTATTTGACTATTGTTTGTAAAAGTAATAAAATCAAATACTTTTCCGTCATATAGTGCAAATAAAATTAATATAATATTATTTATAGGTGGGGGAATATGAGAAAACTTTCTATTATTTTATGTTTGATATTATTCAGCAGTTCTGCATTTTCGGCAGGACAGAAATTCAGGACCGGAGTGTTTCTCCATTATACCATTGGCGAAAGAATATGGGGACCAAACGGAAGCAGTACAAGCATACCCAACGAAATTCATCTTTATAACAACTCTCATGGCTTTATTGGGCAGGATACTTTTAAGCTGATTGAAGAAATATTTCCTGCAGATGAACAAAACAACGAATGGTACCGTTGGAGGGAGATATTTGAAAACACAAGGTCAACTGCCGACATCAGGCCTTATATTGATGCAAATAAGATAATAATGATAAAAACGAATTATCTTTCATCCGAAATGCCCTCTTGGGAAAACCCCGAAGATACGGTTGACCCGACAATCAAGTCTGTGTATAATTACAAGCGGCACTGGCGAAAAATAATTGACAAAATGAGAGAGAACAGCGATAAATTTTTTATTATCTGGACAAATGCTCCTCTTGCGGCTTCCACAGACGAGCAGGCTCTTTTATCGCATTATTTTTGCAAATGGGCGAAAGATACTTTAGCTACAGGGAAAGACCCATTATTCGGAAAGTTTCCTATAAATGTCTATGTGTTTGATTACTTCCATAAGCTAACAGACGCAAATTCAAAATGGAAATTAAAAACAATTTATTCTGCTGTCGATAATGTCAATTATCCTAATTCTGCCGCTACTGCTCTTATAGCACCGGCATTAGTCCAGGAAAGCTTTAATGCTATTCTTATATTTGAAAATTATTTTAACCCGGATATGATTTCGATTCCTATTCTTGTTTCTCCAAATGATACTGCTACTAATGTAGCACAAAATATTACCTTAAGGTGGCGGAAGGTGCAATATGCAACAAGATACTCAGTACAGATTGCTTTAGATACGGGTTTCACCAGCATTATTGAGTCTGATAATAGTGTCATTGATACATTCTATACCGCCGGCAGTCTTTATTATAACAAAAAGTATTATTGGAGAGTCAAATGTTATAATTACGGTGGAGCTACAAACTGGTCAACGAGGAGAAGCTTTACGACAATAATAGCTCCTCCCGGTGTTCCCGGATTAATTCAGCCAAACGATGAGAAAACAAATGCACCTGTCTTCCTGTATTTCACATGGTCACAATCTGCACCTGCCGCAGAGAAATACCGTTTCCAGCTCGCAAAAAATTCTAATTTTTCAAATATGGTTGTGGACAGTCAAAATATAAAAGTTACATCAATACTTGTGTTGAACAAACTTGATTCGACAACTACATATTATTGGCGTGTCAAAGGTATTAATATCGGAGGTGAAAGCTTTTGGTCGGAAGTATGGAGTTTTACAACCATATCTGCTATACCGGCTAATGTAACTTTGATACAGCCGCAGGATTTTACAAATAATATCGCATTAAACCCGGTCTTTAAATGGAACAGTTCGGCAAGAGCAACAAGATATATATTTCAATTAGCGAGTGATAATTCATTCAATAATATTGTTAATAATGACAGTGCCGTTACTGACACTTCGCACACTATCACGCCTGATTTATTAAATGACATGACTTATTATTGGAGAGTAAAATCTGTCAATGGTACGGGAGGCAGTCTTTGGTCACAAGTATGGGCATTTCATACTATAAAAGCCGCTCCCGATGCCCCTGATTATGTATATCCATCAGAAGGTGAAATAAATGTGCCGGTAAAACCTAAATTTGTTTGGAGCGTTTCAACCAGAGCAGAAAGATATTCATTCCAGGTGGCACACGATGCTTCATTCACGAATAATGTCTATGACAATGTAATCGTACAAGACACATTTTACGTTGGGGATGTAGAGTTGCAAAGGAATCAAGTTTATTGGTGGAGATTGAAGGCAATTAATTATGCCGGAGAAAGCGAATGGACATCGAGTGCAAGCTTTACAATATTAGTGATGCCGCCGGCAACCACATTATTGTTTTCACCGGGAAAAGGCGATACTGCAGTTCCGGCTTATACGACTTTTGTTTGGGATGCTACTCCCGGAGCTGAAACCTATATATTACAGGTGTCAAAGGATTATAGATTCCAGGTGATGATTCTTGTTAAATCCGGTTTAACCGATACAACATATACTTTAACTTCTCCACTCGATAATTCAAAGGAGTATTTCTGGAGAGTCAAAGCAGTAAATGCCGGAGGAGAGGGTTCATGGTCTGCTTATGCGAATTTCTTTACCGAAGAATTCACATCAGTTGACGATGATTTTTCAAATAACCATATTACTGTTTCACCTAATCCATTTAGTAATTCTTTTACCTTGAAATTCAATTTAACAGAACCTGAAGTTGTTACCGGTTCTCTGTATGGTATAAATGGACAGGAAATCTGCACAATCGTTAATAAATGGTTTGAAGAAGGGGAACATAATTTAAATATCAATGCAAATACCCTGATGGAAATTTCAGGGGAAGGTATGTTAATTTGTAAGCTGAGAATAGGTAATAAAACAAAAACTATCAAATTAGTCAGGCAACGATAACAATATTTGAGTTTTATTGTTTGTATTTTTGAGCGGAGTGATATGGCGCTTCGCTCATTTTTTATTGATATAATAATTAAATTTTTAATTTTTAAAGATGGTAGATAAAAATCTTATAAGATTTATAATAATCATTCTGATTTTTTTTGCACATTCCATTCATTCTTTTTCCAGGCAGAGAATTAATGAGATATACCTTGATAAAAAGGAAGTGTTTGATTCGACTCAAAGCGACTGGTTCTTTGCCGCACCATTAGCTAATTCAT
This sequence comes from Ignavibacteria bacterium RIFOXYC2_FULL_35_21, assembly GCA_001804705.1. Lineage (GTDB taxonomy): Bacteria > Bacteroidota > Ignavibacteria > Kapaibacteriales > UBA2268 > XYC2-FULL-35-21. The sequence continues at coordinate 115,189 of MHAY01000060.1, forward strand.
TGCACATTTTAACAAGGGATTATGTTATCGAAGATGAACTATTGTTCGATAAAGATGACGAGCTTGACTTTGATGCTATCAATGAAACAGAGAGAAACCTGCGGTTAATAAAGCTTTTCACAAATGTAAAAATCGAAATTGATACCATTAATGATTATTTATGCAATGTTAATATAATTGCACAAGACAGGTGGTCAACTAATCCCAGTATTTTATTCGGGACAGGGGGCAACCAGACAAATTGGGGCGGGAAAATTGAAGAACATAATCTTATCGGAACAGGAACAAACATTTTAATTGAAGCCCTACACCGTTCCGAAAACGATATAGGCTGGCAGGGTAGAGTAGAGTTATACCAAAGAAGACTTTTCAGAACAGAGTTCAGTTTATTGGGAAGTCTTTTAGCCCATAAATACAGGACAGAACAGGATTTGTCATTTTATAAGCCATTCAGAACTTTATCAACAGAATGGTCTTATGGATTTATCGGGAAAAATCACTTTGGCAATGATTTTGAATATATAAACAATCATTATAATTTGATGCAGTTCCATGAAAGAAATGTTATTGCATGGCTTTCCCGTTCGTGGAGGAGGAGAGACCGTGTGTTTGCAACTTTTGCTCTTGAATTGAATGATGTCAACAGAGGCGATACGAATTTTCGCAGGGCTTATGATAATTCAGGAAGAATTTTTCTTGCTTTCTCATCTGTTTCTGAAGATTATATTAAAACGAATAACCTGAATCAATGGCAGGATGAAGACTTGCCAATTGGAGGCTGGGGGACAGCAATTCTAGGAAGAACATTTGCCTACAAGCCTGGTGGTGATGGTTTGTATTACGTAGCAGGCCAGGGTGAGAAATCTTATTTATGGAACGATTTATATTTGTTCGGACAGATAACCGGGGCAAGCAGTTTCAGAAGAAGCAATGGAGTTAATACATACCAAGAGTTCAAGGGACTTGCTTTTTACAAAGCATCTAAGAATACAGTATTAGCGGCACGTCTAAGACAGCAGTCGGTCTGGAACTGGGATGGGTTGAGACAGCTTGTACTCGATAATGATTTTGGATTGAGAGGATATGAAGTAAATAAACTTAACGGAGATAACAGAATTATCGCAAATCTTGAGTATCGTTACTTCCCTGATTTTAATATATGGTTCCTGAAAGTCGGTGGAGCATTATTTTGGGATATAGGAACTGTTTGGCAGAGAGAGCAAGAATTAGTGAAAGCACAATGGCATAATTCCGTTGGATTCGGATTAAGATTGCAAAATATGAAATCAACAGGCTCGACGAGTATTTTCAGAATTGATTTTGCATTTAATTTTGATGAGAAAAAGTTCGGTAGTATTATTTTTACAACAGACCAGCTATTTTCCGTATTTCAAAAACATGTGTTCAGGCTTCCTGAAATGTATGGGACTGAATTTGATTACGAGTAAAATCATTTAATAAATTTGGGATGAATAGCCACGACTTTTAAGTCGTGGATTAGTTGCATCACCACACTTAAAGATTTATCACCTTAAAATAAGTGACTAAAGTCAAAGGTTTATATTTCCCCTCTTCCACTATCTAAAGAAAGTGGCTATTCAAAAATGTGAGTACATAAAATAATCTTCCTATTTAATAATAACATTAAATAAATTTTCACAGAAAACAAAAGAATGGTAAATTTGTATTCCCAAAAACTGCGGAAGTGGTGAAACTGGTAGACACGCCATCTTGAGGGGGTGGTGCCTTACGGGTATGGGGGTTCGAGTCCCCCCTTCCGCACATTTTGAAGCTGTCTTTAACAAAGACAGCTTTTTTTTCTTTGTTATTAACTTATTTTTTCAGATTTTTAATAAATAAGAATTCGCCTTGAAACTTCCTTATTAAAAAAGAGGTAATTATTAAAAATTTTATAATATTATTTTTAGCGCTAATTACATTGTTCGGATGCGATGAAGGGCTTGCTCCCAAAAAAGCAATAGAGAAATCCTTCCTTACAGGTACTTTAATTTTTGTTGGAGGAAAATCCGAATGGCCCGTAGATTCGATAATGGCTGTGAGGGTAGCGGCATTCATTAATTATCCTTTTACGGATTCTTTAGGAATTATTAGAGAAATCTTAAATGGTAATGCCTATTTAACAATGGAATCTCTTCCTCTTTTTGTTGATTCATCAAATTTTTCAATTGAAATAACAAATCCCCCGGTTTTACTTAAATATATCGGAGTTGCACGACAACTTGATTCAAATATATCATCTCAGCAGGTTATTGGAGTATATACAGAAACAGGTGATAAAACTATGCCGTCATCATTAATTATTGAAGTCGGGAAATCTTATGACATTAGGATTGAAGTTGATTTCAAAAATCTTCCTCCACAGCCGGGCGATTCATCCAAATTTCAAGGGAGTGGCTATGGCGGGAAATAGAATTAAATATATTATACTCATTTTTCTTTTTGTGTTTGCTTATTCAACCTATTCTCAAAATAATAAGGGCGTTATTTCTGGAAAAATAATTGATAGAAAAACGAAGCAGGCTTTACCCGGAGCTACCATCAGGCTTGAAGGCACGGCTTATGGTGCCGTTGCTAATAAGAGCGGCAATTTTCTTATTAAAAATGTTGCCGGTAAAAAATATAACGGACTTGTGTCTTATATTGGTTATGAAACCAAAAAAATAAATCCTGACCTGACTGAAAAAGATTCTCTTTTCATAGAAATTGAACTTGAAGAAGAAATCATCCATACATCTGAAGTGGTAGTATCTGCGAATAAAAGGTTACAAGCTGTACAGGATGTGCCTATATCAATGTCTGTGATGGACAATAAGGAGCTTCAGGATAGAAACATAATTCTTATTGACGAGGCATTGAGATATATTCCCGGAATAAATCTTAATGGAGACCAGGTCAGCATTCGCGGCTCATCCGGATTTGCATTCGGTTTAGGTTCACGGGTAGCTTTCCTGATGGATGGTATGCCACTTGTATCAGGCGACCAGGGGGATATAAAATTTGATGCTATTCCTGTTTTCAATCTCGAAAGAATCGAAGTTGTGAAAGGAGCCGGTTCTGCATTGTATGGTTCTGGTGCTTTGGGCGGCGTTGTAAATATTATAACAAAAGACCCTAAAGAAATTCCAGAGTCAAAAGTTCAACTGAATAGAGGTTTTTATTCAAAGCCGAAATATGAACAATGGGTTTATTCAGACAAGACTTCAACATTCGAAGGTATCAATGCCGGATTCTCTCAGAAATTTAATTCTCTTGGAATTGTTGTGTCAGGCGGCTGGTTCAAGGATGAATCATACAGGGATTTCGATGAGTCAATTAAATGGAATTTATTTTCAAAAGTTAAATATGATATCTCCGAAAGAACAAATATTAACCTGATTGGTTCTTACTCCAAAGATGATTTTGAAGCATGGGCATACTGGAAAGACCTCGACAATGCAACAATTCCACCTGATTCAACCAATATAAACGAGAGAATCAAATCCTTGAAATATACAGTTTCAGGTGAAGCGAGACATATATTTAATAATGGTGATTTCTTAATAGTAAGGTCAGGATTGTACTCAACCGATTTCAGTAATAATCCGAATAAACCTGAAGAAAACCGTGCATCAAAAGCTAATTCATTAAATACTGAAGTACAGGTGAGTAATAAAATTTTTGAAAAGGTTTTACTGACTTATGGAATCAATCATGTATTGAACAGTGTGGATGCTAATATTTATGGCAATAAATCTCAGAATATAATTGCCGGGTATTTTCAGGGAGAACTGTCATTCATTGATAACCTAGTGATGACAGCCGGAGGAAGAATTGACTATGAAAAAATTAATGGTGAAAATAAAGACAATTTTGAATTTTCACCAAAATTAGGGCTTTCTTATTCATCTTCATGGGGAACAATTTTCCGTGCATCTGCCGGCAGGGGTTTCAGGGCGGCAACTGTTGCGGAAAAATATGCTACACTTAGGTATAGCGGCTTTTCAGTTCAACCTAACCCAAACTTAGTACCCGAAGTTAGTTGGTCTTATGAAATCGGTGCCAATCAATATTTTGAAATTGGCAAAACACATTTATATTGTGACGTATCATTTTTTCAAAATGATTTTTCAAATCTTATAGAGCCTCAATTTGATTCTACTAATCTCGGTGTAATTAAATTTCTTAATATCACGAAAGCAAGAATTCAGGGTGTCGAATTGAGTATTAAAACAATGCTGTTTGATTTTGTTGGTATAGAGAGTTCATTGACTCTAATGGATCCGGTGGACAAATCCAGGAATGAAATACTGAAATACCGTTCAAGATATCTTTGGTATAACCGCATGTTCCTACCGGTTGGTTTTCTTGAATTTCAACTCGACCACAGGTATTTGAGTATTGTCGAAAACATAGATAAAGGCTTGTCTCCTATTAAAAACATTGATGCACGTGTTCCTGCAAATGTAATTGATGCAAGAATGATTTTCTATCTTTCTAAGTTGACAGACATTCCGCTTACAATTACAATTAATGCAAAGAATCTGCTGAATTATTATTATTTGGAAATGGTTGGAAATCTTGCACCATTCAGGAGTATCAGTTTGCAGGTCGAAGCGAAGTGGTAATTTCAGTGAATAGTGTATAATATATTATTGAAATTCTGAATTCTGAATTCTGAATTATCCACTATATTTCCTTTTAAATTTTTAGATGCATTTCTATAAATTATCAGCGAGATAAACGCAAGTACTAACAAGCTGATTATACTCAAAATAATTGCTGTGGTTATGTTAAGATTATACGATTGCTCATCAAGTGAGGATAAGCTCGGTGTGTACATAATAACAACTGCGATTGCATTATTCAGGAAGTGGAGTAATATCGGAATAATTATACTTCGCGTTCCGTAAGCAACAACCCCGAGATAAAACCCGATGAAAATAAGAGGTATAAAGTTAATAGGATTTATATGTACAACAGCAAAAATTAAACCTGCAATTAATATGGCTAAATATGGCTTCAACTCTTCTTCGAGTGAACGCTGATAAAATCCCCTGAAAAGAGTTTCTTCTGAAATTGAAGGAATAATCGCACCGATTAATAATGCTTTCATGCCATCGAGGAAACCGCTACCGCCTAATATATCCATATATATTTTTTCAAGGGATTTTTCTGTTAATTTGTATGCTTCAACAAGGAAATCAGGTATTAACCTTTCCTGCAAATATAAAAAAGATGTATTAAAAATTGACAACGCAATTATGCCGATTACTGATAATAAAATAATTCTTAGACCTGGAATTGATTCAAGCCTGAAAAGGGTTTTAAATGGTAATGTAGAATATCGTGAGAAGAACAATGCAGGAAGAAGCATTAAGAATAATTGAGATAATCCTTCAATATAACCAATAAATTTAACACGTAGCATTGGCAGGAAAATCTCAACAACTACACCGCTCACAATATATATGAGCATTATAATAATCAGAAATTTATTTGCGAACTTAACATGTGAAAACTTCGGTTGAATCTTAAGGTTTTGCAATTCCTGATTTGAATCGAAATTATCCTGCATTTACTTGCTGTCTTTCTGTTTGATTACTTCGAGCATTTTATTATCAATACTTCGGACATTTTTTCAATCCTATTAAATAAAAAGTCCCCCCATTCGATTTAAAACTTAGAAAAATATTTTT
>MHAY01000061.1 GCA_001804705.1 Ignavibacteria bacterium RIFOXYC2_FULL_35_21
GCGGAATCTGAAAGAAGTCGGCGGCAAAGTCTCGGTCTGACGAACAGGAAGCGGATAAGAGGCAGTCGTAAGTGGGCAAGTGTGCTAAACAAGACGAAGCCCAAAACTATCCGAAACTTGCGAATGTAAATCCGACAGATATATGAGACGAAAGTGATAGTTCTTACCCAGGGAGGTCTGACAACAAGCGGAGGAGATGAACAAATCCAACGCAACCCTAACAGAGATGTAAGATTGAGATGTCAGAAGTCAGCAGAAGTCATAGTATCCCGGCAGACCGGGAGAAGGACTGAACGTTAAACGGTTCAAACTTTGCAATAGCAGAAGGACTGTGAAGAAGGCAGAAAGCCGCGTCGGAAAGGGGCGGACTACCCAAATGAAAGCAAGCTGGAAGCAGAGGACAGAGGATGGGAGTGGCAGAGCAGTCCACAGCAACAGTAAAAGGCGAACCAACAAGAGAGGACTTATAAATGTTAGAAGAGATATTAAGCAGAGAAAATATGGTCAAAGCTCTCAGACGAGTCAAATCGAATAAGGGAGCAAGCGGAGTTGACGGCATGCCAGTTGATGAACTTCAACCCTACCTCAACACGCACTGGGCATTTATCAAGGCAGAAATACTCGAAGGCACTTATAAGCCAAGTCCTGTGGAAAAGGTAGAAATCCCCAAGGAGAGTGGTGGGAAGCGAATGCTTGGAATACCGACAGTACTCGACAGACTAATCCAACAGGCAATATCCCAGAAGCTGTCAGAGGTATATGACAGGGGATTCTCAGAAAGCAGCTACGGTTTTCGCCCGAACAAATCGGCACATCAGGCAGTCAGTCAGGCACAGAAATATCTGAATGCAGGACACTCATACATTGTAGAACTGGATTTAGAAAAGTTCTTCGACAATGTAAACCATGACAGGCTGATGGCAATATTGAGGAGGCGAATAAACGATAAGCGATTACTGAGGCTAATCCTCAAGTATCTGAGAGCAGGGATAATGGACGGAGGAACAGTAGAAACGAGGACGGAAGGCACGCCGCAGGGAAGCCCGTTAAGCCCTTTATTGTCGAACATCGTATTAGACGAGTTAGATAAAGAACTCGAGAAGCGAGGTCACAAATTCGTACGATATGCTGATGATGTTAGCATATACGTCAAAAGTGTGAAATCTGCGGAACGGGTAATGGATAGCATCACGAAGTTTATCGAAAAGAAAATGAAACTAAAGGTAAACCATGAGAAAAGCAGGATAAGCCAACCAAACAAAAGCAACCTGCTTGGCTTTTCATTTTATAAGGACAAGAACGGATACCAAATCAGAGTAGGGGAGAAAAGCTACAAGAGGTTTAAGACAACAGTCAAGGCCTTGACATCGAGGAGAATGCCAATAAGCATAGAAGCAAGGCTCGACCGATTGAATAAATATACAAGAGGATGGGTGAACTACTTCCGTATAGCTAAATGCAGAAGTCGTCTCAAAGACCTGGACTGTTGGATACGTTTTAGGCTGCGAATGTGCTTATGGAAAAGCTGGAAGAAAATCAAGACCAGAATAGCGAATTTGGTTAAACTGGGAATGGATAAGTTCCACGCCTATCTGAACGGCAATACAAGAAAGATGTATTGTCGGGTAGCACATAGTGGTATATTAACTCATACTCTGACGAACAAATACTTTGCAGACTTGGGATATGCCAGTCTTGTAGGCATATATCTGAAATGTCAGTTTTAACGAACCGCCGTATGCCGAACGGCACGTACGGTGGTGTGAGAGGTCGGTAAGGGAAATAATCCCTTACCTCCTACTCGATGTGTTATTATAATAATTTGAATAATATCATTTCCTAAATGAAATGGTACTTTGATTTTTTAAAATGAATGAATAGCCACTACTTTCAAGTAGTGGTGAATTTAAGAACTGCGGCATTGGGAATTATCCCCGTAGAGACAGGCCTGAGACCTGTCTCTACGTAATATCCTGTGGGAACCTCCACTATCTGAAGATAGTGGCTATTCAAATATGATATAAATTTTATTGTGTATTTTGTCATAATTTTGTATTAACATCTCATCGGCGGTGGTCATGTACTCATACTGACAATTGGTAAGAATACAATCAGGAAATGAAATAATATATATAAAATAGATGTTTTATCGAGTAAAAAAATATTTTTCAACAAAATTATCCTTAGCTAAATTCGTATATTAAAAAAAAATTTTACCACATAAGAAAGGTTAGGTTCAAATGAAGTATTCGAGATACTTAATAGCTTATTTTATTCTATCTGCCTTTGCACTATCGGTTGGTTTTGCACAGGAGGATGTGCTCAGGCCTCATGGTAAAAAAGGAACAACTGAAGGCGAAGACTGGTCATATAAGCGTAATCCATTCATAATAGGTGTTGAAAGTGGATTGAATATAAATTTGTTTAGTCAGACAATGGTGTGGGACCCTAATTTTCCACATGGAACTGTTTGGAATGGATTAAGTTCTGCAAGCGGATTATCACCTCATTTTGGTGTATTGGTTGATGTACCGATTAACAAAACCTATAGTGTTCAACTTAGGGTTGCTTATGATATGAAGAGTTATGGTACAACCACAAATGGCACCGATTATGATTTTAATGGTTTTTCACATGAAATGAATTTAGGGGTTGATGTAAGTTCTGCTTATATAACTCTAACCCCATTATTAAGAATAAATGCAACTGATAAACTCTTTTTTACTATTGGTCCCACTTTCCATTTTCTTGCAGGTGATATTGAAACAACCTGGTCTCCTAATTCATCGGACGGTACCCAGTTGAATGATTTTCCTTTTTGGTTCAGGAATAATTGGTTTCAAACGGGGCAAGTTACTGGAACTGCTGTAGAAAAGGAAATAGATGTAGATCAGAACGGGAATGTTAGTTTAGTTCAAAAAACTACAAGGGTCGGTCTTGAAGGTGGAGTTGGTTATAAGATACCCCTTTCAAAATCAATATTTTTAGTCCCACAAGGTAGATTCCAGTTAATGCTGACACCAGTGACTGAAGATACCCATTGGAGGGATATTAATAATATGAGTTCTATTGTTGAAACTTCATCTCAAAAGATTCTAAATACGATTCAGCTTGCTCTTGCATTATGGTTTGAAATATAATTGGAAAGGAGAAAAAAATGAAAAAAATATATTTGTTACTTTTTATTTTGATAGCATCTTCATTTCTGTTTGCACAGCAGAAGAAAATTGATATTATCTCTGCCGAATTCAATAGCTCATCAGATGATTTTGCACCATCGCTAACTCAGCACGGGCGTATGATTTATTTTACATCCGACAGGGATGACGGGCAGAAGGTTTACGTTGTCGAGAGAACTTCGGATGGCTGGACTGTCCCCGAAGAATTGGAAGGCGATGTTAATGACGGCGAGCAGATTGGTTCGGTTGCAGTAACACCTGATGGACAGTTTATGGTCTTTGCCGCTTATGAAGCAGGCAAAGAAGGATTGGGCAGGACTGATTTGTATAGTGCAAGAAGAGTTAACGGTGAGTGGACGGATGTTCAGAATCTTGGCCCTAATGTTAATTCTCCTGATTGGGATTCACAGCCCACATTATCCAGCGATGGAAGTACATTGTACTTTGCAAGCGACAGGCAGGGAGGAAAAGGCGAATCAGATATATATGTATCCACAGGCACACGTGGAGGCTGGTCAAAAGCAGTTAATATCGGAAGCCCGGTTAATTCAGCATCGAATGAAATGTCACCCGTAATTGCGGCGGATAATAAGTCAATGACTTTTGCGAGTGATAAAGACGGGGGCATGGGTGGTTATGATATTTATATTACAAAGAATCATGGTGGCAGTTTTACTGCACCATTCAATCCCGGTGAACCTATTAATTCATCATCCGATGAATTTTTCTATATTGCCAAGGCAAATTCGGATATAGCATATTTTTCTTCCGACAGGCCGGGAGGAGCAGGCGGGCTTGATATATATATGGCTGTTCCGAATCCTTATGGTTCTGAAGCTGTTGTTCTGGTGCAGGGAACCGTTCAGGATGCAATAACCAACCAGCCATTAGGAAGTAATATCACAGTAACTGATTTACGTTCAGGAAAAAAAGTAGCCGATTTGAGAAGTGATGATGTTACGGGTAATTATTACGTTGTTTTACAGCCGGGTAAGACTTATTCGATTACATCTCAAAGAGACGGTTACTTGTTTTATAGCGACAGGTATGAAGTCCTTCCGACTGAAACCGGGCATGAGGAAACCAAGAATATATACCTTTCACCACTTGAAAGCGGCAACACAAGGCTTCTCGTTTTCTTTGATTACGATAAATCCGATTTAAAGGATGAATCTATTCCCGAATTAGAAAGGGTAATCGAGTTTCTCAGGGCAAATCCCGAAATTAAAATTCAGATTGAGGGACATACCGATGATGTCGGTTCTGATGAATATAATAATAAATTATCAAATGAAAGAGCAAATTCCGTTAAAAGTTACCTGATTAATGCCGGAATCGAAGCGAACAGAATCAAGGCTGTCGGATATGGAAAGAAACAGCCCCTGAAGAAGGAAACTACTGACGAAGGAAGGGCTATGAACCGCCGTGTTGCGATGAGAATTTTGAAATAAATTTTATTATGAATTTCTAAATGTTAGGGCACAGGATTCTGTGCCCCTACTTTTTTTTCAATTAGAAATGATTTATGATTTCTGACCTGATAATTAAGGCTGATAATTTAAAGAAAACTTATTCGAAGGTTAAGGGCAAAGAGATTCCTGTTCTTAAGGGATTATCGCTTGAAATCAAAAAAGGTGAATTTGTTGCTTTGATGGGTCCCTCAGGTGTGGGGAAAAGCACATTACTTCATCTTCTTGGTTCGCTTGATAATCCTGATTCGGGAGAAATTCGGCTTAATATAAATGGCAACAGTTATATTTTCTCAAATATGACTGAGTCGCAATTGTCAAGGGTAAGGAATAGCCATATAGGCTTTGTGTTCCAATTCCATCATTTACTTCCCGAGTTTACTTCTCTCGAAAATGTGATGATGCCTGCACTTATAAATGGAGATTCTTTTTCAATAGCAGAAAGAAAAGCAATGGATTTAATGGCATCCGTAGGAGTAAGTGAAAGACTTCATCACAAGCCTTCTGAACTATCAGGAGGTGAACAGCAGAGGGTTGCCATAGCCAGAGCCTTGATAAATGAGCCATCAATTATTCTTGCAGATGAACCAACAGGAAACCTTGATTCTGCGAATGCTTCTTCGGTTCTCGAGTTGATTGTATCTCTGAGAAAAGAAAGAGCATTGACTATATTAGTAGCCACTCACAGCCAAGCTATAGCAAGTGCCTCCGAAAGAATTGTAACAATGGGAGACGGAAAAATAATTCACAATTAGCAATTAACAATTAGACTGTTAGACTGTAGATTGTTAGACTTTTAGGTGTTTAGCAAGGAGCTGTTCAGGTAAATGCTTAACTATGTGTAGACTTCGTAACTCATATAATATCAATTACTTCCCCCCACTAATAAATAAATAATTTTTTTAAAATAATTTTTAACTATTTTCGATTAATTTATAATAATAAATATTACTTTAAATTTTGTTAGTTATTTAGTCGTTCCTTATAAAGTCATTTTTTATTCAACAACAATGCAAAATAAAATTTTTCTTTTTGAAGA
>MHAY01000062.1 GCA_001804705.1 Ignavibacteria bacterium RIFOXYC2_FULL_35_21
ATTCAGAACCTAATAAATATTATGTTCAACAACCTTTATTCAATTAAATAATGGTCAACGTATTTCAGGACAAGACAAAGATCTATCGTCCCGAACTTGATTCGTGGCTCAGGGTGACAGCCTTAATTTTTAATTGTGAATTGTGAATTATTCATTATTTTTGTAATCTATATGATTTTACATCTTTTTCCCGTTGGAATGAAATAATATGTATAATAAATTTGCTCCGAAGTCAATATCAAAGCCTCATCCGAGCCTTATTTCGGCTGAGTGGGCAGATGGTTTTTCTTCAACGATAACTTTAGAGAAGTTCAGGGATGAGTGTACATGTGCATTGTGCAAGGATGAAAAGGAAAAGTCTGCTAAAGACCCGTTCAAAATGCTAAAGACTTTCGTAAAAGGCATGAACGAATTGAAATCATTGGAGAAAGTCGGCAATTATGCGTTTAAAGCTACATGGGGAGATGGGCATGATACTGGTATTTACACTTATGATGCAATCAGGGAAATTTTTGAAAAACATGCTCTGAAGCCCGAAGAAATCGAAAAAATTCGAAATAAAAGCTAATAACTGATATTTTGCAATAAGAGATTATATGGTTGAGAACAAAATTTTCAATTTTTAATTTAAAATTTTCAATAAATATTAAATTTTAAATTTACAATGATTAAAATAACCCATTAATATATATAAATAATATTCGGATTTTGGATGGATACTAATGAAATATTGCCATTATTTAATTAAATAAGATAATGAAACATCAGATTAAATTATTAAATATTATGATATTGAAAATTCATTGAAAATTGAAAATTAATAATTTTAAATTATTGAAGAAAAATATCAATTCTGTGTAAATGAGAAAGTAAATTAAAGGTGAGATTGTGAGAAACGTAAAAGTGCCGCGTGGCACTCAACTGACATGCAAGAACTGGCAGATTGAAGCCGCTTACAGGATGCTCCAGCATAACCTCGACCCTGAGAATGCCGAAAAGCCGCAGGAACTGATTGTTTATGGGGGATTGGGCAAAGCAGCACGTAACTGGGAATGTTATGATGCAATAATCGAATCTCTCAAAAACCTTGAGCCGGATGAAACTTTGCTTGTTCAGTCAGGTAAGCCGGTCGCTGTTGTTCCGACTTATCCTCTTGCACCAAGAGTAATAATTGCTAATTCAAACCTCGTTCCCAAATGGGCAACATGGGATGAGTTCCGCCGGCTCGATAATCTTGGATTAATCATGTTCGGGCAGATGACCGCAGGAAGCTGGATTTACATAGGCACACAGGGAATTTTGCAGGGAACGTATGAGACATTTGCGGCTGTGGCTCGCAACCACTTCGGAGGAGATTTATACGGAAGATTCCTGCTTACAGGCGGAATGGGTGGAATGGGTGGAGCCCAGCCACTTGCAGCAACATTTGCGGGAGCGGCTTCCCTGACAGTCGAGATTGATGAAAAGAGAATTGACAAGAGAATTCATGATGGATATTGCGATAAGAAAGTTCACAGCTTAGATGATGCACTTGAAATAATTAATAATGCGAAAACAGAGAAGAAAGCAGTTTCGGTAGGTCTAGTCGGTAATACTGCAGATGTGCTGCCGGAATTATTGAAAAGGGGAATTATCCCCGATGTCGTTACAGACCAGACAGCGGCTCATGACCCATTGAACGGGTACTATCCTTCCGGATACACAAAAGAAGAAGCCGATAAATTGCGTTCAGCGGACCCTGATAAATATTTGAAGGAAGCGTATAAGTCAATCGCAGTGCATGTTCAAGCAATGCTTGAATTTCAGAAACGGGGAGCAATCGTTTTTGATTATGGAAATAATATTCGCGGTATTGCAAAGGATTACGGAAGTGTTTTGAATGCATTTAATATTCCGGGATTTGTACCTGAGTATATCCGTCCACTGTTCTGTGACGGTAAAGGTCCTTTTCGCTGGGTGGCACTATCGGGTAATCCTAAGGATATTCAAAAGACAGATGAAGCCGTGATGGATTTATTCCCGAATGATACAGCAATGCACCGATGGATTAAACAGGCTCAGAGCCGGGTGAAGTACCAGGCACTACCTGCGCGTATCTGCTGGTTAGGCTATGGCGACAGGATGAAAGCAGGACTGCTCTTTAATGAACTGGTGAGAACGGGACAGGTCGAGGCACCGATTGTAATCGGCAGGGACCACCTCGACTGCGGTTCTGTTGCATCGCCTTATCGTGAGACAGAGGCAATGAAGGATGGTTCTGATGCCATCGCCGACTGGGTATATTTCAATTTTGCACTGAATGCAATAGGAGGAGCATCATGGGTGTCGCTTCATCATGGCGGCGGAGTGGGAATGGGACTTGCTCTGCACGCCGGAATGGTTGTCGTTGCCGACGGAAGCGATGAAGCAGAGACTAGATTAAAAAGAGTTTTAACATTCGACCCGATGACAGGAATAATCCGCCACTCGGATGCCGGATATGAGCGGGCAATCGAAAATGCACGTAAGTTTGGCATAAAAATTCCTATGTTACCTGATTGAGTAAGTTGTTATGACAATTAGTCATAGCGAAATAATTAAAAATATTTTAAAAATTTTTGAAACCTTTTGCCATTTTTTGTGTCTATATAGTATAAAGAGTGACAAATTTTAAAAAACATATATTTTGTGGGTTTATTTTTGGAACAAAACGGAGCTGTATGATTTAGTTGCTACTCAATAAAATGGGAATTACTTAGCACAAGCTGAGCATTTGAAAACTAAAAACAGAGAGGATGGAATGCTATGAGAACAGCAACCAGAAGAACTGCTTTGGTTGTGAGCGGCAAGCAAACAGCGAAAGTGAATAGTCAGAACTATAAACCTGCAACAAGGAGAAATAAGATGGATTTAGCCCTGCAGATCGAGAACCTCTTCAAGACCGACAGGAAAAAGTTTCTCGGTTTTATCAGACAGAGAGTAAGGAGCCAGGAAGAAGCGGAAGATATTCTTCAAGACGTCTTTACCAATGTTTTGGCGGCTTCCCGAAACGTGCAAAAACCTATTGAAAATATAGCATCGTGGGTATTTACAGCAGTTCGTAACAGAATCATTGATTCATACAGGAAGAAAAGAGCCGAAACATTTTCGGACATGCAGACTCCAAGCCAGGCAGAAGATGGAATAGATACATTTGAAAGCTTTTTAGGCGATTACACGACTACACCAGAAGTTGATTTGCTTCGCAAGACAATCTGGGAATCTGTTCAGGACGGGCTTTCCGAGCTTCCCGATGAACAGAGAGAAGTTTTCGTAAAGAATGAATTCGAAGGTATTTCGTTCCGTGAAATGTCTGAAGACACCGGAGTTAATATTAATACTCTTCTTGCACGCAAGAGGTATGCAGTGCTTCATCTCAGGAAAAGACTGAAGAATTTATATACATCTGTGAGCGAGAATTAACCCGCAATTGTGTGATTAAGTTGAAAGTAATCAATTGATTATAAAAAGGTCTGCCTCGAAAAAGGCGGACTTTTTTTTTTAAATTTTAAACCAAAGGCATTAAAAATGAATGAATAGCCACTATCTTCAGATAGTGGACATATTTTCAAATCACCAGTGGATTTATCCCCTTAAAAATAAGTGACTAAAGTCGAAGTGCCGGGAGGATACTCATACCACTATCTGAAGATAGTGGCTATTCATTCCCCCAAAAATAATACTATTCTGACAATATTACAAATTAAAGATATGACAAAATGACAGTTTAATGACATAATAACAAAACAGAAGTGTGAAATGAAACTGTGAAATTTCAATTACAGGATGTGAAAGGAATTTAACAGAAATAATACAAATGGACAATTCATTAATTGCTCCAAATGATTTTAAAAGAAGAAAAAATAAAATAATTCTATGATAAATTAAAAAAATTATCGTGTAACTAAATAAAGAAAATTCGAGATTGATAAAAATCAAAAAAACCATCAAAATAAATATTTTTGTAAATTGTGTATTGAATTTTATTAAGTAAGATTTTTCTATGACTGAATCATTACAAAAGGCATTAGATACAATAATCAGAGTCGCTGACCCTGACAAAGTTATACTTTTCGGTTCCTTTGCAAGAGGAGAGGAAACCCCAGACAGTGACTATGATTTGCTTGTTCTGAAAAATGAAGTGAAACACAGAAGAAAACTTGCACAAAAAATTCATTCAAATTTTCACAATGTCGGAGCACCATTCGATATACTTGTCTATGAAACAGATAAATTTGAAGAGATAAAGAATTACCCTTATAAAATATATTATGATATTGATAAAGAAGGTGTAATCATTTATGAAAAAAACTGATGATTTTAAAGAGTGGTTAAGTCGAGCGAAAAGTAATTTAACTCTGGCAAAGGAAACTAAACAAAATAATTATATTTATTATGAAGACCTTTGTTTCGAAGCTCAGCAATGTGCTGAGAAGTCATTCAAAGATCTGTGCATTTATAATAATATTTCATTTCCAAAAACACATGACATTTATTATTTAATTGATATTTTAGAAGAAAGAGGTATAAACATACCTTCAAAAATCAGAATAGCAGGTGATCTATCGGACTATTCATCAGAAACAAGATATCCGGGAGACTATGAAGAAGTTGATGAGAAAGAATACAAACGTGTAATAAAGATTGCAGAAGAAGTGTTTAATTGGGTAAGTAAAAGGATTAAATAGCAAATTGATATAGCGTGGGCAATTTTGGAAATTGCCCCTACAATTTAATTTGACATCACAATAATTTATCGTTAAGTTTGTTTTTACGTTTATACTTGATAAAAAACTGAAGCACTCATTAATTTCAAAGGGAGGGCGTTTGGTATGAAGAAGTTTATAATTTTATTGCTTGTCATTTCGGTTACGGCACTGACCGCACAGAACTACCAATACTTCACAGCAAAACAGGGAATCCCCAAAGCGATGGAAATTGCAAAAGCATATTTTCAGAGTGATAGTGTAGAGTTGTATGAGATAAAATGCATAAGAACTGGTGAAGATTCAGCAGGCAATCAAATTAGTTTAGAATCATTAAATCCCTATAATGATACCAATGGAACTTCACTTTTTTGGTATTATAAATCTTGCAATAAAATGGATTCTTGTTTTTATTTCAGAGTTAAAAAACAAAACGAAATTTTTTTTGTTGATACTGTTTTTTATTATTATCAGAAATATTGGTTTTACACTCCAATAAATTCAAATGATATTATAATTGATTCAGATTCATTACTAGAATACATAAACAATTGTCATCTCTATGATATTATTCTTCTTATGAAACAAAGGATGCAATATTTTATTTTGGTTTTTTCAAAAGCCAATCACTTTGAAGATCCCCAATGGTTTGTTATTGGTAAAGGATATTCTTGTGAAATAAACGCTAAAACAGGTGATTGTTGGGATATTCCGACTTCTAATAATCTAATTGAAAATATTAAATCTGACCTGATAATTAATTCAAATCCTAATACTGACATTATAATAATTGAATTAAATTCGGATTTGATACAGGAGGCAGAGCTGAAGCTCTACGACCAGGTTGGGGTTCTGCTCTTTGCAGATAAGCTGAATAACAAAAGCTATCAGTTAAACACATACAATTATCCTTCGGGTTTG
>MHAY01000063.1 GCA_001804705.1 Ignavibacteria bacterium RIFOXYC2_FULL_35_21
ATCCTGATGAACTACCATTTTGATTTTTCCGGTTTTTTTTATAATTTTATTTGGTCACATGACACTATGTGCCAAATGGCATTATTCACAATTCATCAAATTTATTGCATATAAAAATGAATCAACTGCTCATCTTTATTTTTAAATTTCAATTTACTTTCGGTTTCATCGGGTAACTTCTGATTGAATTTTTGGAATGCATTGTTCATAAAATCAATCACTTTTGAATCACTTATTTTTACATCTTTACCGAAAGTAATGGCATCGGTAATATAAGAGTGAATCAGAAATTTGTATTGCTTTTTGAAAAGGTCAGGATTGCAGAAAATATCCGTACCTAACACAGTATCTCCCGTGCAGGCTATGAATCCGACTACATTGGAAGAATTATCAAATTGATTTTCAAAAAATTTCATGTATTCATCATTGGCTTTTGTGAATTCTTCCGAATTTTCCAAAGCTGTATATGTCGAAGTTGTACTGCCTGCCTTATTTTGAGCTGTTATTTCATCTACTTTTGACCATACTTTACTTTGATTAGCATCATTCTGAACAGTGCTTCTGACAGCATTGGAAACTACGTTATAGTATCCTTTGAATTCATGTGTACTGTCATCACCAACCCGCCAACGCCCTTTTTCAACACAGAAAACACTAAGGTCAATTTCTTTACTACCGGGAAGAATTAGCACATCCTTACCTACTATCCGGTCTTGCTTGCCTCCTTTAACAACGTCGCCTGCCATAAGAAAAATAGTGTCCTGCGAAAGGTTTTCAATCACCAATGTATTAACCTGTCCTGATGAACTTAAATTATAATTTTGTATTTGAACTTGCTGATAAATATTTCCGGTGTCTTGTCTCACCAGAGGATTAATCCTTGCTTCAACTTCACGGTTAGGACGGTTCATCATCTCACCTGGAACCAAATTAATTTCATTAGAATCCCTTGGGCGAATTTTCTCGCTTATTTTGACTTTACCATGTTCTAAAGCTTCTTTCAGGTTTAAATAATTTCCGGTTTTTGAATTTCTTTGTATGTACTGATACTCGGCAATTATGGGATATATTCTTAGGTTTTTATATGTGTAGTTCATTGTGTTTTTCAAATCGAGCTTTAATTCTTTTCCGTCCTGAGAAAAAGTTGATGAACCAACAAGGAACAATGTGAGAACAATTATCATTAAGTAGTTTTTCATACGAAGCCCTTTATTAATTGAAAATACTCAATTACTATTAAATTAATTCAACGCTTCGTATAATATATTATTTTAAATTATTTAATTAGTCATTAGTCTCAACTCAATTGTCATTAATTACTATTCACTTTCGACTTTCGACTGTCAACTTTCGACTTCCGACTTTCGACTGTCAACTTTCGACTTTCGACTGTCAACTTTCGACTTCCGACTTCCGACTTTCGACTCTCAACTTTCGACTTCCGACTTCCGACTTTCGACTGTCAACTTTCCACTTTCGACTCTCAACTTTCGACTATTAAAAGGTTCATTCAGGGTGAAATCCGGAAGGTAAAAATCACTGCTATCCAATTCCTGAATCCATCCGTTTTCAAATCCCAGTTTTTCCATTTCATCCACAATAATATAATATTCTTCTTTAGATAATATTCGATTCAGATATGGATGATTGCTGACATTTATTGTTGGATTGTATTGAGACATTAATGATAAATGAACCTCGTTTGTTATTTCTTATGCAATCAATCTCAGAACATTTATACTGTTTTCAATATATCCCGGTAAAACAAGATGCCTGATAATCAAACCCGATATGGCTAATCCATTTCCATCAATACTTAGAAAATCCCCTTTTTGCTTGTACATTTCCTTGATTGAATCTAGAGCAATCTCTCTATAATTTGATACATCAGAAAATTCTTTTGCAAGATTATTATCAGAATATTTGAAGTCCGGAAGATAAATGTCAATCATACCCTCGAGGGATTTAATTGTTTCAACCTTGTCAAAAGCATTAGTATTCATTACAAAAGTAGGCTTGTATCCTTCATCGGGAATTGTCTTAATTATCAGCTTCTTATGGGGCCTATGATGTGAAGGGGAGACGAAACCAACAGACTGACAGCCATTTTCAAGGCATTTAATTATTTCAGAAATTATTTTTTCAATGTTATTAAATATTTTTTTATTACTATTTAATCCGTAACTCGTAATAATGTCACCCTGAGCTAAGTCGAAGGGCCTCGATTCATTATTGGATTTGTGCTGACTAATTTGATAGTTTTGACAATAAATACATTGAAGATTACAACTCGAAAAAAAGACATTACAAATTCCATTTTCTCCCGATACAACCGGCTCTTCTCCTTTATGAACACAAATTGATGATATGTTGAATGAAGCATCACTTTTGCAGTATCCAAGTTTTTTTGAATACCTGTTTACTCCACATTCACGTGGGCATTGTTTGCAATTTCCAAGTTCATTTATAAAAAAGGGTATGGGGGACTGGGTTTGGGGTATGGAAAATCCATCCCCCAATCCCCAACCCCTATTCCCCAAAATTTTTAATTCAGCACTCATCATTCAACATTTTCAACGTTGAGTAGGTTCAAAAAAAGTTCTCAGTTTAAACGAACTACCAGGTTCTTTTGAAACAGGCAATGCAATATACCCGCCATTAAGCCATAATTGTACCTGGTTACTGTAATAGTCGCTGAATGGGTCCCCGGAAATGCCTCCCGCTATTGAAGTATATACCACCGTATCACCCATATCCGCTATAAACCTCATGCTTGGCCCCGACACAATTTTATATGGTTCACTTAAGTTCCATTCCATGGCATTAATTGTCGTATTGCTTCCGCCAGATTCAAAAGGCTCCAAATTGCTCGCACTCTTTATCAGATTGTTAAATGAAAGTATGTGTTTTAATTCGATTTTATTATTTGTCCCATATTTCCACAAATTAATATCCTCATTACCATACATGTTTTTCAAATCCTCAACTGCTTCCTTGAAACTCTTTTGAATAATATAATCCTTTTCTTCATAATCTGAAGTTCTGACGTTATCAAACCAGCTTGAAGATACCGTATCGGCAACAAGTTCCATGATTCTTCCTGGTGGCAGGTTCGATACTGAAATGAATTGATTAAATAAATTTTCTCCAAGCTCATCTTCAAACGTATTCTTAATGAGTCTGATTAGAAATTGTGAAAAGAGCATAGGAGAAGCTGTGTGCTGCGACATTAAACAATCCCATTTTTTGAGTTTTCTGAGGGCTTGTCTTTGTAACTCGTTCAACCTTTCGGGTTGTTTTTGTATTGATGGTATGGTGCAATCTAATAATTCTTTCGCAAATGACGAATATACGTCCAACTGCATGATTTCAGCTTCCCTTGAATTATACTCATCATATAAATTCAACAAATTATTAATTCTCTGCATCCTTGATGAATTTTCCCAATAGCATGATATATAATTTGGCTCATATCTCCATAATTTATTATTAGCAGCTGAGACAAAACGTTTTGGCGGGTTGTAAAGAGTTGGAAGGTCATTCAATTTTTTATAGCCTAGCCAGTTATAGCCGCGTATCCATCCCGGATTTGGAATCTGAGGCTTACATTCTTTGTCCCTTATCGGAATCGCCCCTGTTGCTGATAATCCTATGTTACCGGACTTGTCGGCATAAATAAAATTTACAGAAGGAATTCCCCAGGAATTTATTGCGTCTCTGAATTGGAACCAGTTTTTTGCCCTAGTGAGTTTGTATAAAGCATCAAACTCGTATGATGTTTTATTTCCCAACCAATTAAAAGTGATGCAATATTTTTTTATAAAATTTTGTTTAAAATTATCTTTTTTATCATTAATAATATTATAATGATTTTTTATATTGTTTAATTCGTTCAGAACTGCAGAGCGTTGTGAGTATTTTCTATAATAAACATAATTTTCAGAATCTTTTATTTTTACAGTATCTTTTACATAATTAAAACGAATTCGCTGGCCATTTGGAGTGAAATAATAATTAGTATCTGCATCAATTTTTTCAATAAAGAAGTCGCAGTCATCAAGATTCATGTTTGAATAGCCCCATGAAATGTTATTGTTCCTTCCTGAAAAAATAAAAGGAATGCCTGGTATAGTTAGTCCGATTACATTTATTGTAGGACATGTGGCATGAATTTGATACCATTGAGAAGGTAAGCCTAATGGCATATGGGAGTCATTAGCAAGTATTGCAGGTGATTTGGTTTTCTTTGCTTTTTTAATAGCCCAAATATTACTTCCTTTAGAGTTTCCATCCATCCCAATACTCATCCTTATAGCATTTAATTCTTGACCGGTATGAACAAGAAGATTCAATTTTTGTCTATCTTTTTTAATTGTTTTAAATGTAGAGACAGGCCTAAGGCCTGTCTCTACAATATTTAGTTTTTTCTCTAAAAATGATTCTGTTCCAACATTAAAATTAGTATCCTGAATTTGTTGCTTTTTCTTAACTGTTATTGCAGGGTATGATGAATCGAGAATACAGGGTGCTTGTGCCGGATAAGATGGTAATAACTCCAAAGCTCTTATAGGCCCGAGCCTTTCAGCAATTGCTCCATTCGTTATATCAGCCCAAAAACTAACACTCAATTCAAGAGCTATTAGCCTCTGAATAATTATACAATCTATAGGACTCCAATTATCAGGTGTGTAATCAAGTACACAAAATTCGTAAGGTAATTTTTTCTTGTTTTGTGCAATGAAATAATTAATTCCATTAGAGTAAGAATTCAACAATTCAAGTGTTGTCTTATTTATTCTTTTATTAATCTCATGAGCAGTTTTTTCAATTTCAATTGCTCTCATAAATATATCTACACTTAAGGAGGTTTTCCCGAAGATTTCCGATAGTCTGCCTTTACCTAACCGTCTTAAATAATCCATCTGCCAAAGCCTGTCCTGTGCATGTGCATATCCAATAGCAAAAAATAAATCTTTTTCGTTATTTGCTATAATATGAGGAATTCCGTATAAATTTCTATAGATTTTCACTTGGGAATTGATTTGGCCAGTTTTATTCTCCTCATAATCATCAGGCAGGGACACATTGGCAATGTGTTTGAGAAATAAAAAAACAGATATAATAAGTATTAAAGATGATATAATTATAGCAGCAAATTTTTTAAAAAATTCCATTCTACAACCATTCGTTATTGACATACCATCTAATTGTGTCCAGTACGGCTTCTTCAGGGCTGAATTTCGTACTAAAATTAAAATCTTTTTTTGCGTTTTCTACTGAACATACCCAATATTTCTGTATAAAGTCCCTGCCTTTGTCAAGATTGAATGGATGGGGTTTTCCAGCAATTTTTCTGATTTGCTCAAATGTAAATGCTGCAGAAAGAACAAAAAAGTGAGGGAAGCGGATATTAAATGTAAAATTTCTGTTTAACTCCTTTTTTGCAAGAGTCATTATTTCATTCCATGAGACAGGTTTTTCATCGGCAACGTAGTAAATTTTACCAATTGTATTCTCCGAAACCGCTGCACTGAATGTCGCTTCAGCAAGGTCACTTGCATGAATTAAATTCAGATATTTTGGTTTCATTCCAATCAACACGACTATACGTTTTTTTATTGATTTAAAAAGTGTAAATATTGCCGTATCACGCGGCCCAACAACTGCCGAGGGCCTTAGAATAGTAACCGGGAAAAATTTGCCATACTCCAGCACTGAGTCTTCGGCTTCTTTTTTGCTTTTTGCATAAGTTGTTAATGGTGATGGAGTATTTGATTCGTTAACGGGTAGGGATAGTGATTTTGCTGGGCCGCCAACACTTTGACTGCTAATAAAGACAAATCTTTTTAGGTTAGGAGAATGTTCTAAAGCAGATTTGAGCAGGTTGATTGTGCCATCACGATTGACACGAAAGAAATCCTCAGGTTTATTTGCCATGATTGTGCCACCGCAATGGATAATGTAATCTACATCTTTGAGTGCTTGTGATAAAGAATTGGAATCGAATAGGGAGTATTTAACCAAATCAAATGGTTTATCTCTTAGCCATTGGATATTACTATGCTCTCTAAAACCGCAGCGAACCTGAAAGCCATGGCTGAATAATACGTCGGCTATATGGCTTCCAATGAATCCTGTTGCACCTGTTACAAAAGCAATCATATAATAATTATGAATTATTAGTACTAATTTTTATAAAACTGTAATAAAAAAGTTATGCAAGATATTAAAATCCAAATAAAAGGGAGTAAAAAAAGGTTTGAATTAAGTTTATAAAATCAATAAATTGCAACTCACATATTTCAATATATAATATCTATATACGGATAAAATGATGAATAAAGCTGTTATTATGGCGGGGGGATTTGGCACAAGGCTCAGGCCACTGACTGCAAGCCTGCCAAAACCAATGGTGCCTATAGTGAACCGGCCGATGCTGGAACATATAATTGACCTGCTCAAAAGTTATAATATTAAAGATATTGTTTGTGTTTTATATTATCAGCCGGAGGTGATTACCACTTATTTCGAGGATGGTACTAAGTTTGGTGTAAATATTAAGTATGTTCTGGCTAATGCTGATTACGGCACTGCCGGTGCTGTGAAAAACGCTTTTGAGTATCTCGACCAAAGATTCATTGTCATCAGTGGGGATGTTCTTACAGACTTTAATTTGTTTTCTGCTCTCGACTTTCATATTAAAAATGATTCAAAGTCTACAGTGTTATTGACTCGTGTGAGTGAGCCGTTACAATATGGTATTGTTATTACAGATGAAATTGGAAAGATAACAAGTTTTCTTGAAAAACCTTCTTGGGGAGAAGTTTTTTCTGATACAATAAATACCGGAATCTATATACTCGAACCGGATGTATTGGATTTAATCCCTTATCATGAGGAGTTCGATTTTAGTAAAGATTTATTTCCGCTTATGCTAAGGCAAAATATGCCGCTATATGGACATATCACAGATGGTTATTGGAAGGATATAGGGAATCTTAATGAATATCAATCGGGGCAAAAGGATGCTTTGAACGGGGAAGTAAATCTGAAGATTAAAGGAATAACAAAAGCTAATTATATCATAGGTGAAAACACAAAAATAGCAGCTACGGCAGTTCTTAAAGGAACGGTTATAATTGATAATGGGGTAACAATCGGAGAACATGCAACTTTGATAAATTGTATAATCGGGAAAAATGTGTCTATCGGGAATGGTTCCAAGCTTTCGGGTGTTACTTTGTGGGAAAATGTAAAAATCGGTGATTTTGCAGAATTGACAGATGACGTAGTTTGTAATGATTGTTATATCGGAGATAATGCAACTATTCACGAGAATGTATTTATTGCAGAAAATTGCAGAATTGGAGATAATGCAACATTGATGTCGAATATAAAGCTATGGCCCAATAAGCATATTGAAGAGGGTGCAACGCTCTCCAGGTCAATGGTTCAGGAGGAAAAATGGATTCGGGAACTATTTACAGATGCAAGGATATCAGGATTATCGAATATAGAAATTAATCCCGAGTTCGGAGCTAAACTTGGAGCTGCTATTGGAATGACATTTGGAAAGAATTCTACATTAATTGCGAGCCGTGACCCTGACATCGTATCGAGAATAATGAAAAGAACAATAACAGCAGGCATATCATCCGTAGGAGTAAATGTTAACGATTTGCAAACGGTTTCGATTCCACAGACGAGGCAGGAACTGAGAACAGGAAAGTATGCGGGAGGTTTTCATGTACGTCGCTCACCGAGGAATCCCGACAAGAGCGACATAATAATTTTTAATAAGGAAGGGCGTGATATACAGATTGCCCGTACAAAGGCGATTGAGAGGTATTTTTTCGGGGAAGAGATAAAGCGGGTTCATTATGACAGCGTTGGGCATATTTATTATCCTGAAAGAACGAATGAGATTTATATAAACAGGTTTCTTGAATCACTTAAGAAGGAAAGGATAATTGAAAAAAGGTTCAAAATACTTGTTGATTATTCTTATGGACTGGCATCGACTATTATGCCTTACATTCTCGGGAAACTGAATGTTGAAGCATTGTCTCTTCATGATTATGTGGACGCTACAAGGTATCAGCCCGACCCAACGATGACAAAACCCGGGAGCGATGAATCGGAAAAAGTGATGAAGGCACTTGGGTATGGGCTTGGGTTTAAGATTGAACCGGGGGCCGAAAAAGTCGGATTGATTGACGAGAGGGGAGTGTTTTATAATCCGCTAAGGCTGTTGACTATATTTATAAAGTTGTTTCTGGAAACACACAGGGACAGGGAGCCATATAAAATAGCAGTATCGGTGTTTGCCAGTAAAGAGATTGAAATGACAGCAAATAAATATGATGTGGAAGTGATTAGAATAAAAAATTCGCATTCGGCGATGATGGAAGCGACAAGGGAAAAAAACTTGTTATTTGTCGGTGGTATATGGGGTGGATTTATTTTCAGTGATTTTTTGTTTGCTTCCGACGGGATGTTTACATTAGGGAAAACGCTTGAGATGTTAGCTGTATCGGGAATGAGCATATCGGAACTTGACATGAGTTTACCAAAACGGTATCAACACCATATAAGCATAAACTGTCCATGGTCGTATAAGGGTTCGGTTATGAGGAAAGCTATGGAACATTCGGAGAAAATGGACAGGGAGTTAATCGAGGGAGTAAAACTAAATATTGACGGGGATTCTGTGCTGCTTGTGCCTGACAAGGAGAGGGCGGCATTTAGTGTTATTTCGGAGAGTGATAATTACGAGGGTGCAGTTGTATTGGGTAAGAAGTATTCCAATTTGATTTCTCAGTGGAGAGATGACAGATAGTCAATTACGAATTACGAATTACGAATTACGAATGAAGGGTTATTATAATTTTGAATTGTGGTTATATAATTATTCATTAGATTTTGAATTGAGGAATGTATGAGGCTTGAAGAAATATTAGCTGTTGATGCTATTGAAGTAAATATTGGAGTGAAGGACAAATCGGAATTGCTTGCCAGAATGGTTGAATTGGCGGCGAAATCGGGAAGGGTGAATAACCGGGAAGAGGTTCTTAAAGACATAATTGAGCGAGAGAGGCTGATGTCAACGGGTATAGGTAAAGGGATTGCTTTGCCTCATGCAAAGACGAATGGGGTTGATGATACTGTGGGTTCGTTTGTTATATTAAGGGATGTGTTGGATTTTGAATCGCTGGATGGTGAACCTGTTAAGCTTGCTTTTATGCTCCTTGGGAGAGAGGCTAATGTGGGGCTACACCTGAGGATATTGAGTAAGATATCGAGGATTTTGAATGATGATGAATATAAGGAAAGAATTTTGAGTATGGGAAGTGGAATGGAACTGATTGATTTTTTTAAAAATTTAGAGGAAGAGGAGTAACATTAATTACGAATTATTAATTACTAAATACTAATGAAATTTCTGATAAACTCTTTGCTATTATAAATAATAAGAATTTGTTTTTACCGTCCCTAATAAGTTACAAAATAAGATTTACGAATGAAGGATAATAATAATTATGATAGATTTGAATACAGCGTTTGAGGATGAGATTTATGAGGAATACCTGAGGGACCGTCTTTCGGTGAGTCCGGCATGGAGGGATTATTTTGATAAGAGGAATTCTAAGAGTGAAAAAAGATATGACGGGACGGAAGAAGGATTAATTACGAATTACGAATTACGAATTACGAATGACAAAATAAAGGATGCAGAGATGCATGGTAATGCACCTGTACTAATTGAGGCAGGTGAGGAAGCTGTTCAGATGCCGGCGATACAGGCGAGGATATCGGGGAATATGGAGGAGAGCCTCGGGGTGCCGACGGCGACTTCGATGAGGGCAATACCTGTAAAGGCTTTGGACGAGAACCGCAGGGTAATCAATAAATATTTGGGGAAGCTGAAGAGGGAGAAGGTGTCGTTTACGCATTTGATGGGATGGGCAATTGTTAAGGGATTGGAAAAGTATCCTCAAATGAATTACGGATATGCTCTGAAGGACGGGAAACCGCATTATCTGAAAAGGAATAAAATCAACCTGGGTTTTGCAGTTGACATTATAAAGAAGGACGGAACGAGGCTGTTGCTGGTACCAAATTTGAAGGGTGTGGAAGAAATGAATTTTTCGGAGTTTATCGAGGGGTATGATGATTTAATCAGGAAGACGAGGGATAATAAGTTGAGTGTGGATGAGCTGGCAGGGACAACAGTGAGTATAACAAATCCGGGTATGATAGGGACAACTGCTTCGACGCCGAGGTTGATGAAGGGACAGGGTTTGATAGTTGCAGTGGGTGCGATCGAGTATCCGACGGAGTTTCAGGCAGTGAGGCCGGAAGTTATGACTTCGCTTGCAATATCCAAAGTAGTGAATATAACAAGTACGTATGACCACAGGATTATCCAGGGAGCAGAATCGGCAGAATTTCTTGCATACATTCACAGGCTTTTGATAGGTGAAAATCATTTTTATGACCAGATATTTGCTTCATTAAAAATACCATTCGAACCAATCAGATGGACTAATGACAATACGGTAATTGATGCATTTGGAAGGGTTGACGAAAGAGAAGCAATAGAAAAAGCGGCTCATGTAATGTTGATGATAAATGCATACCGTGTAAGGGGACATCTTCTTGCATCTGTGAATCCTCTTGGCTATGAAAGTTATTATTATCCTGAGTTAGACCCGGCATATTATGGATTTACTATATGGGACCTTGACCGGGTGTTTCATGCAGAAGACACATGGGAAAATAATAATCTACCACTCAGAGACATAATTGAAACCTTACGTGAAACATACTGCGGTGCATCAGGATTTGAGTTTATGCACATACAGGACCCTATGAGGAAGCAATGGATTATGCGTGAGCTCGAAAAGGGAGAATTGGGTAAAGACTATTCGAATGAAGTGAGAATTGAAACATTGAGGAAGTTGACAAAATCAGAATTGTTTGAAAATTTACTTCATACAAAATTTGTTGGCAGCAAAAGGTTTTCAATTGAGGGGGGGGAATCGGTTGTTGTGATGTTGGATAAAATATTTGAAGAAGCGGCTGTTGAAGGGCTTCATGCAATAACATTAGGAATGGCACACAGGGGAAGGTTGAATGTGTTAGTAAATAATATCGGAAAGTCTATAGAAAAAATATTTGATGAATTCGAGGGCGCCATTGACCCCGATTCATTCCATGGTTCCGGTGATGTAAAATATCACCTGGGAGATACGGGAATATATAAAACGGAAGATGGAAAAAGTGTTGAAATAATTTTGTCTCCTAATCCGAGCCATCTTGAGTTGGTCAATCCGGTTATCGAAGGTATGGCAAGGGCTTTGGAGAATGAGATTAATGACAGTAGTCATTCAAAGGTTTTACCGATACTCATCCATGGTGATTCTGCTTTTGCAGGGCAGGGTATTGTTGCTGAAACTCTGAATCTATCTCAATTGGAAGGTTTTAAGACGGGGGGAACAATTCATATCGTTATTAACAATCAGATAGGTTTCACGACTAACATAGGAGATTCACGGTCATCAGTGTACTGCACCGATATTGGAAAGATGATACAGGCTCCAATAATACATGTTAACGGTAATGAGCCGGATGCAGTGATGAGAGCGGGTTCTTTTGCTTATGAGTACAGGAAGAAATTCGGAACGGATATAATTATTGACATGATGTGTTACAGAAAATACGGGCATAATGAAGGCGATGAACCATCATATACTCAGCCCTTGCTATATAAGAAAATCAGGGGAA
This sequence comes from Ignavibacteria bacterium RIFOXYC2_FULL_35_21, assembly GCA_001804705.1. Lineage (GTDB taxonomy): Bacteria > Bacteroidota > Ignavibacteria > Kapaibacteriales > UBA2268 > XYC2-FULL-35-21. Next base: position 11,788 of record MHAY01000063.1, read on the forward strand.
TGAAGTCAGTCAGGGCATTATATGAGCTTGAACTTATTAAAGAATCTGTGATTAGTGATGATGATGCAAAAAAATTGTATGATGAGGAACATCGCCTATTAGATAATTTATTTGTTGAAAGAAAGAAAAAAAATGGGAATAATACTGAATTAAGACCCTTCGACAAAGCTCAGGGTGACATTATTCTGAATTATGAATTAAATAAAATCGCCTCAGAGCCGGGAAAAATTGTTGGGGCGAGCCATAATACAGGGAGAGAAGGAACAGAACAGTATTCTGCCGGCACATCCATATCTAAAGATATTGTAAAAAAATTGACAAAGGTTATATCAACAATACCCGAAGGATTCAAGGCTAATCCGAAATTGATTTCTTTATTTAAGAAACGAGCCGAAATGTTTGATGAGAAAAAAGAATTGTTTGATTGGGCTATGGCAGAATTACTTTCTTTTGGTTCTATTCTAACAGATGGAAAAAATATCAGGATTACCGGTCAGGACACGAGAAGAGGTACATTCAGCCAGAGGCATGCTGTTATTACCGATATTGAAAACAATGATAATTATGTTCCATTGAATAATTTAAAAGATGGACAGGGGAGACTAAGAATATATGATAGTCCCCTTAGTGAACTTGCAGTGCTTGGATTTGAATACGGGTACAGCACAATTGCAATAAATGATTTGACTATTTGGGAAGCTCAATTCGGTGACTTTGCAAATGGAGCTCAAGCTATCATTGACCAATTTATATCTTGTGCCGAATCGAAGTGGGGAAAGACATCAAACCTGGTATTATTACTACCACACAGTTATGACGGACAGGGACCGGAACATTCGAGCGCCCGGCTTGAAAGATTTCTACAGCTCTGTGCCGGAAATAATATGTTCGTATGTCATCTGTCAACACCTGCTCAATATTTTCATGCTTTGAGAAGACAGGTTATGCTTAAAAATAAGAAGCCTTTAATATTGATGACACCTAAATCAATGTTGAGACATTCGCTGGCAGTTAGCGGCGTAAAAGAATTTACAGAAAAAAGTTTTGAAAATGTTATTAATGAAGTTCAATTACAAATTAAAGATATTAAAAAAGTCTTAATGTGTTCAGGCAAAATATATTACGATTTGTTATCCGAAAGAGAGAAGAATAATATAAAAGATATAGGAATAATCAGAGTTGAACAATTGTATCCCTTAGATATAAATTTATTAAAAGATATTTTGTCAAAGTATAAGAATGCAGTTGAATATTATTGGGTGCAGGAAGAACCCGAAAATCAGGGTGCATGGAGATTTGTTGAACCACAAATAAACACGGTTTTATCTGATTTATCAACCAATAACAGTATTAAATTTATTGGAAGAGGGGAATCTTCTGCTACTGCTACAGGTTCTTATCATATACATCTCGAAGAACAAACTGATATATTAAAAAATTCATTTAAAAAATGAAAATATTAAAATTTGATGAATAAGTTGCGGAGTGCCTTATGAAAAGAAAAATACTGTTTTATAATTTAATACTTTTACTTTTTTCATCTTTCCTTTTAGGAAAAGACAATGAAAAAGTTAACGAGTATATGAATGTCTATCAGCCCGGTTTTTGGGAGAACAGGGGACAGTTGGTTGACCAGAACAGGAAACAGAGGAATGACATCCTATACTATCGTAGTGCAAATGGTATGAATATTTATCTCAGAAATGATGGTATAAGTTATGAATTTCGTAAAGTTGAGAAAGCAGATACAAACAATTCTAATTATGACTTACCATTTACAAAGGATTTTGAGAAAAAAATTAATTATTTCAAAACTAAATTAAATACTCACAGGGTTGACCTTCACTTCCTTGGCTCTAATCAGAATCCGGAGATAATAACAGAAGGGATTTCCGAAGATTATAATAATTACTATGGTTCCGGTTGTGGTGAAAAAGGACTATTATTTATTCATAATTATCAGAAAATAATATACAAAGATATCTATCCCAATATTGATTTTGTTTACTATATTGATGAAGGGGAATTAGGAAAAGAAAATGTTAGAAGTTTTAGAAATGTTAAGTACGATTTTGTTGTTAAGCCCGGTGGTGAAATCAGCTCGATAAGAATTAAGTATTCAGGTGCTGATGATCTATCCTTGAGTCAATCAGGTTCACTGCTTGTCAAAACATCTCTTGGCAATATGGAGGAAGCTAAACCTTTTAGTTTTACCAGTGAATCGAAAAGTAATGCGGCTATTTTATCTAATCTCTCATCTGAACAAATTGTTAATGTACAATATAAACTTGAAAATAATATATTAAGTTTTACCGAAAGTAATTACGATGAAAACAAAGTCCTTGTCATTGACCCGAGATTAATCTGGGGGACTTATTACGGTGGAGAGCGGCAAGATGAGGCTATTGCTGTGGCTGTTGATAATATTAATAATATTGTCGTAACAGGATATACTAAAAGTGTAATGAGAATTGCAACAAATGGTGCATTTAAAACTAAGGGAGATGATATTGGATTAAATGCTTTTATCTTAAAACTTGATTCAACAGGAAAAAGAAAGTGGTGCACTTTTTATGGTGGCGTTTATAGCTTTTCAGATTATGATTCTGCAGTTGATTTTGGTACCGGTATTGGATGTTTCCGCTCGGATAATAGTATCGCTGTAGCTGGTATTACATTCAGTGATGATTCTTTAGCTACCCCAGGTGCCTACCAAACAACACTGAGAGGAGAAACAGATGTTTTTCTTGCCCGGTTTGATTCCAACGGGGTTAGAAAATGGGCAACTTATTATGGTGGTGACAGTACAGAAGGTGCTCTTGGTTATGGGGTAAACTTATGTATTAATCCCAAAGGTGATATACTTATGACTGGTTGGACTTCCAGTACTAATGGCATTGCAACACCAGGGGCTTACAAAACTACGAAGACAACATTGTGGGATGCATTTATTGCCAGGTTTGATTCATCGGGTAATCGAAAATGGGGAACATATTTTGGAATTGATGGAGTATGGGATTATGGGACTGCAATAACATCCGATCAAATTTGTAACTTTTATGTTACAGGATGGACCAACAGTTTTTCAGGCTTAGCCACACCGGGAACTCACCAATTTACATCATGTGATGCTGATGATGCTTTTGTTGTGAAATTCGACTCGAATAACACAATTAAATGGAGTACTTATTATGGGGGATGTTCGCATGATGTTGGTAATGATATTATTCCTGATGGTTGGGGAAATGTTGTAATTACTGGATTGACATCAAGTCTTACTGATATTTCTACTCCAAATTCTATGCAAGCGATTTATGGCGGTGGAGGAGAAGATGCATTTATGGCAAAATTAGATACAAATGGAGTACGTAAATGGGGAACATATTATGGCGGCTCAGATATAGATATTGGCTTAGGATTAGCACAGGATAAATATAGAAATATTGTATTAACGGGGATAACAAGAAGTGCGAATAATATTGCGACGATTTGTACACAAAAATCTACTCCTGGTGAAGGTTTAAATCAATTTCTCTCAAAATTTGGTCCTGATGGTTCAATTCAGTGGGGAACATATTATTGTGACAGTACTCACGGTTGGAATATAGGAGGAAGCGATATTGATATTGACAAGAACGGTGATATGATTATTGTTGGCGGTACTCAAAGCTGGAATGATGTAGCAACCCCAGGTGCTCATCAAACTCAGATTGACACAACAGCGCTTCCTGGCCCTTATGGTGACTATTGGATTACATTCGATGCTTTTATAGCAAAATTTGGCCCTGTTATTCCTCCTTCTGCCTTCGATTCAAAGGATGATGAAATTCAATATGCATCAGTTTGTCTTACTGCCGGACCTGTTCTTGGTCCATACTGTGTTGGAGAGGAAATTGTGGTACCATTTAAGACTTATGTGGATTTTAATCCGGGTAATGTCTTTACGGCAAAATTATCGAATAAATTTGGTGAATTTATGAATCCGACTACAATAGGAACTGTAACAGGAACTTCATCGGACACTATCAGAGGAGTAATTCCGGTTGGCCTGCCATTCAGTAGAAGTTATAGGGTTATGGTAATAGCTTCAGACCCTCCCACTGTTGGAGAACCAAATCCTTATGAGATTACAATTGGGCCCTGCTTTGCAGTGGATTCAGTATATGGCCCATTCTGCCAGGGAGAGACAATTGAAGTAACTTTCGCTGCATTTTTGGATTATGATGATTCAAATATTTTCACAGCTCAACTTTCTGATTTGAATGGGGAGTTCTCACCGGCAATAGATATTGGCTTCATCAATGCGACAGCATCTAATACCATAACGGCTGTTATACCCAAAAGCATAACACCCGGAGCCGGGTATAGAATAAGGGTTACGGCTTCAAGTCCTCAACTTATAAGCGATGATAATGGTAGCAATATTACTATTAATCCATTACCTACACCTGATTTCACAGGTCCTGATGAAATCTGTTTCGGAAGGTTAAATGATTATTCTTCAACCAATAATCCTGGCGGAGTAATTAATGAATGGTTCGTTGAAAATGGCAACATAATTGGTGATTCTGTTGGAAATACAGTAACCGTTCAATGGTTAAATAATGCAGTTACTACATTGAAACTTGTACAAACAATATCCACAACCGGATGTATTGATTCAATAACAAAATTAATAAATGTTGCTAATATCATTTTGCCGGACTCAATCGGTGAAAGTCCAACCTGTGATAAAATCGAATTGAATTATAATGCTCCAAAAAATGATTATTTGGTTGGCCACAAATGGATTGTAACCGGCGGGACAATTATTAGCGGTGAATCCGACAGTATTGTTACTGTCATGTGGGACCAATCCGGAACTGGGAAAATAAAACTCATAATAAGTTTCACCGATGATCCCGATTGCAAAGATTCAGTAGAACAGACTTTCACAATTAAAGAATCTCCTGTTGTAACTTTGGACACTTTTCCTAATGTTTGTGTTAATTCAAATTCATTTTATCTAACCGGTGCTAAGCCGGATGGAGGAACATATTCAGGTACCGGTGTTTTTGAACTCGGTTTATTCTATCCCGAAGTTGCAGGTTCAGGTTCTCATACTATCACATATACTTATACTGGCCAAAATGGCTGTACAATTAGTAAATCGGGTATTCTAACTGTGAATCCCTTACCCGATAAGCCAATTATTACAAAACAGGATAGAGATTTAATATCCAGTGCCGATACGGGAAACCAGTGGTATCGAAACGGTGCCAAGCTCACTAATGCTGTTCATAAAATATACACACCTAATCAGAATGGTTCATATACAGTTCAGGTTACCGACACATTAGGATGTAAATCGGAAATTTCTGATGTTTTTGATTATTATGTTTCGGTTGAGGATATTACTAATTCCGACTTATTTAGGATTTATCCTAATCCTGCTCAAGATAAACTTATAATTGAAATAAATACCGATGAAATTCCTAATGTTAGTTACAAATTTATTAATCTTCTTGGGGAGCCCTTGATTAATTCTTCATTTGAAATGAAAGGTGCTAAAACATCTGAATCTTTAAATCTAAAGGGAATCAGAGACGGAATTTATTTCTTAGCTTTAACTATTGGAGAAAATACATTTTATCAAAAGATAATTATCAGGAAATAAATATAAAAAATGTAGGGGCAGAACATTTTCTGTCCCTACAACATTTCAAAAACGGGCAGAACATTTTCTGTCCCTACATTTCATAATCAACAATTCATTTTACATTCTACATTTTGAATTTTACATTATTCTTTATATTTCACAACCAGTTTCTTCCCGTCGGCAAATTCAAGCAATGTAGGTTTCCAAAGTGCCTGTAATCTAACAAATTTACTGCGTATTATTGTGTCCCTTGGATTTGACGGTACATGCTGATAGCTATCTGTAAACTTTAAATCTTTACCCTTCTCAATATTATAATTAACTCTAATTGGGAATCGTTTTACAATCTGATTATTCAAATCGTAAAACTCAAGCTCGCCTTCGACTTTTTTAATCGTTGAATTTGATTTATTTTTCATTTCAAAATGCAAAATATTTGACAACAATGTGTCATTATCAGCCTTTTGAACTCCGATATATTTAAAACCAAGATTCATATGGATTTGCAAATTAGATGTTTGAGTACTTAACATATCCAGAATATACTCTTTTTTAAAATTCCTTTGTTTCTCAATAATATCTCCGACTTTTTTTCCTATTATGGAATCTACCGAGATGCCGGACCTTGCAAGGCCGTTTGAGTACAGCTCCAGTTCTTCACTTGTTACGTCCTTATCGGTTTTTAGTTTTTCAGTAATAGAAATCAGGTTATCTCCGGTAATTACCTCATCGAGCATATCCGATTTCTTCTCACTCGAGCATGAAAAAAGAAATAAAACGGTTAGAATCAAACCAAACATTTGTTTCGTTAATTTCATATCTCCTCCAATAATTATTAATTGTCAATTTTTTAATAAAAATATAACCACAATTCAAAATTTAAAATTTATAATTCAAAATTATTTTGTCGAGATGCCAGGTCAATCAGAATGCCATATCTCAGTCCGCGTGTACTGACACTGCATTTGTTAATTTCAAGAAATTTCATTATACATAGTAAAATTAAAGTACCCGCTGTTATTATATCCGCCCTGTCGGGATGTATGCCCGGTATTTTTTTTAATTCATCAACATTTAAGTTTTTTAATTTATTAAATATTTGATGCAATTTTTCAAAATCTAAAATGTAACCATGTACTTTTTCTTTTACATATTTTGTTAGTTCCTGTACCACTGCGGCAAGAGTAGTAGGTGTTCCAGCAACTCCAATCAGTTCTCCTTTGAATTGCGAAGTATCAATTTTATTGAGACTTTCAGTAATAAATAATTCTGCTTCACGTACACTATCCTCATTTGCCGGTTGAATTTTGAAATACCTTTCCGTCAGCCTTACAGCTCCTATTGGAAGGCTATATCTTAACTTAACGATTTGATTCTCCCCACAAATGAACTCCGTGCTTCCACCGCCAATATCTACGACAATACATGGTTTATTATTCTCGATTGTTCCCAAAAAACTCAATCTGGCTTCTTCCTCACCTGATATTACTTTTATATCTGTTCCAATTGCTTCTGATAATATTTTGATGACATCATCCCTGTTTATAGCATCCCTCAATGCAGAAGTACCAGCAGAAGATATCTTCGCAACATTGTTTTCATCACAAATATTCTTATAATTTACTAAGATTTTCCTTGCTCTTTCAATGGCTTCCGTCTTTATAACATGAGTTTTGTCAACCCCTTCACCAAGCCTTGCAATGCTATGTTCATTTTGCAAAAATACAAGCTCTCCATCGGAATTTTTCTCCCCTATAACCATCAGAATAGTATTTGTCCCAATATCAATACCAGCCATCCTAATTGGAGCTATCACTCTGAGCGTAGTCGAAGAGTCTTTCAGTTTACCTGAAAATGTATCGCTATCCATTCATCCTCTGTAATACTATTAGTTATTTCAAAGCCGGCATCTGTTGCGGCTTTTATTATTTCATCCTTATCATAAATCATTATTCCTGATACAAGCAAATCACCTTTCTTATGTTTTAATCCATTATAAAACTTTGGGAAAGAAGGAATAAGCAAATTAAAAAATAGATTTGCCATAATACCATCACAATCTGGAAAATCAAAGCTGTCAATGTCGGCTTCAATCAGTTCAATCTGAAACTGGACATTGTTTAGTTTAATATTTTCAACTGCATTATCAATTGACCAATAATTATTATCGAATGCCAAAACTCTCCTTGCACCAAGCTTTACAGCCAATATGGCAAGTACACCGGTACCTGTTCCGGCATCAATCCAATAAGAATCCCGTTTAATTACTTGCTCTGTAAGTATGCACATTAGTCTTGTCGATGAGTGTTCACCTGTGCCAAATGACATTTTAGGATTAATTGCTATTTTTATTTCATTTTTAAGCTCCGATAATTTCCATTCGGGAGCAATACCGATTCTATCGTTTACATTAATTGCCGGGACTTGTTTCTCCCATTCTTCGTTCCAGTTCTTATCCTCAAGAATTTCTTCTTTTGTAATTTCTGCCTTAATTCCCGATTCTTCCAAAATAGTTTTTATGTGAGTTCCTTTTTCAATCCAATATTCAAGAGGGAAGGTAGCTATAAGTTCATCGAGTTTTTCTTCGATACCTGAAAAGGGTAGTCCATAAAAAATAGCATAAAGGAGGTCGTAATCCTCCTCCAAAATCTTAATATGAATATTTATAAATTTTTTTCTCAAAACAAATTATCTTCTATTACCGTCTAACTAAATGTTAATAAAAATTATTATTTTTGTTCTTTAAGCAATTATGAAAAAACAAAACTAATTAAACTTGGATGGATTCTAAAACGTTAAATGAAAAGCTGGCACATATTAAATTACTTGTAATGGATGTTGACGGTACATTAACAAATTCGAAAGTTTATTATTCAAGCAAAGGTGAAGAGCTAAAGGAATTTTCAATCAGGGACGGAATGGGAATTGAACTGCTGAAAAATGCAGGAATTAAAACAGCAATCATCACAACAGAAAATTCCCAGATAGTTACGTCCAGAGCCAAAAAACTGAAAATTGACAATATTATTTTGGGTTCAAGGAATAAGAAAAAAGATTTGAATGATTTAACTGAAAAATTGAATTTATCTTTAGAAAATGTTGCTTATATTGGCGATGATGTGAACGATATTCAGGCTATGGAGATTAGCGGAATAACTGCTTGCCCTGATGATGCTGTTTCATCTGTTAAAGAAATAGCGTCTTATGTTTGTGATAATGGTGGAGGTAATGGCGCAGTCAGGGAGTTTATTGAAAAGATAATAATTGCACAAAATAAATCATTATTATTACCGGAAAATTGGTAAAATTAATCAGGAGTTATTATGTCAAAAGATTCAGATTCAGGCAGCTTCACCAGGGGATTATTCCTCGGAGCTATCCTCGGAGGCTTAGTTGGAGCTGTTACAGCCTTATTGCTTGCTCCTAAGAGCGGGGCAGAGTTGAGGAAAGATTTAGCAGAAAAATCTGCTGAACTATACGATAAAGCAACCGATATGCTTCAAACAGTAGAAGCTAATGTTGGAGATGCAGTTCATACAGCAGTAAATGAAGGAAAGGTACGTGCTCAAAATATTGTTCAATCTGCTAAATCACAGGCAGAAGAGCTTATGTCAAATGCCGATGCTGTTCTTAAGGAAGCACGTTCCAAAGCTCATACTGCAAAAGAAAACATCGGAGATAAATTACAAAATGTTAAGGATGCTGCCAAAGCCGGTGTTGAGGCTTTCCGCAGTGAAATGGATTCATCAAGTTAATTTATAATTTGAGGTAAAAAAAATGGATTTAGCACTTCAAATAATTTCTTTGATTGCACTGGTTGCTTTTATTGTTCTGACTGTATATGCTGTCATTTCATTAAATTCAATGAGAAAACTAAGTGATGATGCGGCAAGGTCTTTAAATACGATGACGAGGGATATAAATGAACTAAAAGTAAAGTTAATTGAATCTCTTGAAAATCTTGATAATACAGCTATACAAATTGGTTCATCTACTCAAAGATTGGAGGAGGATGTTAATTCTGTTACAGGTATTTTCAAACCCTTTAACAAATTAGCAACAGATGTTTACAATAAAATATCACCTCCGATTATTCAAAGTGCAACTATAATATCAGCAATTTCTAAAGCAATTAATGTTTTCGCAAATGTGTTAGTAAGTAAGAAATGATTCATCAAAAAAACCTACGATTCAGTTCGTAGGTTTTCTTTTATAATTTTGTTCTAATGAAAATCAATCCAAATGAGCCATTCTGAATTTTGGTACATATTTTTCCAATAACACAAACCCACCAATCATAATCGTGCAATAAATCATATCTCCAAATAATGCATTTCTATAAAAGGGCAGTGCCATAGTATAGCATTTCGTCAATCCGTCAAATGTAAGTGCATATAAATCAGTCATTAACCATACAGCGAAGTTAGTTATAATAAAAAATGCAGTTGATGATAGCAAGGAAGCTAACACAACTCTTGATACTGATACCTTTTTAAGTAACATGAATCCAATTAAAGCACCAACTCCGAAGCTTAGATAAACAGCAATGATTGTTTCGTGTAACCCAATGAATATATCGCTGATAAACATGATGATAACAGGAATAATGATTGCTAATCTTTTATCTGGGAAAAATGCTGCACCGAATAGGGCAACAGCCATTATAGGATTAACATTAGGTATGTGAGTGACTAACCTGGATATAATCGCCGCTAAAATAATTCCTATAATAATCAGGAACCTTGGATTTAGATATTTTTTCATGATACACCTGTTTTATTTTTAAATTACTTGTTTTCTATTTTTCTGCAAATTTAATTTATTTATTCAAATTAATCCACACGATAGAGTATAATCATATTAAATGAATATATTATTAGTTTACATAATGTAGATTATATTACATCTATTCCAGGAATTACTCTTGTTTATTCTTTGTACCTTCTTCATGTAACATGTACTTAAGCGTCTTAATAAACGAAGGGTCATTCTTATCAATTTTATTTCTAATCTTATCTTTTATTTCTTTTAATAATAATTGATTCATCAGAATTTCTTCATTATTTTCCTTCTCAATACCGGTTTCTGTCCTAATTATTTTATTATCTTCTGCCATTTTATAGTTGAATTAGATATTTTAATAAATATCAATATATCTTTTATAATCAGTAAATAAATAAATATATCTAATAGTTATTATCAATTAATTTAGTTCTGTTACTTGAATTACAATTACTTATAAATTTGAATTATAAATTTGATTATTATTTATAACAAATTTTGGTTTCCCCTTTAATTTCATACCATTATATGGCGTATTCCTGGATTTTGATTTAAACAAATCCGAATCAATAATCCAATCTTCATTCGGAGCAAATATTGTCAAATTAGTCTTTTCACCTTCTTTAATTATTATTTCCGGTAAATTCAGTATTTTTCTCGGATTTACAGATAATTTTTCAATAAGTTGATTGATCGTTATAACTCCTGTATGAACTAAGTAAGTCATAGAAACAGCAAGGGCTGTTTCAAGACCGATAATACCGTTTGGAGCTTTTTCAAACTCAACTTCCTTCTCATATAATGTATGAGGAGCATGGTCTGTGGCTATGCAATCAATCGTTCCGTCAGATAAACCTTCCATTAATGCTTCAATATCTTTTTCAGTCCTTAAAGGCGGATTCATTTTAAAATTAGTGTCATAGCTTTCTATTAACGTATCAGACAATGAAAAATGATGAGGTGCAACTTCACAAGTTACCCTAATACCCTGTTCCTTTGCTTTACGAATTATATTTACAGCCCCGGCAGTACTTATATGCTGTGCGTGATAACGGCGATTCCCACAGTATTCAGCAAGTGTTATGTCCCTATAAAGAATTATTTCTTCTGCAACTGATGGATAACCTTTCAAACCAAGCTTAGTTGAAATCATTCCCTCGTTCATCGAAAAACCTTCTGTAAGTAACAAATCTTCGCAATGCTGAGCTAATAACAAATCCTTAGAGCCGGCATATTCAAATGCACGTTTCATAATATTGGAATTTTGGACAGCATTCCCGTCATCAGTGAAGAAAGATACACCATAATCATTTAGTTCAAGCATTGGAGAGAGATATTTGCCTTCCCTTTTAACAGTTATACCGGCTGAAATACTTACATCTACTATATTATCCTTTGCTTTCTGCTTAATAAATTCGACAACTGTCGGATGGTCAATTGCAGGTTCTGTGTTTGGCATACAGCATAATCCGGTAAATCCGCCATTTGCCGCCGCTTCACATCCGGATTGAATGTCCTCTTTATCTTCCTGACCGGGTTCACGCAAATGAACGTGCATATCGAAAAAACCGGGTGCGGCAACAAGTTTTTCGGATGGTATGACGGTTGTGTTTGTATCTATCTCGGCATCCTTTTCATTGCAATGCTTAATTACACCATCCTTAACCCAAAGATTAACAACTTTGTCTAATTTTTGTTCGGGGCTTATTACCCTTATTTTTTTGAAATAGTGATTCATATAAAATTTTATTGATTATTTCATTTATACAACTTTTTAATGTTTTCAAAACTATTAACTTTATATTTTATTACTAATTTATCCCATAAGCCTTCAACCCAATCCTTATCAGTTCCCCAACATCCATAATGTTTATAATTTAAAATACATTTTTTAAGAGGATCATTGTCATTTAATTTAAAGTGTTTTTTAAAAAATTTTTGTACTGTATCCCCTAATAATATAATTTTACCTTTTTGGGGATTAAAACAAATTTTATCTAATTCAGATTGGAAATCTTTAAATACTTTTTTTATAAAATTTTTATTTTTCTTATCAATTTCCTTTTTTAATTCTGACGATGACTTTTTCGTAAAATTTTTAAATAAATCGGTTAAATAAGAGCCACGAAGACAATCTATTTCACAAGCATATTTTAATTTTCTATCATGCTTTCCTCCTCTGAAATTTGACCATTTGACTTTTCTTAAGTTTTTAGAAGGATTTAAGCCAACAAACACAAAATTTGAATGAAGAATTTTTATATTTTTATCAATGATTTCGGTATCATACTCTTTATTTTTATCCCAAATAGCCCAACTTGCAAAGTTTCCAAATTGTTTTCTTAATTCATTATATTTTGGCATTGAATACATAATAATCCTCATTATTTATAAAATGTCACTTAAATTTTTCCATTCACTATAATTAGCATCAACATTATATTCATCATTGTTGTTTATTTTCCAAATATCAGAAACTTTAGTAATGATACCGCCCATAAATCTAATTGAATCTTTATTCTGTTCTTTTATCCATAATTGTAAAGCCTGAGCTTTGTATTTAGTATCATTTGTGCTAACCGTTCCTGTTAAACCTTGTTTTGTATCAAGAATGAAAATAAACTTTTTTGTTTTAATTATCCAGTCTGGGAAAAATAATTTTTCTTTTTTCTCAATTTCACTATAATATGGTATTGAAAAATGTTCGCTGCCATAATCACCATTCTTATACCACCAGTCAACATCTTTTTCTTCTATATAGTCTATAAAACCCAACTCATTTTTCTTACCAAGATAATTGATTCTAAGATAGAATGGCTCCATTGAATTTTTTTTCAAACCTTCAATTTTTTCATATTCATCTGTATAATATAAAGATGGTCTTGGTATTTCCAACTTTAAAACTTGTTTAGAATATGATTCCTTGATTTTTACTTCTTCTGTTCTTATCGGTCTGTATGCCTCTAATGCTTGAGATATTACTCTACTAAGAACACTATCATGTTTAAGTAAATCATTAACCATGATTGTATACATAGTTATTCTTTTTTCATTAATATTTTCAATAAACCATACATTTAAAGCCGATTTCAATTTACCCCAAGAACGATCTGGAGCAAATTTTCTGTTTTCCTCTTCTTGTTTAGCAATTATGTTAAAGCATATTAAATTATACATTCTTTCTATATCATTTGAAGAAGTATCTTCACTTAAATCCTTACCACTTTTCCTCAGAAGATTAACAAAATTGTCATAATCTTCAATCTCTGCATCCACAATAAGCTTATTTTTTATTTTAACATTATAAATCTCTAGTCCTTTATCTTCCAATTTACTCTTAACATTTTCCGTTAATACTTCTTCTTTCAATTCAAAATAATTATCAGCAACTTCCTTAAAAGTGCTTTGAAAAGAAGGGCCAAGATCATTATAATCTGATCTGCCCAAAAAAGTTGATTGAAGAATTATTGGAACTATCCCGCCTTTTCTTTTGCTTTCAAAAATAAACGGTTTATTTTTACCGAGCTTATTGTCAGGAAATTGTATCTGGTTTCTCTCATAATTTGTATATAGGTAACCAATATTTAGTTCAGGTTTTGGGTAGTGATATGCTTCAGGCATTCTTAATATACGACCAACAGTTTGAGTATGAAAGACTGGACTTTTTATTTCTCTAAACATAACCAAAATTGAAGCCCTGGGACAGTCCCAGCCAGTTGCAGCCGCTTGTTTAAAAATTAAAAATGATACAGGTGAATCATTAAATTCAATCTCTTCAAGATTTTCTTTTTTCTCAGAAAGCCAAATTGCTATATCATTATCATCAATTTTTTTATCTCTGAGATAATCTTTTACTATATCAAGTTTTGATTTATCTAATGTTTCTTTTCGAGCTTTATCATCATTTGGAAGTTGTATTAAAACAAGTGGATTAATATCTAATGATAATTCTTTATGTGCATTTTGTAATTCAATTCGTTTATCAAAAGCTAAATTTAGCAATAAAATATCTTGGTCAATTTCCTTATTAGAAAACTTTTCTAGATCCTCTTTTGTTTGTGTTATAATTTTTTCTTTTATTAAACCTGCTTCAATAACATCTTCTCTTACTACCTCAACAAAACCAGCTAGTTTTTGCTGGAAAAGTGATATTGATGGTTCGGATTTAGGTGTCGCTGTGATTTTTAAAATAATTCTTGGATCAATTAAATCAATCAATTCATCAGCTAATTCAGTATCTGTGTCTCTATGTGCTTCATCAACAATTAAAACCAATTCACGATTGTCTTCATGGGTTTTTATAATAAACTCATCAAAAGCCCCATCATCTCCTGATGTAAATTCTGTCGGTTTTCTAAGCTTTCTTCCCTCTTTTGTTGAATCTTTAATTTTTTGCCAATTAATGAAGAAAATATTATTATTTTCGAGTTTACCTCTGCCAATATCATTTAAATCAAGTAGTGTTAATTCGTTTGCTCCACCATAATAATCAAAAAGTTTATTTTTACTTTGGGTATAGGAATCCTCACTGAAACTAAACCATAAAAAAGCTTTATCAACAATAAATTGTGGATCATTGCTAATATCTTTTAGGAATTGAGCAATCATTACCGTTTTACCGCTTCCGGTAGGTGCTTTAAAAACTAACTCAAGTTTTCTATTTGTGGTTTTCCATAATTCAAGAAATTGCTTTCGTAAATCAGTAATTGCCCTTTCTTGAAAAGGTTTTAAAATTATATTTGACATATTTTTATCCTAAACGATTTACTTCTTTGTAAACATCAATAATTGGTTCCGGAATATCATCAACTTTAATATTTTTATATGCAGCAAATTCGTCCTTATACTCATTTTTTCCCCAGCTAAAAATATACAATACAACTTTTTGATTGAGTTTTGATAATTTTTTTGCCAATTCATACAATTTCTTTTTATCTTCTTTAAAATATATTGCTGTATATTTTGTTCCATCTTTAAAAATTTGCCACCATTCATTCTTTTCTACTTCTTCAAAAGTAATTTCCCTTAATGCTATCATCTCCCCTGCTTTATAAGTCAGCTTAATTTTCTGTTCATCAGTTATATGAGAGATATGTTCAATATCTAATAGTTCAGTTTTAAAGTATTTTAAATTTCCTCCAAGTCCATCTAAATTCTTACCATTAAAATTTTTCATTCCATTAATTACTTTTTCAATTCTTGGATAACATACTTCGGTACAGATATTACTTTCATTATTTGTACATAGTATGAATGTCCTATTACCATTATCCTCTTTGTTTAGTTCAAGTGTTGCATGTCCGGTTGTACCCGAACCAGCAAAAAAATCTAGAATGGTAATATCTTTATTATTATTAGAACTAGTAAAAATTGCATCAATAACTGCATATAAAGATTTTGGATAATCAAAGATTTTATTATCATTAAACATTTTTTTCAATAAAACAGCACCATAAGCTGATGAGTCATATTTTGCATCTAACCATAAACTTTTCGGTCTCATTCCTTTATTTATTCTATCTTTTTTATAAATAGAAATATTTCCATTTTTTTCTCGAACAACATCAATATCTCCATCTTCAATTAATTTCTTCATAGAGTCATTTGGGTAATCCCAAACTCTTTGTTTTCCATCTTTTCCAATATGTGGCAAAATTTTTAAAAATCCTTGTATTTTTATTAGTGAAATCTCTTTTGTGATAATATTAACATAAATTGGAAAATAATTATTTGGTCTTTCTTCTAATGAGCCGTGACCTCTCATAGATAGAGATTTTCTCCGATAAAATGAAATATTATCTTTATATGGATATTTGTTTTTGTCTATTTCCTTAATTGGTAAATTTTGAATCACTACATTATTTATGTTTTTTGCATAAAATAAATAATATTCATGTGAAGTTGCAAAATATTTACTTATAGCTCTACCAGGTGGATTATTTCTTACGGGTATTATACCTATTCTATTTTTTTCAGTAAATATTTCATCTGCCATTAAACCTAAAGTGAAAAGTTCATAATCATCAATCGCTATTATTATTATACCAGTGTTTTTTAATAGGTTTTTGGCTAATCTTAATCTTTTTTCCATCATACAAAGCCATTTACTATGCCTATATGGATCTTCAGCATCAACAAAATTATTATTATATTTCCAATCTCTAGCTCCAGTATTAAAAGGCGGGTCAATGTAAATAACATCAATCTTATCTTTATGAGTATAATTTAAAACAGATAAAGCATGATAATTATCTCCTTCAATTAGAATATTTATTGGTTTTTCTTTATTAGTATAAATTTCTTTAGTTTTAACATCTTTCAATATTGGAATTTTATATTGACAATCAAGTACAATTTGTTCTGGTTCTTTATCTGCTTCCCAAACAAGTCCATATTTTTTTTTGGCTTTAAGTATTTTTACTTGTTTCTTTAATTTTTCAATTTCTTCTTGAAATTCTTTGTTTTTCTTTTCTAATTCAGTCATAAAATTTTGTAATTATAAGAAATATTTAAATCAAAATTAGTAAATTTCTTCAAAAAACTTCTTCTATGCAATGGGCACAATCCATGTTTTTCGATTGCTTTGTAATGCTCTTTTGTTCCATATCCCTTGTGCTTTGCAAAGCCAAACTCGGGAAAGAGCCTGTCAGCAACATCAACCATCCATTTATCACGGACAACTTTTGCTATGATTGAAGCCGCCGCTATCGAAATTGACTTGCTGTCCCCTTTTACGATTGTTGTAAACGGAATCCCAAACTCTTTAAAGTAATTCCCGTCAACAAGCAAGTGGTCAGGTTTTATTGTCAGCGATTCAACTGCTTTTCTCATTGCCAATTGAGTCGCCTGCAATATATTTATTTTATCAATTATTTCATTGTCAACAAAACTGAATCCAAAAGATAAGGATATTTTTTGGATTAATTCAAACAACCTGACTCTTTCTTTTTCCACAATTTTCTTTGAGTCATTAATTCCCGATTTAGAAAGCAATTGTGGCTGTAAAATCACAGCCGCCGCCACAACAGGACCTGCTAAGGGACCTCTCCCCGCTTCGTCAATTCCTGCGACAAAGCCTTTGACTGTAAATTCTTTTTCTATGCTGTAATCAGGATATTTTTTCTTCATAAAATTCAATTAGATTTTTCAAAATTTCAATTGTCATTCCTGTGAAAACAGGAATCCATTGCAGGTGCAGATTTGTGGATTCCCGCTTTCGCGGGAATGACAGTTATTGACTTTTATCATTATGCAAATTAAATTTAGTTTTCAATCAGTTTCAAAAATTCGTTTCTTAAATTAAAATCTTCGAGAATTAATCCTCTCATAACTGATGTAATCATCAACGAATCAGTCTCTGAGCCTTTCACTCCACGCGAAATCATACAATAATGTTTTGCCTTGATAACTACACCCAAGGCACGTGGATGAATCAAATCTTCAATATAATCTGCAATCTGCTCCCCTAATTCTTCCTGTATCTGTCCCCTTCTCGAAAACCATTCGACAATCCTCGACAGTTTTGACAAGCCGAGAATATGTTTACCGGGAATATATCCGATAGCACACTTTCCTGAAATCGTCTGCCAGTGATGTGAACAGACAGACATTACTTCAATTCCTTTGCTGATAATCAACTCATCAATATTTTTTCTATTAGGAAATACGGTTGTGATTGGTGGTTTCTGATATCTTCCGGCAAAAAGTTCATTAACGAACATTCTTGCTATTCTTGCCGGTGTATGAGTTGAGTTAGGGTCATTTCTTGATATTCTCAGTATATCGAGTACTTCTTCAAATTTCTGTTCAAGCAATGGTAGTATAGAATCTTTTTCTTCTTTTGTAAGAGGGATATTTCCGTTTGCATCAAACAGTTTTTCACCATATTTATTTTTTTCAGGGTATTTCACGCCAACTGTATCTCTAAGCTCTTCGATTTCTTCATCGCTCAAATCGTAAAATCCTCCTGATATAACCTTTGGTGCGATATTTGTCAATGTCGCCTTTGTTTTCTTAACTTTTTTTATTTTCATTTCATCCTCAAAACTCTTATCGGTTACGACAAATAAGTATGCCGCTATTTTCCAAAGTAATCTACAAAGCTGTTTTCGGTTTCATACAATCTAATCGAATGCAATTTACCATTTGGAAAATTGTTTTCAAGTATTTTCCAGAAAACAACTGTAAGATTTTCAACTGTTGGAATAATACCTTTCAAAAAGTCAACATCATGGTTAAGGTGTTTATGGTCAACTTTTGAAATAATTTCATCATTCAAAATCTTCTTTAGAATTTTTAAATCAATTATATATCCTGTCTGGGGAATTGGCTCACCGGCAACAGTAACTTCAAGCTTGTAATTATGCCCGTGGCCATAAAAATTGTTGCACTTGTCAAAAATCCTTTCATTTTCCTCATCGCTGAATTCAGGATTGAAGAGTCTGTGTGACGCCGAAAATGTAACAGTCTTTGTAATATATAACATTAGTTTCTCCCTTATTAACAAATGCAAATTTAAAAAATCCTATGATTTACATTGATTGAAAATTACTGTGAAATAATTATTTTTGAAGGATTTTGTAAAATTTTTATTTAAAACTATGAAATATATCAAGACATTATTTAAAACTGTATTTATTACACCAACAGTTTTTCTTATTTTATTTTCTGCCTGTACAACTTCTCCCATTCAAAAAAAATCAAATTCTTTTGTTCAGCCTGCTAAATGGAATGATGAATTAATTACATTAAATATTTCTGCCAATTTAGCTTCTAAATATCATGATGAAACAAATAGCGGTTCCTGCAAATTTATATTGAACGGCAAGGATTCATTATCTTTAATAATTAAAGGGCCCTTTGAAATCCCTATTGGAAAACTCTATGCAGATCCAAAATACTTCGTATATTATGATGCTTTTAATAATCAAATTCTTGAAGGAAAACCTACTGCAAAGAATTTAAAAAGAGCTACAATGGTTCCTTTAAGCTTTGATGAATTCATAAGGCTTCTGAGGTGTGAAACACCTTCAGAACCTGATGATTTTACTCGTGATGAAACATACAAGAATAATGATGGTTTACTTTATAAAAACACATCAAATAAAGACTATATTGAATATGCCTTATATTCGTCTGAAAACAATAATTTAATTCGTTATCAGAGAAAATTAATGACTGGGCAGTTAATTTTAGATTTAGTATATAAAGATTACGAAACGTTTGATGGATTTCAACTTGCAAAATATATGATATTCAATTTTCCTGAGATTGATACTAAGGTTGATTTACAGATAAATAAATATGAAATAAACAAGGACATTAATAAGACTCTGAGATTCAATTTGCCTGAAGGAATCAAGGTTTATAGAATAGAGTAATTTTTATAAAATGCTGAATTCTGAATGATTTACACGGATTCTGATAATTAATGAAATTGAAATTATATATAGTTATTCTCAGCTTTATTATAATAAATATTGAAGCTTATTCTCAATCCAAAGAAGCCGTAAAAAAGACACTTCCTGAAAAAGTTAAAACTTTAGATAGCACAACTCAGAATGTTTTAAATATCAATCCTTCAGCAAGAGATTCGATATTGAAATTATACAACGATTCTGTATTGGTTAAGACTGACAGCGGCAAAACAGAAATCCGAAAATCGAAGTCAGGAATTGATTCTGTCGTTATTTATTCTGCTAAAGATTCGGTGAAATTTACTGTAAATAACCGGACAATGCGGCTGAAGGGTGATGCGAAAATCAAATTAAAAGCCCAGGCTCTCGAATCTGAAATAATCGAAATGAATTTTGGAAATACATCCCTTAAAGCGGAAGGTACAAGGGACTCAAATAATCAAGTTAAGGGATATCCCAAATTTATGGACCAGGGCGAATCTTTTGTAGGTGAAAAAATGCTGTATAATTTCAGTAATAAACAAGGAACAATCAGTTTCGGTGAAACAGAATTATCGAACGGTTATTATTTCGGAGATAAAATAAAACGAGTATCAGAATCAGAATTATTTGTAAAAGACGGCTGCTACACTACCTGCAACGAAGCACATCCCCATTTTTATATTGGTTCTCCTGAAATGAAGGTGATTGCTAACGAAAAAGTTTATCTCGACCCGATTATTTTCTATGTGGAAGATATGCCATTGTTTGTTGTGCCTATTGGTTTATTTTTCCCGAGCCGTGGAGGCAGGCAGTCGGGTTTGATGGTCCCTTCATTTTTCTTTTCAAAAGACCGTGGAGTTGTCTTCCAGGATTTTGGTGTCTATCTGGCTTTGAGTGATTATTACGACACTCAATTCAAAATTGATTTCTATTCAAAAGGTGGATTCATTGCTAAAAATGAAACGAGATGGAAACTGCTCGATAAATTTGACGGTAGTCTTGATGCCGAGTATGGATATATAAGATTAACACCCGATGAAGATTATAAGATAAACTATAAATTCGGACTAAATCACAATCAAACAATTACACCTCAATCAAATATTGTAGCTAATATGAGTTTTATGTCTCAAGACTACAATCGAAATACATCAATGTATCTTCAGGATAGGGTAACTCAGAACATTCATTCAAATGCTGCCTATTCACAATCTTTTGATGATGGTTCAAGTTTTTCCTTATCATTTAATCGTGACCAGAATATAATAACAGATGAATACCAGCAAACATTTCCTCAAGTTAATTACTCAATGCCAAGCTGGAAACCGTTGAAATCTTTTGTTCCATCAGGAAACTGGTTAGGTGATATATCAGTTAAGTATGGAGTTTCAGGAAGGTATTACATGGATAAAGTAATACACCGGGATTCAGTTTTTGTTGATAGTACACAGCAATATGTACCCGATACAAGTTTTATATATAATACAAGGTCATCAATAAGCCACAGTCCGAGTATTTCTATTTCACCAAAGTTCGGATATTTCTCATTAACACCTTCAATTTCGTTCAGGGCTAATAATTATTTTAAAAGATTGACCAGAACCTATAATTCTGTTGATTCAACAACAAGTGATTCATTCGAACATGGTTTATATACTGAATATACTTATAGTTTTGGTGTATCAGCACAAACAAGACTATTCGGTATAGTCAAACCCGATTTATTTGGGATAAAAGCACTGAGGCATACTTTTCAGCCAACCTTCAGCTTTTCTTATACACCGAATTTATCGAATCCTTCACTTGGTTTTTATGACAAATATTATTATGAAAAAACTAAGCAATGGGTGCAATATTCAAGATTCGAAATAGATGGAGGCGGAATAGCATCGAGAAATCTGTATCGTTCAATCAGCTTTGAGTTTATGAATAACTTTGATGCTAAACTTGAGTCGAAAGATACTATGCCTGACCAAAATATAAGCTTTTTCAATTGGAAAATAAATGGCAGCTATAATATGGCGGCAGATTCCCTCAGATTCAGCGATATAACCATGAACTTCAGAATTCCCGATTTGAGATTTATCACATTAAATGCAGATGCAGGATTCACAGTATATGATGAAGCAAGGACAATTAACCAGGCCACAGGTGAATTGACCGATAATTATGCCCCTATAAATAAGTTCCTGATTGAAAACGGGAAAGGTTTAATGCGTCTCAAAAGACTTGGATTAACACTAAATACATCATTCTCTTCGGAAGGAATTTCTACTGGTTTAATGGGCGAAGAGGACCAGACACAACAACTGACGCAGGATTCAATAGGATTAGGCGACAGATTCAAACGAAGGCTTGAATACACAGAAACACCATTTGATAATTTCGGAGACAATTCTCCCGGTTATTCCCCCTTTAGTATTCCCTGGCAGTTTGGATTTAGTCTTAGATTTGATTATAACAATCCGACTTTGAATACATTTTCCAAATCTCTGAGTTTTAATACAGATTTTTCATTAAAATTAACAGAGACATGGAATTTCAAGGGTAGAGCACAATATGATTTTATCAACAAGCGACTTCTTCAGCCAAGTCTCAGCATAACAAAAGACCTTCATTGCTGGCAGTTGGATTTCACTTGGTATCCGAATCAGGGATTTTATTTAAGATTTGCTGCAAAAGCTCCCCAACTAAAAGATTTGAAACTTGAAAAACGCAATACACCGATTTACTAATTTTTTTTTGCTGATTAATAAAAATAGTATTTTTGCTCAAATTCTATGTTATAAAATAAACCCAGATTTTTCAATTAACGAAAATTCTAATGAAATGCAATAGAAAAATACAATTACAAACTTATGGAAAACAATGAGTTCAAA
>MHAY01000064.1 GCA_001804705.1 Ignavibacteria bacterium RIFOXYC2_FULL_35_21
TCTAAACCTTCCCAATAGATTTATATTAAAAATGATGCTCAAGAACAAGGAAAAAATATTGAATAAAGAAAATTATATCTGTGCATGCGGGGATTTTTCGGAATTACACAAAATCAGGAATTTCGTTTACTCTAAAGCACAGGTATTTGGATTTGATGACAACGATGCGAGTAAAATAGCATTAGCCGTGGATGAGGCATGTACGAATTTAATCAAACACTCATTTAATTTGGATAAAACGAAAGAGTTTTGTGTTTCGGTCGAACCATCGAGTTTTAATTTTACAGTTAAAATACATGACAAAGGCCAGCCATTTAATCCTATGGAGGTGGATAAATTGGATATGAATGAATACTTTAAGAATTACAAAAAGGGAGGGCTTGGAATACAGATTATACGTGCCGTGATGGATGAGATTAGGTATGTACCATCCGGAGAAGAAGGTTGGGAGAATGAACTAATCCTGACGAAAATACGTAATTAAAATATCATCTGTATTACTATATGTAGAGGGAGATTCTAAATCTTTCTAATTACACAAAGTTAAATAATTCAGACAAAATTATCCTCAATAATTTAAACCTATATCCGTATATTTGTTTTTTTATTTTTAGATAAATTAACAAATTGTAAGGGTAGATTTAATATCTTCCCTATATTTATATAACACGGACATAAATGAAAGCAATAATTATAATAGTTGGATTAGGATTAGGTTTATTTATCGGTATATACCCCGGGTTGACTAAACCCAAACCAAAGTTTATAAAGTTCTTTGCTTTATTAATACCCGTCTTTACAATTTTTCTTACCCTATTACCACCAATTGCAGGAACTTTTGAGGATGCACGGATAGTTGGACAAAGAAGTCCGGGTAAAATGGTGAATGTTAAACTGACACCTATTCCAGGCACAGTAAGGCATGTAACGACAATAAAATCATTGTCCGATGACCCTGAAGATTACATTATAACAGGTGGGTATGAGCAGTTTATAGCTTTTGACAGTCAATCAGGTAAAAATAAGGTTTATAAATTAGTTATTAATAACAAGATAATACCAAAGGAATTAAAAGAGGGGAAACCATTAGTTTCTTTGATAAATTATAATGCCGAAAAAGATAAATACTATTTTAATTCGATAGTGAGTGTGGATCCAATTTTGACATTACCATACGTTGCCAGCCTCGGTGAATTGGTAAGGATTTTGAATTATCACGTTCCTTCAGCGTGGATTGCTGTGCTGGCGTTTTTAATTTCAATGATTTTTTCGGTTCAGTATTTGAGAAAAAGGGATATAAAATACGATGTAATTTCTTCATCAGCCGCTGAAGTTGGAACAGTTTACACAATATTCGCTACGGTAACGGGAATGTTTTGGGCGAAATTTAACTGGGGTTCTTATTGGAACTGGGACCCGCGAGAAACCTCGATATTTGTACTATTGTTAATTTATGGGGCCTATTTCGCATTGCGGTCTGCAATTGAAAAGGAAGACGTGAAGGCGAGATTAAGTGCGGTTTATTCGATACTTGCCTTCATAACAGTCCCATTTTTTGTTTTTGTATTGCCGAGAATAACACAAAGCTTGCATCCGGGTAGTGCAAGTGAGAGTAATATTGGCCCTGTGCTAAGCTCGCAATCGGACATGCTGAATACAACAAAGCAATATATATTTAGTTTGTCAATGATGTCTTTTACTATAATATTTTTATGGATTTTGAATTTAAGAATCAGGGTTGGAAATTTAAAATTGAAAATTAATAATTAAATATAATGAGATAAAGTATGATAGAATTTCTAATTAAGCACTCGATATACATTGTCCTTATTATTGTGTTAATAATATGGGCAGGAATATCATTTTATTTGTATAGTTTGGATAAGAAAATAAGTAAACTTGAAAAAAATATTCCTGATATTGTGGAAGGTTCTAAACCTTCCTAAAAATAATTATTTTTTTATGGGAGAGAAAAATGAAAAAGAAATACATAATTGGAGCTGTAATAGCTGTAACATTTGCTGTGGTGGCTATACTTTCATTCGACAGCAGTAAAATAGAATATACAAATTTTGCAAAAGCAAAAGCTACGGAAAAGACTTACCAAATAATAGGAAGCTGGTTAAAAGACAAACCGAGCAATTATAATAACAAGGATAACACATTTACATTCTATATGTGCGATGATAAAAAAGACACAGCTTGCGTGATTTTCCACGGTGCTAAGCCAAACAACTTTGACATGGCTACACAAGTTGTCGTTAAAGGCAGTTACACACAAAACAATTTCCATGCATCTGAGATTTTGACTAAATGCCCATCGAAATATGAAGCAGAAATGAAGAAAGCAGGAAGCTAAACAATTACGAATTACGAATTATGAATTACGAATTTTTCTAATTTGTAATAAACGGATTCTTGTTTTAAAATTTAATTAAGTAATCAGGCAGGTTTTTTATGGTTGGGAAATTAATAATTATATTGTCGTTTGTATTGGCTCTGGCTACTACAGTGGCATATTTTATATCGAAGGAAAAGGAAGACAAGGCTAATAAGCTTGGAAGGTATTTATATTTATCTTTATTCTTTTCAATTGTGCTCGCTTCGGGAATTTTACTTTCAAATATATTGTCATTTAATTATCAATATACATATATCTGGAGTTACAGTTCAAAGCTTCTGCCTTTGAACTTGCTAATATCATCATTTTATGCCGGACAGGAAGGTTCATTTCTTTTATGGACGTTTCTGATAAGCTTAGCCGGAGTTTTTTTATTATACTATACAAAAAAATATGACTATGAACCAAGAACGATGGCTTTTTATACATTAATACTTGTTTTCCTGACACTACTTTTAATTATTAAGAGCCCGTTTAATTTTATATGGGAATCCTTTCCCGATGTTGACCCTAACATAGTGCCACCAAATGGGCGCGGATTAAATCCGATACTGGAAAGTTATTGGATAAGCATCCATCCTCCAATATTATTTACAGGATATGCGTTATTATCTGTCCCGTTCGCTCTTGCTATAGCAGGCATGTTCAAAAAGGATTACACGAATTGGGCAAATCTTGCAACTCCATGGGTATTGACAGCATCAGCTATATTGGGATTTGGCATCATTCTCGGAGGATTCTGGGCTTATGAAACATTGGGCTGGGGAGGATTCTGGGGTTGGGACCCTGTTGAAAATTCATCTCTATTACCTTGGCTATTGTCAATAACACTTGTTCATACCTTGCTAATTCAAAAGAGAACGGGTGGGTTAGTAAAAACAAATTTTTTACTTGCAATTTTTGCATTCATATTTGTATTATATGCTACATTCCTTACTCGTAGTGGTGTTCTCGGAGATACATCGGTGCACTCATTCGTTGACCCGGGACAATTAGTGTATCTTCTGCTATTAATATTCCTTGTCTCATTTGCATTGATAGGATTAGTTTTCTTTGCTATCCGATTTAAAAATATGTCGAAGGTGAAAATTGACCTGAAATACGACAGCCGTGAATTTTTTATTACACTTGGTTCGGTATTAATTGTTGCAGTTACATTGATTGTGTTTTTCGGAACGAGTTTACCAATATTTCAGGAAATCATGGGTAAACCTAAGTCGGCGGTTGAAATATCATATTATAATAACTGGAATCTTCCTTTAGCAATACTTATGTTTCTGACTAATGCTTTTTCTCTTTACTTAAACTGGAAAAGTACAACAAGCATTGGTATAGCCCTGAAAAATTCATTGCTCTCGGCTGGATTATCCATACTTTTAACAATATTGGTATTAATAGCCGGAGTAAAAAGAATTGACCATGTTTTATTATTCTTCAGTTCATTCTTCTCAATAACAATTAATATAGTTTTTATATTCAGAACAGGAAGAAGGAAAATCAGGTTGGTTGGCAGTTATATATCACACTTAGGACTTGCACTACTTCTGCTTGGAGCCTTGACATCATCGGTCTTTGTTACTGAAAAGCATATTAATCTGAAAAATGCAGGAACCGATGAAGCATTAGGTTATAAATTCACGCTTGTTGGCAGAGACCAAATTGAAAAGAATATGACAGACAGAGAGAAATATAAATATCATTTAAAAATACAGGGAAATGGTGTTAATTCAATTGTAAGCCCTGTGATTTATTGGAGTGATTTTAATGAACGTTCTTCACCATTCTTCGAACCGGGAATAAAAAGATATATAACAAAAGATTTATACATTTCACCGAATAGTATTACACTCGAGTACCCTTATCCAAGTATGGATTTAGGCAAGGGTGAAACATTTGCAGTTCCTTTCGACAGTTCATTTAAAGTTAGTTTTATAAAATTTGAAATGACTGCTATGATGGATGGTGGAGGACATGCTAATAGTACTGTTATGCCTATGGGTGCTATTGTTGAATTGATTGACAAGGGAAAGTCTGTTATTGATACTTTGTTTGCCGAAGTAAATATGGAAACCGGTGATTTTAAACCTATCATCAAAAATGTGCCTGACAAAAATTTTAAATTAGGTTTTACAAGATTTATTAGTAATTCAGAGAATATTGCACTGTCAAGAGTCGAAATTTCAATTTTACCTGAAAACCAGGAAATTACCCATCCTGAAGAAGTCATAAGCTTTCAGGTTTCGACAAAACCATTCATCAATTTAGTTTGGTTAGGAGTTATATTCGTTGTTACAGGACTTTTTCTGACAATTAAAAAACCATTTTTATACAAAGAAAATAATATAAATGATTAGCTATATAATTTATAAGGAATTATATGTAATTTAATAATAATTAAATATCTTACTTAGAAATTGAAAAATAATAATATTAAAAAATCAACGTCATTCAGAAAAAATTTTAAAATAATAATAATTGGAGAAATAATGTATAGATTTAAAACTTTTGCAATTTTTGGATTAATCTCTTTTGTTCTTGTTACCAATACTGCTTGTACACAAGAGAAAACAAATGAACAACAGGATGTAAAAATTGCTTTGAATACAGGTAATAACCCTCATGAAATGCTTGCATCAAATGCTTCAGGAGTTGAGAATACAGCAATCGGAAAGGTTATACAAATTGAAACTGTAGCTAAACAAAAGCAAGGATTCGCAGTAGATTTCACCTGGAAGGAAAATGGTAATTCAACGAAATTTTCTGATTTCACTAAAGGAAAAGTTGTATTGTTGAACTTCTGGGGAACATGGTGTCCGCCTTGTAGAAGAGAGATACCCGACCTCGTTGAAGTAAGTAAAGAATTAGCAAACAAAGATTTTGTTTTAATAGGAATTGCACTTGAAAGAGGTGCCGATGTAACATCAAATATTACTAAGGTATCGGACTTTATGAAAAGTAATGGTATCCCTTATAATAATTTTATCGGTGTTGAGGCAATAACCAATGCATATGGCGGTATAGCTGCTGTTCCTACAACTTACATAATTGACAAAAATGGAAAAATCTCAGAGACGATAGTTGGTATGAGGGGAAAATCCGATTTTATGGAATCAATAAAAAGAGTGCTAAAGTAATTTTACGAATTATGAATTACGACCCTTCGACTTCGCTGTTAATGACACATTACCAGAAATCTTGATATATTATGAATAGCCACGACTTTTAAGTCGTGGGATGGTTACTCACCACAATTCGGGATTTATCCCCTTAATATTAGTGACTAAAGTCAGAATCGGGTGGAAATAAACCTCCACGAACTGAAGATAGTGGCTATTCAAATAAAGAACGATTTTAATTTGTCATATTTTTGTTTTACCATCGCATCGGCGGTGGTCATTGACTCAGGGTGACAAGATTACGAATGAAAATTTTGTTAATTCAATATTAAAAATTTAAAAACCCTGATAGTTTCTTATCAGGGTTTTCTTTATGTACGCCAGACAGGACTCGAACCTGTGACCCTCAGCTTAGAAGGCTGATGCTCTATCCACCTGAGCTACTGGCGCAAAATCAATTACGAATTACGAATTAAGTAATACTTCTAAGTTAGATTGCAAAATTAAGATTTTTTTATGTTTAATCAAAAATAAAAGCTTTTAAAATTTGTAATTACAGGCATTTATACCTAATTTTGTAGTTGGACCAAGTCCCGTGCGGCTAAGAAGAGCCCAATCCCGCCAGGTCCGGAAGGAAGCAACGGTAAGTTCATGCTTAGGGCGCCACGGCAAACTTGGTCTTTTTTTAATTACGAATTACGATTAACGAATTAAGATTTACTCCATAATTAAAGATTTTTTAGTTTCAAACGTCAACTTAATGTTATAATATTTATACAAATTAAAACCTTTACAGGTTTATATATCAAATGGTAAAAGAAATATTAATAAATTCTACTCTTAACGAAGAAAGAATCGCAATCACCGAAGACGGCAGGCTCGCCGAGCTATTCATTGAATTACCCGATAAAGAACGTTCTATTGGAAATATTTTTCTTGGTAAAGTTACTAAAATAGTTGAAGGAATTAATGCAGCATTTGTGAATATTGGACAAGGACAGGATGCTTTCCTTCACTTTTCCGACATTGACGATAAACTTGAAAATATAATTACCGACGACGAAGATGAAGAGCTTTATGAAAAAGCAAAACAAAGAAAAGCCGCAAGATTAGCCTCTAACGGGAAAAGGGAAACTGCGGTTACAACAAAAAAATTTAAGCAAACAAAAACAAAAGATAACAAACAGAAACCTAAATCAGGCAGACGCGGAAACTTTAAATTAAATATCGAACAGGGGCAGAATATAATTGTACAGATTGTAAGGGAAGCATACAGTTCCAAAGGTGTAAAAGTAACAACAAGAATTGGAATACCAGGCAGGTATGTAGTGCTAATGCCCTTCGACGATGTGATTGGTATTTCAAAAAAGATTTCATCGCTTAGAGAGAGACGCAGACTCAGACAACTTGCAAGAAACTCACTGCCCACCGGCCTGGGGTGTATCATCAGAACAGCCGCACAGAAAATAAATGAACATGAACTCCTGAAGGATTGGGACAGCCTTGTAAAAATTTGGAATGAAATCGAGGAAAAAGTTAAAAAAGCAAAAGAACCAATGCTTCTCTATCAAGACCTACCTATTGCAACAAGTGTAGTCAGAGACCTGATGACAAAAGATGTGTCAAAGGTGACTATTGATTCAAAGAAGTTATACAAGGAAATTTCTAATTATTTGAAATGGGCATCACCTGCACTTGTTGATAAAATTTCACTTTATAGTGATTCAAAACCGATTTTCGAGCATTTCGGAATCGAAAAACAACTCGAACAAACCTATAAAAGAAAAGTAAGGCTTCCGAATGGTGGAACAATAGTTATTGACCAGACTGAAGCAATGATGGTTGTAGATGTCAATTCAGGTAAAGCCATATCTGAAAGGGAACAGGAAAAAAATGCTCTTCAGACAAACCTGGAAGCCGTCAGGGAGATTGCCCGACAGGTAAGGCTCAGAGACATAGGCGGTATTATACTCGTTGATTTCATAGATATGAGGAAACTTCCTTTCAGGAAGAAAGTCTATGCTTTAATGAGGAACGAATTAGATAGAGATCGTTCAAAGACAATTGCCTATCCACTGACTCAGTTAAATTTGATGCAGATTACCAGGCAGAGAGTCAATCAAAATATAACAGAAAAAATCAGCGAAAGCTGTCCAATGTGTCAGGGTACAGGTAAGGTTATATCAAAGGGTGTTCTCTCGACTGCAATAGAAAGATGGCTAAAGAATTTCAGGTCAAATTCAAGAGAATTCCGATTGACTTTAATGGTTCATCCAAATCTTGCTGAATTTTTGTCGGATGGAACAATATCAAAGCTTGCACGCATGATGATAAAATACTTTGTGAAGATAAAATTGCAGCAAAGCAACCACTTAAGAATTGATGAATTCAAATTCATTTCTGCACGCCAGGAAAAAGACATAACACAGGAGTTTCTGTAATCAGCAATGGATAAGCAAAGCAGAACACTTACAATACTTGGTTCAACCGGCTCAATCGGGATACAAACACTACAGGTGCTGGAATCTTCTTCTGAAAAATTCTGCCTTGGATTCATAACCGCAAACTCGAAAATAGATATACTCGAGGAACAAGCTAATAAATTCAACCCGGTTGGTGTAGCAATCAGCGATGAAAAATTCTATCATGAGTTCAGGAAAAAAACGAGTTATAAAGGTAAGATTTTATGCGGCAAAGAAGGTGTTCTTGAAGCGGCTTCATATTATAAGAATGACATGGTATTAAGTGCACTCGTTGGCTTCAGCGGTGTTCAGCCGACACTTGCGGCAATTAATTCATCGAAAACCGTTGCGCTCGCTAATAAGGAAACTCTTGTTAGTGCAGGTTCGATTATAACCACTTCAGCAAAAGAAAAAAATGTTCCGATTATTGCCGTTGACAGCGAACATAGTGCTATTCTTCAATGCTTAGTTGGTGAATCAATTGATACTGTTGAGAAAATAATTCTGACGGCATCAGGAGGCCCATTCTGGACAACACCTGGTGAAGAATTTGAATCTCTGACAGTCGAACAAGCCCTCGAGCATCCCAACTGGTCGATGGGAAATAAAATCACGATAGATTCGGCAACGATGATTAATAAAGGATTTGAGGTAATCGAAGCTCACTGGATATTTGGCTTGCCTATTAATAAAATTGAAGTATTGATACACCCTCAAAGCATAGTTCATTCAATGGTTCAGTTTATTGATGGCTCTGTGAAAGCACAGCTTGGAATACCTGATATGAGAATTCCAATATCTTATGCTTTAAATTATCCCAAAAGATTGAATTACGATTTTCCAAGATTAGAACTAACAGAAATAGGTATTCTTACTTTTGAAATGCCTGATTATTTCAGATTTCCCTGCTTAAAGTTGGCGTATGAAGCAATTGAAAAAGGGGGTTCAGCCACAGCAGTACTAAATGCGGCTAATGAAATAGCAGTCTATGCTTTTCTTGAAAATAAAATTTCATTACCTGAAATTGCGAGTTTAATTGAAAAAGCATTAAATAAAATAAAGATTATTGCTCGACCGACAATAGACGAAATTATAGATACAGACAAAGAAACAAGATTATTAGTTGAAAGTATAATTAACGAAAATATCAAATAATATAAAGAAAGACTATGGGATTTTTAAATGATGTATTTTATTTACTGCTGGTAATTAGCATACTGGTTGTAATACACGAATTCGGACATTTTATAGCTGCAAGACTGACAGGAATGAGAGCTGAAGTATTTTCAGTAGGCATGGGTCCAAGGATTCTCGGATGGAATAAAATTACCGGCTTCAATTTCGGAAAACTTGCAAAAGACTGGGATGGACAGGGACATACTGATTATAGAATAGCATTACTTCCGATTGGTGGTTACGTAAAAATTTCCGGAATGATTGATGAAAGCATGGACACTGAGTTTATAAAGAAGGAGCCACAGGCATGGGAATTTCGCTCAAAATCAACATTGCAAAAGACATTTGTAATTAGTGCCGGTGTAATAATGAATACATTGCTGGCAATTCTATTTTTTTCGGCTATTGCATTTTTCAGCGGAAAATCACTTTACCAGACTACAACCATTAGATATGTTGAAAGCAAATCAATAGCAGAAACTATTGGTTTTAAGGCTGGTGACAAGATTCTTTCGGTTAATGGAAAAGCAATTGTAGATTGGGAACAATTCTTTCAACTTTTGGCTGAAAAAGATTTCGGTAATAATAAGTATATAAAAGTTCAACGGGAGGGTAACCAGGTTACATTGAAAGCCGAAGGAACTAAAATACTTAAAACAATTTCCAATCAGGAGCACTTTGGTATTTATCCTAAGGGTACAAAAGTATTAATTATGGCTATCGAAACACTTAAGCCTGCAGGTAAAGCAGGAATGCAGCCTGGGGATACTGTTAAAAGTATAAATGGAGAGCAAATTTGTTCCATAACTCAGTTTATCGGAATCGTAAAAAGCCATAAAAACAGTTCACTGTTTATTGAGTGGGAAAGAAAAGGTAAGATTCTAAGCGACTCAATTAAGCCTACTGAGAAAGGGATTATTGGCGTTCAAATTGACCAGGATTATTTCGGGCCTGTTAAACATGTTGACTATGGTTTATTAGAATCAATAAATATCGGAGCAGATGAAACATACCGCACTGTAGTTTTGTTTGTCGGTTCGGTAGTTCAAATTATAAAAGGTAATGTCTCGGTAAAACAATCCATCGGCGGGCCTATAATGATAGCTAAAAGTGCCTCTCAATCTGCGGAAAGAGGCTTATCATATTTTATAAGATTCATGGCTGTTCTATCCATAACCCTTGCAGTTTTAAACATACTCCCCTTCCCTGCACTCGATGGAGGACATCTTGTATTTATTATAATCGAAGGAATAATCAGGAGAGAAGTTCCGCCAAAGGTGAAAATTGTGTTTCAGCAAATCGGCTTTGCAGTTTTGATGCTCTTTATGCTTTATGTGATTTATAATGATTTCACGAGACTTTAAAATTAATTGACAATTAATAATTGACAATTGTTAATTTGAGAAAAATCAGATGAATAACCACTATTTTAAATAGTGGAAATCTTTACTAAAAATAACATACTGGCGATAGCCACTTAAAATATTTTGATATTGAATTTGATGAAATCGTATTAGATGAAATGAAAAAGACAAAAGAAATCAGGATTCTTGTTACAAATGACGATGGTATTGACTCACCGGGAATTTTTGCTCTGGTTCATTCAATGAAACGGCTTGGAAAGGTTGTTGTCGTAGCACCGGACAGACAGCAAAGTGCCGTGGGACATGCTTTGACAGTCTCTGACCCATTGAGGGTTGTTCCATTCCACAGAAACGGAGAAATGTTCGGATACGCAATTAACGGAACTCCCAGCGATTGTGTTAAACTTGCAATGTCGTCCCTGCTGGATGAAAAGCCTGACCTTGTGGTTTCAGGAATTAATCATGGGCAAAACACTTCGATTAATATTCTTTATTCAGGAACTGTATCAGCGGCTACTGAGGGAATGTTAATAGGAATACCATCTATTGCCGTATCACTTGCATCTTACAGCCATAAAGCTGATTGTGCAGTAGCCGCAGATTATTCGTTTGATATTGCAAAAAAAGTATTAAAAACCGGTTTACCTGAAGGCACTCTTTTAAATGTTAACATACCGGCAGTACCTAAAGAGAAAATAAAAGGTATAAAGATTACCAGGCAAAGCGATTCTCAATGGAATGACCATTA
Source organism: Ignavibacteria bacterium RIFOXYC2_FULL_35_21 (assembly GCA_001804705.1). Lineage (GTDB taxonomy): Bacteria > Bacteroidota > Ignavibacteria > Kapaibacteriales > UBA2268 > XYC2-FULL-35-21. Next base: position 11,268 of record MHAY01000064.1, read on the forward strand.
TGAGAAAAGGATTGACCCATTTGGCAGAGATTATTACTGGTTTTCCGGTGAATATAAAGTTATTGATAAAGATTTGGAAACCGATGATGCCGCCTTGCTCGCAGGATATGTTTCGGTAACTCCGATTCAATTTAAATTTACTAATTATGATGCTATTAGTAAGCTTAAAGTATTGGAAAAAAAGAGTAAATAAATTGATAAATAATTAAAATGAATATTCTATTCATCGCTCCGTTGAAATCTACGTTTGTCAAAAATGACATTGCAATTCTATCAGAACGACATAAACTCCTGCTCGAAAATTCTGAAATTGGAAAAGGATTCATCGGATTAAATAATTTATTGAAAATTATATTCAGGTCGTTTTTTAGAATATTCAAGGCTGATGCTGTTTTCTGTTGGTTCGGTGATTATGCATCATTATTCCCTACCCTATTTGGAAGACTATTCAGAAAGCCTGTGTATGTCATTGCAGGTGGATTTGATGTGAGCTACATACCTGAACTTAATTACGGAGCAAGAGCCAGAGCCTTACGTTGGTTCTGTGCAAAGCATTCCTTCCGTTTTGCTACAACGGTTTTACCTGTCTCGAAATTTGCAGAAAAATGCCTGAATGATAGATTGAATGGCAAATTTAAAAAATCAATTGTCGTATATAATTGCATTGATGTGGAAAAATTAACTGTATATAAAAAAGATGTTGAAAGAAATATCGTTCTCACTGTATCGAGAGCAGATGATAGCATTGAATATATTTTAAAAGGTACAGACAGGTTTATTAACATAGCACGTAAAATGCCACACAGACAATTCGTCATAGCAGGATTGCAGGCACAGGCACTGGAACTTGCCCAAAAAAAAGGAAGCGACATATACAACTTGAAAATTATTCCCGGCTTTTTATCTTTATATGATGAAATTATACCATTATATAATCAGGCATCGGCTTATATTCAGCTTTCATTGGAAGAATCATTCGGAATATCAGTTGCAGAGGCAATGGTTTTCGGCTGTGTCCCGATAATAACAAATAAAGGCGGATTGCCTGAAGTCGCAGGTGATAAGGGATTAATCATTGAAACTGATGATGATGTAATAAATTCAATTGAACATTCATTTCAATATTCAGAACCACAAAGACAAGCACTAATTGAACAAGCAAAGAAATATGATATAGGTAAAAGAAGAAATGAATTATTTGGAATTATTTAATTTTACTTTTTACCCTTCAAATAATAATAGCTATCCCCTACTGCTCTGAATATCTGGATGAATTTGAAATTGTAATTCCTGTTGACATATATAAAACATAAAATGCCGAGTGATAGTAGATAAACAATAACACCAAGTGGAATCAGGTATTGATTGCCGCTCAATCCGACAAAATAATATGTTACAAATGATAGAATGACTGAAATGACAACATAGAGAAATACTGTGTATGGTTTTTGAGCGGCATTGATTATCGTTGACAAAATAACAAATGGTAAGCCTAAAGCAGCAAACATTAATACATTGAAATGAGCAACTGCAAGATGGTATTTAACAGGCAGGAACCATTCAATAAGCAATCTGCTCAAGCCAAGTTCCAGAGGAATGATTATTATTAAAAAACTAATAAAAATGAATGATGTCGCTTTTGTCATCAGGTCGTTCAATCCTTTAAAATTCTTGCTTTCTAATGCACGAACTGCCGCAGGATATACAAGAGAAATAGCCGCATTTGCAGTTTCCTCGAAGAAACGGAAAAGTGTTTTTGCCGAATAATAAATTCCAACAACCTGTGTTGAAAAGAAAAACTGTACAATATATATATCCAATTGCTTAGGTAAGGCATTAAAAGCACTCGTCAACATCAATGGAAAACCAAAGGAAAGCAATCGCTTTAGTCCTATACCTCCTTTAAAACCAAACTCAAGCTTATTGAAAGTGATGATTATTGAAAGAAAAGTACTGATGATTGAACCTGCAAAGTAAATCACAAGCATGAGATTGAAATTTAGTTGGTGGAATGAAAATATATAATATACAGTCATAATTGCCATCGAACCGAAAAAGGAAAAGTCAACCCAGAATAACTTTTGCATTTCATGGTCACGTAAAAGCAATTTTATACAAAATGTCCGTGGAATAAACACAAGGCAAAGCAAAGGAAGATAGTTTGCAATTTCTTTTATCCTTGGTTCATTAAAAACACCGGACAGGGGATTTTGAATGGTGAAAAAAATCAGAGAAGCTCCGAAAGCAATTACAACATGAACAACAACTGAATAAGTATTGACAAGCCTTACATTGTCTTTATTCATCCCGAATTGTATAAGGTTTGTCAGGTAAGCATCGGCCACAATAAAAATCCAGGTATGAAGATTGATTAAAAGAGCATATAAACCAAGGTCATTCGGGTCGAGGTATTTCATTTGGAAAATCAGGACAAGCCCATATAATATATACAGGAATTTGTCAGCTACTGACCATGAAATTTTACCAAGATGCTCTTGTACTTTCATAAATTGTCTTTATTAGGATTTGTTGGATTTAATGATTATAGGATTAATAAACAATGACCTACAAAATATATTTTATAATTTATATTAGCAAATGCTATTAATCAATTTATTTATCAGTGTGTTATACAAATTTTAAATATCTGCGAAATCCTTTAATCTGTTCAATCTGTGGTCAGATTTTTTGTGGGATTTCATTACCTACTTCTTTAATTCCTTCTTTGATTTTCAATACCAAAAGCATTACAAATCCGACAATAAAAAATAATGCCAAGGATAGAATCGCCCACCTGTATGAGCCGCTGAATTGTAATGCAAGTCCGAATGCAAGTGGTCCAATCCAGCTTGTTCCTTTGTCGCTGATTTCATATAAACTGAAATATTCAGCTTCTTTATTTTTCGGTATCAAGTGTGAGAACATAGAACGGCTCAACGATTGTGTTGCACCCAAGACTATTGCTATCACTCCACCAAGTATATAAAATCCTGTTTCTGAGCTTAAATACTGGAATGAATAAAAAACACAACCAGTCCAAATTACGAGGCTGATTAATAATGCTCTTTTCGTTCCGATTGAATTTGCTATGTAATTAAATAGCAAAGCACCAAAGAATGCCATGAACTGAACCATGAGAATCACAGTCGTCAGAGTGGACATTGACAAACCCAACTCTTCCTGTCCGAATACTGCCGATATGGCAATCACAGATTGCACACCGTCATTATATAGGAGATATGCAATAAGAAATATTAATGTCTTAGGATAATTGAAAGAGCCTTTGATTGTAGCAAATAGCTCTTTGAAACCTATTGAAATAAGCCTCTCCCCTGTTTGTTTTTGCTTCGCTGATTGCCGGATTTTCAATGTGAGCATAGGAATAATTGTGAATAAAGCCCACCAAATACCGGCGGAAACAAGATTCAGCCTTATTGCCATTTCGGAAGTCAATCCCAACTTTGAAGCATTGAGGTATAAAGCAAGATTCAGAGCTAATAAAACACCACCTCCGAGATAGCCGAAAGCCCAGCCGATTGAAGAAACTGCATCCCTCCTGTCAGTTTCAGCTATATCATTCAGGTAAGCATTGTACATTACAGCAGAAGCACCAAAGCTTATATTCGCTATAATGAAGAATAATGCACCAAGCAGGTAGTTAGTTCCATGCAGGAAAAACAAGCCCATTGTTGAAATTGAGCCGATATAGGCAAACAATCCAAGCATAAACTTTTTCTTATGTGTATAATCTGCTATTGCACCAAGCAGAGGCAAAACAAGAACCTGCAAAAGAACCGAAGCAGAAACTACATAAGGAAAGAAAGAGCCTGAATGAACCGGTACACCAAGTATATGAACAAAACCGTGGGCATCTGCTCCTGCCTTGGTTATCGAGGTCAGGTAGGGACCAAGAAAAACTGTAATTACAGTCGTATAAAAAACCGAATTTGCCCAGTCGTAAAAGTACCAGCCAATCCGTTCTTTTCTTGTGCTTAATTGAGAATCTGACATTAAAAAATAAAATGTTAAAAATAATTGTTACAAATATCAGGAGAAATGGGAAATTATTTTGTATAATTAATCATCTAATATTTATTATCAGTAACTTTTATATTTGCCATTCTGAACTCGGTTCAGAATCCATAGCCACAACCCACATCAACAGCCCCCTTTTTCAAAGGGGGTTCGGGGGGATTTCTTTCTCCCCTCTCCCATTGGAGAGGGATTGGGGGTGAGGTTTAGAAATCAATCACATTTTTTCTTATATTTGCTTACGAGTAATTTTATTAATTCATTTCCCTTATTGTTATGGCTGATAATATTGCGGACAAACTCTCAAATCTTGTAACTGATTTCCGCCTTGCGAACTTCAGGGGATTGAACGAATGGCAAACCCGCCAAACATATATTGAACCTTTCTGGGAAATTCTTGGCTGGAATGTTCGGAAGCAATCAGAAGTACAAGGTGAAAAAACTGAATCATCAAAAAGACCGGATTATAGATTTCGCAAAGACAACAAAACTCTTTTCTTTGTCGAAGCAAAGAAACCAAATGAAAATCTGAAAGAAAATCAAAATCATATTTACCAGGCAAAAATTTATTGCTGGAACGGTAAAGTACCTCTTGCTGTGCTGACCGACTTCGAGGAGTTCCGCCCATTCCGTGCCTACGGACTGCCAAAGAAAGATGACCGCGAAAAAGGAATTATCAAGCAGTTCGATATGAAGTGCGAAGAGTACCCGGACAGAGCATACGATTTGCTGAATACTTTCGGTAAAGAAGCAGTCTATGGCGGCTCGCTGAATGAAATAATACAAAAACCGACTCAGGTGGAACTTCGCGATACAGTTGACAAGCATTTCCTGATTACGCTTACAAAGTGGCGTACCGACTTAGCCGCACAGATTGCAAAAATAAATAAATTTGCTAATGAATTTGACCTTGCCGAAGCTGTGCAGAGGATTCTCGACCGCCTTGTGTTCCTGCGGGTTCTGCAGGACAGGGACATAGAGACTGAAGATTTCATGTGCGGAATTTCAAAAAGCAAAACCGATGAACCTTATTCTGCTTTCCTTAAAATATGCAAAGCGATGGCTCCCAAGTACAACGGCTTAATTTTCAATCCTCATCCTCTGTCTGAGAACCTGAAAATCGAAGGACGACTGTTCAAAAAAATTGTTCAGGAACTGGATTTCGAGGAATCGCCATACCGCTTCGATGAAATCCCTGTGGAAATGCTCGGCACAATTTACGAACGATTCCTCGGTGATGAAATTAGTTTCAGCCCAAGGGGAAAACTCGTTATTGACAAGAAACCCGAAGTACGAAAAGCAGGAGGAGTATATTATACACCTCAGTATATAGTAGAATATATTGTGCAGAACACTGTCGGAAAATTGTTGGAAATCTGCAAAACTCCCGAAGATGTTGCAAAGCTGAAAATACTCGACCCGGCTTGCGGCTCAGGCTCTTTCCTGCTGGGTGCTTTCAACTTATTAATCAAATGGCACGAGGATTATTTTTCTGCAAATCCTACAAAGATTATTGAGAAAACGGGAAAACAATACTTCAATCTGGCATACCTTGACGATAACAACATAACAAAGCTTACGGCAAAGATGAAAGGGAGAATACTTCAAAACAATCTTTATGGAGTTGACCTGGACAAGCAGGCAACGGAAGTAGCCCAGATGTCGCTTTACATCAGGGTACTCGAAGGACTGACTGGCGAAAGCATAATGCAGTTGGGTTTCCACGAAGCACTGCTTCCCCGTTTAGACGGTAACATTAAATGCGGAAACTCCCTAATCGGACCCGATTTCATTAATGAAGGCTTTTTTAAATTACCAGAACGAGAAAAGCACAAAATAAATCCATTCGATTGGGAAGAACAATTCCCATTCATAAAAGAAAAGGGTGGATTTGATGCTGTGATTGGAAATCCACCCTATTTGAGAGTTCAAGGATTACAAGAATATCATTCAAATATTATTCAATATCTGAAGAATTATTACAAATCAGCATCAACGGGTAATTTTGATATTTATGTTATTTTTATTGAAAAAGGATTTTCTTTATTAAATGATAGGGGTTATTTTGGTTTCATTGTACCTCATAAATTTTTCCCTTCACAATTTGGAGAAAATATTAGAGAATTAATAACTTCAAAAAATGCACTTGAAGAAATTGTTCATTTTGGTTCAAATAAAGTTTTTGAACAGGCAGATACCTACACTTGCTTATTATTTTTATCAAAAAAGAAAAATAAGGAATTTAAAATTATTGAATTTGGTAGTGGTGCTGATTTAGAATCCGAATTAAATCTTATCGCAAAAAGCAAAAATAAAGAAAGTAATAAATTTAAAATTGGATTTATTAATCATCCTGAAAAAAGTAAAGATAAATGGAGCTTTAAATCTGGTGAGACTGGTGGTTTAATTGATAAATTATTGAATTCAAATTTTCCTAAATTAAATGAAATTACAGAAAAAATATTCGTGGGTCTTCAAACAAGTGCTGATGATATTTATGTTCTTAAGGTTAAGGATAATAAATACTTAAATTATAAAAATTTGAAATCGTTTAAGTTATTTTCAAAATCGTTAAATGAAGAAGTTGAAATCGAAAAAGGTTTGATTAAACCATTCCTTATGGGACGTGATGTTTACAGATATGATGATCCAATTTTCCGTAATTACGTTATTTTCCCTTATACAATAATTAATAATAGTGCTGTTATAATGGCTAAAGAAAATATAAAAGAAAAGTTTCCCAATGGGTGGCATTATTTATTAGAAAATAGAAAAGTATTAGAAGGTAGGGAAAATGGTAAAATGAATCATGATAAATTTTATGCTTATATATATCCTAAAAATTTAGCTTATTTTGAACAAGAAAAAATATTAATTAGAGAATTGGGTGATAAACCAAATATGTTTTTCGATAATGAAAATTTTTATCATACTGCAAAAATTTACTCTTTATTGCTTAAAGATAAAAGCAATTTAAATTATCTTTATATGCTAGGTATTTTAAATTCAAAAATTCTAAACTTCTTTATTAAAAATACGAGTGAAATTTGGGGTACCTCTCACAAATTCAAAACTCAATTTTTAAATCCTTTTCCAATACCTAATCTTACAGATAGAAAAGTAAAAATAGATATGGTTTCTCTCGTTGACCGCATGTTGAAACTTCACAAAGACAAACAAACCGCCTCGGACTTCGACCGCAAGCAAATAGACCAATACATAGCCAAGACAGACAAAGAAATAGACAAACTTGTCTATGAACTCTACACCCTAACCGAAGAAGAAATCAAGGTTGTGGAGGGTATATAGAGATGGAAAATAATAAAATAAGTATTAAATCAAGTTTGAATGATATTAATGAGCATTCAGGAATTATTATTTTAATGGATGCAGCTGGTACAAAGAGTAAAGATATTAAACAATGTATAATATTTTTAGACAAATTTAAAAAGAATATAGATTTAGCAAAAAAAATTGCTGAAAGTAATTCAGATAATGAAAACTATTTAAAAATTAGAGACTTCTCTTATATTTTTTTTCAGGATACGATTATTTTTAGTTTTGTTTTTAATAGTCCTGAAGACATTTTATCTTCATTATATGAAATTCATGGAATTATTTCATCTTTCTTTGTTTTTAATTTAATTGATAATATTCCATTACGTGGTGTAATGAGTATCGGTAATTTTATACAATTAAATAATTATTCAATTTTAGGTGAAGCAATTAATGAAGCTATGGAATATCATGAAAAATTTGATATGTATGGGATAATATTACATGAAAATTGTAATTTTTTATTAGATCCTTTAAATAATCCTGATATCTCTTTTGAACGAGTTATTTATCCACACAGCGATGTGATTTTTAAAGATTTGTTTTTGAAATATAAAATTCCCTTGAAAGATAGTTGCGGTACAGAGAAAAAGAAGATAGATTTTTTGTATACACTGAATTGGATTTTTGGATTATTAATTGCACTTCCTAGTGACGAACGTAATTATAGTAAAATAGTTGGTAATTATGGATATGAATTAATCGAAAGATTAGATAAAAATAATAATACATTAAATAAAATAAATAATACAATAGCATACTTGGATAAATATTTTACTAAATATCCTGAGATTAGAGATTTAATTCATCCAGATTTATAATCATCATAATCACAATAATCACACAAATCACAGTTCAGACAATTTGCGTCTCCGCGGCTCTGCGTGCAACCCTTTCCCCTTCATCCTTCAATCTTCCTTCTTCTGGCTTCCGGCTCCCGACTACCTGCTTCCGTCTATATTTTTAAAACCATTTTAAAATCCTTTTAAAACCGTTTTCTTGACATATCACTCCCACAACCTTATCTTTGCACCGCATGTTCTTTGTTAATCTATGTCGGGCTGAATTCAGTCAATGCCGGTTGTAGTGAAACGGAAATCCCGATCCATCGGGAGGATGAATAGCCACTATCTTTTGTTCGTGGTAGATAATATCAAATCATACATTGACTTAAGTCACAAATTTGAGCATCATTAATAAAAATGATTAATAAAAATATGCTGGATGTGCACATTGAATTCTTTTATTCTTAAGAATTTACCTTATGTTTTTTAGCAAAAGAAAAATCATGTCAAATCTGCTTAAAATGCCCAAATCTGCCCAATTTTGGCTCCTTATCACCACAATTCAACACTCAAAATTAAAAATTCAAAATTTCTAATTACCTGCTCCCGATGCACAAAATGCACGTTTTGGCTCATTGTGACCAAATTTCAAATCGGTGTAATTTAATTAATCTGCTAAATCACAGTTCAGACATTTTGTAATCTCAATTTTCAATTCTATTCATACCTAAGTGCATCAATCGGGTCGAGCTTTGCGGCTTTCCATGCGGGGTAAGCACCGAAGATTATACCGAGAAGTGTGCAGATTATTATGCTGAAAATTACCCATGAATAAGGAAGGACAAGCTTTATACTCATCAGGGAACCAAAGAAGGCACTTGCGACAATTCCCATAATTATTCCTATTAAGCCTCCGATCTGGCAGAGTGTGATTGCTTCGATGATAAATTGGGTGAGTATCCACCTCCGCTTAGCTCCAACTGCTTTCCTGATGCCTATTTCACGTGTTCTTTCTTTGACAGACACAAGCATTATATTCATAATACCGACACCTGCGGCAATGAGAGCTATGATGCCTGAAAATGCTCCGAAGTATGAGAGAAAGTCTGTGAAGCTTGCAAACTGTTCGGTTAGCGATTCGTTTGTTTCTACTTCAAAATCGTTTTCCTGCCAGGGTTTCAGGTTGCGGACTGAACGCATTATACCGATTGATTCATCAATTGCATCATTCAAAGATTCATAGTCTTGGGACTTGATTGTAATAAACAAATCATATTCCCACAACGAAGCATAGTATTTAAGAAATTCAGTCAAAGGAATAATTACCCTGTTATCCTGGCTTTCACCCAGGACAGCACCTTTCGATTCAAGTACACCAATAACCGTATAGGAGTGATTTTTAATTTTAATCTTCTTAGCGATTGGGTCAATATTCGGAAATAATTTGACAACAATATCATTTCCGATTACAGCAAAACTCCTGTTGTAATCAATATCTTCCTGGGTAAATGGCCTGCCTTTATTGATAGAAACATTCTGTGCTGTGAAAAAATTCTCGTCGGCACCAATTAAACCCACGTCAGGGTCAGTCTCATTTTCTCCATATTCAATTGTGGTGCCAAATGAATAACCCTGTGCAGTAACAAATTCTGCAAGTGTCATATTTTTTTTGAGTTCTTTCAACACAGAATAAGTTATAGGTTTTCTCTTACGGTATTTTCTCCAGTTATGCCCCATATTTAGTGCCGGAACCCGATAAATGAAGAATGAATTTCTTCCGAGAGCCTCCATCTCACTGAATACAGAGCCATTGATTGAATCAACCAGAGAACCGGCACCTATAATTGCAAACACACCGATAGATATGCTAAGCAACGTCAGAAAAGTCCGTAGTTTGTTTGTACGAACAGAATCAAATGCCTGAAATATACTCTCGCCTATATTCATACTTTAATTTTCAATTTCCAATTTTCAATTTTCAATAAATTTTCAAACAATTAACAATTCACAATTAATAATTAACAATTAATTTTCAATTTCTAATAAATTTTCAAACAATTAACAATTAACAATTAATAATTAACAATTAATTTTCAATTTCCAATTTTCAAATCAGGTTTTATACAATGGATTCTGAACCAAGTTCAGAATGACATCCAATTTTATCCTAATTGTTAATTGTGAATTTTAATTGTTAATTCTCCCTTCTGAGTGCTTCCACCGGGTCAAGGTTTGCTGCCCTTACCGCAGGAATCACTCCCGCAAGCATACCGACAAAGATTGAAACAAAGGATGCTATTAGCAACAATTCATAAGGCAGAACGGGTGATAGAAAAGCAGTTGCAGGGACAATTTTCGGTAGAAAGGTCGCCGTCAAATAAACGAGTGCCGAGCATCCGACAAAAGCTATGATAGCACCAAAAAAACTTAATATTGCCGACTCGACAATAAACTGAATCCAGATTGTCCTTTTCTTTGCTCCTACCGCTTTTCTTATTCCTATTTCCTTTGTCCTCTCCGTAACAGACACAAACATAATATTCATAATACCTATCATGCCAACCATAAAGGATAGGACTGTCATTCCGATACCAACACCCCACACAGACAGCCTGAGAACTTCAATCGTGCTTTCAAATGCCTTTGTTTCATTTATTGAAAAATCATTTTCCTCGCCGGGCTTGATATTTCTTATTTGCCTCATCAATCCTTCGGATTCAGCCCTAATCTCATCGAGGTATTCAATACTGCCGGCTTTAATAGCAATTGATACAGACCTGCCCGACCTGCCAAATACCGACTGGAAGGCTTTAATCGGCATGAAGCATTGATTATCAACAAAATCAAAAAGCATAGTACCTTGCTTTTTTATAACACCAATAACAAGAAATTTCCTTCCTTCAATTTTAACATACTGCCCAACCGGGTCTCCGTCATTCAGCAATGCCTGATGTACCTTATAACCCAGTACAATCACATTAGAACCAATATCATCTTCAAATTGTGTGAAATGCCTGCCAATCAATGTAGCACCTGCAGGAGTCATCGAATGTTCCCATTTAGTACCGATAAAACTCATCCCCTGATATTCTTCATTCTTATATTTTATTTTATATCCAAACTCCCTTGCATTAGGAATTGCCAGTTCGGCAGATTTGATTTTTTCACAAAATTCGGTTGCCTGGTCGTAAGTGATGTTTTTTCTTTGCCTCATTTTCTTCCAGTTCCTGCCGCCTGCCCATTCCCATTTGTCAATGTAAAGCATGTCTGTGCCGATAATATTGAAGGTATCTTCGAGAGCCTGGTCAAGTCCCGATAAAACCCAACCCATAAGAATAACAAAGGAAATACCGATAACGACACCCAAAGAAGCAAGGAGAGACCTAAGTTTATTGACCCTCATTGCCTCGAAGGCAATTTTGATATTTTCTGTTATTTCATTTATTTTCATATCAGGGCTGCGCTTCTTCTGTTAAAGCTCTTTGGTGATGATTGACCGAATCATGTTCTATTAAACCATCCCTCAGTTTAATTATTCTTTTAGCAAAACGGGCAACTTCTTCTTCATGAGTTACAACGATAATTGTATTTCCGGCTTTCCACAATTCATTGAATAGATTCATAATTTCAAGGCCGGTTTTTGAATCGAGGTTGCCTGTAGGTTCGTCAGCTAATATAATTGAAGGTTCGGTAACTAATGCACGAGCAACTGCCACTCTCTGCCTCTGGCCTCCGGACAGTTCATTTGGCTTATGATTGACCCGGTCTCCTAAGCCGACGTTTTCCATTGCCTTCATAGCTTTTTCATGCCTCGCAGAGGCACCGAATCCTCCGTAAATCAAGGGTAGTTCAACGTTTTTAAGTGATGTCGAGCGGGACAATAAATTGAAGGTCTGAAATACGAAACCTATTTCTTTATTCCTGATAGAGGCAAGGTCATTATCGGTCATCTCGCTAACGTCCATTTCCTTGAACAGATATTTTCCTTTTGTGGGAGTATCGAGACATCCGATAATATTCATCAGTGTAGATTTACCCGAACCCGATGGACCCATAATAGCAAGGTAATCATTCTTATTTATCTGCAATGTTATATCTCTCAGGGCATGAACATATTCAGTACCCATCCGGTAAATCTTGGCAATATGCTCGATTTCAATTAATGTCGTTCCGTTTCTATTTTCTTCTTTTAATTCCATCTTAATTATTTAATTATTTTAGAATAATTAGGTTTTTATCAATGGATTCTGAACCAAGTTCAGAATGACATTATTTGTAACTTCTAATTATCAATTGTCAATTTTCAATTATCAATTCTTCTTCAAGTCTTTTTTCTTTTTCCTCATAGTGTCCACACTAATCTTAGTTCCATCCGAAAGCAGTTTGCTCACTGCAAGGAAATTACCACTAATTATTTCCTGTTTTTCTTTTAAGCCGTCTGTTATTTCTATATAACCGTCATCGCTGATTCCGGTTTTAACAGGAACCATTTTACAGGCATCTCCTTTACGGACAAATACAACTGTCTGAGGTTTCTTCTTTTTTTCTTTGCTTTCCTTTTCCTCTTCCTTATTGACTTTCATATCATCCTGTTTTTCTTCCATAGCCCTCATTCCGAAAACTGTATCCCGAACCGTAACAGCCTGTAATGGTACTGCAAGCACACCCAGCCTGGTTTCGGTTTCAATTTCAACATTACAGCTCATTCCGGGACGAAGCTTTGGCTCTTTATCCACAACCCTGATTTTCACTTTGAAATTTGTAACCTGGTCTTGTGTTCCAAGTTGATTAAGCAAGGCAGAGTGTCCGATTTCGACAACAACACCTTTATATATCATATCGGGCAAAGCGTCAATCTCAACTCTTGTTGTATCGCCTATATGAATCATGATGATATCGTTTTCGTCAACTTCCACTTCGGCATTCATTAAATTCAGGTCGGAAACAGTCATAAGCTCAGTACCAGTCATCTGGGCAACACCCACAACCTTCTCACCTTTTTCAACAGAAAGCTTTGTAACAATACCATTAATCGGTGAGTATATGATAGTTCTTTCGACACTGCTTTTAACCTGCCTGTAACTAGCAAGAGCCTGGTCGTAACGTGATAAAGAAGCTTTATACCCTGCTTCTGCCTGATTATAAGCCGCAACTGTTCTGTCGTATTCTTCCTGTGAAGCAAATTTTTTCTGATAGAGTTCATTCATTCTCTGCATTTCTGCTTTTGTGCGTGCAAGCTCGGACTTTCGGGCGTCAATATCCTGTTTGGTTGCTTCTGCGGCGGCAAGGACCTGCTGTAACTGGCTTTCGATTATATCGGGTTTTATTCTGATTAACATTTGTCCTGCCAATACAGTGTCACCTTCCTTGACAGAAAGGAAAACAATTTCACCGCTTGTCTCCGAAGATATTTTCACTTCCGTCTCAGGCCGGATTTTACCAATCGCCGATACAGTTTGTGTGATTGTTCTTTTCTCAACTTTTGATATCTGCACAGCAATTGCCTTTGACCCTTGTGAAGAGAAAAAAGCAAATATTACTATGATACAAACTAAAATTATTCCGAGAACTATAAATAATTTCTTTTTAGATTTTTTCTTACCCATTATCTATCCTATTTAATTAAATTTTTAATTTTCAATTTACAATTTTTAATAAATATTAAATGATTAATTTTTAATATCGGCAATTAGTCTGGTAGGCTTTTAGACTGTTAAGTTCTAAACCTAAACAGCTACAGACTAAACACCTAAAACCCTTAATTCTACATTCAACATTCTAATTATTAATTATACATTGTTAAGTGTATTGATATTATTCCTCTCGAGAACCTCTATTTTCCTGAACACCGCTGTCTTGGCAAGCATATCATGGAAACCCTGCCTCTTGGATGCCAGAACGAAAAAGCAGCCAACAACAAATGCTAATCCAAAAATTGAACCAACAAAATCAAAAGCCTTTACAGCAGCAACAAAGGCTAAAAGACTTAATATGGAATTTGAATGTTTTAATAAAAATCTCATAAAGAGAGTAAGCATTGAAGCGTTTGTCCTGTCCTGATTTGCTATTTGAATCCCAAGTATTATTTTCCCGGGAGTTGCCGCCAATACGACTTCAAGTGAATAATACATAAAAGTTAAAATGAAGGTGATTGGAAGAATAGAGTTAGTAAATTCCAGCATCTTGTCCTGATCTTGGAAAAATGCCATCAAATCACTCATATCATAAAAATAACCCTTGAATTCATCATATAATCCTGTTGCAAAGAAAGCGATTACAAACAGTAGATTGACAAAAGCCCAGTCAATCAGATAGGCTGCAAGCCTTCTTCCAAATCCGATTCGATAAGCATATTGGTCAATGGGATAATTGGCATAAGCCTGACTGATTAATTGCTGTTTTTCTTCTTCAGATAGCTTATTAAAGCAATCATTGCACACTGTTGGAGTAGCGAAATAGGATTGAGATAAATACTCATTTCCGCATTTTTCACATTTCATAAAGTCCCCGCTGTTTTAATGAATAGTGAATAATTTATTTTCTTATATTTCATTCTTATTCTAGATTCTAGATTATACATTCTAATTTTCAATTTCTAATTTTCAATTTTCAATCAATTTTCAATTCACAATTTAAAATTCTATTTATCATTTTACATTTTGCATTTTACATTCTACATTTTACATTATCAATTTCCTAGCTTCCCTACTGCAAAAAGCACTTCCTTTTGAGCCTGAAGGTAATTATATATGGAATTAATCCTGTTAATCTGTGCTGTTATTAACTGATTGTTAGCAGTCAGATAATCAGTGATATTAGATGAACCAACCCTGAATCTTTCCTTAAAACTCTCAAAATTCTGCTCGGCAGAACGTAAAGCACGTTTTGTAATATCCAGTTGTTTTTCTGCCGCATCAAGATTCATATAGCATGTCTGAACTGCTGTCCTTATTGATTGTTCTAATTGGTATTTTTCAATCTCTTTTTGTTTTAACTGCATATATGATGTTTCAATTCGGTAACTTGTATTAAAATTATCAAAGATTGGAATAGATAGATTCAACCCGACATAAGACCTTCCAAGTTCACGAAATTGATCTAATGCAGTATTTGCCCAGGACCAACCACCTGACGCTGCAAGTGTCGGATAATATCCGCCTTTCGATATTGTTAAATTCGATTCGGAGGCTGATATTTCCGATTTAATTGAAACATAGTCCTGTCTTGATTGAAAAGCCTGGCTTATAGATGAATTAACACTTCCAATTTCAGCCCTAAAGTTTTTCACATCCTCATCCGAAAGCTCTGTTTTTATGCTTGACTCAAGGAACTCTGCATTATAATCTGTATTCAAACCAATTGTATTTAAAAGTTTCACTTTGGATACATTCAAATCATTTTCGGAAATAGTCAATTCATATTCTTTATTTCCAAGTTCAGCTTCCTGTGCATAAACCATAGCTATAGGTATAACCCCTGCATCATATTGAGCTTGTATTCTTTCTAATTCTTTTTTACCAAGAGCAATATTCTCTTGTCGTGTTTTTAAAATTTGGGACTTTTTAACTACATCAATAAACTGCCTGTTAACATCAAGTTTGACTTTTTGGGTTGTATAAATGGAATTTGCATAACTTGCATTGTAAGTTTCTTGAGCTCTGCTATAATTGGCACTTCTGGAAAAACCGTTAAAGAGTAAATAGCTTGCATAGGCACCCATATTGTATGAATTTGGATTTTGAGCAGCTATGGGTATAATCTGTCCTCCCACCTGAACATTATTAGCTCCTTTTGCATTTAATTGGCGGGTATAACCGGCATTAAAATCTATAGAAGGAAGAAATTTTCCGAAGGCATTAGTTATATCTGCATTGGTAGCCACTACCTGGGAATTTGCAATTTGTATTTCATAATTATTTTTTATTGCTATTTCAATACACTGGCCGAGTGTGAAAACTTTTTGGTCGGATTTGACCTGTGAAAATGAATAACTTGTCAATAAGACTAAGGATAATATTGAAATCGGAATTAACTTAATAATCTCTATTTTGAATATTAAAAAAAAACTAAGGCAATTAATCCTTAAATCATTAAATCCTAATAATCCTATTCCATTTTGCATTTTTTTCATTAAAGTCCTCAATGGATTCACAGAAATTTCTTTTTTAATACGTTCATTTCGTTCATTTGTTACATTGAGCAATTACAAACTAAGATTCCCTTCCCTAAGGAAGTGTTCGGAAAGTTGAATTAAAAATTCAAATTCATAATTCTACATTTTAAATTTTACATTTATTCTTCATAGTTTCTAACTGCAGATTTCTTCCCCCGCGAATCAACAGCATATACCTTGAAAGAAAATGGCTGATTTTGATATCTTGGGGTACACCTGAAAATCTGTACAAAAGTGATATTATCAGGTGATTCGGGAATTGTTCCTCTCAGTTCACGCACTATTGCGTTGCCTTCAACTTCAAGAACGGAAATATTTTCTTTCCGATTATAAAAGCCAAAAGATAGTGTTTTAATATTCACTTCACCGTTTCTTATATATTGAATATCCTTGATTACAGGTACCGGGTAGTTCAGAATTTTTATTTGATATTTTTGACCATAAAGATTACCATCAATGTAGCTTTCAAGTGTAAGTATTTTTCCCGTATCACTGATATCAGGTGTAAATTGGAATTTATTACCCTGTTCACTTTGTACCCTGATTGAATTTCCCTCCCTAATCATTGCTTTTATTTCCTGTCCAAGTAGTAATGGAATCTGAGGGTCAATCGTGTAGGTTTTATCAGGATACATTGCCCTGTCAAATATCGGTTCTTTCATTTTTATTGGAACAACCGAGAAATCAACACTGTACTCTTTTTTATTATATTTTGAAATAGCTGTGAAAATTACTTTTAATCTCCCATAAGCAGGTGTTAAACCTCCTATTACTATTCTGTTATTTTCAACATTGACAACAGATGCAGTCCCACCATTATCACCTTTGTCATTAAATGCTTGTACATAATATTTAATAATGTCCTTAGAAAAAGTTCCCCCGTAAATATTAATAATGTTTTTCCATTTGTGGTATGCAACTGAATTTATAAATCCCATTTCAGGTCTAATCTCAATTTCGCCCGAAGGCTGGAAACCCGGAAAAACCGGTATTTGTCCGTTTATACTATTAATTGTACCATTAGGATTAATTTGAATTGTAGGATTATTCATAGCCAAATCTGCATTAATATAAATCATATTCAGGCTGAATTTTGTTTGTGCTTTTATTATGCGATTTGATAATTCACCATCATTAACAGCATGTTTACCATCGTCTTTTAACCTTGCATAAGCGGTAACTATTACGTTATAAGTTTTGTTTGCCCTTTCAAAAATCGGAGGACTCCAAAAGAAAAGTGCAGATTGTGATTCAATATTATCAATAAACCTGAAATATGGATTAGTTGTGTCTCTTTCATCCTTTAATAAAAGTTTTTGCCTTAGCATAGGGTCTTCAATTGTAAATTCAAAATCTACATTTTCTACATCCCCAAAGTATATCACAGTATTAACGGAATCCATAGACAAAATTTTAACACCGGTTGAATCAAGAAGCAGGCGACAGTTCAGAGTAGTTTTTTCCGGTTGAATAGTAAAAGGTATTTGAAATATTTTTGAGCTTTTATCTTCAGGCTTTTTATTGTCCTCCTCCGGCGAAGGCAATAAAAATATTAATGCCGCCAGGTATAATACAAAATATATTTCAATAGATTTTCTATATCTTAATTTCATCTTTTCAATTTATTTGGAATTTTTAACGGGACAGAAAATTTTCTGTCCCTACATATTTTTAATTATCAATAGAAACTTCTGAAAAATTGGAATATTATGCTAGATTGTCATTCCTGCGAAAGCAGGAATCCAGTTCTGGAGCAACATTATGGATACCCGCTTTCGCGGTATATCTTAATTTCATCTTTTCAATTTATTTGGAATTTTTAACGGGACAGAAAATTTTCTGTCCCTACATATTTTTAATTATCAATTATCAATTTTCAATTAATTTCATTGTGTCAATTTATTAACCAGAACCCGCTCGACTTCTTTCCGGACAGCTATCTCAATTTCTTCTCTTTTCAGCAATTCGGCGGCATAATTCAGGTTATTGACAGTATTTTTAAATTCATTCAGAGCATGATTTGTTTCTTTCATTATTTCGAGCATCTGAGGATTAGGTGCCGAGGCATTGGAATAACTTTCAGAAAGTTTTCCAATTAAAATAGTAAGATTGCTTTGCTGTTTTAAAACTTCCTGAAATGAATCCGAAATCTTTTCAAGCTGAACCACAGACGCCGCAAAGTCTCTGCTTATTTCCCCTACCTCGACAACAAGGTCTTCAATTGTATTTTGGTTATCACCTGTCTTAGCTTTTAAGGTTTCAAGTTCTTCACTAGGAGTAAATAACATGACAATAAACATGAAAATAAGCATCAATGCCTCAAAAGCGATTCCAGCAAGTACAATATCAGGATTCACATAATCAGTGAATCTTCTTAAACCAATAAGTACGAGAAGAATGGCGGCACCAAAATAAACGAATGAATTTATTGTAGTGAAATAATACCTGTTTAAAATCTCTTCCATCCATAATCCTGTGCCTGAAAACAAGCCGAGAGGATGAAGCACGGTTACATCTTTTTTGACATATCTGAATAATTCCCTTTCTCTTACACAAATTCTCCAGCTAAGAATTAGAGTTGACAAATTTGAAAGCTGCTTCTCAAACCTAAGCTCATTATAAACATCGGCAAGTGTCGCCCTGCCTTCGAGAGATGAAAGAGTGTCAATATTTTTCATACCTTTAATTCAATATTAATAATTAAATATTACTCTTTTGCAGGGACAGAATATTGTTCAGCCCCAGCAATTCAAAAATATCATAAATCTTATATAAATAAAAACATTTTCGTTTGGATAGAACAATGTTCTGTTTCTACAAATTTTCAATTCTTTAGGTTCTGGTTCGGACAAGATTAATTAAAGCAAACACAAAGAAAATTATGTTCGCCATCCATCCTGCAAGAATCGGATTAATATCCGAAGAATAACCGATAGTTTGTCCCACTTTAGTAAATACAAGATATAAGAAGGAAATCACCATTGCGGCTCCCATCTGAATTGCCAGCCCGCCTTTCTTTCTTATAGAAGCAAAAGGGACTCCGAATAAAATAACAATCAGGTTGGCAAAAGGAAAAGCATAATTTCCATAGTATTCTATAACCTGTTTACGAACATCCTTACCGCCCCGTTTAAGAATTGTGATATAATTCCACAACTCGTCGAAATTCATTTCATCAGTGGAGCGTTTGAGTTCGATTATCTGCCCATGTGTGAGATTCAAAGAATAATTCATAGTATCAAATCTCCGGGTGTCAACTGCTCCATCGGGGTATAACCTCTCAATTCCATTAACGAGCTTCCAGACCGAGGCTGAAGAATCCCATCTTATTTTGTCTGCTTCTATCCGCCTCGTCAGCCGTGGTTCAGCCTGGCTTGTGTACTCTTCGACCGCGACTTTATTTCCTGTTTTTTGTTGTGAATCATAATACTGCATTACAACATTCCTGGTAGGGTTATCTCTGAAATACAAGTTAAAAATCTGTCCGCCGCCGCTCGCTTTGTTAAGATATTTTTGCTCAATTTCAATTTTTCTCTCATTTGCAGCAGGAACAATCCATCCGTTAAAATATAATTGTGCAAAACTCAGGATGACACTAAAAAAAGCAACGGGCAACATAATCCTGTAAAGGCTTATGCCACCTGATTTCATCGCAGTAATTTCATTATTAGTCGAAAGCCTCCCGACCGAAAATAAAGTTGAAATTAACATAGCGACAGGTGTAAGAAGTTTCAGAATTTCAGGAAGGAAATAAATATAGTATTTAATGATAGTCATAAAAGTAGCATTCTGGTCGAGAAACTCATCGAGGCTTTCAAGCAGGTTGACAATAACAAAAATAATACACAATGCAATAAGAGAAAAGAGCAGTGTAATTGCAATTTGCTTTAATATGTATTTATCAAGTAATGTCATCTTCCCATGATGCCGGTGTATTATTTGTTTCCACAGTTGTATCTTGAGTAATCGTGGAATCTATTTCTCCTTCTTCAGTAGTTCTTATTGTAGTCGAAGAATCCCCTTCCTCATTTACAATCGGAACATTTGGAGCAAGTTCATTGGTAATCATGTTACCCTGAGCTTTATCGTCGGGCCGTAATTCGTAATCCGTAATTGATTTTTTCGGCTTATATATTAAATAAAGCATGAGAAAAACAAGTTCGAAAGCGATTAATACAAAAGACAAATTCCATAATAAAATCTGCCATGGAACATTCATATACCACAGCAATTCTGCTTTTATTAAATACAATAATAAATATAGAAGACCCGAAGCTATAATTATACTTCCCAAAACAACAATAGTTAACAAATAGAATATTTCTTTTGCAGTCTGTGAGTAATCTTTTATGCCCGCTGAAAAAATCACAGTTGCCTTCGATTTAACAAATTCGGGGATGAGAGAAAGAAATATGATTAATAAAACAATAAGTCCTAATAAAATTCCGATAATAATTGCCAGTACATTAAACTGGTTTTTTATCGAAAATACAGTTTCAGCATAGTCTTTTCTTAGCAGAGTGTTCTCTACTCCATCAATTCTTTTTATTAAAAGATTATATTTAGCGAGATTGAAACTGTTTAGATATTCGGCTTTTATAGTTACATTAATCAAGGTTGGCAATGGATTATCAGGCAATAAATCCTCGGATATGCCTCCAATATTTCTATCAATTTTTGTTAAACCGCTGTCAGGTTTAATCAACCTTGCTTCCTTGACCCAATATAAAGATTTGATATTTTTTAATGCCGGTTTTAGAGAATCCTCAGGGACATCCTCATTCATTACTGCTGTGATTGTTATATTCTGTTCAATACGATGAATATACCTGTCAACTATTATATAAGATGAATAATAAAAACTTACGATGAAACTAACAGCAAGTGTGCTTAAAATTATTCTTATAATTGATTTTTTGTAACTCTTAACGATACAACCCATAATGTCGAAAAATTTGTGATAAAATTAATTGTATAAGCGGAATTATTCCGATTTTATTTCAATTTGCCATTCTACCTTATTTTCCCGGCTTTCAATCACGAGCATTTCTGCCTCTATTCTTACCCCGTAACCCGGTGAATAAAAATATCTTTCTGATTTAATTTGACAGAACATTGTTCTGTCTCTACACGATAATTCAATAATTTTTCCCTCAAAGTTAATTATCACTTTATCCTTTTCTAGTTTTTTTATAACTACATTAGGTGCAAAATGAAATGATATGAACTTTGTTTTATTCAAATTACATACATCAATACCCCTAACATTAATATTAACAGATTCCTTCTTTCCAATTTTGACTTCCGGGCTATTAATTGTGAATTGTGAATTGTGAATTGTGAATTCCTCCTTCTGACTTCCAACTTCCGACCCTCGACTTCCGACTGTTGACTTTTGACTTTCGACTATTGACTTTTGACTTCCGACTATTGACTTTTGACTTTCGACTATTGACTTTTGACTTCCGACTATTGACTTTTGACTTCCGACTGTTGACTGTTGACTTTCGACTCTTATCTCTCTTTTATGTGGTTTGGGATAACCATAATGTTCACCAATAAAATGTTCATCAGAAAATTCAATTAGTCTAGCTTTTGCTTTGTCATTTTTTATCCAAAACAAGTCCTCCGGATTATCATTATCCCAATCATTTTGCTCATATCCTTCAATCCAAAGTGTATTGTGCATTCTTGTTGCTCTGTATTCATTTCTCATTTCAGGATAAGGTGTATAAACATAAGTACCCGGGTCAACAATAACCGGTTTATTATCAATGAATAACTCATAAGATAACTGGTCATTATGGCAGTGTCCGCCTTTACCTTTTTGTCCAACACTACCACATCTGATAAACATCCTTATTCCTTTGTTTTCTAATATATATAAACCAAAATCCTTAAATTCTTTTATTAAATTACCTGGTGTAAGTGATTTATCTATCTGATATTTATTAATTAAGTTCAATACATTTTTCATCATTGAAAGTTGGTTTAAATTATCCCTGATTAGTAATTCGTAATTAGTAATTAAAAATTGTCCACTGTCATTATCACCAATTTGAGGTATAAATCCGGTTTCAGATATAATTGCAGAAGAAAATTCATAAATTTTATTCAGTCTATCCCTCAGTATATCGTTCAGAATGAAATTGTTTTCATCATCATTTGACCATAAACCCGTCTGTATGCTGTAATTCTTCGTAACAAAATTATAATAAGAGTTGGCTTGATTTTTAAGAACTGATAGTTTTTCTTTTGGTAATGTAAGAATTAAAGAAATAGTATTAAATACAATCACAGCCGAAAAATAATGATAATTAGTCGAAGCTTCAAAGTTGCTTCCATCCTCATTGAATTGTTCAAGAATCTCATTGCATAACTCGTTAATTGCAAAAATAAGCCATGAATTGGTTTCATCAGTTTCAGGAAGATATGATGCAATAAAAATAATGCCTGCAATATTCGCTAAATAATGGTTTCCTCTCATCCCTGAGGACCATTCAAGATTTTCTATTATATGCTTACCATGTTCATATATGCTTTTTATAAAATAATATTCAAATTCCTGAACAAAATCTGCATTTGCTTCTTTAAAAAGTGAAAAACTTACCAACCAATTAACTGCCCTGATTGCAACATCCATTGAAGATGACCATTGAACGCCAAATCCAGGTGGATTTGAAGCAATAAAATCAAGAATCTGATTTTGAAATTCCTTTAGGAGAACATTGGATTCATTTACTTTTTCATTCGTAATCATGTCACCCTGAGCGTAGTCGAAGGGTCGTAATTCGTAATTCGTAATTATTTTGGCTATAGCCAAAACACTTAGGTGCTGCATCCTGCCGAGTTCCCATGGCACTTTTATATCTGCTCCGGGAACATATCCGAATTTTATATCTTTGTACCATGTATTTTCATCCCATCTGAAGCCGGATTTGAAGTCAATTTGCCAGTCAATTAGATGATAACTATTATCAATTAATCCTTTTATTTTTTCCTGTTCTGAACTATTTGGTTGGTTTGAATTAATAGTGCTTTCATCCTTTAATTTAATATTCTTCCAACCGGAACCAAGTAAGTTGAAATTATGATTGATATAGTTCTCAGCTAACTTTTCAATTATATCCTTTTTCTTCTTTAGCTCTGTCAGCCTGAGCCTAATCGAAGGGTCAGGAAATTGATAAAAGCTGTATAATTTCTGTTCAGGCTTAAAAGGATATTGTGAATAGGTGTTTTTGGTCAAATATTTTTCTTTTAACTTTTTATATTTGAGTTTCTTTGAATAATTATCGAATACCTTGGAAAATGCTATCCCCGGAGATATAGAAAATAATCTTAATAATTTTCTGAACTGACTCAATACTTTTTTTAATTTTATAATAAATAATCAAGCAAATTTATTGTTTTAATTCATTATATTCAAAAAGGTAAGGAAAGTATATATGTCATCCTAAATAAAGAATAAGTCTATTTATAATAAAATTAATTTTTTTCAGTCATAATCTAATTAAAATTGATATTTAAGAATAATTATAAAAAAAAAGATGCTGAACATATCAAAGAGTACAAATCCTGACGATTATGAAATATTAATCCGCAAAAGAGGTGACAATGTCTATGCTTCATATTGCCCCCAGTTGAATTATATGATTAAAGGTGAGGAACACGAACAAGTAAGAATCCTGATGAAAGAATATATTGAAAATCATATTAATGAGCTTTCAAAACAGATTCAATCTAATTAATTGTATTATACATGTTGTGACAAATTAAATTGATTGTGAATCTTTATTTATGAATTGTTAATCGTTAATTGTTAATGGAAATGATACATAGACTTACAGCCCGCTGGTGGTTTAGAGTTATAGCTTTTGCAGGCTTATCGAATGCTTTAATAATTCCTTTATTACTTTATACATCTCACCTTAAAAATGACATAGGATACCACTATATATACTCACTAATAACCGAAACATTCGTATTAATTATTTTAATTGGCTTATCAATTTTAATAGAAACTCTGCGAGGAAAAGGGAAATGGTTTACATTCGGAATTCTTCTCGATAAATGGGCTATCAAAGATATTGGTATGGGAGCGGTTTTAAACCTGTTTTTTGCATTCGCAATTTTCATATTTGCAACAGTCTTTTCAGCATATTCTGATGTAAGCATTCTTCCAAAAACCGATATTTTCGTTTATTTATCTTTAATCATATTAATTGAAGCAATAATAGAAGAATTAATTTTCAGAGGTGTCATTTTTCAGGCTGTTCTCGACAGATACGGTATTACAATAGCAATTCTTCTAAATAGCATTCTATTTGGCATGGGACATCTTGCAAATCCCAGCATCAATTTTTATGCAATTATTAATATAATACTTGCAGGAGTTCTTTTCTCAGGCATGTATATAAGAACAAAATCATTGTGGCTTCCGATTTCATTCCACTTTTTCTGGAATTGGTTTTCAGCCCTAATCGGTTCACCTGTCAGCGGAATTGATTTTCAAATCAGTCTGACAAACATTGCCTGGCTTGAACTTCCGGCATGGCTTTTCGGCGGTAGTTTCGGCTTGGAAGGGGGCTTTTTTGCTACTATTCTTATTATAATATCAGGTTTCATTACATTAAAATATTCAAATTCATCGCCATTTTTAACGTCAATACTTTTTAAAAGAAGTTACTATGAATCACAATTACTTTTTAAATTGAAAATTGATAATGGATAATTAGAAAAAATGTAGAATGAAAAATGAAAAATTCTGAACGGGAGATATGAAGTAAAATAAAAATGATTTATCACGTAGTGATTATATATTAGTGGAAGACATATAACCGCTGCCACCCTTATCCCGTAGGGATTATATAAAAAATACGGAATTCTGAATTGAAAAATTGAAAATGATTATTTATAGAATTTATTCAAAATAACTTAGTTGACAATGAAAATCTTAAATAAAATTAAACTATCGGCTTTAGTATTTACACTGCTTTTTTTAAGTCTCGAAGCAAAAGCCCAATGGTCAATAATGAATGCAGATGCCGACAGCCTCGTTAGGTTAGGTACAAACTATATATACAATATTCAGTTTGATAAAGCATCAGAGGCATTTCAGGAAGTCATCCGATTATATCCGGAAAATCCTGCCGGCTATTTTTTAGACGCTATGGTCGAATGGTGGCAAATAGTTCTATACAGAGAAACAGAATCAATTGACAGAACTTTCCTCAGAAAGATTGATAAAGTAATTAAAGTATGCGATAAAAAACTTGAAGTAAATGAATTTGATATATCTGCACTATTCTTCAAAGGCGGTGCTGTCGGATACAGGGGACGGTTTTATGCAATAAGGGAGAAATGGCTGAATGCAGTAAAAGACGGTAAAGATGGATTTGATATTCTTGTGAAATGCTGGCAGTTAGCTCCCGGAAATCATGACATCATGCTTGGTACCGGCATTTACAATTATTTTGCAGAAGTTCTTCCGGAAAAATACGCAGGTTTGAAAGCTATATCTGTATTCTTGCCCGATGGAGATAAGCAAATAGGAATTTTACAGTTGGAAGCCGCAGGTAAATATGCACGATATTCTAATATCGAGGCAAAAGTAATTTTATTACAGATTTATTACCAATGGGAAGAAGACTATACAAAAGCACTTGCTCTTGCTCAGGATTTATTTACACAATATCCCAACAATCCCTACTTTCACAGGTATCTCGGCAGAAGCTATGTCGCTCTTGGAATGAGACAGCTTTGGGAAGACACATGGAGGGAAGTTGTAAACAGGTGTATAAAAAAACAACTCGGATATGACCGTGTTACTGCAAGAGAAGCCCTGTATTATGTCGGTACAGGTTTGATGTACAAGGGTGATTTCGAAAATGCCCTTAAATATTTTTACAAATGTGATGAAGCCAGCCGTTATCTCGACAAGAAAGAGCCATCCGGTTTTATGGTTAGAACCAATCTATATATTGGCCAGATTTTTGACAAACAGGGTAAACGCGAATACGCAATTAAACAATATGAAAAAATAATTGACTGGAAAGATTACAAAGGCTCTGTCGAGGAAGCGGAGAGATACATTAAAAGGCCTTATGGACAGTAATAAATTAATAATGCAAAATGTAGAATGTAAAATGCAAAATGTAAAATGCAAAATGTAGAATACTGAATGGGAGAATTGTTGAAAATAAATATCCCGTAGGGATTAAATATCAGTAACATAGGAATTGCCACTCCCACTCTTATCCCGTAGGGATTATATATAAGTGATGAACTTAGAATGCTGAATTAAAAATTGATAATTGATAATGAAAAAAATATTAATCCTGTTTCTACCTTTCGTATTTGTGATTTGGACAGAACAGTGTTCTGTCCCTACATATTCTCAATTAACAAATAATAATTATGTTAAAACAGGATTAGATGTTCTAATCGAGAAAAACTTTGAGCCTTTAAAAGGAAAAAAAATTGCATTTCTTACGAACTTTGCAGGTAGAACAAGAGATGGTAAATCATCTGTCGAAGTTTTCCAAAACACAAATGTATGTCAACTTATAAAAATATTCACTCCCGAACACGGTTTCTATACGACCGTACCGGCTGGCGAACATGTCTCTGATGACAAAATTGGAAATACTTCTGTTGTCTCTCTTTATGGTTCAAAACGTAAACCTTCGGTAAGCGACTTGTCTGATTGCGATGCTGTTGTAATTGATATTCAGGATATAGGTATAAGGTCTTATACGTACATTAGCTCAGTTTATAAAATGCTCGAAGCCTGTGCAGAAAACAACAAGCAGGTATTCATTCTAGACCGTCCGAATCCACTCGGTGGATTGATTGTTGATGGAAATGTACTTGAAAAAGGTAAAGAATCATTTATTGGAATTATACCCGTTACATATATACATGGCTGTACAATCGGCGAACTGACCAATATGCTCAATGAAGAAGGCTGGCTCTCACAGGATTCAACCGTACAACCTAAAAAATGTAATCTGACAATAATAAAAACGGAAAACTGGAAAAGATGGATGCAATGGGAGGACACCGGACTTCGATGGTTTCCTACTTCTCCCCACATTCAATCACCCGATGCTGTTCGTGGTGCTGCCGTGCTTGGTATCTGGGGTGAACTCTCATTATTTAGTATCGGCATAGGAACTACTCTACCCTTCCAATATTGCGGAGCCCCGGATTTCAAATCATTGGAAATTGCTAATGAAATTAACAGTCAAAATCTTTATGGAGTAAATCTTTATCCAACAAAATACCGCCCATTTTATGGAATGTATAATGGTAAAGATTGCGAAGGCCTTTTACTGAAATTTACACCAAATAATCTTTTCATGCCTTACAGATTCGGTATAAAATTAGCTTTAGCAATTCGCAAATATCATCCGAATATTTTTAAGAAGAGCTTTTCAAGTCAGGCACAGTCTATGTTCATTAAAGCAACAGGAACCGATGAATTATTAAGAGCATTTATGGAAAATAAAAGTGATGATGAAATAATTTCTATTTCACAGAATGGATTGGATAATTTTATCTCTCTAAGGAAAAAATATTTGTTGTATGAATAGCTTCCCTGCTTTTTCTATTATGATTTTTTTTGCATCTGAAAAAGTTACATTCGATAGTCTTGCGCCTGCGGCGTGGAAATGCCCTCCGCCACCCAGCTCTACAGCAAGCTCACGAACATTGATATCCCCCTTGGACCTGAAAGAAATTCTTACTTCCGGGTCATTCGGACGTTCCGTGATTAGTACACCTGCCTGTACTCCTTTTATGGTAACAGTATGTTCGACAATACCTTCAATATCAGAATCCAAGCCTCCGGTTTTTTTAAAAATTTCTTTTGTGAGAGTCATAACAACAAGTTTCCCATCATAAAATAGTTCCGAGCTTGCAAATGCTTCTCCCTGCAAAAGTGCTGCCCGGTATGGAATTATATTATATACTTCCTCATAAATTTTAACAGGGTCTGCACCATATTTAATAAGTTCTGCAATAATCAGGTGTGTTTCTCTTGTTGTTTGAGGAAACCTGAAACTGCCTGTGTCAGTCATAATAGCGGTATATAGTGCAGAGGCTATTTCCTCAGTGATTTTCAATTGCTCATCGCATTTCAGGATTTTCCAAATTAACTCTCCTGTTGATGCAGAAGCAGAATCAATATGATAAAAATCCGCATCAAAACTTGGTTCTATGTGATGGTCAATTACAATTTTCAATGCATTAGATTGCAAAACAACATTCTCCATTGCCTTAATTCTTGGGCTGTTATTAAGGTCAAGAACAAAGACTGCATCTGATTTCATTATATATTCATTGTCATTGTCAGTGTAAACATTGACATTCTCAATACCAGCCAAAAACATAAGATTATAAGGTGTTTCACTGCAGTTTATGATTCTCGTCTCGATGCCTTTTTGTTGACAATAAAAGAAGAAAGCGAGTTCTGAACCGATAGCATCCCCATCAGGGTTGACATGTGTTGTTATTGTTATTTTTTTTGTATTAATAAGAATTTTGTGTATTTCATCTACTGTCGAATTCTTTATTTTTTCATTTATCATATTATTCATTTTCAATTAATACTTGATTTTACTCATAAATATTTATTTCTTAGAGGAACAATTTATAATGTTCAATTTTGCAATTTCCAAAAAGCCAAAAAGTAATTTAATTAATTGAATATTTGTTCATTAAAAATTCAATGAAAATTGCAAATTGTAAATTGTAAATTCTTTTCCAATAAAAATACAACTTTGATATATAACTGAATTAATATCAATGCTCCAAAATTAACATTTTATTTGTAAATTACAGGTTGTATATATGATTAATGTTTAAGAAATCTCAATATTATTTTTGAAAAAGTATCTTCCATATATTTACATTTTCCTTGCATTTACAGCAGGATTATTTATAATTTTCTGGCTTGTGGACTCCGTACTGATGCCGCTTCTCGTTCATAACACAGAAACTGTTCAGGTGCCAAACGTAATCGGGAAATCTTATGATGATGCCCAGACTTTATTATCGGGAAAAAATTTAAAATTCATTAAGTCAGGTGAACAATACAGCGACAATGTAATCCCCAATACAGTTATTAATCAAATACCAAAGTCAGGCACTGAAGTCAAAGTCGGAAGAAGTATTTACCTCATTATCAGCAAAGGAAGAGAGACTATTGAAGTACCGTACCTTATCGGAAAATCTCTTCGCGAAGCAAGAGTAACACTTATTCAAAATGGCTTGGCACTTGGTAACGTTGTTTACGTTGCTTCGGATTCTATCGGATTCGATACTGTGATATCACAGAGCATAGGCAATGACAGGAAAATTCCTGCGGGTAGTCCTATTAATATTATAGTCAGTAAGGGTTCTGAAAATTTCGTAAAAGTTCCTAACCTTGTAGGCTTGTCCGTAAGCGAAGCCCAATCATTGCTCACTGAATCAGGTTTGGCAATTGGTAATATTTTCCTTGGAAAAAGCGAGACATATATGGCAGGCACTGTGATTGACCATTCACCTGCCGCAGGAGAACTTGTTAAACAAAATTCCCCGATAAATTTGACAATCGCAAAATAATTCAGAATTTATAGAGGTTATTTATGAAATATTTAAAATCAATTATTATCGTTTTCATTTTTCTTTTTTCTGCAACAATTCTATGCTTTGCACAGGACAGTAAAATGATGGCCAGTGCCTATGTCAGCTATAATATGCCAATGGGCACTACTGCTGATAATTACAAAAGCAGTGTGGGATTCCAGGCACAATTTGAATATTTATTAACTGAAGACATTGGTTTAGATATAACTGCAGGATATATACCGTGGAATTTTGAAAATGAGGTTCCTGACCAAACTTTCACTATTATTCCAACTCTTATTGGTGGAAGATACTATTTCATGGCAAGAGGGATGTCGTCCTATGTAGGTGTTGATTTGGGCTTGTATCATACTACTTTCAAAACAGTTTCTGAAAAAAGACCCGAATCCAAATTTGGTTATTCAATTCTCGGAGGAGTCTTGTTTCCAATGAGCGATAATTTGTATGTAAATAGTAATATAAGTTATACAAGTATCAGTACAGCAGGATTTACATTCACATATATTGCTCTTCATGCTGGTCTATCGTTTACATTTTACTAATGATATGTGATTAAATAATAAAATTAAACCAAAATTGATATAATTATATCAAATAGAAAAAATACGAGGTTAATATGTTCAGAATTTTTACTGTTGTGTTTTTAATTATTTGTTATTACTTTTCAATTGCAGAATACAGGGAAGTTCAAATTCCTACACGTGTCTCTGATACTGAAAAAAAATCCCTCGCTGCAGATATATATGTAATTGATTCAACAGTTCCAAAACCAACTATATTAATTCAAACTCCCTATAATAAAAATGCATATAGGACACTGCAATCACTACCTCAGGAAGGAGGCACACAACTGCCATTCGATACAATTAACTATAATTATGTCGTTCTTGACTGGCGTGGATTCTGGGCTAACAATGACAAAGACATTACGGGTAAGGACAGAGGTGAAGACGGTTATGATGTAGTTGAATGGATTGCCCAACAACCCTGGTCAGATGAAAAAATTGGCACATGGGGAGGCTCTGCACTTGGTTACATACAATTTCTTACAGCAAGGCTTCATCCGCCTCATCTTGTTTGTGCTGTTCCGCTGATAAAAGATTTTCTAATGAAATATGAGGATTATTATTATGGAGGTGTATATAGAAAAGAGCACTGCGAACAATTGCAAAGGCTCGGTTTCCTGCCAACATCTCTAATACTATCACATTACAAAGAAGATTTTTATTGGAGCTATATAGAGCAGAGTTCCGATTGTTCATCTGAAATTGAAATTCCAATGCTTCTGATTAGCGGATGGTTCGACCACTACCCTGCTTTTTGCATTCGCGCATTTCATAATTTAAAGGATTCGAGTAATCCGAATGTAAAAGACAGGCATAAATTAATAATGGGCCCCTGGCTCCATTCAAGCATTGGACAACCAGAACAGGGAGATTTGATTTTTCTTGAGGCAAAGAACATACCTAACCAGGCATCTGTTAAATTTTTCGATTATTATCTAAGAAATATAAATAACGGCTGGGAAAACGAACCTGTAATCAAATATTTCGAAATGGGTTCCAATCAATGGAAAACAGCAGATAATTGGTATAATGTTGCCGATGCTTACGACACATTGTATTTCAACGATAATCATTTATTGTCCGAAATACCTTCAATGCTTGACATCGTTTCGGTTGATTCAGTAGAGTACAATCCCAAAGACCCTTCACCAACCTACGGTGGTTCCAGATTCAATCCTTTTGACCCGAAAACTCCAATGGGTCCCCTTGACCAGAGAGATAAGGTTGAGAGTAAGCCAGATGCCCTGGTTTATACTACTGAACCATTGAATCAAAATGTAATTCTTAACGGAAGTGTTGTTGCTGAACTTCTCGTTTCAACAGACAAAGAAGATACTGACTTTGGAATTAGGTTATGTGATGTTTATCCTGATGGCAGGTCAATGATTTTAACGCAAGGTATCAGAAGAATGAGATTCAGAAATTCTTATTCTAATGAAGAATTAATGACTCCTGGAGAAATATATCCCGTTAAAATTGAGTTACATGATTTATCAATTAATTTTCTTGCAGGCCATTCAATAAGAGTAATCGTCACAAATTCGAATTACCCAATGTTTGATATTAATTTGAATAATGGTGATTCTCTATATGTACCCGGCGATACTCTGATTGCGAAAACCTATCTTCATCATTGGGGAAATTATAAATCAAAAGTGATTTTACCCGTAACAAAAGCAACAGGCGTAGAGGATGATTTAAATGATGAAATTTCATTAAAGATTTTTCCTAATCCTACTTCTGGTAAAATTGAAATAAGTTATTCGATTGATAAGCCCGGAACAATTAGTATGGAATTATTTAATTTAATTGGAGAAAAAATTTCATCCAGCAACAAACAAGTATCAGAAGCCGGTAATTATTCTGAAAACTTATCTCTTGAAGGATTTCCTGCAGGTATCTATTTACTTAAAGTAGGTATAAAACAATCATCAATATTAAAGAAAATAATATTAACCCATTAAAAACAGATTTTACATTCCATATGGTATTGCTAAAATATATACATTTTCTAATCACTCTTCGATAAACCCAGAGTGACAACACTGATTGTCATACTGAGCCTGTCGAAGAATGACTTTAATATGATTAAACTTCATTTTGATTGGTCTGTATACCAAATTAGCAATATCTTCCTTATAACATTATTTTCTCTCCCTCGTTTTTCTTAATTTTAAAATTCGTTTTTTGTCAAATGATGTAAATCTTGAGGAATATCTTATGAAGAAAATAATCATAATAATCTTTGCCGCATTTATTTTATCAATACAATTAAATGCACAAGATAATGTTGTCAATCCCCAAATGCAGGATTTGGAACCACCTATAGAATTTTATACACCTTATCTCAGGCAACTACCCGAGTCGTTGGTAAAATCACTGACTGATACAACTTCACAAGGAATAATGGATTTTTTAATGAGAAATCTGCCTGATGCCGATAAAAGAGAACTCAAATCAAAAATGAATGAATATAGAATGTCAAGAATACCTCCTGCTAAAAAACTTCCAATAACTCCTGAAATTCTCTTATCACTTGAAAGAATAAGCGACCCGCAAATTTCACCCGATGGTAAATGGGTATTATATAGTAAATCGGTTCCTAAATATAGAGAAAACAAATCATACAAAGACTTATTTGTTGTGTCAATGGATGGAAAATGGCATATACAAATAACTACAGACGCTGCCGCCGATTACAATGGCAGGTGGTCACCTAATGGGAAAAAAATATATTATATTTCAAGAAGTACGGGAAAACCTCAGATAAATATAATTGATGTTCCCGACACCAACAGGCTTCTCGGAACAAATACCAGAGGTTTATGGAAAATGCTTCCAAATGTAACCCCATCGTTTCCTTTCATAGTTGAAAATGGTGTTGATAATTTATCATGGTCGCCGGATGGAAAATATTTTGCTTTCACTTCTGATGTAAAACTTGATTCAACGGTGAAAGAAAAATATCCTGAACAGCCTGAAGCAAACGTTCGGGAATATAATAAACTGCCAATCAGGCATTGGGACGAATGGGAAGATGAAAATTACAGCCATCTTTTTGTGAGAGAATTTCATCAGGATGGGATTACTGATTTTAAACAACCTGTGGATTTAATGCCTGGGGAAAAATTCGAGACACCTATTAAACCCTTTGGCGGCATCGAGCAAATTGCATGGTCACCCGATGGTAAAGAATTAGCTTACACTTCTAAGAAAGTTAGTAATTATGTTCAAACAACTAATTCTGATATTTTCATTGTTCCCGTTAATGGGGGAGAAACAAAAAATATAACAAAGGATTTAAAAGGTTCAGATTCTGACCCGCTTTATTCACCTGACGGAAAATGGATTGCCTTTCACAGCCAGGAACGGGAAGGGTTTGAGTCTGACAGAATCAGACTGTTGCTTTATGATAGAGAAAATGGCGATATAAAGGAATTATCCAAAAAACTTGACCAATGGATTGGAAATATGGTATGGGCTCCGGACAGCAAATCAATTTATTTCACAGCAGAAGACAAAGCTACTGTTCAAATTTATAAAATTCAGATTGAGGATGGCTCATGGAAAATAATAACATCTGGCAGATTTAATTTTGATGTTGGTTTGGATATTTCAAAAGACGGAAGAACACTTGTTTGCGGCAGAAGGGACATGACAAGAGCAACAGAATTATATTCAATTGAATTAATAGGCGAAACACCACTTTACTTCCAACTAACTGATATAAATAGCTTCTATTATTCAAACCTGGCAAAAATAAATATCGAAGAAAAGTTATTCCAAAGTTCAGATGGCAAAAAAATTCATTCATGGGTATTATATCCTCCTTATTTTGATTCTACAAAGAAATACCCTATGATTACTTATTGCCAGGGAGGCCCACAGTCAACAATAAGCCAGTATTTCAGCTACAGATGGAATTTATTTTTGATGGCTTCCCATGGATATATTGTCGTTGCTCCTAATCGCAGAGGTGTTCCTGGATTCGGACAGGAATGGAATGATGCCATCAGCAAGGACTGGAGCGGTAAACCAATAGATGATATTCTTGCCGCAACAGACGAAATGCTCAAAGAACCTTATGTTGACAAAAAAGGTGTTGCCGCTGTGGGTGCAAGTGCAGGTGGATATGCTGTGTTCTGGCTTGAAGGTAATCACAAGAAAAGATTCAGTGCATTTGTTTCAACAAGTGGTGTATTCAATTTAGAAAGCATGTATGGTTCTACCGAAGAATTGTGGTTCCCTGATTGGGAGTACGGTGGTCCTTATTGGGATAAGAATAACAGGGAATTTTATGAAAAAAATTCACCGCATAAGTTTGCACAAAACTGGGATACGCCAATATTAATCACTGCCGGTGAAAAAGATTTCAGAGTGCCTTATACCCAGAGCCTCGAAGCATTCACTGTTGCACAAGTAAAAGGTATTCCTTCAAAATTATTAATATTCCCAGATGAAAATCATTGGGTTGAATCATTGCAGGATGCAATTCTCTGGCAAAAGGTATTTTTCAGTTTCCTCGATACATATTGTAAACATAAAGATAATGAAAATAAATAGTACAAGTAAAAGCCCCCTTTTTCAAAGGGGGATTCAGGGGGTTTTTTTTTTGATACATCCTTCGACATGATGTTTATGACAAACTCATTTTATGTTAGATGAATAGCCACTATTTTTAAATAGTGGGAATAAGTAAACAGCACTTTCGCCTGGATTTATCCCCTAATAAAAATAATTGACTAAAGTCGTAATTATGTGATAAACCTCCACTATCTGAAGATAGTGGCTATTCAAATAAAATTTAAAAAATATTAAAACAAAAGGAGGTGATTTTTGAAAGAGAATGAAAATGTAATTCAAAAAAGTTCATGGCGATTTCCCCCAACATTCTGGACAGCAAACTATGTTGAATTGCTCGAAAGAGCCGCATTTTACTGCATGTTTATTGCAATCTCACTTTACCTGACTGACGTTGTCGGCTTCGATGACAAATGGGCTGGAATAATCGGAGCATTTTTTAGTGCAGGCGTATATTTCCTGCCACCATTTACAGGCGCTTTTTCCGATAAAATTGGTTTCAGAGCTGCATTACTTATTGCATTTACTCTTTTGACAATCGGTTATTTCACTATGAGTTTTTTACCTTACAAAGCAACTGTTGTTCCTGCATTTGTTCTGCTTATGTTTGGCGGCTCATTTATTAAATCTATAATAACAGGCACAGTTGCTAAAAATTCATCTGAAACGAACAGAGCGAGAGCATATTCAATCTTTTACTTTGTTGTCAATATCGGAGCATTTACAGGCAAAATGTTTGCAAAGCCAATCAGAATTGATATTGGTTTGGAAGCCATAGGATATTTTTCTGCAATTATGACTTTTATCGCAATAATTGTTGTTTTCTTCTTCTTCAAAAACATTGATTCCACAGGACAAGGCAAATCTGCAAAAGAAATTTGGACTGGATTTGTCAAAGTTGTTACAAATGCAAGATTGATTACACTGATTTTAATTCTTGCCGGTTTCTGGATCATTCAGCACCAAATGTATGCTTCTATGCCTAAATACATTATCAGACTCGTCGGTAAAGATGCTTCACCAGAGTGGTATTCCAATGTTAATTCTGCCACTGTAATTATTTTTGTCATGCTTATTACTCATTGGATGAAAAAATTCAAGGCTATCACTTCAATGAATATAGGAATGATACTCATGCCGATGTCTGCCGTACTAATGGCAATGAGTCCTCTCCTGACACAATGGACCGGAACATCAATTTCCATGTTCGGATTATTCACACTCCATCCGATCGCACTTACAATGATAATAGGTATTGGTATTCAGGGACTTGCCGAATGTTTCATCTCACCCCGCTTTCTTGAATATTTTTCGCTTCAGGCACCAAAGGGTGAGGAAGGAATGTATCTCGGATTTTCGCATCTACATTCATTCTTTGCGAATTTCATAGGATTTTTCATCTCCGGATTTTTACTCGATGCCTACTGCCCCGACCCGAATAAAGAAGGATTGAGAGGATTGACTGCAAGCCAGCTTGCACCATATTACGAGCATGCTCATTATATTTGGTATTATTTTGCAGGAATCGGAATTTTAGCTGCTATAGCATTGTATATATACTCAAAAGTGGTTAAAAGGTTAGATGGAAGAAAAATAAGTGTCTGAAGTAGGATTTTTAGGATTTGAAGATTATAGGATTCTGTAATTGATATTCTAATAGAAAAAATAATTATACATTGAATTAATAAAATTGCTATTTTTCTATTTACTCTGAAACACTTTTAGAGTAATAATTGACAATATGTATAATGAGCTTTGAGGTTCAAAATGAAAAAGGCAATTTATTTACTTGTTTCTATTATTATTTTATTTTCCTCTTTACACTCTGCACCTGTTATTTTCAAATATGATAACGGAATACCCGCCGGAATGTACTCGAATGCTAATACGTTGGGCTGGGATGAAACTGTAATGCTGAAACCTCCGGGGCCATGTAAAATAAATAAAGTTCAATTATACCTTAGCGGTACTGTTGCGGCTCCCGACACAATCTGGGTTGTAGGCGACCCTGCCGAAGGAGCATATCCACCTTCATCTTATTGCTGGTATATAAACAAACTTGCCGACGGTAAGATAATAAATTATACCGGAACACCCGGCTGGTATGAAATTGATATATCGGCAGACAATATCAGAGCAGATGGAATTTGCAGTGTCGTAATCCAGCACAGAAATAAACAAAACGGGCCTTATTTCACCTTTGATAATCAATCTCAGACACAGGAAATACATTCACTGCTGGTTGATCTACGGCCTAACCCGGATTTCTTAGGAATCAGAGGTACAATCTTTGCCCGGTCTCAGGGTAATTTCATGGTACGATTCGAAATCGAATACGATTTTCCTGACGGAGAAACCACTGCACAAGCTCCCCCGCCAACATTAGTTGATGTAACAAAAGAAGCGGGATTAGTTGATGGAAATGGCAGTCCAATCAAGAGTGCAATGGTGAGCGTTGTAGGATTTAATAATAATGAATTTGAAGATTTAGCTGTCGGCTCATATTATTTTTCAAATAATGGTGATGCAACTTTTGAAAATAAATCATCCCAGGCAAATCTTCAAGCTGGACAAACAAGCTGGGCTGATATTGATAATGATGGAAACATTGATTATTTCGCATTAAACGGTGGCTTGAACGATAAAATTTTATTTGGAAATGGTAATTTATCTTTTGTAGATGAAACCGACTCAATTATAAAACTAAATCAGCCGACTGTTACGCCAATGTTCTTCGACTACAATCATGATGGTTTACTTGACCTATACATTGCTTATGGAAGAGCAGGCGACCCTGAAGTATATTACCCCGACCAACTATTCAAAAACATTGGAAACAAGAAATTTGAAAACGTTACGAATACGGCAGGAATCTCTGCAGGCGAGCCGGCGCCATACTATGACTGCTGGGGAGCAAGCATCTGCGATTATAACAATGACAATTGGCCCGATGCTTTTGTAGCAACTTACCGCCTCGCTCCTGATATGTTATTCAGAAATGCAAAGAACGGAATGTTTGATGAAGTTGGGGGCGCAACAGGTGCAAGAGGAATACCCACATATTATACAAATGCATTTGGACATGGCATGGGCTCTGACTGGGGAGACTTTAACAACGACGGCTATGATGACTTATGTGTCGGCAATCTTGGTCATCCGGATGAAAGAGCATTAAACTCAAATCCTTCGCTATTATTTAAAAATGATGGCCCGCCTAACTGGACTTTCACGGATATGCACTCCGAAATGGGCTTGAAATTCTTCGAAATGAATGCAGGAACTGTTTGGGCTGACCTTAATCTCGACGGCTATCTCGACCTTGTTCATGCTCAATACTCTTATGACGCTAAAGGAGCCAGAAACGATAGGTTCACAAGGTTTTATCTGAATCAGGGACCTTCAAAAAATTTCAAATTGAAAGATGTAACATGGGAAACCGGTGCATACAATCATGGTGCATGGGCACCTGTCAGATTAGACTTTGATAATGATGGTGATATGGATATTATTGTTGCCAGTGGTCATGAAAACCTTAAATTATTCAGAAATGATTTGCCTAACAAAGGTTACTGGATTGCATTCAGATTAAGTGGGAGTCCGGCAAACAATGTTCCTAATGAGGGATTCGGGAGTAATGTTACGGTTTATTCAGGAGGACAAAAATTTTACCGAAGCCTCCCTGGTACGGTTATGAATGGAAGATGTTCTCAAAGTTCTAATGAATTGAATTTTGGAATAGGAAGTGTGAGTACGATTGACAGCGTTGTTATAAAATTTCCAAATGGACAAACAAATAAATTCACCGGACTTGCAATTAATACAAAATATAAAATTCCATATATGCAATCTCCGGTGAGAATGAAACTGACAGCACCAATGCTATTATCTCCTTTAAACTTTACAACTAAGATGGTGCCTGATGTAGCTTTTGATTGGTCTCAAGTCAGCGAAGGTACAAAATATGAGATACTCATTTCAAATAAAAAAGATTTTTCTGATACTGTATTGCATCAGAATGAATTAACCCAAACATCTTCAAATAGTAGCACTTTCGAAATAAATAAAACTTACTTTTGGAAAACCAGAGCATTTTCAGATACGGATACCAGTAACTGGTCAAGTATATGGGAATTCACTGTCGGCACTCCAACACCATTAGCACCAAAATTGAAAAATCCACCTAACGATTCATTGAATATAAGTGCTAAACCGAAGTTTATTTGGAACACATCCGAATACTATGCTAAATACCCAGGTATTACAATTTATGATTTGCAATATTCTACTGACCCAACCTGTTCAACTGATGTACAAAGTTTTTACGGACTGCTTGATACAACGTTTCTTGTTACCGAACATCTAATTCCCGATACAAAATACTATTGGCGAACACGTGGTATAAACGAAGGACAGCCAAGTCAATGGTCAGAAATTTGGAACTTCACGGTTATGGCTTTACCTTCCAAACCGTTTTTAACATCACCTGCAAACGGAGACACTGCTGTAAGTAAAAGACCATCTCTATCGTGGGAAGAAAGCACAAATGCAGACTACTATACACTCGAATTATCAAAATCGGAAGTCTTTAATCCCGATTCGATAAATTATCAAGCAACAGATATAACATCTACATCAAGAAAATTATTTAAATCCCTCGATGAAGGAACTATTTATTACTGGCACGTCAGAGCAGGAAATGACGGTGGCGAAAGCGAATGGTCTCAAACATATAATTTCAAAACAGAAGGCATACTTGGAATTGAGGAAGTGGATAATTCAGGTTTATTTGTAAAAACCTCTCCAAATCCATTTGACAAAGTAACAAATATAGAATTTTATTTGCCAGAACCAGGATTCACAACTTTGAATATTTTCAATATTGAAGGAATAGAATTAGAAACAATATTATCCGAAAAATTAGATGCAGGAAATCATTTAGTAAAGTGGGATGCAAAGCGACATCCAACCGGAATTTATTATTTTCAACTAATAATTGGAAATAAATCATACACCGGAAAATTGATTGTAATAAAATAAATTATGTAGGGACAGAACATTGTTCTGTTCCTATTATTGACAAATATTCGAAAAAAATAAAGCAAAAATTATTTTTCACACATAAAAGGTGAAAAAATGAGAAAAGTAATTGTATTGATTGTAACTTTCATCTTGATAGCTTTTCAATCTCTCCAAGCTCAATGGGAGCAGGTCAATGGTCCTTATGGACAAGAAGTTACTTGTTTATTGATAAGCGACAGCATTGTCTTTGCCGGTACTAATGGAGATGGTATTTATTTATCAACTGATTATGGCATAAGTTGGACACAAAAAGGTCTATTGAATACTAATTTTTATTGTCTTACTGTCATTGAAACAAATTTATTTGCAGGGGCATGGGGAAAGGTTTTTATCTCATCGAATAAGGGACAGGAATGGGAACAACTTATAATACAGAATTTGGATTCACCTGTCTTGTGTATAACTTTTCTGGATAACTATATCTTTGCCGGGACATCTGGAGAGGGAGTTTATTTATCAACTGATAATGGTATAAGCTGGACAAAGTCAAATTCAGGAATTACAAATGATTTCGTTCGTAATTTTGCCATTATTGGTGATACAATTTTTGCAGGGACTGATATCGGTTTATTTAAATCCACTGACTATGGAGTGCAATGGACACAATATAATTCTGAACTAAATTATATTAACGTACCTTGTATGGCTGTTTGTGAAGGTAATATTTATGCTGCAACTAATCAAAAAGGAGTTATTCTATCCACTGATAATGGCAATAACTGGAATCAAGTAAACATAGGTTTAAATAATTCTCATGTATATTGTCTGGCTGTAAGCAGTAACAATATTTATGCTGGGACTTCCGAAGGAGAAGTATATCAATTAACAAATAACAGCTCGAGCTGGACGCAAATCAATTCTGAAATTGTAAACACCAGTGTTCGCTGTCTGGCTGTTAATGAAAGTAATATCTTTGCAGGTACTTCTGGAGGCTTATTTCAAACAACCGATAACGGTTCCAAATGGTCACCAACTTTATTAGAGAAAACTCATATCAATTGTGTAACATTTGATTCAAGCAATATCTTTGTTGGAAATAACTTAGGTGTTTTTCTTACAACAAATGATGGCAATGACTGGTCGCAATTAAATTCAGGATTAATTAATTCTCAGGTAGGTAATATAGCCCTGTGCGGTAATGATTTATTTGCCAGTATTTTTATTGGTGGAATGTATAAATCAATAAATTATGGTAAAAGTTGGGTACAAATCAATTCCGGATTAAATCAATACCCAACTATTAGATGTCTTGTTGTAATTGATAATAATATATATATTGGAACAAATGCAGATGGTGTTTATAGAACTACTGATAATGGAACAAGCTGGACACAACTGAATAACGGGCTTACAAACAAATGGGTAGTAAGTCTTTCTTTAAGTGGAAATAATTTATTTGCCGGTACATATGATGGGATTTACATTTCTTCAGATTATGGTAATAACTGGGTAAAAACATCCTTTACAAATACCTGTGTATATAGTATGATTGTTCAGGACAGTAATATCTATGCAGGTACTTATGGCAGAGTTTACTTATCAACTAATAATGGGCAAAACTGGCAACAATTGGATACTTTATCAACAAGAAAAAATATTAATTGTTTAAAAATAATCGGGAGTATTATCCTTGCAGGAACTTCAGGAGATGGAATTTTCCTATCAACAAATTCAGGACAAAACTGGAAACAATTCAATTCAGGTCTTATAAATTTAGATATTCGTTGTCTTTCTGTCAAAGATGAAAATATTTATACCGGAACCAATGGTGGTGGATTGTTTAAAGCAAAAATAATTGACCTTATAACTTCCGTTGAAGAAAAAGGTAATAATATTAATGATGCCATTAGTATAAATCCAAATCCTGCACATGATAACATTTCAATAAATATTAATTCAAAAGATTTTTCAAATAGTACGAAATTATATATTACAGATTTATCAGGACGAGAAGTATTAACTATTTTTGAAGGTATAATTGAATCAGGTAATAAAAAACTTAATGCAAACATTGAGAAATTAGTGGGTGGAATTTATTATCTTGTTATGCAATCCCCTACTGCAAGAACAACAAAGATGTTTGTTGTGAATAGGTAAGGTCATATGGTTTCAATTCAGAATTCATAATTCTTTTTGAAAGTTTGAGACCTTTTTGCTTTTGATGTGTCTTTACATTATATTAATGACAAAAAAATATGAATAATCATAATAAAATAAAATGTTTTAGACAGAACACTGTTGGATATACAATTTTCAATTATAAATTTTCAATTTTCAATTTTCTGACCCTTCGTGATTTATTGGGCAGAAAATTTTCTGCCCCTACAATTTTAATATTTCTTTTCTTAACTACTTTCATACTACATTCACAAGAAAAACCTTATTGGAAAAAAACAGAAGGTATTTATGGTGGTATTATTACTTGCATGACGGGAAATGATAATCAAATATTCATAGGAACATTGGGTTCCGGTGTTTACACATCAACAAATCCTGGTGAAAAATGGGAAGCGATTAATAATGGAATATCCAACCTCGATATAAGAGCAATCATTCTTACAAAAAGCAATACTTTACTTGCAGGAACTTATGGCGGAGGTATTTTCAGGTCAACAGATTATGGTATTACATGGAATAAAGCTAATGTTGATTTAAAAAGCATGGACTTCAGAACATTTGCTCTTGATTCGGATGGCACAATTTGGGCTGGGTCATGTACTGCCGGAATATTTCTTTCGACTAATGATGGCATTTTCTGGGAATATGGGGGTGTGAATGATTATGATGTTTGGGCAATTGCAGTAACTAAAACAGGTAATATCTTCGCAGGCTCCTCCAAAAATGGAATTTTTTATACAAATGATAAAGGATATAACTGGAAAAATTCTTACGCAGGTTTAACGACCGATGATGTTAGAACTATGGCTATTGTATCGGACTCACTACTTTTTGCAGGGACTAATAAGGGTGTTTTTCTTTCCACTAATGAGGGCGGCTCATGGGAAGAATTTAATTATGGTTTAACAAATTTAGATGTTTGGTCTTTGTTACCGATGAATGACGGACAACTAATTGCAGGTACAAAAGGTGACGGTACATTTTTTATAAAACCATTGCCAGAGAATACCTGGCAGCAAAAAATTGAAAATCTGGAAGAATTATGGATTCGATGTTTGATGCTTTCGGAAGATAATATCCTGTTTACCGGGACAGATGGTGGAGCCGGATTATTTAAAACAAATACTTCTTCAATCTTATGGGAAAAAGCAAACACCGGAATAAATAATCTGGATGTTACTTCATTTGAAATTGATAAAAATGGGAAATTAATGTCCGGTACATATTCGGATGGCATTTATATTTTTGATGAAGATTCTAACACATGGACTCGTTCTGGGGAAGGTATAACAAATAAGTATATTTTATCACTTGCTATTGACTCTTCTAATAATTATTATGTCGGTACTTATAGTAGTGGTGTATTTTACTCGACTGATAATGGTGCTACTTTTACTCAAATTAATGAAGGGTTAGTGGATAAGCAAATCTTCTCAATGACAATAAATGCAAAGAATAAAGTAATTGCAGGAACAGGTGGAAGTGGTATTTTCAGGTATGAACCTGACTCATCAAAATGGATAAAAATTAATAAGGGCTTGAAATCTTATGTTATTTATTCATTAGTTAAGGCTCCTAATGGATTTTTATTTGCAGGTACACCAGGTGCTGGAATATTCAAATCTGAGGATGACGGTGATAATTGGATTCAAGTTAATGAAGGATTGGATGCTCCATTTATAAATGTTTTATGTGTAACAAAAAACGGAGATATTATTACAGGAACCCAGGATAAAGGTGTTTTTTTATCAAAAG
Organism: Ignavibacteria bacterium RIFOXYC2_FULL_35_21; assembly: GCA_001804705.1. Taxonomy (GTDB): domain Bacteria; phylum Bacteroidota; class Ignavibacteria; order Kapaibacteriales; family UBA2268; genus XYC2-FULL-35-21. Next base: position 55,325 of record MHAY01000064.1, read on the forward strand.
ATAATGGTGCAAATTGGTCAAATATCGGATTAGAAGGTACTGTATTATTATCCATTATATATTCACAGGATGAATTTGTTTATGTTGCAACTTCAGATAGTGGGATATATCGCACCAAATTAGAGACAATTAGATGGGAACTAGTAAATGATGGTTTAATTATTAATTCTGTCCAGGCAATAATAAGTGATAAAATAGGTAGACTTTATGCAGCAGTTCACAAAAATGGCGTATATATGTACGACCCTGCAACAGGAGTTGAAGAGTATTCTAAAGTAATGGAAAATGAAATTAATATTTCACCTAACCCTGCAAATGATATTATAAAAATAAGAATAGATATTCCATCAGGAATTGGAGAATCGTTTTCAATTTATAACTCAATCGGACACCTTTTAAATAAAATTGATATTAATAACACATCAGAATATTATGAATTGCAAGTCAACGATTTAACATCCGGGATTTACTTCATAAAATATAATTGTAAAAATTATCCTTTTATCATATTCAGATAAATTAATTATAAAATAAGATTGAACTTATCCGTTATTACGAAAATTATTTTGAAATTTTACAAATATTATTGGTTAATATGAGAAAATATATTTTAGTTTACCTTATTTTTATTTCAATATTAAATACTACATATTCACAGGAAAAAACATCAGATAAATTAACAGGCATTATCTCAGGAGAAGTGATTTCAGCTATAACAAAGAATCCAATAAGAAGTGTAACGGTAAAGATTGAAAACATAAAACTCGGAGCTATAACTAATGCAGAAGGAAAATATATTATAAGAAACATACCTGCGGGAGTTTATACTGTCAGATTTTCAATTCTGGGTTATGAAGTTTATAATCAATCAAATGTCATTGTATCAACTGCAATGCCGGTACAACTTGAAATTCAACTTGTTGAGAAAGTGATTGAGCTGGAAGGCACCGAAGTTCGTTCATCTTACTTTATTAAATTATCAGAAGCTGTTACAAGTACACAAACATTCAGCGGTGAAGAGATAAAAAGAACACCGGGAGTAAGTGAGGACGTTATCCGTGCAATATCACTTTTACCGGGTGTAGGAGTTACCCAGCCCGGTAGAAATGACCTTGTTGTTCGTGGTGGAGCACCTTTTGAAAATTTATTCATTGTTGATAATATTGAGATCCCAAATATCAATCATTTCGGAACTCAAGGCACAAGCGGTGGTCCCTTATCACTGATTAATATTGATTTTGTTAAAAATGTAACATTTTCAGCCGGTGGTTTTGGAGCAAAATATGGTGATAAAACTTCATCTTTGACAAATATTATATTAAGAAACGGAAATGAAGAAAGTTTTGGTGCTAAGGCTGTGCTATCAGCTACAGGATTCGGGCTTAATTTCGAAGGTCCAATTTCTGATAAAGGTTCATTTATTTTTGGGGCAAGAAGAAGTTATCTTGATTTCATTTTTAAAGCCGCAGGTTTTGGATTTATACCTGAATATTGGGATTTTATTGGAAAAGCAAAATATAAATTAGACAAATCCAATTCTATATCTTTTATTGCAATTGGAGCATTGGATGATGTAAGTCTTAATAATGACAGCCTTGATAATCGCTTCAAGAACAGTACTGTAGCTGTTCCAAATCAGAAGCAATACTTTTCAGGATTAACATGGCAGCATTTACTTGGCAATGGTTTTATCAACGTTACACTTGGTGAGACATATACAAATTATACCACTTTCCAGAATGATTCTTTGTTAAACACAGTATTTAAAAATAATTCTAAAGAAAGTGAAACCTCACTTAAAACTGAATTAGATTATATGATTTCACCGAAGATAGAATTTTTGATTGGGAATCAGGTGAAATGGGCTACTAATCTTGCTTATGAAATTCTTATTCCGGGATTTATGAGAACCGACTCAATAGGAATTCCAAGAGAATTATATATTGATACTAACTTTACAGATTATAAAAATGCAACCTATGCAAGCATGACTGCCGGATTTGGGAACTTCAAGCTAACTATTGGAGGACGACTTGAATATAATAACTTACTCGAAACTCAATGGTATTTGTCACCGAGAGGTTCTGTTTTGTATCAACTAAATGAGGTAACAGCTTTCACAATGAGCCTTGGCAGATATTATCAATCCCCATCTTATATTTGGTTTCTTGGTGGTTCACCCGAAAAACTAAATGCAATTCGTTCTGACCAGATTGTATTAGGATTTGACCATACTTTACTTGAAGATGTAAAAGTACAGGTTGAGTTATTCTATAAATATTACGACAACTACCCTGCCCGATTATACAGACCAACTGCAGTTCTTGCTCCTTCGGGATTTGATGATATAACATATGATATACCCTTCGGACTTGAGCCATTAGTAAGTAAGGGAGTGGGGTTAGCAAGAGGATTTGAAATTTTTATTCAGAAAAAGCTTAGTGAAATACCATTATCAGGATTGTTTAGTTTAACCATTGGAGAGTCAAAATTTAAATCATTAGTTGGTGATTTTAGACCGGGTTCCTATGATGCACTTGCAATAATCAATTTGGCTGCAGCATGGAGGATTAACAATGAATGGGAAATTTCTGCAAAATTTCGTTATTCAACCGGTTTGCCGACAACACCTTTTTATAACCAAGGAACTAATATTGGAAAACTTGATTTCAGCAGATTTAATGAAGGTGAACGTTTACCTGCATCGCACAGCATGGATTTCAGGATTGATAAAATCTGGAACTTTTCAGGTTTTATGTTGATAACTTATATAGATATTCAAAATCTTTACGGGAAGAAAAATGTTTCTGCTGTTAGATGGGATTATAGAAATAAAGAACCAAAATACCAAACCTCTTTTGGTATTCTTCCGAGTATCGGAATAGTTGCTGAAATTTGATATTTTAAAATTAATCATGAACTAATAACTATCAATAATAGAATAAAGAATTCGTCCAATTCATACGAATTTGTAAAATTCTAAACAATTTCAAGGAATAATAATGCTTGATAATGAAACATTAGACATTACATCCGATGAAGTAAAAGCAAAAAATGAATTCGAATACAAAGCAGAGATGAAGCAATTGCTTCATTTAATAGTTCATTCACTTTACACGCATCCTGAGGTTTTTCTTAGAGAACTTATATCAAATTCATCTGATGCACTGAACAAAATACGATTCAGGCGATTGACAGATAGTAACATACTCGACCCTGATTCTGAACTTAAAATCAATATAGATATTGATGAAAAAGAAAATACTTTCTCTATTACCGATACCGGTATAGGTATGACTAAGGAAGACCTTATCGGCAGAATCGGAACAATAGCAAGTTCGGGAACTCTCGAGTTTTTTAAGAAAATGGAGGAAGAAAATAAGAGTCTCGATGCAAATCTTATAGGGCAATTCGGAGTCGGCTTCTACTCAGTTTTTATGGTTACCGATGAGATTAATATCGAAACTACTTATGCAGTTCCAAATTCCAAAACCTATCTTTGGAAATCTTTTGGAGAAGATAAATTTACTGTAGAAGAAATTGAAAATAAACCGAGAGGAACAAAAATATCTTTTAAATTAAAAGATGAATATAAAGAATTTGCTCAACCCTGGAAAGTAAAAAGTATATTAAAGAAATATTCTAACTTCGTTGATTTCCCTGTTTATGTTAATGCTGAAAAAGTTAATATTGTTTCTGCACTTTGGCACAGGAAAAAAGAAGATATAAAAGATGAAGAACTAAATGATTTTTATACTTTTATATCGAATGATTCTACCCCGCCAATGGCTCATCTTCTGTTAAATATCGAAGGCATTCTAAATTTTAGGGCTTTGATTTTTATTCCAGAAACTGCCCCACCATCTCTTTTTCAGGATGCTCTTGAAAAGTCGCTTCAACTCTATTCAAACAGGATATTCATTCAGGATAATTGCAAAGAATTAATTCCCGATTACCTGAAATTCGTTAAAGGTGTCGTTGATACCGAAGAATTACCCCTTAATGTTTCCAGGGAGGTTACACAGTCAAGCCCGGTTATCACAAAGATAAAAAATGTGTTGGTATCAAAAATACTTGCACAACTTGAAGACTGGGCTGAAAACGCTCAAGCAAAATATGAAAAATTCTATAACAATTTCGGTTCTCTTTTAAAAACAGGCATCAATGCTGATTTTACTCATAAAGTTCAATTAATCGAACTGCTAAGATATGAAACTTCATTGAGGCCAAAAGGTGAAAAGGTATCACTTAAAGAATATGTTCAAAGAATGGCTGAAGGACAGAAAGAAATATATTACATAATGGGTGACCATAGAGATTTGATAGAGATGAATCCAAATCTTGAGTATTTCAGAAAAAATGAGCTGGAGGTCTTGTATCTTACAGACCCCGTTGATGTTTTCACTATCCCTTATATATTTGAATATGACAAAAAGCAACTTAAATCCATTGAGAAAGCCGATATTGATATTAAAAAAGTAAATAAAGAAGAAAAATCCAGTGATACAAGTAATAAAGGCTTGCTCGATTATTTTAAAGAAGTTCTCGGAGATAAAGTGGAGGATGTCATAGAATCAAACAGGCTGGTTGACTCTGCCGTTACCTTAGTTGTTGGTAAGCAGGGTTTTGACCCGCAGGTCGAAAAAATGATGCAATACATAGATAAAAACTTCACTCATTCTAAAAGAATCCTGGAGGTTAATACTTCACATAATATTATTAGAAATATCAATTCTTTATTTATTGCAAACTCAAATCCTGAACTTGTTAATAATGCTATATTGCAGCTTTACGAAGGTGCCTTGCTTTTAGAAGGGAAATTGCCTTCGCCAAACGAGTTTTTAAAGAGAATGAATGAATTTATCGAATTATCAACAAAATCAAAAAATGTAGGGGAAGTTTCATAACCTTCCTAATGCTTATGAAAACGTAGGTACAGAACATCATTCTGTCCTTTATTGAATTTATATAACAAAATTTTGTCTCTAATTAGCAATAAATTAGTCATTGTTCTGTCCCTAAGTCGAAATTAATAAAAAAAGTTCTTGATGTAAGCTATTGAATTGTTGTATTTTTGTATAGTGTATAATTAACAATTTGAAAATAATAAGATTTATTTTTCTGAATTTCTTACAAACACCAAATTAAGGGCAGAAAATATTCTACCTGTACATGAGCAATAATTGTAAACGCATCTTCATAAATTTTAGTAGGATAGATTAAATATGAAATTATCAGAATTCAAGTACAATTTTCCCAAGAACCTAATAGCAAAATTCCCTGCCGAGCCGAGAGACTCAGCAAAATTGATGGTGCTCAACAGAAGTAACGGGAAAATTGAAGAAAGAGTATTCGAAGACATTATAGATTATCTTAATAAGGGCGACTGTCTTGTTGTGAATGATACAAAGGTCTTCCCTGCCCGTTTGTTTGGTAAAAAAGAAAAGACAAATGCGAAAATAGAAGTAATGTTATTGAGAGAACTGAAATCAGAGGAACGAATTTGGGACGTACTTGTCGAGCCTGCAAGAAAAGTCAGAATCGGTAATAAAATTTATTTCGACAATAATAAATTCAACTGCGAAGTCATAGATAACACAACATCACGAGGCAGAACCGTCAGGTTCAGCTTTGATGGCAACCTGTTTAAAATAATTGAAAAAATAGGAGAAATGCCGCTTCCCGAATATATAAAGCGAGAGCCGACAGAACATGACAAAAAAACTTATCAGTGCGTTTTTGCTAATAAAAATCACCTTGCATCAATTCAACCACCAACAGCGGGATTGCATTTTACCGAAGAACTCCTGAAAGAAATAGAAGCTAAAGGTATTAGAATAGCCAAAGTATTACTAAACATTGGACAAGGTTCATTCGAAAGGATTGAAGTCGAAGACCTGACTAAACATAGAATGTATTCGGAATTCTTTACGATTTCGAGGGAATCGGCAGAAATTATCAATAAATCGTTGAAAGCGAAAAAGCAAGTAATGGCAGTTGGTTCGAGCGTTGTAAGGGCTCTTGAATCGTCAGTGCTGACATCAGGCCAGGTAAAGCCGAATAAAGGCTGGACGGATAAATTTATTTATCCGCCATTCGATTTTAAAATCGTTGGTAAATTCCTTACCAATTTCCAGCCGCCTGCATCACCGTCTTTACTTATGACTGCGACTTTTGCAGGCAAAGAAGAAATGTATAAAGCATATAAAAAGGCAATGAAAAGCAACTTCCGCTTTTTTGCTTATGGAGACGCATTTTTAATGATTTAAAAATAGTGTGCAATTTATTAATTTTGTAAGTAGGGACACAAGATTTTGTGTCCCTACTTTTCATTTTTGCCTTTTTTGTTAATAATGTTGTCTGAACTGTGATTTGTATGATTTTGATAATTTAAATTATTTGTTAAATGAATTAAAAAGATGAAAGACAAATTAAAAAATGTAGGAATACAAAATGAAAGTATGGATACAAAATCTTGTGTCCCTACATTTCAGGTGCACCTACTTAAGGATTTTCAAAGAACCAATTATGGAGAGTGGGAGAAATTATCTAATTCGATATTAAATAATAAATTAGATGATTATGTTAATAAATTATATAAAAATATTATAACTAAACCCATTTATTTTAAAGATGATATTAGTGATTTACATATTCAAATTAATTCTCTTCCAGGATTATATCATAATTTAAAAAGAAATAAATTAATTCATTCAAATCAATGGGAAATAGCTCAAGAAATTCCTTTACCATTACCTGAAGAATTTAATAAATCATTATCAGAAAATCTTATAAATGGTCAAAATGCTATTAGTATAGCACTTGATGATGCTTCGGCTTTCGGATTTAATCCCGAAGATTCAATCAAAGTGAAGGTTGGTCGAAATGGTATTTCAATATTTTTCTCGGATGATTTTGAAAAGACATTGAAAAATATTGACGCTGAACAGTATCCGATTTATATCAAGACATCAACAAACCTTACTTCCATAGCATCTGTTTTCTTATCATATCTTTTAAATAATAAAATAAATATAAAAAAATTATCCGGTGGATTCCATTATGACCCATTGTCCGTACTAGCACAAAAACATGAATTTCCATACGATTATGAATTGCTCTTTGATGAAATTGTTTCTTTGATTACTTGGCTTCATTCAAAAAAATGTCCATTTTCAGTAATAACAATTAATGGAAATTTATTCAACGAATCTGGTGGAAATGCAGTTCAGGAAATTGCCTTCTCAATGAGCGAAACTGTCTTATATTTAAAAGAGTTAATAAGTAGAGGGATTGAAATTAATGAAGCGGCAAAAAGAATTAGACTTTCTTATTCAATTGGACCTAACTTTTTCGTTGAAATATCAAAACTTAGGGCAGCGAGGTTGCTTTGGTCAAAAATAATTAAACATTTTGGGGGAAATGAAGATTCACAAAAAGTATTTATTCATGCTGAAACCTGCAAATGGAACAAAACAAAACATGACCCTTATGTTAATATCCTCAGAAATACAGGTGAAGCACTTTCTGCTATACTTGGTGGATGCGATAGCCTCAATCTACAATACTTTGATAATGCCTTTGGTATTCCTAATGAGTTTTCAAGAAGAATAACACGCAACACTCAGCTTGTATTGATGGAAGAATGTGATTTGACAGGAATTACAGACATTCCGGGCGGTTCCTGGTATATTGAGAATCTGACCAACGAACTTGCTAAAAAGGCTTGGGAATTGTTCCAGGAAGTTGAAAAAAAGGGTGGATTTTATAAAGCTCTCGATAATGGTTTCATAAAAGAAGAAATAGAAAAAGTCAAGTATGAAAGGTTATTTAATTTCAATAAGAAGAAAGATGTTTTAATCGGTACAAATATATATCCAAACCCAAATGAAAAGCCTATAGAAGCAACAGAAATAGACTACAACGCAATTTTTAAGCAAATACATTCAACACTTAGGGTGCATATTGAAAAACGAGACAACATGAAGGTGTCTAAATTGTTGGATGTGCTAAATGATACCGTCAATGATAATCCAATCAATTCCTTCGAATCGGCATTAAATGCCGTAAAAGCAGGAGCCACACTCGGTGAAATCAGTAAACCGTTTAATATTAAATTTAATGCAACGATTAAAAATCCAATAGAGAAGATGAAATTGTCTGAACTTTGATTAAGCAGATTAAACAGATTTCACAGAGTCAAATTTTGGTTATTTTGAGCCAAAACGTGCATTTCGTGCATCCGGAGCAGGTATTTCACTATTTTGTTTTTTCAATTTACAATTTCTAATTTTCAATTTTCAATAAATTTTCAATTCTAAATTTAAAATTAAATCCACTATAAATTCATTGAATAGTGGTTATGGAAAGACAAAATCATACGTTTTTGTACAAATCATACGTTTTTGACGGGGTTTTTAAGTGTCCGATTTGTCTCATTTTGTCCTATTGGGTGTGACAGAAAAGGACAAGATTAAGAATTAAGAATAACGATTAACGAATTTCGATTTACGAATGATGGATATATTAAGATTGAATAAAACCCCCTTAATCCCCCTTTGAAAAAAGGGGGCAATCATAATTAATAAGTGGCAGAGCATCTTGGTAACGGCTGATACAGCCCGACATTGTTTAGCAAAGAACAAGCGGTGCAAAGATAAGGATGTGGGGATGATATGTCAAGAAAACGGTTTTAAAAGGATTTTAAAAATATAGACTGTTAGACTGTAGGTGTTTAGACTGTAGGTTGATGGGGGAAGAGGCAAATTTTAACATAGAGGGCACGAAGAGAAGGCACTAAGGACACGAAGGACGCGGAGGACGCAAATTGTCGGAACTGTGATTTGTGTGATTATGATGATTTTCCCTCTCAGCCTGAGACCTTCGGTAAGCTCATGACAGAGTAATATTAATATACTTCATCAAAACTAAATTTGTATTCAAATAAATGAGTAAAGTTAATTACATCAATTTCACTTTTTAACAGGATTTGATAAAGAGGAATATCATCGGTTAAAACAAGATAAGATTTAGTTTTTGATAAATTTACTATTGCAGCATCAGTAAGTCCAAATTTTCTATACCTATCGTCAGCAAAGTTATCTTTAGCAGGTAAAAATAACTCATCAATAGTTTCAAGTTTTTGAAAAAACAAATTAAAATATTCTACTTTGTAAATACCTTCAAGTTTATTAGAAAGGTTGCTGATTTCAGTTAATATGTGCGGTGTTGTAATTATTTTATCAAAATGATCAATTAAGTTCCAAAGAATTTCAAAACCTGCTATTCCGAATTTTTTTGTTACTTTGAAACGATTGACCAAGTTATTATCATAGCTTCCAATAAAAAAATAAAGAACCAGATTACTGTCAATTATTACTCCCTTGCTTTTGTATTTTTTAAACAGATCTTCATAAATATGCCAGAGTGTTTCAGGCATATTCCACTCCTCTAATCTTCATTGCAATGAAGTCACCGTCTGGAGAAAGAATAATTGTTTTAAACTTCCTATCCTTTAATTGCTGGTTATAGAGGCCTAATACATCAGATAAATAACTATCTTCTTCTTTAAGTTTTTTCTTTAAAATATTAAAACCAAGTGTAATTACCCAACAATCAGGTATGCCGCTAATTGTTTCCTGAGTTACTTCTTCAATTAAGACATTATAAACAGTAACTTCTTCATTTGAATCGTAAAGATTTGTAAAATACTCTTTTGCTTTTTTAAATGCTGTTTGAACATCAATCATTGTAAACTCCTATTATATTTTTTAAATTAGACGAAAACAGATATATTTTTATTTGCATCTCATTCAATCATAATTCACAACAGATATATAATCCCTACGGGATAAGTGTGGTGGCGTGGATTTATTTTCTACTACTAATATTTAATCGCTATGCGATAACAATGGTTATATTGATTTTTACACCTACCCAAACCCTTCCTCAAGGAAGGGAAATTCATCTATTGTGGGTGAGGCTGTGGATTCCGTATCAAGTACGGAATGACAGGGGAAACGGGATAAGGGTGGAGGCGGGGATTTATTTTCTACTACTAATATTTAATCGCTATGCGATAACAATGGTTATGTTTTATTAATTCAACCTAACAGTCTAACAGTCTAAACACCTACTGCCTAATTTTTTATTCTCCCAATTAGAACTGGTTTTTCTTTTTCACATAAGGATAATATTTGAGCAACATTTGATTTGTCAACAACGAGGAGCATTCCTATTCCGAGGTTGAATGTGAGTCGCATTTCTTCGTCAGATATGTTTCCTTCTTTTTGGATGAGTTTGAAAATCGGCAGTGTTTCCCATGAGTTCCAGTCTATATTGAGTGATGTTCCTTCGGGAAGTATGCGTTTTGTATTACCGATAATTCCGCCGCCTGTGATATGCGAAATTCCTTTTATGAAACCTGTTTCAAGCAACGGCGTTACGACATGCAGATAGGAATGGTGTACTTTGAGTAATGCTTCGCCAAGTGTACAGCCGAGTTCATCGAAGTATTGAGTAACAGGATATTTTTCGAGTAAGACAGCTCTTGCGAGTGAATAGCCGTTTGTGTGCAAACCTGTGGAAGGAAGTCCAATTAACACATCTCCAGGTATAATATTTTTCCCGTTAACGATTTTACTTTTCTCGACAACTCCAATGATTGTTCCTGAAACATCATACTCCCCTTCCTGATACATCGAGGGCATCTCGGCAGTTTCGCCACCGATTAATGCACAGCCATTTTCGCGACAGGCTTTGACAAAACCTGAAATGACTTGTTCGGCAACTGTAGGTTCAAGCTTTCCTGTTGCAAAATAATCGAGGAAGAATAAAGGCTTTGCTCCACAACTGAGAATGTCATTGACACCATGGTTCACGAGGCACTGCCCCACTGTGTCGTGTACTCCGGTCATAAATGCAATTTTCAGCTTTGTGCCGACACCGTCAGTGCTGGCTACGAGAACAGGATGCTCGTATTCGGGAAAATTCGCCTCATAGAAGCCGCCGAATAAACCAATATCAGCAAGAACATTTTTATTGAAAGTGGATTTCACAAGAGGTTTAATTCTTCTTATTGTCTCATCCCCTGCTTCGATGTCAACACCGGAATCTTTGTATGTTTTCATAAATTAAATTTATTATTTTTTTTAAACACCTCATCCCGAATATGTCATTCCCTCGAAAGAGGGAATCCATAGAGTTTGAGGCTAAGTGGATTCCTGCTTTCGCAGGAATGACAGTATTGAGAAATTATTTATCAAAAATTGAAATTCAAATTAATTCAATTTAAAATTACAAATTAATTACCATTTTTCATTTTTTTCATAAGCTGAGCCATACGTTCAGCCTGTAAAGTAAAGGTTTCAAGCCTTGCCTCAATGATTTGAGGATAGACGTTCCCATCGGTTTCGATTGTTAGAAAGGGTATATTCATTTTACCGTTAAATATATTTTCGGGTAAATTGTAATCAGGGTCATTCAGTCTTTTTGCATGGATTTTATTTTCGATTTTCATTTCGGGAATAGAGACCGATTCGGAAAATCTCGTAGGCATACAGCCGAATGGACCAAGATTAATCACTCCGCAATACTTCTCGATAGTTTCATGCAAGGCAATGCCGAGAGTCAGTCCAGGTTCACCTTTAAATTCAAGAGGTATGATATGTTTGCTGTGAGCAAGTAGAGGAGCTATCTTAGTCCGAGAGAATTTATAATAACCGCTCTTAGCTAAAATTTTCTTAATTCGCCACTCAGCATATCTCATATATGAAGTACGAATCAATCTCTCCTTTTTCTTTTTGAAGGATGCCTCCGGTTCAAGGAGTTGTCTGCTGATAAGGTAATCAACATAAAAAATCCATTCGCTGATATATGCATCTTTGACAATGAATCCCTGCCGGGCAAAGCGTTTGTTCAGCCATTTATGTGAGAAATGGTCACGCCTGACATAAATTTCACCGAGCAAAGCGATATACTTCGAATCCTCGATATGAGTTTTCCATGGAATTTTTTTTCTGATAGCTTTTGAAAATTCTTTCAGTGCTTTATAAATACCATCGGGAACTGATTCGATAATTTTTGCAACTTTGTCAAATTCTTCATAAAAGATTTCAAGCCCTTGTTCAGGAATCACAGCATTAGCCATTATACCGGAACGGATGTCATCCATAACATCACTTGTTATGATTGTCTGAATACCTCTGAGAGAAAACTTAGGTCCCAAGCCGGCAAAACCGTCTTCATTCATCAAGGCAAGAGTTGTGACATCTTTTATTTTTTTTCTTTTAATAAGTTCTCTTAGAAAAACAGGATATTGTCCCAGACGGCAGTTACCTGCACCCTGAATGATGAAGAATGCAACATACTGTATGCCATCCCATTTATTTTCAAGATAGTGCATTAATGAGCCTGCACAAAGAAGTAATGGCAGACATTCCTTCCCTGAAGACACAGCCCTGCCGTATTTCAGAATCTCAGAACTTCCTTCAGGCATAGGAATAGCATTGAAACCCTGGCTTCTTAATCCTGCTGCAAATAGTGATGCAGCAAGGTCACCCATTGATGGAATTAGAATATCAACTCTTGGGTCAGAAAGCGGAACCTTATTTCCGTCTGAAGCAACAAAATAACCCTGTACAGAATCAAATTCAATAAAAGCCTGAGTATAATCGCTATAATCAGGGTCTGATACCGTAGAGGATATTTTTCGATAATTTTTTATAATGTCAAGTGCGGCATCAATGCGTGTGTTAATGCCGGCATCCGCCGTATGCCCGTCTAATTCAAGTGTGAGTGAGGGTTTAGTTCCCATGATTGAACGGAATGTCGTGAGTAGCATTGAATCGGGCCCGCAGGAATAATTTGAAATAAATGTTGCAAAAAGCTGGGGGTGATTTTTGATTAGTTTTGCAACCTTCAACACCTTCTTTCCACCTTCCCAATACTGGTTATCATCAATTTGTTCAGGGCGGTAATCGAACATATCAAAAGGAACAACATAAACTCCGCGTGATGCATACTTCTGAGGAATGCCCTTATTAGCAGTTTCTGTAAATGAATTATAAGGCCTGCCGACAAGAACCACAGCCATCTCATCAGGATTAGCTTTTAAAAATTCAAGAAATTCCTCTCCCATTTTGAAAAGTTCATTAAAAAAATTATCCTGCATTTTTAGTGCATAAACGTAGGCTTCTTGAGCTTGTTTTTCATCTTCAATTCCAATTTGCTTTGCTGCTTTTACAAAAGATTCGATTTCTTGAGCAAAGCCATTAGCAAAGTTCAGGAAGGGCGTAATTAATTTCTCTTCTATATGGCAGTCTTTGAATGCTTGTTTAATGTAAAATGGTTCGCCGCTTACAAAAACGCAAGTGCAGTTGAAATCGAGCCTGTGATAATCTGCATCTTCCACATACATTTCAAATATTTCAGGAACAAAGAAATAGTCAGGTTTTTTATTAATTAAATCCTGAAACAGACCGAGTGATAACTGAGCAGGATAGCAGAAGGAACTCAGTTCCCGCTCTAATCCTTCGTCTTCAACTTTGTCGGGTAGAATAACTTTAAAGCCAAGCTTTGTGAAAAAATTATAAAACAGAGGGAAAATAGTGTGAGTATGAAATGATAAATTTATTCCGACTGTTTTTGCATTTTCTGATAATTCGGAAGGTGGAGCATATTTATTGAAAAGAAGCTCCTCACGTTTCTTAACAAAATCGAATTTATTAGCATCAACATTTTGTTTATGCAGTACATTGTAATATTTATTGCAGGCACCACCGAAGGGATAATTTCTACTTTCAATTTCAATAATATTTACAGAGCATTTTAAATCGCATTTTTCTCTTCCGCCGGGACAAATGAAAGGCTTTTTATATTTGACTTCGCGTTCAGCAAGTTCCTTTAATGAAAATTCTTTTTCTTTAATAAATCCAAGTTTGATTTTTTCTTTGGCTTCAAGAGCAACACCGAATGCACCCATCAGACCCGGGTCGGGAGGTACAATTATTTCCTTATCCGAAAGTGCAGCCATCGCGATTGGAATAGCTTTGTTATAGCAGACACCACCCTGCATAAAAACTTTTTTTCCGACAGGACGGTTACCTTTAACACGGTTGACATAGTTCAGGCATATAGAATAAACAAGTCCGGCGACAATATCCTCTTTACTTATATTTTCCTGTAATGCGGTTTTAATATCAGAACTGATAAAAGCAGAACATTGGTCACTGAAATTCGGAGGCATTGTGGCTTTCATAGCTATTGGCTCTATATCTGTAACTTTAACAGCAAGCGATTCCCATGCGGACTCTTCGAGAAAAGAACCTGTACCTGCCGAGCAGGCTTCATTCATTGCATAATCTGCTGGAACTTTGTTAACAATGAAAGTATATTTAGCATCCTGACCACCGATTTCGAATATGGTATCAACTTCGCTGTCATAATAAACTGCGGCGGCGGCATGAGCTACAATTTCATTGATTACACTTTCAGTCAATGCATGTAAACCAGCAATGTGCCTGCCTGAGCCTGTTGTACCGAGACCTATTATTTTAATATTTACATTTATTTGTTTTAGAAGTTCCTCATAACATTTACGAGAAGCACGAACCGGGTCGCCGTGTGTGTAAAGATAGATTGAAGCGAGAATTTTATCATCACTTTCTCTTATAAGTACAGCTTTTGTGGTTGTCGAACCAACGTCAAGCCCAAGAATACAGATATCGCCTTCTTTCGCAGTATCTCTTTCAGAATCTTTAAATGTTACTTTGTCAATGAAATTTGAAAGAGGCATATGGAAAACAAATGATGATTTATTTGTCGAAAAAATATTATCAAAAGATTCCAATGGCTTAGTACCATTTTTTAACCCATATATAGCAGCCCCCAGAGCCTCAAAGTAAGGAGCTTCCTTTGGTATATGAACATCACCGGCTTTGCCGTTAAGAAAATTCATTACAATTGAATTTTGGGTTACTCCTCCAACAGCAAGAACTTTTCCGCCACGAGTCTTTTTCAATAACTCTTCAACTTTTTCAGCCATCATCAAAGATAATCCGGCAGTTACTTCACCCTTTGGAGTACCCTTATTCAAAGCGTGTGTGCAATCTGATTTACAGAACACCGAACACCTGCCCGAGACCTTGTGCGGGTCCGAATCTTTTGCCAGTTCATAAACATCATTCAGAGCAAGGTTCATACGGCTTATTTGCTGAAGAAAAAATTCACCTGTCCCCGAAGCACATTGATTTTTTGTTACTAATGACGCAATCTTACCGGTTTCATCGAGATTATAAACCATGAAGGTTTCACCGCCAAGGCTGGCAATTGCAGTGTATTCTTCTTTTGTCCTGTTTATATATTCAAGGGCATATTCTGTTGCTTCCGGTTCAGATATCGAATCCAGGTTTAACATAAATCTTAATTTCCTGCCCGTAACAACAACAGGGAGTTTATTTTGATTGAAGGTGGTTAGATTATCAAGAAATATTTTTTTCGGATTGCCATTGTGTGCAATTGAAAGAACATCTTTTATATGTATAATATCTTCGGCGTTCTTCATTGCTTTCACAAATGAAACTGTAGAAGACCCGAGACACACACCGATGACTTCTCTCATTTAGACAACCTGCATGTTAACAAAAAACTCAATAAATTTCTAGATTAATGCTCAACGGATTGTGTATATTATTCAGAAAAAATTCTAAATTATCTCACAGCTTCCCATTCTTTGGAAACAGATTTTCCTCTAAAAATGACTGATAAAGAATTAACTGTCCATGACAATAAGATTCTCAAATATCCATACTTCCTAAATCTCCTCGGTGATTCGTAAACAAGAATTTCTTTGGCAAAGCCGAGTTTCCCGATTTTACTTATTCTTCTGAATAAATCGAAATCTTCACCGGCGGCAATGGTAGGATTATACCCACCAACACTGAAAAATTCTTCTCTTTTAATTATCTGACATTCTCCTCTTCCCATTCCCATTCCAACTGAAATTAAAAGCCAGATATAGAAATTATGAAGCTTATAAAAGATTTTGTCTTTGAAAAGTATCTCGCCGGGAGCTACATATACAGGACATGCAAGAGCAGATGCTTTTCCATATAGTGTATTTTCATTACACCATTTATGGATAAATTGAAAGAAATGTTCAGGATTTTGTGGAAATGTATCACCATTAATAAAAACGAGAACATCACCTTTTGAGGCTTCGGCACCCTTGTTTCTGCCTTCGGCAATAGTCTGCCTATGATTTCCATTATGCTTAATAATTATATCAGCGTATTTTTCGGCAATGCCGAGTGTTCTATCACTACTGCCGCCATCACTAACAATAACTTCAATATTATATTTATTTCTTAATTCGACAGAATATAATTTTAAAGTAGATTCTATTAGTTTTTCTTCCTGTAATACAGGAATAATTACACTGATAAGTGGAGTTTTTCTCTTGAAAGAAAATATTTTTTCTATAATGATTGAAGTTGAGGCTTTACCATTACTGCCATTTTTATTTTTTAATTGAGCAAGTGATTTATTTACTTGTTGAACATTAACCAAACCAACACCAAATAATATATTTATAAAATGCTAAATTAAGAAAAATATTTGAAATTTATCCGTTACATCGCTGAACAACCATGAATTATTTGTAAAATTCATATTGGAATAATTGAATAAATTCCTAATTTATAAAAGTGTGATATTTGTATATAGAAAGATATTTATTTGAAAAATATCTGGAATTTAAATAACATTATAGCATTATTATTGTTAATAAACGGTATGGTAAATACCACAAGTAAATATTTATCAAGAAATTTGCCAAAGCTGAAAGTAAATAAGTTAATTTCAATACTATGCTTAGTTTTCATTATTGCAGCCTGTTCAACCGATGAATTCGACTTATATCCGAATAAGGCTAAAATAAAATTGAAAGGATTTTCCTATACTTCTTTTACTAATGATGGATATATTAAGGGTAATCAAATCAATGCAATTGAAGATTTAATTAACCAGACAAATTCAGAATGGCTCTCATTATGCTTCTTTGAATACCAAAGCAATCCTAATAGTTCGGACATCGCACCAAATACAACAGGTATTAATCCAGTTACAGGTAAAATTTGGCCTCTCACTTCAACTTTGGAAGATATTAAATCTGCTATTTCGAGAGCCAAACAAAACAATATGAAAGTAATGTTAAAACCTCATATAGATTTATATTCGGGAGAATGGCGTGCAGCAATTAGTCCTGATGACGAAGGCAAATGGTTCAGTTCATACACTGAGATGATGACGAAATATGCAAAAATTGCCGAAGAAGAAAAAGTTGAAATGTTATGTATTGGCGTTGAGTATATTGTAGCTACACAAAAAAAATATACGGATGAATGGAGAAAATTGATTGAGAAAATACGAAATGTTTACAGCGGAAATTTAGTATATGCATCATCTTTTGGCTCTGCGCCTATGTTTGGAATTATAAGCAATGAATTTGAACAAATTGATTTTTGGAGTGAATTAGATTATATCGGAATTGATTTTTACACATCAATAATCGATGATATTTACAATCCAATGGCGTATGGTAAGGCGATGCTTACGATGAAACAAATAATTAATCCTATTGAAAACATATCAAAAAGGTATTCAAAGAATGTAATACTAACTGAAATAGGAATTCAATCGGTAAGGGGAGCATTACAAAAGCCCTGGGACTATCAAATTGGCAGGCAGACTGATGCTATAATTGATAATGAAGGACAAAAGTTTTATTACAATATTATGCTAAATTCTTTTACTCCAAAGATATGGTTCGAAGGTTTTTTCTGGTGGGAATGGGAAAGTGTAATTTCAGATTATGAAAAAACTAATTTCACTCCAAGAAATAAACCGGCGGCTGAATTACTGAAATGGTGGTACACCGATTAACTTTTAATTGATGATGTGTAAGCTTATACATTTTCTAAAAATTTTCAATTTCCAATTTAAAATTTTCAATGAATTTTAAATATTTCAATTATTAAAACGATTAATATTATTTATTCATTTAATATTAAGAAATTACTGAACAAATTATTTTTTAAAGAATCAAAATCTAACATTTCCTATTTTTATCGGAAAAGGATACATCAAATAAAATTTTGTAACCTCTCCAAATTCAATAGCAGGTGAAGGGAGCTTAAAAAAGTTCAATGTTTGCCTAAGCCAATTCCAGACAGGCCCGTCATCAGGTAATAATTTGACAAGGTTGTAATCGAGTGAAATAATAAATCGAGGACTGCCATAAATATAACTCCCTCTGTAAGGGATTTTGGGTGAATGAATTGAATCCCCCAGATTACGTGCAGCATAACCGAGACTAAGTTCAATCCATGATGGCCAGTAATCTTTTATTGATTGAGGCAGCAAATTATGAACATTTATTGAGAGCCACATAGTATGGGAACTGTAATCGTCAATAAACATTTTTGATTCTACCCTTTTATGTTCACCATGCCAGTTTGCTGGGATATATATGAATTTTGGTGTGAAATTTTGTAAAAAAGGGACATAATGCTGTGCCAGAAAAAATCCTGCACCAAAAAAATTAAAAAGTTCATCAGTCGGACTAAATCCCCACTCTTTAGCAAAACCATCTAGGATTTCAACATAAGATGAATAAGCAAAACCCAAGGCACTACCGATTATGGTGGCTGACTCCCAGCTAAAACCTGCGAGCATTAAAGTCTCACTCCAAAGGTAAGAAGTAAAATAACAGCCGAAAAAATGACCGGGTTTATCTGCATAAAGTGCATATTCTCCGTCTTCGATGAATCTGAATGTTGTATCATTACCCCAGATTGTATTCATCTGTCCAACATGCTGTGCATATAAAACACCCAAATATACACCACCGATAATAAGAGAAGGTATCGGTTTAATATGCGTAGATTCATAAGGGAGAGAGCCGTCAATCAAATATCTTGGTTTATCGGAGTATTTAAATTTTTCTTTACCGACGAATAAATTATTAACTGAAGATATTTCCGGAACTGTGTCTTTAATTTTATTGACATCATCTATTTTATTTTGAACTATGAAATCGGATGCATATTTATAAAAACTCTGTTCTTCTGATTCACAGCCATTAATTTGAGAAAACGCATTTCCTGAAAGAGCAAATAATAAAATAAAAATGTATATTTGAACTGTTTTTAATAATTTTAAAGTCATTAAATTTATTTTTTAATAGAAAAAATTTCACAAAAATACATTAATTTGAGTAAACTTCTAATTAAATTGGTTGTTCACAAAGGTTACAAATTAATTTGATATAAGTATTTCTTTGATTAAATTTAAATAGTCTTAATTATTATATTGTAAAAAATGGAGACCTTAGGTTCACTGCTTAAAACAGCAAGGGAAAATCAAAATCTGAAACTTGAAGAAATAAGCCAGAAACTTAAAATCAGGCATCAGGTTTTAGAGGCATTCGAGGAAGATGATTTTTCTATCCTCCCTTCGGTCTATGCAATGCCTTCAGTTAAGTCTTACGGAACATATCTTAAAATTCAACCTTCAATTTTAAATTCCAAGCTCGATGAATTATTTGTAAAAGAAAAACCTGTTTATACATCACAGGGAGCTAATGAATTAGACTCAATCAAAATCGAGTTACAAGAGTCCTTTAAAAAATCAATTTATAAGTTAAATCTAAGTAATGACAATAAAGGAAAAATTGTAAATTACCTTATTTATGCAGGTATTGTACTGTCACTTGTAGTCCTCATATATTTTTCGATTTTCAGTGATTCAAACAAGACTGGTATTTCATACATAAGTGATAAAGAAACAACAAAAGAAGATACAAGTTCAAATGAAAATCAGGGTAAGGGTTTATTATCCTTCTTTGAGAAACCGGATAGTATTTATCTTGAAGCAAGAGCCATAGACACTTCCTGGCTGAGGATTGACATTGACGGCAAGAAACCTGAAATCATACATATGGCACCAAACGTAACAAAGCGCTGGGCGGCTGAAAAATTCTTCCTGTTGACTGTCGGTAATGTCGGTTCGATTGAATTCAGGCGTGATGGTAATGTAATGAAACCATTCGGGACAAAAGGGAGTGTAGTCAGAAATGTTAAAATAACTAAAACCGAAGTAATTAGTTCTTCTCTTCCATGGTCAGAAGCAGACACGTCGAGATTCAGAAAAAAACCTATGAAAAAAGAGCAACCCGAACCGCAGATTAAAATGTTAGAGCCATCCACCCTGGAACCCTACAAACCCTTTGAAAATAAAAAAAAGGAACCAAAATAATCATATCCCACTTCTAATAATATCATGTACTCTAATCACACCTACACATTTCCTGTTTTCATCAACAACCGGTAAAACGTTAATCTGGCTATCCCTCTGCTCCATTATTGATAAAGCTTCATTGAGAAAAACATCAGTACCTATCGTTATGGGTTCTTTTGTCATTATGTCTTCAACTTTCAGGTTTCGAATCTCATCATATTTCTGAAGCATTCTGCGTACGTCTCCATCTGTGATAATACCAATTAACTTGAGATTACTATCAATAACGCAAACACATCCTAACTTTTTATCGGATATCTCGATTATTGCATCTTTGAAAGAGGAATTTGATTTAATAATGGGAAGTGCTGAATCCTTATGCATTAAATCTTTTACTTTAAGTGTTAGGTTTTTTCCTATCTGTCCTAAGGGATGATTTTTAGCAAAATCGGTTATTGTAATATTATTATTAACCATCAAGCTAATAGCTAAGGCATCACCGATAGCAAGAGCTGTGAGTGTGCTTGTTGTTGGAGTTATATTGTATGGACAAGCCTCCTTCTCGACTGTTCCGTTGAGTATAACATCAGAATTATATGCTAAAAAGGAATTGTGATTCCCAACAATTGCTATAAGTTTCACATTACGGCTTTTTAAATAAGGTACTAACCTTACAATATCTTCCGAGGTTCCACTTTTTGATAACAAAATACAGGAGTCTCCATTCTCAACCAAGCCAATGTCGCCATGCAATGCTTCGACGGGATGAAGAAAGAAGGATTTAAAACCTATGCTGGACAAAGTAGCGGCAATTTTTTTGGCAACTAATCCTGATTTACCGACACCCGTAACAATAATTTTTCTGGATACAGATAATATTTCAACAGCTTTTGCATACTCAGCCGTAATATTGGACTTAGCAAAATTTAATGCACTTATATTCAAATCGAATATTCGTGATACTTCAGATAATAATTCTTTTTCCGAAAGTGGCATTTTGGTACAAATATTAATAAAAAAATCAGCCCGGAGGCCAGTTAAAAATTCTACCGCCAAGTAAATGGCAATGGATATGAAAGACGGTTTGGCCTGCACCTTTGTTGCAATTAATTACAAGCCTGTATCCATCCTCAGATACTCCTTTTTGCTTGGCTAATTTTCCTGCTGTCAGCAAAATTTTACCGAGAAGAATAGTATCTTCTTCATTTGCATCATTCATTGTGGGTATTTGTTTTTTAGGCACAACGAGGATATGTATCGGGGCAACAGGATTCACATCCTCAAAAGCAACAACATACTCATCCTCATAGATAATATTTGCCGGTATTTCTCTTTTGATAATTTTAGTAAAAATTGAATCAGTCATAGCCTTATTTGTATTCAATAATGTAATATTTACTCATGTTACGCAACATGATATTATTTTCAAAGGAATAGAATTTGAAATTTTTAATTTTCATTTAATTTTTAATGTACAAATTTTAAAAATATTCGATTAATTAAATAATTTTATGACTTCAAAGTTATAAATAGACTAAACGTCGTAAAGCCTATTTCTTTTTTAACATTGAAAATCGCAACATTGCTTGAAAATAGTAAAATTGAAAATAAAAAATTATTACTTATAGAAATAATAATATAGTCGTAACATCAATTATTTAATTAAAATAGCCCTCTGCCGTTAAAGCAGAGGGCTATAATTATTTACAGAAAGTTGATACGGTTAACGAACAACTGTCATCTTACCTGTTCTAATCTCATCACCGGCTGCTAATCTGTAGATGTAGGTACCGGATGATACTTTATTACCATCGTTATCAAGGCCATTCCACTCGATTTCGTTTCTGCCTTCAAATTGCCTGTTAGCTAATGTCTTAACAACGTTGCCGTAAATGTCAAGAACTTCCAAAGTAACATTTGTCTTGTTAGGCAGATAGAAAGCAATCTTTGTGGAATTGCTGAACGGGTTCGGAGCATTTGGTTCAAGTACAAGCTCACCATCCCTATCAACCGTTAAAGTAACAATGTATGAATAGCTTTCGCAGGATTGAGTACCATCGAGGTCAACCTGACGCAGACGATAATGATAGGTCTTTCCATATTCAACATTGTTATCGGTATAATCATAGTGAGAAACTGCATTTGTTGTACCTGCACCCTTTATAAATCCAATAGTGTTCCACTTATAATTGTCACTTTCTATATCTACTGCTTTTTCGACATGGAAACCATAGTTGTTCAGTTCGGAAGCTGTTTCCCAGAATAAATCAACACTCGAACCGCGCACTTGTCCGTTGAATGATGTCAATTCAACAGGAACAAAGTCGGGACATGGTTCATATTCAAGAACAGTACCATAAGTTCTCGTACCGAAGTAAGGAGCTATCATTGGAACCCATGTACCACGTGTATATGTAGGTGTAGTAGTTGCATCGGGAACTCTACCTCTATACTCAAGGTGTCCGTATGCCGGGTTACCCGTTGTATTCATAAATGGTTGCCATGAATTGCTTCCTTTAGTGTTTTCATAAGCAAATACATTCAGGTTCAATAACTGGCCGGTTCTTGTAGCAGTTCTAAGATTCTTATCGAGTATGAGGAATTTAGAGCCGCTTCCATTTTGGAATTGTCCCTCACCGGGAGGATTTGAAGTATAAGTGTCTGTTGTTCTCATACCAACCCTCGATTTAGAAGCACCCAGCTCAAGTCCTGTTTCACCTTGCTGTGAAATTGTCATCCAGTAACTGCCGGCTTCAAGATATTTGGGTTCT
The DNA here is from genome assembly GCA_001804705.1 of Ignavibacteria bacterium RIFOXYC2_FULL_35_21. GTDB lineage: Bacteria > Bacteroidota > Ignavibacteria > Kapaibacteriales > UBA2268 > XYC2-FULL-35-21. The sequence goes on from MHAY01000064.1 coordinate 78,391, forward strand.
GGTAACAAATATGTTACATATTCATCCCAGAATGGTTTTTGCCTAATATCATCTAAGCCTCTGTTTTTGGCAACTTCAGTGCCTTCAACCATTGTCGAAGGTAGAGTTACACCATCAAAAAGAGAAAGCTGAACAATTTCACTCCACTGCTGATTCAATGGGCCAAAGAATGCTTTGTATCCTAAAATAGTATCGGCTTGGAATAATTCAAACTTCATAGCTATTTGGCCTGAACCGCTTCCGGTTTCCCTACCGGCTTCCCATTCTCTCTTATAGGCTGGATTGCCGTCAGGATAATTTGCAACACCACCACCCATCGAGAATCCGTACATATTTAATCCTCTTCCGTTGATTGCTCCAAAGTAAGGTTCGGGAACATCATTAACACGATTGTTAGCAGGGTCATACTGATAACAATCACCGTATTCAACCCTGAAATCATAATATGTTGTATCGTTTAATGGCTCGAGGTCGCCGCCGTCGTAAGGAATAAACACATTGGCATATAACCTATAATCACCGGGAGGCGATTTCCTTGCGTTCCAATCCGGGAATTTAATTTCGGTTTGTTCTCCGGCATGCAATTTTGACTGGCTTATCGAACGGCAGTAAACTGCGCTATCATCGAGCTGAGATTCGCTTATTTTTCTGATTATTCTTACTTTGACCCAGTATGAAGGTGCACTTGTACCTGTATTGTTACTGACTTTTACCCTGATAGGCAAAGCAATAGCTTGAGAAGCAGGTGTTACAGAGTAAGGCCAAATAACCCTGACTGAATTACATTCAAGGTCAACTTCTTCTTCGCCTGCAACAAGAATTCTTATATTGTCCACATAGAAGGGATCCTTGTCGTCTTCAATACCGGGTATAATACCAGGTATCTGATTATCGTCTGCCCATTCTTTAACTCTGAATCTGAAATTATAAGCACCATCTTCGGGAGCATCAATAAATCTATCAGGAATAGTCATAATGAATTTCTGATATTCAAAGTCTATACCATCATCATAAACATTATCTCTTAAACCAAACTTTTCTCTTGTAGTTGCATTGTATGCCATTGGATAAGCCTGGTTATAATAATTTATATTGTCATTGTAACCTATGACATAACCACCGCCACCATAAAGCCTAAGAGCGCCGGCATGAGCGTCAGGCCATGTAACAACACCTGAACCTTCCTGGGGAAGTTCATTCCAGGTTAAGTCACCGCCATGAAGCCAGCAAATACCTTTAACTCTATCGGGGCTTGATTTTGCATATTGTACCAAAATTTCATCTGCGGTTGCAGAACCAATTCCGACAACTGCCGCCCAGTTACCGCCAACAATAACTCTTTGCTCACATCCGACTAATGTTTGGTCACAGAAGCCTCTTTCCCAATCGTCACTTTTCAAGGACCTTTGAATTGATATCGATAATACTGCACCATACTTGCCGGTCATATCTATCGGGTATGAACGAATTTGGTCACCATCATCTCTGACCTGTTGTGGAGCCGGATCTCTATTCATAAGAATAGTAGGTGATGAAATATAATAATTAGCAAAGAATGTAGAATCATCCGCCATTCTGCCATTATCCGCTTTGAATGAACCTCTTGGCGGAAGCGGGTGATGAGATACTTCATCTCCGGGAACTACATCAGCATTAAATGTTACCCATTTCAATACAGAAGGTATCGGGGCTGAAGCACCATTAATATCCTGTACCACATGGTATTCGGTAACGTCATCTTTGAAAGTTACATCATTGGGAATTCTTCTCATAACAAAGAAACGTGTACTTGTAGTATCATCGAATGGCCATTCATCTCCAAGAGGAATGAATCTGTGCAAAATCTCGTCATAGTATTGTGGCTCTGCTATGATTCTGGCATGCATACGGCCAATATGATTTTCAAATAACGGATTCGGTATAAACGGCGGGAAGAACACTGCCACGTATCCATAAGGCGGAATACCATTTAAACCGGATGGGCCAGGGTACGGGTTTAGTGTTGTTGCTAAAGTAGTGAAATTCGTTACATGAACATATCTAACTTTAACATTCGGAACACCCATACAAAGATTATCGGGATCGGGGTCAGGAAGTGACAAGCAATTATTATTAATCGGAACCGAACGGTTGTAAATTGTCCTTAATGTTGCCTGATTATTAATCATGAATCTTGCTCTGAATTGAACATCCTGTTCCTGGTAGTTTATACCATTAGGGCCCATAATATCATTTGTTAAATTTTGGAGCAAAGCAACAGGCTGTAAAGCACCAAGTTGTCTGTGTCCGGCGAGTAATTCTTTATCAAGAATTTGATCAGCCGCTTTTTCGACCTGGAACAAATCTGTATATGAAGGATCTGTTTCAGGTAGTTCTTGCCTCAGCATATATTTTATCCCAATAACCCTCATTACGTTTTTCCATGACTTAAACTTCACAGCAACGGATGCTTCGGGATAACCTAATTGTTCATCATTAATTTGGTATCTATGGAAGTAGTAAGTTGTCTGCTCATATTCATTTGTCCAGGGGTAATATGGATTACCTGTGCATAGAGCAGGAACAGGTGCCGTTGGGTCCTTAGAATTGAAGTTCGAATGTCTTGCAAAACCACGAACACCGCAAGTGGTATTCCACCTGAATAAGAAGTCGGGACGAAATGAGTAGTACCAGCCCGAGCTAAGCAATCCTTCGAATTTTTCATACGTAATAGTAATCGAACTATCTTTGCGGGACAAACAAATTTGTGCATTTGACCCAATATATTGGTCTGCTCCATCGAGAGGCCTGTGGTCCATTGCAACAATAAAATTACCTATGGGTGTAGCTATAGTACCTTTGAGGACTATGTTTACAAAATAAACAATCAAGCTATCGCCTGATATGGTTTTTTTATAATAAACTTTTCCCCAATCCTCAGCCTTCATTGAGCCTGGATTATATTGTGATAAATGTAAATCACCAAAGAAAGGTGCGATAACCGGTAATTTAGTATTTAATTGATGCAAAGTGCCGCCTGCCTGTAGAATTGTACCGGCAGTGGAGCCTGTTTGCGAAGCGCCCCACTTGTAAACGGCAAGATTAAAGCCAAAGTCATCTTCATTGGGATCGGCTGTGCCGTCTTCACCATCACAAATTGTAAGGCTTCTTGATGTTACTCTGTCAGGGTAACCTGGAGGAGTTGAACCACCAGGCCCAACAAACCAATCCATACTCTGATTGTCATAGCAATGCTGAGCACCTTGCGGAGGTGTTCTGGCACCAAGTGTATTATAGTAATACCTTCTATTTGCAAGTGCTATAGCGCCATTAGACGAGACATAAAAGCTGTCATAACGTACACCGTTAAAATAGAAATCAAAACCGATAGGCATTGGCCCTGCATATGCATTATCAGTTGAATCGCACTCATTTGGAAGGCCGTCAATATAATCGAACCAACTTCCTGTTATGGGAGCTCCACTATAGGTTTTCCAGCTTCTGAAAAAGGCATAACCGTTTTCATGGGGCCAGTAACCCGGAGGTTGCTGATGCGGCCCGGATAGGACACGCCTCCATAAATTAGGTTCGAAATTAGTATCAATTATATTCGAAACAGGCCGCCATAAGCGGTAATCGTTAACAACTATGTCACGATTATCCACGAAATAATAGCCTGTCGACACGGCAGGATTGGTCTTAGGATACGGGTCGGTTGTCGGCCCAAAAGGGTAGGGATAACTCGTAGCCCACGGCCCAAAGTTTGGTGGTTCAAACAACATACTCTTCTTAAGAATTTCATCCCCTCCTGCCTGCTTGTCATCGCCTGCAGCAGCAGTATGTGTTAGAAGTGCGCTGCCCACGAAAACAAAAATTAGCAGTATCAAGAATTTCTTCATAAGTTCACCTCACAGAATTAATAATACAAAAACAATTTATTAAGTTTTTTATACTTTTTTTAGTTTTCACTTTCATCATTTTATTAATATACGTGTTTTTTTTAAAGTTATAAAATAATTTTCTTCAAAATTTCATTTTCAAATTTATCTCTTAAATCTCCATCCATGGTCTTCGTTTTCAAAAATCCATCCTACAAGCTTTCCTTCATCAATAATTTCGTAATTATTCCAGTAATCTTTTGTAAACGAAAACCTTGAGCTTGTATCGTTAGCAGATATTTTATCTGCTTGAATAATAATGTTTTTAAAAATTTTTTGCCAATTTCTGAAATTATCATGCCTAAGGTCAATCCAAGCCTCATTACACCATTTATTAACAAGTTCGTTTGTCATTGGAATTTCCGTCTTATCAAATTTTGCTGGAATTTTAATATCCTTGCCTCTTAAATATTTTTTACCGTCGGGCATTAAAATAACCAATCCAATTGATAACATTTCAGAACGAAGCTTTTTATCATTTTGTAATAATTCAACAGCTTTTGTTGATAGATCTTCAGGCTTGTAATTCAGAATACCGGTCATGGTTATGGCAATTCTTTTCATTATATGGGCTTCATAAAGCAACTTGGAAAGTCTTGGGGGTCCTAACATTTCGAATGCGATACTGTCAACACCGTTTAGCTTCTCAAGTTCCCGAAGTTTATCAACTGCCCTGCTATATAACATACCACCTCTGTAGGTAGGACCCATTGTGAAACTATCCAAACCCTGAATAATTTCTTTTCCGGTATTACCGCCGATAGCTTCGTAAACTACATAATCGGCAATTTCTTCGGGTGTTATAATTTCCATTTGTCCTAATGAACCGATTGCTTGAAATTCACATTTTGAAAATATACCGTTTTCACCTGTATCAATGTAAACGGATTCATAGTCTTTTCCTGTATTAACAACGCCTTTCAAATATTCAAAGTTTAATGAAGAAGATATTTCATGGGCATTCTCAGGCATCATGTCGACAAGAGGTATAGTATTACCTTTTCTGATTACCTTGCCATAAGCTATCTTTTTCCATGCAATTGCCGCAGTAGGTTTGATTTCTTTAACTATAGGCCCATTCGGTGTGCGTGCTTGTAAAAATAGAAGTAAAGATTGCGCCCCGGCAACAGCGGACTTGGCAAGGAGCACTCTCGAAGGCCTCTCTTCACTATGTGTGTATGGTATGTTCAATCCCATCCCGCCTGTACCGCTTGTTCCTACTTTGATGTAAAGTTTAGTTTTTGTGTCGAGCAAGGCTCTGTAAAGGATTTGTATATGCCTTATAAGCTGAGGTATATACATGCTCGCCATCATACGTTCTACGGATTCAACATCAAGTTCGTCATTTTCAATTTTTTTCACAACAGCTTTAGTTGTGTTGTAAACATCCTGATAGGCAATGGCAGTCGCTGTGTTTATACAATCAATTACTATGTCGGGTTTAGTGTCTGCAATAAGTGTGTAAAGTTCGGATAAATTCAGTATATTAGCATTTAACTCGTCAAATACATCGCTTACTACCTTTTTCCTTTTTCCGGAATCAGAAAGAACCGTATTCCAATTAGTAGATTTAAATTCGGTTCTTGTAAACACATTACCCCATCTTGGTTCGAACATGTCGGGATTTTGTTCTTTAAATTCTTCTCTTAAATTTTTAACTGCGTCTTCGGCTTCGTTGCGGTTAAGCGAGGAAACAAAAAGCTTTGAAGGTGAGTATTCCATCAATTTTCTGCATATTGCCGAACCGACTAAACCCCATCCGCCTAATACTAAAATTCTTGAATTTTTGACCATTACAATCTCTGCTTTGAATCTTCCTATAAATTCATTATTTCATCATCAATACAATCTTCTAAAATAAGAAATATCACATATTTTCCCAACAAGTTCTGATATTTTAGGCCAAAAGACCGGCATTAAATGGCTCAATTTCGTTTTTTTCAAAACCAACCTTTGTTGTCAAAGAACATTCATTTTTTTTAAATTTTAACCAAACTTTTTTGGTTTTTGTTTTTCTCTCATTAACAAAGACACTTATAAAGCAAAAAGGTCTCAAAAAAAATGCGAAAAGTTTTTATTATGTGAACCCCAAATCGGATGCAAAACAAGTGTAAGCCATAATATTTACATAAACTTATGTGCCATTTATAAAATTTTTAAAAATTATTATTATTTTTCAGAGCAGTTCTTTATTAGTAATTTTGGAGTGTAATTTTTAAAAAAAAAATTTAAAAATGTTTCCTGAATTTTTATACATACAAGCAATAATCATTTTTTCAATTCGCTCGATAATATTTTTTATTGGCTTGATAATAGAACACAGAAAAAAAATCACTGATATTAGCAGTAATGAATTATTATCAGTTTCCATTGTAGTTCCGGCAAGGAACGAAGAAAGAAACATCCATGCTTGCATTGAATCAATAATGTCAAATAATTACCCAAAAGAGAAGTTTGAGGTTGTAGTTGTTAATGACAGGTCAACGGATAATACAGGAATAATTCTTGAATCTTTACAATCCCTTTATTCTAATTTATTAGTGCATACAATAACAGAAACAACAAAACATAGGAATTTAAAAGGGAAACCCGGTGCTTTGCAGACTGGTATAGAAGCGTCGAAAGGCGATATTGTCATGATGACCGATGCAGATTGTATTGTCAGTGAGAATTGGATAGAATCAATAACAAAATGTTTCTTTGATAAAAATGTGGGATTGACAGCCGCAGTTACAAACATTATTTCAAATAATATATTTGAGATAGCCCAGGAAGTCGAATGGGTTTATATGCACACTATGGCATGTGCAGGAATAGGATTAAATCAGCCTCTTGGGTGTTTTGGCAACAATCTGTCTGTCCGTAGAAGTGATTTTATGAATATCGGCGGTTTTGAAAATATAAAATTCTCTGTAACAGAAGACCTGGCTTTGCAACAGGCGATATTTAAAAATAAGAGAAAAGTCCGTTATCTTATATCGAACGAATCGAGCGTTGAAACTTTGCCATGCAGAACTTTTAATGAATACCTGAAACAGCACCACAGATGGGCCCTCGGAGGACTGGATTTAGGCTGGAGGGCTGCTATTTTTGTAATTAGCTCGATGGCTTTATGGATTGGTTTGATTACTTCAATAATTTTTTTGGATTATGATTGGTTTTTTGCTTTACTGTTCACAAGATTTATTCTTGATTTTATTATAATATTCTCATCACTCATCAGGTTAAAAAAAATAAAACTCTGGAAGTGGATTATACCATCGGCACTGTTTTTTATACTTATGGAACTAATTGCCCCAATCCTTATTTTTAGCAGAGAAACCGTATGGAAAGGCCAGGTATTTAAAAAAGAAAAATCCTGAACGGGATGTACTATAAGTATTTTTGAAATTTATTTCAAAATCAGACTTTCTATTGCCTTGTCAAATATATGTTGATAATATACGAAATCAGTAACCGGTGCCTGGAAATAAGCAAAAAACAATACATTATCCTTCGACAAAACATATTCATATAAGACCAATGGCACCGATTGCTCGGTTATTTGAATTTGAATATTTGTCATCAATCCCTGACAACCAAAACGGGTGAAATATTTTTCAGTATATTCTTTATAGGTATAATATTCCTTGATATTTGATGCAACACTGCCCTTCCAGAAATCCAATATTTCATCCGGGCTGCTTTTCCCCCAATGCTTATCCATATTCAGATTCAATGACAAATGCACACCGGTATAGTAAGGGTCTCTTATTTTTTTAATTGGTTCAGGCGATATATTAAGTTCAATTACATCTGATGAATCAGATAATGCAGAATTCCATCCATCAGGCAAGGAAATTGAATAATTGTTACCGGGCGTTGAAAATGTTTTGAACTTTAAACTTTCAACAGGGGGAAGGTTACTCACCACTCCCCGCATTTTTTGCAATTTCTTTCTGTCATTTTCGGCTTTTTCTTTTTGTCCGAGTTTATCATATGTTATAGCGCGGTTATTTAAAGCATCAAAATCATTTGAATCGAGTTTTAATACTTCATTGTAATTTTTAACAGCCTTATCAAATTGATTTAGCCTGAAATATGTGTTACCGAGATTGTAAAATATTTTTGGAGTTTTGAATCCCATTTTTATTGCTTTCGTGAAATCGTATAATGCATTTTTAAAATTTTCCTGGCTATAATGAATTGTACCACGCTGAAAAAAAACAGCCGGATTGGATGAATCAATATCAATTGATTTATTAAAATCTTTCAAAGCATCATTGTCCCGGTTCATACTCATAAAAGCATTTCCCCGGTTAAAATAGGCCATGCTGAATCCACTGTCCAATTCTATTGCTTTATTGAAATCATTCATTGATTCGGCAATTTTATCAAGATAACCATGAGCCAATCCTCTGTTATTGAAAGCATCGGCATTAAGGGAATCTTTTGATATTACTTTGTTGAAGTCATTTAAAGCCCCGATGAAATTATCCATATACAGATAAGCTAATCCGCGGTTATAATAAGCATCGGTTAATGTTGAGTCAATTTGAAGAGCTTTGCTGTAATGCTTGACAGCATCCTTGAATTTTTTTTGGAATAAAGCAGTTTGTCCCTTTTGAAGCCAAGTATCTACTTGTGCATTAAGCAATAAAAATGAACCTAATGTTATAGTTAACGATAAAATAATTTTACTAAATTTCATAATATTCCTGAATTATTATTTTGAATAACAAATTATTTCATTTGACGTGATGTTGAAAGTTATATTTAGAAACTTCTGAAAAATTGGAATATTATGCTAGATTGTCATTCCTGCGAAAGCAGGAATCCAGTTCTGGAGCAACATTATGGATACCCGCTTTCGCGGGTATGACATATTGAGAATATTTTTCAGATGTTTTATTTATTTAAAAACAGCAATTCATTGTTTCCAAATAATTACTTTCCCAAATTTTTTTACTTCTTCAAATAGATTTTCAGAGGTGATAATCCATCCCGGTGAAATGTCAAAACCAGCCGCTGCAAAGCCTTTTGCAACCCATTTATTGCAGGTTTCGAATATGTGATAAGAGTATTTTGATTTGAAAAAGAATATTCTTCCACGGGCTTTTTTCAAGGTAACCACTAATTTATTTTGATTATTTCTTGAAAATGAGGAATCAATAAATTTTAAAAGATTTGTCAGATTGTTTTCGTTGAGTGCGAATCTAATACAAAAATCAGAGTAAGAGATAATATCTTCAATTTCATAATTATATCCTTCTATTCTTACGACACTTTCGGATGGAATGAATAATGCTTTAAAAGCAAGATACAAGTCAAAATCCTTTGGCGATTGGTAAAAATCCCTATCCCCCCATCCGATGTCAACATATTTCATTTCCCTGAACAGCCTGATTGCCTCAATGTTTTTCAATGATAACTCATCAACTCTAAAAATCAGTCCTGTATGCCAGCGGCTTTTAATAAGATAAACATTATTTAATTTTTGAGAAGAGTCAGTTATTGAATAGAGCGACGAATAAAGTGCCGGTAAAAGCCAGAGAATACAAATTACAATTAGAAATTTATTGGGGGTTTTCATTGCTTTTTATTAATCGGATGATAACATTTTCCACATAGTGTTTTTTAATTCGGGAATTGATTCACCCGAAACGGATGATATGAGCATTACAAATATATGTTTTTCTTTAAAATCGAGTTTCTTTAATTCTTTTCTTTGGGTTTCGGAAATTGCATCAATTTTACTAATGCAAATTATTTTCTTTTTCCTAGTCAATGAAAGGTTATACTTTTTTAGTTCTTTCAAAAGTACTTTGTAATCCTTCATAGGTGATTCGCTCATCGAATCAAGCATAAATAATAAACACCTTGTTCTTTCGATATGCCTCAGAAACTGAATACCCAAGCCTTTTCCTTCGGATGCTCCTTCGATTAAACCCGGTATATCTGCTACTGTAAAACTTTTTCCTTCTGCTATTTTTACAATTCCAAGATTAGGCACTAATGTTGTGAAAGGATAATCGGCAATTTTAGGCTTAGCAGATGAAATAACAGATATCAAGGTTGATTTACCGACATTCGGAAATCCAACAATACCAATATCAGCAATTAATTTTAACTCCAAAATAACTTCTAACTCGATACCTAGTCCACCATTTTCGGCATATCTTGGAGCCTGGTTGGTTGGAGTTGCAAATTCAGAATTGCCTCTGCCACCTTTTCCACCTTTAGCTAAAACATATTCAACAGCAGTATCAATAATGTCAACTAGAATTTCTTCTGTTCTTGCATCTTTTATTAAAGTTCCTTTAGGAACCCTGACATATATATCCTCGCCATCGGCACCTGTACATCGGCTTTTACTGCCGTTATTGCCATTTTCAGCTTTGTAACTGTGTTTATATTTAAAATCAAGAAGTGTGTTCAGATGTGCATCGGCAAGAAAAATCACGTCGCCGCCTTTACCACCGTTACCCCCATCAGGGCCACCCTTAGGCACATACTTTTCTCTTCGGAAGCTGATGTGCCCGTTACCTCCATCACCTGATTTAATTAATATTTTCGCGTAGTCTATGAATTTCATATTTTAATAACATAATTATACAATCAAATTTGTCATAAGGACAGAACAATGTTTTGTCCCTACATTTTTTCCTCAATAAATTCATTTATTGCCAATGACAATCTTTCAACTTGTACCATATTAATATCTTTTAAATTGAGATTTTTCTTGGAACCTATATTAGGTAAAATTATTTTATTGAATCCAAGCTTTTGTGCCTCGTTGATTCTTTGTTCTAATGCCGGCACCGAACGAACTTCCCCCGTTAAACCAATCTCTCCTATGAAAACTGTTTTTGTATCAATAGGTTTATCACGGAGGGAGCTAACCAATGCAGCGGAAATTCCCAAATCTGCCGATGTATCTTCAAGATACAATCCACCGGCAACATTCACAAAAACATCATGCTGGCTGAATCTTAGGCCAAGCCTTTTCTCAAGTACTGCGAGCAGCATCTGAATACGCCTTAAATCATATCCGTTCACAGTTCTTTGTGGCATTCCGTAATATGAGGGTGTGACCAATGCCTGTACTTCGAGAAGTAGTGGGCGTGTCCCTTCGAGAGCCGCTACGATAGCAATTCCGGAAGCTTCATTATTCCTGTGAGCAAGAAATATTTCAGAAGGATTCTTGACTTCTTTCAAACCTGAGTTATCCATCTCGAAAATTCCGATTTCATTTGTGGAGCCAAACCTGTTTTTAGCCGCTCTCAAAATCCTGTATGTATAATTCTTTTCACCCTCAAATTGAAGAACAGTATCAACCATGTGTTCAAGCAGTTTAGGGCCTGCAATAATACCCTCTTTTGTAACGTGTCCGATAATGAAGATTGATTTGCCTGTTTGCTTTGCTGTCTGCATCAGAAGTGATGCACATTCCCTGACCTGAACAACAGAACCCGGAGCAGAATCAATCCTGTCGGAATAAACAGCCTGGATTGAATCAACGACAGCCACATTACAATTTTCTGACTTAATAACATAATTTATCTGTTCAATGTTGGTTTCGGCAAGAAGTAATAAGTCATCGGACATATTATCTAAACGCTGTGACCTGTACCTGATTTGCTCGAGGGATTCCTCACCTGTAACATACAAGGGATTGTAACTTTTCAATCCTCCGCACATTTGGAGCATGAGTGTAGATTTGCCTATTCCAGGGTCGCCTCCTACGAGCACCAAAGAACCGGGTATAATCCCTCCACCAAGAACCCTGTCTAATTCAGGTATGCCTGATTTGAGCCTGTATTCCTTCTCGGAGTTTATTGAGCCAAGTTTAACAGTATCTGCTTTTTTTATGGTTGTTCCCTTAATCTTTGATGAGGGTGATTTTATTACTTCCTCGACGAAAGAGCCCCAGGTTCCGCACTCATTACAGCGTCCAAGCCACTTTGTGCTTTGATTGCCGCAGGATTGGCAGATATATACTATTTTATCTTTCATAACAAGCTGAAATACTTTAATTACTAATTACAAATTACTAATTACTAATGAAAATTATAAATTATAATTGCTGTAATTATTCAAATCTATTATTTGGAAAAAAGGGGAATAAATATTAATGAAAAATGAAATTTTTCACCCATAATTTTTCATTATTCATTATTCATTATTGAAAAGTGCTTCGATGAATGCCGTTGGGTCGAATACCTGCAGGCCGTCAATTTTCTCCCCGACACCAATGTATCGGACAGGCAGTTTTAATTCATTTGCAATTGGGAGAATGACACCACCTTTGGCTGTGCCGTCGAGTTTGGTCAAAATAATTCCGGTGAGATTAGCAACTTTCATAAATTCTTTTGCCTGTTGAATTGCATTTTGACCTGTAGTTGCATCCAGGATGAGAAAAACTTCATTAGGAGCATAATCTTTTAGCTTTTTCATTACGCGGTTAATTTTTTCAAGTTCCGCCATCAGATAGCCTTTGTTGTGAAGTCTTCCAGCAGTGTCAATAATCACTACATCAATATTTTTTGAAATTGCAGAATTTAATGTGTCGAATGCAACTGCGGCAGGGTCGGCACCGGGTTTCTGCTGGATAATCGAAACTCCTGCACGTTCAGCCCAGATTTCAAGCTGTTCGTTTGCGGCGGCTCGAAATGTATCGGCGGCACCGATAAGAACAGATTTTCCGGCATTCCGGTAATTATATGCAAGCTTGCCTATTGTGGTTGTTTTGCCAACGCCGTTAACTCCCACGATAAGAATACAATGAGGCTTACGGGTTTCATCTATTGAATATGTTGAATCATTATTTGCGGATGATGATTCAAGTAAAATTTTGTGAAGTTCTTCCTTCAATATCGAATATACATCAGATGCATTTTCATGTCCTTCTTTTTTAACCCGTAATTTTATAGAAGATATAATCTGGTCGGTAGTAGAAACACCTATATCAGATGAAATTAAAATATCCTCTATGTCATTTAAAAGAGAATCGTCAATTTTTCTGCCGATGCCGAGTACACCCTGAATACGGTCAACAAATGAAGTCCTGGTTTTTGACAAACCATCTTTTAGTTTATCGAATCCAAGTGCCGAAGTTACTTTATCTTTGAATTTATCGAAAAAACCCATACTAAATTAATTACGAATTATGAATTACGGCCCTTCGACTAAGCTCAGGGTGACAATGTTAGTATTTTTAATTCTGAATTATGAATGCTGAATTAAATGAACTACTATACATTACAAAAATACTTAAAATATTATTATAGGAAGGAAATGAGTTGAGATTAAGAAATTTGAAATTACTATATTTGACTTTCAATTTTTATTAAACAAATGAAAAAAGAGTTAACACCGGAACAACAGGAAGCATTGAGGTTTGACAGGCATATTGCATTAACAGCAAATGCAGGCTCAGGTAAGACGAGTGTTTTACAGCAAAGGTATGTAAATATTCTGATGGACGATGAAAATGCTCCCGAACCGAGAAATGTTGTCGCCATAACATTTACGAGAGAAGCCGCGGCTGAAATATTAGCAAAGGTTTCAAAAAACGTTGAAGAAAGAATCGAAAAAGAACCACATCTTAAACAAAAAATGAAACTTGCCGGGATAAGAGACAAACTGAACAATGCTCCAATATCAACTATACATTCTTTTTGCTCTTTACTACTGAGGAAGTTTCCAATCGAGACGAATTTACCTCCGAATTTTGGTGAGCTGACTAATATTGAAAAAAAGGAGATTTATTCTAATTCAATCGTTCAGGCAATGGAGGAATGGCTTGAAGAAGGTAATATGGAGAAGAGAGACTCTATCAGAAAATTAATCTTTACACTCGGAAGAAAAAATGTTGAAGAAGGAATTAAATATTTACTTGACAAAAGAGAAAGATTTGATTGGCTGAAAAGATTTTATGAGCAAAATAATGATGTTGATTTTATTCAGGCCAGGGATAATATAATTATAAAAATATTAGCCGAAAATTGTATCATTATATTTGAAAAGATTGTAGAATTATTTGATATACTTTATCGCAAAGAATCAAATAAATTTATTAATCTGTTACAAATCAGAAATGAATTAAAGGATATTATATTAAATCTTAGAAAAGTACAAACAATTCACGAATCTTCGCCGGAGCGGGATAATACTGAAAAAATAATCAACAAAATAAATAATGCGATTGATTCCATTCGTACTGAGAAAATAATTACCAAAGAGTTTAACTTAGATAAAAATACGACAAAAAAATTTGTAGAGAATGATGAAATGCTCTATTTCAATACATTCACAAATGAACTTCATGATATTGTTAACATCTGCGATTCATATAATTACAGCGAGTCGGACAAAGAACTTTTCAATTTTGCAAGACTGTTTGTGGCAATTACTTCCGATGTTATCGAAATAATAAATGATGAAAAAGAAGTTTTATCAGGTATTGACTTCGATGACCAGTTAATCAAGACTTCCGAACTATTAAATAACGAAGAAGTTGTCAGAAAAATCAGAAGAAAAATTAAATATTTAATGATTGACGAGTTTCAGGATACTAATGAACTTCAATATGACATCGTTAAAAAACTGATACCGGAACTCACAGGAAAGAAAGCAAACGGAAAACTAAATTTCTATGTAGTCGGAGATGAAAAGCAGAGTATATATGGTTTCAGAAATGCGGACGTAAGAGTATTTGAAAAAGCAAAAAAAGATATTGCTGAAACGAATAGAAGAGAACATGAAGATTTAGTAATCCCCCTTAATCCCCCTTTAGTAAAGGGGGAAAAAAATAATTATGGTAATCTGAATCTTACAGTTACATTCAGGCTGGCACCTGTACCTGCAGCATTTGTTAATAAGGTGTGTGGCAAATTATTTGAAAAAGTTGAATCGGAATATGATGTCATCTATTCTCCACTTGTTTCCTGGAAAGAGATATCAGATATTATCGAAAAAGAAAATATTAATGATGAAATTGAATTGACAGATAAAAATTTTGGTAATCTTACTTTTTTAATCACTGATTATAAGAATGCCGATAAAGAGAATGAAGTTATAAGTGAAGCTAAAAGCTTAGCATTATATATAAAGAATCTTGTGAATGAACGAGGAAAGGAATGGAGTGATTTTGGAATTCTCGGAAGGTCGAGAAAAGGATTTGACGAATTAATTACAGCTTTGCAGGAACAAAACATACCCTATATTTTACACTCGGGAAAAGGATTCTATAAATCACAGGAGGTCGTTGATATATGTTCTGTACTAAGCTTTTTGCACAATCATAATGACAACAAAGCATTGGCAGCTTCATTGAGGTCGCCTTATTTCAAAATATCAGATGCAATACTGTTCATGGTGAGTGAATTAAAAAACGGAAATTCACTATGGAGTAAATTCAAAAGGTATTGTTTGTTAACAGAGGAGAAATCTCAAAACAACGAAAGCATCAGTAAGGATGAACAAAATTGTCTGAGAGCATTGAAAATTCTATCTGAGCTTACCTATCGCGCGGTAAGAATTTCCATACCTCAGTTAATACATAAAATAATTGATTTATGCAGTTGGAATTCAGCCATATCAGGCTTGCCTGCAGAAAACCAGATGAGGGCAAATATTAATAAATTGATACAGATCGCCAGGGATTTCGAAAAAAGAGGTTTTAAAAATTTATTCGATTTTGTCGAACAAGTCAAAGGAACAATTTCAGCAGATTTAACCGAAAGCGAAGCTGTGTTTTTGTCTGATGAAAATGCTGTGAATATAATGACAATTCACGCATCAAAAGGTTTGGAGTTCGATACGGTTTGTTTGTATGGTTCCCATGTATCAAACTCAACGACAAATCAATTTCAAATTTCCGATGATTTAGGTTTAACATTCAAAATGAAGGCTAAGGATGAGACTTCGGACATTAATAAGGATATAATTACGCCTGCTTATTTATTAGCAATTTATAATCAAAATAATGCTGAATGGGCAGAATCTAAAAGGCTTTTATATGTTGCAATGACAAGGGGTGAAACTAATATTATCATAAGCGGCTCGATAAACAAAAAAGGGCAAAAGGGATTTAATAAAAGCTTTCTCAATATGATTTTAAACACAATTGATGAAGGTTTTACTTTAAGCAGGGATTTACAGGAAATGAGCATTAATGATACGTTGAAATGTTATCATAACAATCAATTTTATAATCTCAAAATTAAATACACTGTAAAATTCTTATTTAATTACTCAGAAATAACTGACATTGAAATAAAAGATAAAATAAATCAAAAGCCTGAACCGAGGATACTTCTCGAAGAAGTAAAATCAAATGTTGATAATGAAGTTTTCTCGGCTACAAAGCTGATGACATATCAAAATAATTCCGAAGAATATGCAAGAAGATATTTGTTTGGTTTACCTTCTGACGATGATATAAATTTAGAATCAGTAAAATTGATTGATAATGCCCAAGAAGATGATATAGTAGGAAGTCTTGCCGGAACACTAATTCATTCAGTACTCGAAAGAATCAAGGATTGGTTGAAAAGCGATGCTGATGTTGACGAGAATTTATTAAAAGACATAATTGATAATGTTATCGGAAATTCAAATAAGAAAATCACAAATAAATTAAGAGAAAGAATTTTCAATGAATGTAGATGTGTAGCGAATACATCGCTAATAAAATTTTATGCAACGTACATTAAGGAATCAATTCCTGAGCAGACTCTGCAAATGGTTTACAAAAACGATATGCTTCTTATTAAAACTGATTTGTTAATTAAAAATGCGGGCGGTGAATGGGAAGTTTGGGACTGGAAAACAAATAGAGCGGGTACCAAAGAAACAAAGGACGCTTTAATAAAAAACTATGAATTGCAGATGAAAATCTATATTTACTTCCTTATGAAATTGTATCCTGAGCAAAAGAATTTCAAAGCGAGATTGTTGTTTACAAGATTAGCAACGGATTCAAAAATCCCCCTTAATCCCCCTTTGAAAAAGGGGGAAAATATTAAACTGTCATCTTCTGAAAAGGGGGAAACAAATGAAAATTGGTTTTATACCTACAATTGGACAATTTATGATTTAGATAAAATTGAAAGTGAAATAAATAAAATTGTCGATGAAATAAGAGTTGAACAAATTTAATTTTTTGAGTTGTTATTGCCATTGCTTTCAACAGATTTAATTTCTATATTTTTAATTAAATCTCTCATTTTTGCATACCTGTATGTACCAAGTAGCATTGTAACAAATGCTGCCGGTAAAAAGAACCAGCCGATGATTTCGATCCATAAAACATCAAAAAACCTGATAAAAGTCAAGCCTGCTATCAATATGGTAATAGCTGTTCTCTGATATGAAAGATATGTTCTTTCATTTGCAAGAATAGAACGTGCAGCAGCAAGCTGGTCACCTAAAGACAAATCTTTTTCAATGAATTTACGATATAAATTCTTAGTTAACATAAATAATTAATCGAAACATTTATTAAAAAATTAGATATTGAGAAACTTGTTCATGTAATATTTTAATTACTTTTATATATTTAAGATATGTCCATTATCACTTAGCCATTTTCTTGCAATCAGGAAGTCAGGATAAATGGATTTAACAATACTCCAGAAACGAGGAGAATGATTGAGTTCTTTCAAGTGTGCTAATTCGTGAACGACAACATAATCAACAACATAAGGCGGAGCAAGAATAAGCCGCCATGTAAAATTGATAGTGCCTTTCAAACCGCAAGAGCCCCAGCGGCTTTGTGCATTATTGATTCTGATATTTCTATAACGAATACTCATTAGGTTCGAATAATAATCAATTCTTTGAGTTATATATTTCAAAGCAATTCTTTTGTACCATTTGATAAAAATATTTTTGGCTCCAAGCTGGCATTTTGAATGAAGTATGAAATTCCCTTTGCTAAATCGTAAGGCATACGAAGTTTCATCGGTGATTACCAAAGGATAAAGTTTTCCTAAATATAAAAACATCTCACCTTCGACAAAACGCTTAGCCCTGGCTTGTCGTGCTTTCAGAGAGGCTTCTCTCTGCTTCTCGTCAATCCAGTCTCTTTTACTTTTTACGAAATCAAATATTTCCCTTTTTGAAACTCTTTTGGGGACCCTAACGGTAACCGATGCATCATTCTCGATGACTATAACCATCGTCTTGCGATTAGTTCTAATCAACCTTGTGATACTTTTTTCTACCTGTCTGTAGTCGGCTTGTTTCATATTTTTTTAAACAAAGAAAATATTGTCTAAATACATAATAAAGATTTACGTCATCATTAAATTAAATTATTCATTAAAATAAAACATATTGTAATAATGATAAACACTATATTAACAAAATTATTTGGTTCAAAGAGCGAAAAAGATTTAAAAAAGATTGTACCCATTGTTGAACAAATCAATGAAATTTATGATGGATTAAGTGGCCTAAGCGATGAGGAGTTAAAAGCTAAAACCATTGAATTTAAAGAAATTATAAAAGAAAATACCAAAGAACTGGAAGATGAAAAAGAGGCTCTACATGAAAAATTAAGAAATGAGGCTCTGATTGGAGACGAAATCCAGGACATAAACGACCGTGTTAAACAACTTGATAAAGAACTATTCAGTACAATCAATTCCGTTCTGGATGAAATACTGCCTGAAGCATTTGCAGTAGTCAGAGAAACCTGCCGAAGATTAAAAGAAAGAATGCACAGATATGAATATGCAGGCCAGTCTGTTGTCTGGGACATGGTTCCTTATGACGTTCAGTTAATAGGCGGTGTGGTTTTACATAAAGGCTTTATTTCTGAGATGGCTACAGGCGAAGGAAAAACATTGGTTGCTGTTCTGCCAATGTACCTTAATGCTCTTGCCGGAAAAGGAGTTCACCTTGTTACGGTGAATGATTACCTTGCAAAGCGAGACTCGGAATGGATGAAGCCTATCTTTGAATTTCTGGGACTTTCGGTTGGTGCAATTCAGTCTAATATGGACAGTGATGAGAGAAAAAAGATTTACAATTTGGACATAACTTATGGCACCAACAACGAGTTCGGTTTCGATTACCTGAGAGATAATATGGTTGTCGAGGCTGAACAGATGGTACAGCGGGAGCATTGGTATGCAATTGTTGACGAGGTGGACTCAGTTCTGATTGATGAAGCAAGAACACCCTTGATAATTTCAGGGCCTGTCGGACAGTCAGACCAAAAATTTGATGAGATGAATCCGAGAGTAAAAAGGTTGGTTGATGCCCAAACAAAACTTATAAACAGAATAGCTCAGGAAGCTGAAGAATTGTTAAAAAGTGAGAAAAAAGAAGACATTGACCAAGCCGGTGTTAACTTATTACGCTCATTCAGGGGTTTGCCAAAACACAAAAAGTTAATGAAACTTCTCCAGGAACCTGAGAATTTGAAGCTGATGAGAAGCACTGAACTTCTTTTCCTTAGAGACCAGGGACAAAGAATGCATGAGATAGACGAGGAACTTTTTTATACAATTGATGAAAAAAACCACAACATAGACATTCATGACAAAGGCAGGCAACTTATGTGTTCAGCACAGGAAGAACCGGATATGTTTATCATACCCGATATTGCTTCCCAATTGAGTATGCTTGAAAATGAAACCGAATTAACACCCGATAAAAAGCAGAAAAAGATTGATGAAATAAATGTATTGTATGCCGAAAGAAGCGACAGGATTCACACGATTTCGCAATTGTTGAGGGCATATTCACTCTACGAAAAGGATGTCGAGTATGTTATTCAGGAAGATAAAATCATGATTGTGGATGAGCATACAGGCAGGATATTAGAAGGAAGAAGGTATTCCGAAGGACTTCACCAGGCAATCGAAGCAAAAGAAAATGTAAAAGTCGAAAGGGATACACAGACACTTGCAACAATTACATTGCAAAATTATTTCAGACTTTACAAAAAACTTGCTGGTATGACAGGTACAGCAGAAACCGAAGCCTCGGAATTTATAAAAATATACAACCTCGATGTAATTGTCATACCGACAAACAAGCCAATTATCAGAACAGATAACGATGATTATATATATAAAACCAAAAGAGAAAAATATAATTCAATCATAGATGAAATCGAGAAAATACTTAAGGATGGCAGGGCAATTCTTGTTGGTACCGCTTCAGTTGAAGTTTCTGAATTGCTCAGCAAGATGTTAAAGAGAAAAGGTATCCATCATAATGTTTTGAATGCAAAACAGCACCAAAGAGAAGCCGAAATAATAGCCCATGCAGGTAATAAGGGTTCAGTTACAATTGCAACGAATATGGCAGGCAGAGGAACAGATATAAAACTTGACCATGATGTAAGGAAAAACGGAGGGCTTGCCATTGTTGGCACAGAAAGGCATGATGCAAGAAGAATTGACCGGCAATTGATGGGAAGGTCAGGAAGGCAGGGAGACCCTGGCTCGTCTCAATTTTTTATCTCTCTTGAAGACAATTTAATGAGATTATTTGGCGGCGACAAGGTTGCAGGGATTATGCAAAGGATGAAAATACCCGAAGGTGAACCGATTCAACATTCAATGATGTCAAAGTCAGTCGAGCGGGCTCAGAGAAAAGTCGAAGAAAATAATTTCGGTATCAGGAAAAGGCTTCTTGAATATGACAATGTGATGAACCAGCAGAGGGAAGTTATTTATAACAGAAGGCGTGCCGCTCTCAGAGGTGAAAGATTGAAAGGTGAGCTATTCAGTTATATCGAAGAATTGGCTGAGCTTTGGTTTGAAGAATTTCACCCCGAGAATGATATTGATGGGTTGAAAAGGACAGTCAGGACAACCCTGCTTTGTGATTTAAATATTTCAGCCGATGATTTCGAAAGCATGAAAGCCGATGATTGTGTTGATAAAATTCTTGAATCTGCTGATAAATTTTATAAGAGAAAAGAAGAAACACTCGGCTCGGAATTTATGAGCCATCTTGAACGGGTTGCAGTTCTTCAGACAATCGACGATAAATGGCGCGAGCATTTGAGGGTGATGGATGAACTTAAAGAAGGTATCCACCTACGTGCTTACGGACAGAAAGACCCGTTGCTGGAATACAAAGGAGAAGCATTTTCACAATTTATGGAATTAATTAAAGATATTAATTCTTCTTCAGTAAATTTTGCATTCAAATACTTCCCTCAAGTCGTCGAAAGACAAGTCAGAGTAAGAGGAGCTGCACCAAGAGAAGCCGAAGTCGGAGCAGATGGCATCCCAAGATTAAGAAGGTCAAGTTTGGTAAATACTTCTGCAATGCAATTCTCTCATCCAACAGAAACACCTGCATTTTTACAGCAGGGAGGCGGAAGAGAAGCTGCTGCACAGGGTGTTGACACTCAGCAAAAAGTCAGAACTTACAAAAAGACCGAAAAGGAAGTTGGCAGAAATGAGCCTTGCCCCTGCGGAAGCGGGAAAAAGTATAAGCATTGTCATGGAAGAAACCAGTAAATCAATTACGAATTATGAATTACGAATTACGAATTGAGGTTTTATATTTGTGCTGTCCTAAATAGCGTTGACTTTTGAATCAACAAAAAGGAGGAAAAACTATGGACAGCAGTAAGAAAAAGAGTAAACACCTATATTA
>MHAY01000065.1:0-38336 GCA_001804705.1 Ignavibacteria bacterium RIFOXYC2_FULL_35_21
GACACCCTTGTCTTTAGCTAACGATTCCCACTATCAAGGCTCGTTCGGGACTTTCACCCTGTAGTTATAGTTCATGCCAGGCACACTAACAAAAAAGGCATCATTGCTGATGCCTTTATAAAAAATTATATTCACAATACGAATCAGGATTTTTCTTCATCCCCTGATTCGTCTTTTGGTTCTTCTTCTGATGTATCAGCCGATTCATCAGCAACTTCTTCTTCTTCTGTCTCTGCTATCGGTTTTTCGGGCATTTTTGGTTTAATTGCTTTTTTGTCAACTTTGTCTTCGGCTACTTCAGTCTCATGTGCCTCTTCAGATTCAGTTTTCTTTGCTTTCTTACCCCTTTTCTTCGACTCGGCTTTCTTTGCCATAGCTTTTTTTCTTGCCTTCAGAGATACAGTGCCATCCTGCGGAGCAGACCAGTCAACCAATTCGATAATAGCAGCTTCTCCACCATCGCCTCTGCGTGTACCGAGTTTAGTAATTCTACAATAGCCACCGGGCCTTTCCTCGACAAGCGGTGCAATCGTATCGAATAATTCCTGCAAAACAGCTTTATTTCTTATATCCCTTCCTACTACTCTGCGGCTGTGAACATCAACCTTCTGCCCTTCGGCAAGCAATCCGCTTTTCTCATTCTGCAGTGCTTTCTTGGCTTTGGTGATTAACTGTTCGGCGAAGGGCCTCAGCTCTTTTGCCTTGGCAAGCGTTGTTTTAACATGTTTATGTTCAAACAATGAAGTCGCAAGGTTTTTCATTAACGCTTTCCTGTGCGATGCCGTCCTGTTTAGTTTTCTTCCTCTAACCTGGTGTCTCATTTTAATTCTCTGTCAATTCAAAACAAAAAAAGTTTTTCCCAATTCAATTTTAATAATTGTCGCTAAGCAAACTTACTTTCTTAGGTTCATCCTTAATATACTTGTCTATATTCATTCCGAATTCTAGCCCAAATGAATGTACGACTTCACCTAATTCGGCAAGAGATTTTCTTCCGAAATTCCTGAATTTCAGCAGTTCATGCTCCTGCAGGGATATTAATTCTGCAAGGTTCTTTATGTTTGCCGCCTTAAGGCAGTTATGTGCCCTGACCGATAATTCAAGCTCGTCAACCGGAGTCAGCAAAATTTTACGAAGCCTGTTCCTTTCGGCTTCCTTTACTTCTTCCTCGACCGGAATTGGCTGTGGAACTTCTTCTTCTTCTTCGTTAAAGTGAATAAAAAGCTTAATATGGTCATTCATAATTTTTGCCGAATTATGCAAAGCATCATCAGGTGCTATTGTACCATCGGTAATAACATCGAGAATAAGTTTTTCATAATCGGTTTTCTGGCCTACTCTATAAGGTTCAATAGTATATATTACATTCTTAATCGGAGTATATATAGCATCGATAGGAAGCATACCAATCGGAAAATCCGTCAACTGATGGTCTTCTGCCGGAACATAACCTTTACCTCTGCCGATTCTAATCTCGACGTCAAATTCGGCATCATCAGCCAGCGTTCCGATGTAATGGTTTGGGTCAAGCACTTCTATGTCGTTGGTAGCTTCCTGTATGTCCTTTGCTGTCCATACAAGCGGCCCTTTCAGGTGGAAATTAATCCACTGAGCTTTTTTATCTACGGTTTTCAATCTGACCGACTTCAGATTAAGAATAATTTCCGAAACATCTTCAATCACACCGGGGACAGTCTGAAACTCATGCAAAACATCGGTAATCTTAACACCGATTATTGCAGCACCGGGAATAGAAGATAAAAGAATACGGCGGAGCGAATTACCGATGGTCACGCCATAGCCTTGCTCCAGCGGTTGAAGAACAAATCTTCCGTGGTCCTTTTTTTGTGTTTCCTCAATCTGTACCCTCTCGGGCATTTGCATTTGAATATTCATACTTGCCTGTTCTGCTGTTTATTAATTAAATGGCTGTTAATTTAATTTCCCAAAAAAAATTTAATTATACCCTTCTCCTTTTCGACGGCCTGCAACCGTTGTGAGGTATCGGGGTTTTATCGAGAATACTGTGAACCTCGAGGCCTGCCATTGTCAAAGCCCTTATGGCGGCTTCTCTTCCTGCTCCCGGGCCTTTTACGACAACATCAACCTTCCTCAATCCGAGGTCAAAGGCTTCTTTTGCTGTTCTTTCGGCTGATACCTGCGAGGCATAAGGTGTGTTCTTTTTTGAACCTCTAAAACCGTTTTTGCCTGCCGAGGACCAGCAAATAGTATTACCATACATATCTGTGATGGTAACCATAACATTATTGAACGATGCCCTGATGAACACCTTTCCGTGTATATCGGATACAATTTTCTTTTTTGTTTTCTTCTTTACAGTTGCCATGTTATTTCAAAAATTATTAATAAAAATAAAATTCTATTAAGTTAGCGATGGGGCTATTTCTTAGCCATAGCCTTTTTCTTACCTGCAACGGTTTTACGTTTACCTTTGCGCGTTCTGGAATTAGTTCTTGTTCTCTGCCCCCTGACCGGCAACCCTTTCCTGTGCCTTAATCCGCGGTAGCATCCAATATCCATAAGCCGCTTGATATTCATCTGAACTTCCGAGCGAAGCTGCCCTTCAACCTTTACGGTTTCCTGTAAAACAGAGCGAATACGGGCTATCTCATCATCCGTCCAATCGTTAACTTTTTTGCTTTCGTCAACTTCGGCTTTAGCTAACACCTTTTCTGATGTTTTCTTGCCGATTCCGAAAACATAAGTAAGCCCGATAACACCGCGCTTATTTTTTGGAAGGTCTATACCTGCAATTCTTGCCACAACATTACTCCTTATTTAAGAATTAACCCTGTCTTTGCTTAAAGCGGGGATTCTTTTTATTAATAATATAAATTCTACCTTTTCTGCGTACAATCTTATCGTCAGGATTTCTTTTCTTAATGGATGCTTGTACTTTCATCTTTATCTCTTTATCTATATTTTTAAATACTAAATTCTTATTTATAACGGTAGATTATTCTACCCTTCGACAAATCATAAGGGGATAATTCAACCGTAACTTTATCACCCTGCAAAATTTTAATAAAATTCATTCTCATTTTTCCTGATATATGTGCCAAAATTTTATGGCCATTTTCAAAACGAACAACAAATTGAGTGTTGGGGAGAGTCTCCTCAATAATTCCATCAACACGAATCAATTCCTGCTTCGACATATATCATCATTCCCTAATAGTCAAAATTAATGGATAACGGTCATCAACGATAACTGTATGCTCAAAATGAGCTGCCGGCTTACCATCCACAGTCCTGACAGTCCAGCCGTCCGATTCTGTTCTAACCAATTTTGTACCTGCATGAACCATCGGTTCAATTGCAAGAGCCATACCTTTTTCAAGTTTTACATTCGGATATTTCGACCTGTGCAGAAGCGGCGGTACAAAATTCGGGATAGGTGGCTCTTCGTGAAGATTTTTCCCAATCCCATGTCCAACCAGTTCCCGTGTTACCGAATAGCCCTTGCTTTCTACATACTCCTGAACAGCTCTCGATATATCATACACTTTGTTTCTGCTGACAGCTTTTTCTATACCAAGCATCAAGGATTCCTGTGTGATTCGCATCAGTCTTGCCTTATCATCGCTTATTGTGCCTACTGCATAAGTAACTGCACTGTCACCGAAGTATCCGTCAAGCTCTGCACCGCAGTCAATCGAAACAATCTGCCCTTCCTCAAGTTTCCTTTTTCCCGGCATCCCGTGAACCACTTCATCATTAATTGATACACAAAGCGTATAAGGAAACTTTTTGCCGTCAACCATATAACCCTTGAATGCAGGTTTTGCACCTTTTGACAAAATATAATCCTCCGCTATTTTGTCAATCTCAAGAGTCTCGGTGCCGGGCTTCATAAACTTCTCGACTAAAGTAAGTGTTTCGGCAACTATTCTGCACGATTTTTCTATCTTGCTGATTTCATTTTCGGTTTTTATTGATGGGAATTTCATTTCTATACCCGCATTAAAAACCGCCTTGTCCGACCCTGCCTTTTATTTTACCGCTCTTCATGAAGCCGTCATAATGCCTCATCAGCAGGTAGGATTCTATTTGCTGTAATGTATCAAGCGCCACGCCTATTATAATCAGCAAGCTTGTACCTCCAAAGAACGAAGCGAAGTTGCTTGTAACTGCAAATATATTTGTAACAAAAGTCGGTAATATCGCTACTATAGCCAGGAATATAGAACCCGGCAATGTTATTCTCGTTAAAATTTGGTCTATGTATTCTGAGGTTGGTTTCCCGGGCCTGATGCCGGGGATAAAGCCACCCTGCTTTTTCATGTTATCTGCAATGTCTTTCGGATTGAAAACAATTGCAGTATAAAAATATGTAAAGAACACAATCATTAATCCGTAAATACCCGCATAAACAAATGACTCGTAGCTGAAAAGCCTTGCAAGTGTTGAAAGAAACTCTGATTCCGGAAAAAAGCTCAATACTGTATTTGGAACAAACATCAATGACTGTGCAAAAATTATAGGCATTACACCTGCGGTATTCACCCTTAGAGGTATATATTGTGTTGTTCCTCCATATACCTTCCGCCCGACCTGCCTTCTTGCATATTGCACAGGGATTCTCCTCGCACCCTGAGTAACCAATACAACGCCGGCAATAATTGCAACCAATATCACTAAAATGATTAATTCAACAATCCAGTTCCTCTGGCCAACTTCAATTAGCTTATACTCCTGGAAAACTGATTCAGGCAGCCTTGCAATTATTCCAATAAATATTATTAAAGATATACCATTCCCAATGCCTCTGTCTGTGATTTGCTCGCCCAGCCACATCATAAAAACCGTTCCTGCTGTAAGCAAAAACACTGTTGAAATTGTGAATAACACAGGGTCAACAGGCACAAGCGGGGCCCCTGTAGTAACTGTGTTTAAATGCCTGACAGTCGTTCCGTAAGCCTGAAGAGCT
Source organism: Ignavibacteria bacterium RIFOXYC2_FULL_35_21 (assembly GCA_001804705.1). GTDB lineage: Bacteria > Bacteroidota > Ignavibacteria > Kapaibacteriales > UBA2268 > XYC2-FULL-35-21. The sequence continues at coordinate 4,952 of MHAY01000065.1, forward strand.
GATATCCCTACGGTTAACATTCTTGTCCACTGGTTTATTTTTCTTCTGCCTTCTTCACCTTCTCTTTGAAGCCTTTGAAGTTCCGGAACAACAATCCCGCCAAGCTGAAGAATTATTGATGCCGTAATATATGGCATCACACCAAGAGCAAAAATGGCAGCGTTAGACCATGCACCTCCAACAAACAAGTCAAATAAACCAAACAGGGTGCCTTCATCCGAACCCATTGTTGTTTGAAGCACTCCAATATCAATACCCGGAAGAGTAATATGCGCCCCAACTCTGACTACAACAAGTATAAGCAGAGTGGTAATCATCCTCTTCCTAAGCTCTTCTATCCTGAAGATATTCTGTATTGTCTGAACAAAACTACTCATGAATCGTTACTGTCCCTCCGGCAGTTTCAATTTTTTGCTTTGCCGATGCCGAAACACTATGTGCTTCAACTTTCAATGCTGTGTTAACAGCACCATTGCCAAGAATTTTCAAGGGCAATGATTTTTTACCGATAACACCAAGTTTGTATAAAATATCAAAACTTACTTTATTATCTTCGATTTTATTTTTTTCAACCAATTCCTGAAGTTTACCGACATTAACGACCTGGTATTCAACGCGGTTCCGGTTGAAAAAACCGAACTTCGGAAGCCTTCTGTTCAACGGCATTTGTCCTCCTTCGAACCATACATGTACTCTTGCACCGGCACGAGACTGCTGTCCTTTATGCCCCTTTGTGGATGTTCCCCCAAAGCCTGAACCGGGGCCTCTTCCGATTCTTTTCTTTTTATGTCTGGCGCCTTCAGCGTGTTTTAAATTTCCAATGTGTTTCATTTTAATAATGTCTCTTTATTAATTTGCAACTTGTTCAACTTTTACCAAATGCTTAACGACTTCGAGCATCCCCCTTGTCTGAGGGTTGTCAGGCAGAATATTCGAGTAATTTGGCCTGCCTAAGCCGAGTGCCTCGATTGTAAGCTTTTGCTTTTTGCTTCTGTCAATTATACTCCTAATCTGCGTTACTTTAAGTTTATTCATTTTATCACCTGTCATACGGCTCGTTCAAATTATCCGTTAATAACTTTTTCAACTGGAATTCCACGTCTTGCGGCAACTGCTGCGGCATCATTAAGCTGTAACAATCCCTGCATTGCTGCTTTTACTGTATTGTGAGGATTAGAAGAGCCAAGGCTCTTGGTCAAAACGTCCTGAACCCCTGCTAGCTCGAGTATGGCACGAACACCGCCTGCGGCGATTACGCCTGTTCCGGGGCTTGCGGGCCTGATTAGAACTTTTGCAGCACCGAATCTTCCGATAACTTCATGGGGTATTGTAGAACCTTGCAGGCGAATAGATGAAATATGCTTTTTTGCAGATTCCGTTGCTTTTGCTACTGCATCAACAACCTCACCTGCTTTGCCTAAGCCATAGCCGACTTTTCCATATCCGTCTCCAACCACAACGATTGCAGAAAAGCTGAATCTTCTTCCGCCTTTCACTACCTTTGCGGTCCTTCCCACATAAACAAGTTTATCTTTTAATTCAAGTTCAGATGCTTTTACCTTCGACACTTCTTACTCCTTTTGTCTTTAATTAAAATTCAAGGCCATTTTCACGTGCTGCATCAGCCAAAGCCTTAATACGTCCATGGTACAAATAACCATTCCTATCGAATGCAACTTTTTTAATATTTTTTTCAATTGCTGCTTTTGCAATAGCCGCACCAACCAGTTTACTTTTTTCAATTTTTTTCGTTTTTGGAGTTACTTTTTCTGCTACATCTTTATTTAATGTAGAAGCGAAAGCCAAAGTTTTTCCCTGCTCATCGTCAATAATCTGAGCATAAATATGTTTAAGGCTTTTCGTAACGGTCATTCTTGGTTTATCCGGTGTACCGCTTATTTCCTTTCTCACCGAAAGTTTTCGCCTCAATCTTCTTTTCTTTTTTATATCGTTAGATTTCATGGCTAACCATCAACTCATAAAAATTAAAAATACTACTTAGCTGTTGTCTTGCCGGCTTTATGCCTGACATATTCATTTTCATACCTGATTCCCTTTCCTTTGTATGGCTCCGGCGGCCTTAAATCTCTTATTACCGCGGCAGTTTGTCCAACCAATTGCTTGTCAATACCATTTACTATAATAGTATTTGGGCTGGGTGAACTTATATCAATCCCTTCGGGTGGAACTACCATAATCTGATGGGAATAGCCAAGGGCTAAAATCAATCTTTTACCTTTCATTTCAGCTTTATATCCAACTCCGATAATCTGCAGAGTTTTTGAATACCCGTTGACGACACCTTCAATAACATTAGCCGCCAATGCACGTGAAAGACCATGTAGAGATTTCACCTTCTTCTCATCATTAGGCCTGACAAATGTTATAATATTATTATCTATGTTTAAATCAATCTGGTCAGGCAGTTTCATAAATAGTTCGCCTTTAGGGCCTTTAGCCTTAAGAACACGGCCTTCAACACTCACCTGAACTTTAGGCGGAATATTAATCGGTTTTTTACCTATACGTGACACTTTTATATCTCCTGTATTCCTCTGTTACCAAATAGTGCAAAGCAATTCACCGCCTATATTAAGCTGGCGGGCTTGTTTATCGGACATAATCCCTTTCGACGTTGATATAATCGATATCCCCAGCCCATTTTTAACACGGGGTATCTTATCAGCAGGAGAATATACTCTCCTCCCGGGTTTGCTCACACGCTTCATCTCGTTGAAAGCAGGTTCTCTCTTGTAATACCTTAAAGTTATCCTGATATAACTTCGGTTACCGTCTTCAGTTCTTTCAAAGTCGCTGATGAAGCCCTGGTCCTTCAATATTGAAGCTATCCCAAGCTTGGTGTTCGAGCAGGGTATATCAACCGATTTATGCTTTGCTTTCCCTGCATTTCGAATCTGAGTTATAAAATCAGCTATAGTATCTGTTACTGGCATAATACTTTCAATAAATTTGTAATTACCAACTTGCTTTTCTAATACCGGGAATTTTCCCTTCCAATGCTAACTGCCGAAACATATGCCTGCAAAGGCCAAATCTTTTGTAAACTCCCCTGCCGCGTCCTGTGACGGAGCATCTGCTGCGAATCCGTGTTGGCGAACTGTTGCGGGGTAGTTTTTGTAATCCTTCATAATCACCGAGTTTTTTCAACTCGGCACGCTTTTGGGCATACTTCTCAGCCAGCCTTATTCTTTTATTGTTCCGTGCGACAATTGCTGTTGTTGACATAAATCCTTCTTAATCACGTTTACGAAATGGAAAACCAAACTCAGAAAGAAGAGAATGGGACTCTTCATCTGTTTTTGCATCTGTTACAAATGTTATATCGAGCCCTGTGATTTTATTGACCTTGTCAACATCAATCTCAAGGAAAATTATCTGTTCTTTGATTCCTAAAGTATAATTGCCCCTGCCGTCAAAACTCTTATCGGAAAATCCTCTGAAGTCTCTGATTCGGGGTGAAGCAATATTAATGAACCTGTCAAGAAACTCATACATTCTTGCTCTTCTCAATGTAACCTTAGTGCCAATAGGCATACCTGCTCTAAGCTTAAAGTTAGAAATAGCTTTTTTGGCTTTTGTTATCACTGGCCTTTGACCGGCAATAAGTTCCAATTCGTTCACAGCCGATTGAAGAAGTTTGGTATCCTGAGTTGCCTGTCCCACGCCCATATTCATTGTTATATGCTTTAGCTTCGGTACCTGCATTATAGATTTATAACCGAATTTTTTCATTAGAGCAGGAATAATATTTTCCCTGTAAAAAGCTTCCAGTCTCGGTTTTGGTACAGGCTTGCTGTCCTTAACGTCTTCAAGCCTTTTGCCTTCGGGCTTCATATCGAGCTTCTTTGTTGCTCCTCCTGGTTGCGAACCTGATTTTGCCTTTGCCATACAATATTATCTAAATATCCTAATATCCTTATAAATTTTTATCATTAGTTTTTGCATACCTGACGGGAATTGATTTGCCGTCTTTTTCTTCGAACCTGATTCCGATTCTCGAAGCATTTTTATCGGAATCAACTATCAACACATTTGAATAATCTATTGGCATTTCTTTGCTGACAATGCCACCCTGCTGGTTCTTGGGATTTGGCTTCATGTGCTTTTTCCTGATGTTAACACCTTCGACAAGGATTTTATTTTTGGAAGGATATACTTCGAGAACCCTACCGGAAACCCCTTTGTCATTCCCTGACAGAACCTGTACTATTTCGCCCTTTTTTATTCTCATTTTCATAACATTCACCACTAAATAACTTCAGGTGCAAGAGAAATAATTTTCATATAATTTTTTTCGCGAAGTTCACGTGCAACAGGGCCAAAAATACGTGTGCCTCTTGGCTCGCCTGCCGCATTTAATATAATCGCCGCATTATCATCGAATTTAATGAAAGAACCGTCTTTCCTTCTTACTTCTTTGCATGTACGAACAATGACCGCACGGCAAACTTCGCCTTTCTTGACATTTGAATTTGGCAGTGCAGACTTAACCGAGACAACCACAAGGTCTCCAAGCCCTGCATAACGCCTCGCATGACCCCCAAGAACCCTGATGCATCTCACCTTCTTGGCTCCTGAATTGTCTGCTACGACTAAATTTGTTTCTTCCTGTATCATTTTATTAAACTCCTAAGCTTTATTTTGCTTTTTCAACTATTTCTACGAGTTCCCATCTCTTATTACGGCTGAGCGGCCTGCACTCTTTCACCTTCACTGTGTCGCCGATTGTGCACTCATTCTTTTCGTCATGTGCCATAATCTTTTTAGTTTTCTTATAATACTTTTTATAAAGCGGATGGGCTACCTGGCGTACTATTTTCACAACGATAGTTTTGTCAGCCTTATTCGAAAAAACCTTACCCTGCAGAACCCTTTTATTCGATTTCTTAGGTTCCGATTCTTCTTCTTCGGTTTTTTTCCCGGCTTCTGCAATTGGCTGTACTATATCTTCTACAACCTGTGCAACAGGTTCCATTTCATTCATAATTTCTTGTCCTGTTTCCTGTTCCATATTATTTCACTCTCTGGCGTTCATGAATTATAGTTCTCATTCTTGCTATGTCTCTTCTTAATATTCTCAGATAAGCCGTGTCATGAAGCTGGCTCAAAGCATGCTGGAACTTTTGTTTAGCTAAGGTTTCCTCTGCTTCTTTCAGCGACTGAGCCAATTCCATTTCATTCAACTCACCAAGGTCTTTTGTTTTTCGTGGTTTCATCTCAAACCAAATCAATACGTGATACAAATTTTGTTTTAATAGGTAATTTATGAGAAGCAAGCCTCAATGCTTCTTCGGCTGATTTACGCGGCACACCGTCAACCTCGAACATGATTCTTCCGGGACGGACAACTGCTACCCAGCCTTCCGGGCTTCCTTTACCGCTTCCCTGCCTGGTTTCAGCGGGTTTTTTGGTATAAGGCTTATCGGGGAAAATCCTAATCCAAACTTTCCCGTCACGCTTCAGGAACCTGTTAATCGCAATACGGGCGGCTTCAATCTGCCTGTTTGTTATCCAGGCATTTTCGAGTGCTTTAAGTCCGAATGAACCAAAAGTTACAATCGCTCCCCTAAAAGCCTTGCCTCTTCTTCTGCCCCTTTGTGTCTTGCGATATTTTACTCTCTTTGGAGATAACATCGTTACTTGCTTTCAATTAATGAAACTTTTCTAAGATAATTGTTTACCGATTATTTCGCCCTTGCAAATCCATACTTTCACTCCTATGCTTCCGTATATAGTCTGTGCGGTTGCAATTGCATAGTCAATATCAGCACGAAGCGTATGCAAAGGAATTCTTCCTTCTTTATATTGTTCCGTCCTTGCCATTTCGGCTCCTCCGAGCCTGCCGGCACACATAATCCTGATGCCGCTCGCTCCCATTCTCATAGCTGATGACACCGACTGCTTCATTGCACGCCTGAAAGAAATTCTTCCTTCGAGCTGCTGAGCTATATTTTCTGCAACAAGATAAGCATCCAATTCGGGACGTTTGATTTCACTTATAAGAATTTTAACATCGTCCCTGCTTGTGAACTTCTTGATTTCTTCTTCGAGCTGAGTGATGTCCTTGCCCGACCTGCCGATAATCACACCCGGACGTGAAGTGTTAATGGTTATCCTCAATTGCTTCGCTGTTCTTTCGAGTATAAGTCTCGACACGCCTGCTTTTTTCAAACGACTCTTAATATAACTTCTGACTTTAATATCTTCCGTAAGCTTACTCGCCATATTTCTCTCATCGAACCAGTTAGCTTCCCACTGCTTTATTATACCTAAACGAAGCCCTATCGGATGTGTTTTTTGTCCCAAGTTTAAAACTCCTTATTAATCCTTTGTTGCAACAACTATTGTTAAATGATTAGAGCGTTTTCTTACTCTATATGCCCTGCCCATCGGAGCAGGCCGAATTCTCTTTACAATCGGGCCGCAATCAACATAGGCGGTTTTAACAAAAACTTCTTCGTTTTTAACCGACTTACCGTCTTCAATATTCGATAGATTAGAAATAGCTGATTTCAATACTCTTTCGGCATCCTTTGCCGCAAGTTTAGTCGAAAAGTGCAAAGTCGAAAAAGCTTCAGCCGCATTTTTCCCCCTTATCAAATCAACAACCAGCCTCATCTTACGGGGTGATGACCTTATGAACTTTTTTATTGCTTTTGCTTCCATTTTTCCAATCTCCATCAATTATTTCTTACCTGCAGGTGCCGGGGCACTTTTTTGTTCTTTCCTATGGCCCGAGTGTCCCCTGTATATCCTGGTCGGTGAAAATTCACCGAGCTTATGCCCGACCATATTTTCAGTTATATAAACAGGGATGAATTTGTTGCCGTTATGTACGGCAATAGTTTGCCCCACAAATCCGGGAGTTATAGTCGAAGCTCTCGACCAGGTTTTGATTACCTTCTTCTGGTTGGACTCATTCAGAGCGTCAACCTTTTTCTGCAGTTTATAATAAACAAAATATCCTTTTTTTAACGAACGCGACATAATTCAACCTGTAAAAATTAACCTTTTCTACTGCGAATAATATTTTTATTTGATAATTTTCTCTTTTTACGAGTTTTTAAGCCCTTTGAAAATTGTCCCCATGGCGACCTCGGATGCTGTCTTCCACCACCGGACTTAGAAGCGCCTTCGCCACCACCCATTGGGTGGTCAATCGGGTTCATTGCCATTCCGCGTGTCTGAGGCTTTTTGCCAAGCCAGCGAAGTCTCCCTGCTTTTCCCCACTGAATATTCTCATGGTCGCCGTTGCTTACGATGCCCAGGGTGGCAGTGCAATTTGAAGGAAGAATCCTTATTTCACCCGAAGGAAGTTTTACCTGAGCTGACTTATCATCAACTGCAACAAGCTGAGCCGACATTCCTGCACTTCGCACAAGCTGTCCGCCTTTGCCGGGCTTCATTTCAACATTATGAATGAACAAACCAACCGGGATTTTCCTTAAGGGCAATGTATTTCCGTCTTTAAATTCAACATTATCGCCGGCAACAATTTTCTCTCCAACTTTCAATTTGTCCGGTGCCAGTATATATGTTTTCACACCGTCTTCATATTGAACCAATGCAATCCTTGCAGAGCGGTTAGGGTCATACTCGATAGTAATGACTTCAGCCTTCATGTTTAACTTATTACGCTTGAAGTCAATTATTCTGTATCTCCTCTTATGTCCTCCACCGCGATGGCGTGAGGTTATCCTGCCCGTATTATTTCTTCCGCCCGATTGTTTCAAAGCCACTGTCAATGGCTTATAAGGCTTATCGGATGTTATCTCCTCGAATGTACTCAAAGAGTAGAACCTTGTTCCGGGTGTTATTGGTTTTAAATTTCTCAGTGCCATTTTTCTTCTACTAATAATTTCTTCTAATCCTATATTTTATTCGGCTCCTGCCGCACCGCCAACCACATCAATAGATTGGCCTTGTTTCAATGTAATAAAAGCTTTTTTCCTTAAGGCTGTTTTACCCCGCATTATACCTTTCCTGGTAAAACGGCTTTTAATTTTTCCTTTGACTCTTGCAGTCCTGATGCTGATTATATTAACCTCGAACATCTTTTCGACAGCATGCTTGATTTGAATCTTATTCGAACGGGGGTCAACTTCAAATACATATTGTCCCTGCTCCTGATTCCTCATAGCTTTTTCCGTTACGATTGGTTTCTTAATTATCTCTATCATAGCTTCACCATCAGCATTAATTGCTTAAAGTATTATGAACAACATCAACAGCTTTTTTAAACAGTAAAAGTTTCTTATGGCTCAAAATCTCATAAGTTGAGATTTGAGCAACCGGATAAACAGTTACGTTAGGAATATTTCTTGTAGAGAGGTAAATCATGTCGTCTTTTTCGGGAAGGAGTATCAGTAGTTTTTCATTTTCCAATTTAAGATTCCTGATAACTTCTGCCATCTGTTTGGTTTTTATCTCAGCAAACGAAAAATCCTCGATAACCATAAGATTATTTTCTTCGCACCTTGCAGAAAGAGCCGATAATTTGGCAAGCCTTTTAACTTTCTTCGATAAACTTATAGTGTAACTATGAGGTTTCGGGCCATGAATCGTTCCGCCGCCTACCCAAACAGGAGACCTCGATGAACCTGCTCTTGCTGTTCCTCTGCCTTTTTGCCTCCAGGGTTTTTTGCCGCCGCCTCTAACTTCTGAACGTACTTTTGTCTTCGCATTTCCCTGCCTTTTGTTTGCAAGGAAAGCAACGACTGCCTGGTACATGGCATGTTCATTAGGCTTGATGGCAAAGATTTCATCCTTGAGCTCTATCTGCCCCGATTGCTTACCTTCTTTTGTATATATATCTACTAACATTTTAAGCCCTATTGCTTAACAATTTCTAATAAAGTATTTTTATATCCCGGAACATTTCCTTTAATAAGTATAACGTTCTGCTCCGGAATTATATCCACTATTTCAAGGTTTCTGATAGTTGTCGGCTTACCACCCATTCTTCCTGCCATTCTCAAGCCTTTGAAAACTCTTGACGGATAGGAAGACGAGCCGATTGAGCCCGGGTGCCTTGCCCTGTCAGACTGCCCGTGTGTAGTCATTCCAACACCGCTGAAATGATGCCTTCTAACAACTCCCTGGAAACCTTTTCCCTTACTTGCGCTCGTAACCCTTACTTTGTCGCCTTTTCTGAATTGGTCAACTTTCAAAAACTCGCCAATACTCAGATTTATAACCAAATCTCTGAATTCTTTCAAATATCTGACAGGTTCGATGCCTGCTTTAGCGAAGTGCCCTTTTAAAGGTTTATTGATTTTTCTTTCGGGGATATTTTCATAACCGAGCTGAACCGAGTTATAACCATCATTATCAGATGTTTTCAACTGCACTATAGGACATGGACCGGCCTGAACAACGGTACACGGTATCTGCTCACCGCTGTCCGTGTAGATGCTCGTCATTCCAAGCTTTTTCCCAAGTAATGCCCCTGTCATCTTTACTCCTTTAATTAAACTTTAACCTCTACGTCAACTCCGGCAGGTAATTCCAGCCGCATCAATGCATCTATTGTCTTTTGGGTCGAGCTGAAAATATCAATCAGCCTCTTATGGATTCTTGCCTCAAACTGCTCACGCGATTTTTTATCTACGTGAGGTGAACGGTTCACCGTATAAACCGAACGCTTCGTAGGCAGCGGAATCGGGCCGGAAACTATTGCTCCGGTCTGTTTTACTGTTCTTACAATCCTTTCGCTTGATTTATCAATCAAGTTATGGTCGTACGATTTCAATTTTATTCTTATTCTTTGTGTTGCCACGATTTACTCCATTAATCTTTAATTCGGGCTTCCAAATTCAATTTTAATTTCGAAATTATTATTCGATTATCTTTGTAACGACTCCTGCACCCACAGTTCTGCCGCCCTCACGGATAGCAAATCTCAATCCTTCTTCCATAGCCACGGGTGTAATAAGCTCTATTGTCAGGTTATCGAGATTGTCGCCCGGCATAACCATTTCAACTCCGGGAGGGAGATGAAGTACGCCGGTAACGTCTGTTGTCCTGAGATAGAACTGGGGCCTGTAACCTGCAAAGAATGGTGTATGCCTGCCGCCCTCTTCCTTCTTCAAAAACACTACCTGTGCATTGAATTTATGATGAGGTGTAATCGAACCGGGTTTTGCAATAACCATTCCTCGTTCTAATTCATTTTTATCAACACCGCGAAGCAGAAGCCCTACGTTGTCGCCTGCCTGGCCTTCATCCAGAAGTTTACGGAACATTTCGACTCCGGTGCAAGTTGTTTTCTTATGCAATCCGAAACCGACAATCTCAACTTCCTCGCCGACTTTTACTTTGCCGCGCTCAATTCTGCCTGTTCCAACTGTTCCTCTGCCTGTAATTGAGAAAACGTCCTCGACCGGCATTAAAAACGGTTTGTCAACTTCACGAATAGGTGTCGGGATGTATTCGTCAACAGCTTTCATCAGTTCAAAAACACAATCCAGTCTTGGGTCATCGGCTTTTACCGATGCATCTGTGCCTGCCTGAAGTGCCTGAAGTGCCGAACCTTTGATAATCGGTATTTCATCGCCGGGAAATTCATAAGATGTAAGAAGCTCACGAAGCTCCATCTCGATAAGTTCCAAAAGTTCAGGGTCGGCTATATCAACTTTGTTAAGGAATACAACGATTTTCGGAACGCCTACCTGGCGTGCTAAAAGTATATGCTCTCTTGTTTGAGGCATTGGTCCGTCATCTGCGGCACAAACAACAATTGCTCCGTCCATCTGAGCGGCACCGGTAATCATATTCTTAATATAATCAGCGTGGCCCGGGCAGTCAACGTGTGCGTAGTGGCGCTTATCTGTTTCATATTCAACGTGTGCAGTGGCAATCGTGATTCCACGTGCACGTTCCTCGGGGGCATTGTCAATCGAGTCGAATGTACGTATTGCCGTATTAGTGCCTCTTTTTGCCAACGCCATTGTTATAGCGGCAGTTAATGTGGTCTTGCCGTGGTCGACATGGCCAATAGTACCAATATTAACATGTGGTTTAGAGCGATCAAATTTTTCTTTTGCCATTTTGAAATGCTCCTTTTTTAATTTTATGAATAATAATTATTTAATTAATTTTCTTTAAAAACACTTATAACAATCTTTTTAAAAGTAATTTCAATTTTTTATGAACGCAGGTTCATAATGCGAATATGTCATCGTGTAAACTGCTCTTCCCTGGCTCAGTGACCTCAATTTTGTTACGTATCCGAACATTTCGGATAGCGGTGCAGCACCTTTAATCACCTGCATTACACCTCTTTGATTGATTCCTTCGACTCTTCCCCTTCTTGCGTTCAGGTCTGCTATTATATCGCCTACATATTCTTCCGGTGATACTACTTCAACTTCGAATACAGGTTCAAGCAATATAGTACCTGAATTTCTTAATCCGTCTTTGACAGCAATAGAGGCAGCAATTTGGTAAGCAAGTTCGGTTGAGCTTTCCTGATTATATGAGCCTCCAACAATATTAACTTCGATGTCAATAACAGGATACCCGTTCATTCCAACCTGGAGTGCTTCATTAACCCCTTTATTAATCGCTGAGTGAAATTGTTTTGGAATTTTGTCATCCTTAATATTATTATTAATGATGATGCCTTTGCTTCTCTGTGCCTGTTTCATCTCAATTATAACATTTCCGTACTGAGCTTTACCGCCGATTGGCTTATCGAAAACACCTTCCTGCCTGATTGCACCTGCTATGGTTTCTCTGTAAGCTACCTGGGGTTTCCCGACTTTAGCCGGAATATTGAACTCCCTGAGTAATCTATCAACGATGATTTCGAGGTGAAGTTCACCAACACCGCTGATGATGATTTGTCCGCTTTCTTCATCGAGTTTGAATTTAAAAGTCGGGTCCTCATCAACAAGCTTTTCGAGCGACTGCAGGAGTTTTTCCTGGTCGGCTAAAGTTTTGGCTTCAATTGCTTGATTTATGACTGGTTCGGAGAAATGAATCTGTTCATAAGCTATCGGGTGTTTCACATCGCAGAGTGTATCACCGGTTTTTGTAAACCTCAAACCGGGTATCGCTACGATTTCTCCTGCTGCTGCTTCCTGAACTTCATCTCTCTTGTTCGCATGTAAAATGAGGATTTTGTTTATTTTTTCCTGCTTTCCTACATAGGAATTGAGAACTGAATTTCCGATTTTAACAGCGCCCGAATATATCCTTACAAACGTTAACTTTCCCACAAACTGGTCGGTTAATATCTTAAAAGCCAGTCCGGAAAAGGGTTCATCTTCAAAAGGCTTCCTGCTGATTAGTTTTTCATGGTCTTTCACATCAAATCCCTGATATTGTTTTATATTATCAGGTGAAGGCATGTAATCAATCACAGCATCGAGCAATGGCTGAACGCCAATATTACTTAAAGATGAGCCGCAAAGGACGGGAACAAACCTTAACTCCAAAGTGCCTTTTCTCAAGCCTTTTTTGATTTCTTCTTCTGTCAGCGATTCGCCGTCAAGGTATTTACCGAGAAGTTCATCGTCGGTTTCTGCAACCGATTCGAGCATCTTAGCCCTGAAGTTTTCGGCGATTATACGATAATCTTCGGGAATAGCCGATTCTTCATAATTCAATCCCTGGGTTTCAATATCGAAGTAAATTGCCTTCATTTTAATAAGGTCAATAATACCTTCAAAATTATCTTCCGAACCAATGGGAATCTGAATCGCAACAGGATTGGTTTTCAATCTTGAAACCATCATCTCGAGGACATTTTCAAAGTTTGCTCCGAGCCTGTCCATTTTATTCACATAAGCAATTCTCGGTACATTGTACATTTCCGCCTGATGCCAAACCGTTTCCGATTGAGGCTCGACACCTCCGACACCGCAGAAAAGAGCAATTGCTCCGTCGAGAACTCTTAGGGAGCGTTGAACTTCGGCTGTAAAGTCCACATGGCCCGGAGTATCGATAATATTAATCTGATAATCCTTCCAAAAGCAGGTGGTGGCAGCGGCAGTTATCGTTATGCCTCTTTCCTTTTCCTGCTCCATGTAGTCCATGAAGGCATTGCCGTCATCAACTTCTCCTATCCTATGCAAATAGCCGGTATAATATAAAATTCTTTCCGTCGTTGTGGTTTTACCGGCGTCTATATGAGCCATTATGCCAATGTTTCTTAATTTCGATATTTCTTTTACCCGTGGCATAATTTCTCACCAAGGAAATTTCAGTTGACAAAGAACGATTCATTAATTACCATTTGAAATGTGCGAAAGCTTTGTTTGCTTCTGCCATTTTATGCACATCATCTCTTTTCTTAACAGAGGCACCTTCACCGTTTGCGGCAGCAATAAGTTCGGCGGCTAATCTAAGCGCCATTGATTTATCTCTGCGTGCCTTTGCGTATTGTTTTATCCACCTGAGAGCAAGGGCAATTCTCCTGTCCTCGCGAACCTCGATAGGAACCTGGTATGTTGCCCCTCCGACTCTCCTCGACCTAACCTCAAGCACGGGTGCAACATTTGAGAGTGCCTTGCGAAAAACTTCGAGGGGGTCAGACTTAGTTCTTTGGGCTATCGTTTCAAATGCTTCGTAAACTGCTTTACGGGCTGTGCTTTTTTTGCCCTGATACATAATATTATTCACAAGCCTCGAAACGACCAAATCGTTGTATTTCGGGTCAACATCCAAACGTCTTTTTTCTGCTCTTCTTTTTCTCATATCGTCTTACTCGCAATTCACTGAATTAAGTTTATGCAGATTTCTTTGGTTTCTTGGAACCATATTTCGACCTGCCCTGTTTTCTGCCTTCGACTCCCTGTGTGTCTGCAGTACCGCGAATAATATGGTATCTCACACCGGGTAAGTCTTTAACTCTGCCGCCGCGGAGATATACTAATGAGTGCTCCTGCAGGTTATGCCCTTCGCCGGGAATGTATGACGTTACTTCAAAACCTGTAGTCAATCTGACACGGGCAACTTTCCTTAATGCCGAGTTCGGCTTCTTCGGAGTAGTTGTATATACCCTCGTGCATACCCCTCTTCTTTGGGGACATGATTTCAATGCCGATGATTTACTCTTTACTGTAACCTTCTTTCTCGGCTTCCTGATTAACTGGCTTATAGTTGGCACTCAATTACTCCAAAATATAATATTTAAAAAAAAATTTCGACAGAGCTTACAAACTTATTGAAAAAAATTTAAAATTCAAAACAATTTGTTCATTTAATTAATATTTCTGAAATTTTTCTTGGGGATTTAATAAATAATTATCCTGTCTTTGCTGAGAAGTATTGCAATTCATCTCTGCAATGTAACAGGTCTCGACTAATCGGATAATAAATACTTATTAAATTAAAACCTGAGAGAAATAAAAAAAACCGCATACTTGAAGCATACGGCCTTTTTAAAAAATAATCAAAAATATTTTATTTCAATATAACAATTGGCAGTCTAACCTGTGTGTCACCCACATTAGCAATGATATAATAATTACCGGACGCAAGCTTTGCAGTCGGTACATCCATCTCGAGCCTGTAATCGCCGGGGCTAAGAGTTGAATTAATAAAAGTGGAAATCCTGTTTCCGAGTAAATCCACTAAGAAAATTTCTACATTGTTTTGTGCCTCACCTTTCAATTCATAATTAACAGCAGCCTTGCCATAATTCGGATTCGGCATTGCCTTCATGCTGAATAGTTCATTAATGGCATAAATTGTGCCGTCATTTACTCCAACCGTATCTTCCCTGCCAACACCGGAAAAATATATTTTATAATTTGAGTCAATTGATGAGTTGGATTTAATTTGAACGGCTGCCTGATATGATGTCTCATTGCCGGGTGTAAATCGAACCTCAAGTAAATGCTCATCATTAGGAGCAAGTGTTCTGGGAACATCAGCCGAGCCTTCTATAAAACTAAATGCAGAAGAATCATTTTGAATAAAATTAATACTGTCAATGACAAGGTCGGCAGTGCCAACATTTTTTAATGTAATTGGAAATACATTGTCGTATCCAATCAATACTGTATCGAAATTAACCAAAGATGAGCTCAACAGGATTTTTGGTTTAGCTTCGGCACCCTTGCCATATAATTTAATATAAGTGAAAGCGTTGTCCCCTTTTTGATTTGTTAATAATTTTATTTCCCCTGTATAGGATTTACCAGGTTCTTGTGGAACGAATCTAATTTGGAAAGTATAACTGCTATCAGGTTTAACCATAAAACCTGATTCTCTATTCTCATAAGTGAATGAGCCAAGGCCATTACTGTCACCATCATGGGTGAAATTGTTATAATTGATAATTAGTGGTGCTGTTCCAATATTTTTAATGACAATCGGAATAACTCCTATTTTACCGATTTTTACTTCTCCAAAATCAACAGAAGTAACAACATCAATAATAGGTCCCTGGTCAGCATCTTTCCCTCCAGTACCTTTGAGTTCCATCATAAAAGTAGATGGATGTCCCCCGGAGTTAGATTCGAATGAAAGAATTTCAAGGTATGAACCTTCTACGGTTGGAGCAAATTTAATAAAAATTGAGTGAGTATCGAGAGGCTGAATATTAAAATTTGTAGGACCTAATATTTCAAATGTTCCAGGGTCATAAGTTTCATCAATATAAATATCTTCAATCTTCAATTCCTGCCTGCCATAATTGGTTATAACAAGTTTTCTACTTGTATCGGTATTTATCTGTCTACCACCGAATTGAAGTGGATCAGGTAGAACTTGTAAAAAAGGGCCTATTTTCGGAACATCAAACAAAAGCCAGTTAAAAGCATACCAAAGTTCAGTTGCATGTCTTGGGATTGAACCGACTGAACATAAGTATTCAGTACCATAGCACCAAAAAACCATTTTTGAATGAGGAGTATGTGTCCTTACACCCATAATTGTATCAGTCATTGGTGTATTGATAATTTTAATATCGTCATATATTTTTGAAAACCAGTCAATAGGAGTAAATCTCCAGTCATCGGGCCTGACCCTGAAAGCTTCTAATTCTCTCACAAATCTCCATGGAGGAGCCGGTTCAATGCCATTTTCTCCTCTTATAAGATTACCCCATTTCCTTGTCCCGTTTGCAAGTGAATCATCAGTAACACCGTTTATTGTGTAGCCGTCAGGAATCCATGAGTTTCCTTGTATATGACTTGTTGTAACTTTGAATGGTTCGTCAACACCAAGATAATCATAGAAAAATTGCTGAACTGCTTGGTTTGGCTGAGATTGAAATGCTTTCCACAAAAGTGACCTGCCAATTATAATAACTCTTTTTCCAGCCGCTTCCATTTCTTTAATTTTATTTAGTACAGAAATTCCACCTGGTGTCGTAAAATTCAAAGGCGTATCCCCCATGGGAAAAACAGCAACATCAAAGCTTGTTATATTGTAATTTGAAAATGTAGCATCGGAAAAAGGCAACTTTACCAGTAGATCTCCATAAGGATATTTATGAATCGGGTCATAATAAAGTTGGTCAAATGCATTTGATATCACCACTTCATCAGTGTTAGTAATAACATCCAGATTGTCAAACAAAACATAATAATATTGCTGTGCCGCTGATGATTTTTCAGTGCTGACAAAAAGCAGTACAAATGATAATAAAAAGTAAAAAAACAATTTTTTCATAATAACTCCCAAAGAGTTTATACATAGTTTAATTATTCATATTCAATATTAAAGATGAAAGAACCCATAATTTATTTTAATACGGATTCTTTCTTTTTTTATTAACTCATGTTACGCAACATGATATTAATTTCAAAGGAATAGAATTTTCAATGAAAAATTTTCAAAACATTTAAGAAACATTTGAAAAATATTCTCATTATGTCATACCCGCGAAAGCGGGTATCCATAAAGTTGCTCCAGAACTGGATTCCTGCTTTCGCAGGAATGACTATCTTGCATAACATTTCAATTTTTCGGATTTATCAAATCTGTAAAATGTCGTAAAGTTCATTTAAATTTTAAAATTGAAAATTCTCCCCTCTGTCCCCTCCTTAATTAAGGAGGGGAATAGAAGGGGTGGTCTTATTTCTCAATCACAATCGGTAAATGTAGCGCTTTACCGTTTATTCTTGCTATAATATAATACACACCTGAGCTTAATCCTTTAGCATCGAATACCACGCTGTAATCACCTGCGGCAAGGTTTTTGGATATAAGCCCGGAAACAGTCATGCCTCTTGCATCAATGACAGATATGTTAACCATTCCACCATTTCCGGCTACTGTATAACTTATCGTTGTCTTTGAACTGAACGGGTTGGGGCCGACACTAACAGAAATCGAGTTGCCGTCCTCATCCTGCACTCCGACAGCATTGCCGCCGATTCCGTCTAAATCAACAGAAAGCTTATTACCGTTGATAGCATTTGAATTAATTTCAATAACTCCTTTGTAAGATATTTTCTCTACCGGACTAAATTTAATCGTAATATTTGTTTTTGCACCCGGTTGAACCGTAACAGGGAATGATGCCGGTGAAACTACCTCGAAAATATCACTGACATCCGAAACGATATTCAATGAAGATATGGACAAAGCCTGTTCGCCTGTATTTGTAATTTCAAGCACTCTGTCCTTCGGGTCATTTATAGGCACTTCGCCGAAGTCAATTGCCTGGACATCTGCTGATATTTCAGGGCCTGCATTGCTTGCAGTGCCGTTTCCTTTTAAGTTTACGACTATTTCACCATCATTAACTGCATTCGACTTAATAGTAAGGTCAACATCATAGCCAAACTCCGATGAAGGCTTGAAACGGGCTGTTACAGTTTCCGACATGCCTGGCTGAACGCTGAATGGTACCGACGGGCTTACTATTGTAAACACATTTGAATATTCCCACTCAACCGTCATTTCGCTGACATTCAGCACTTCCTCGCCTGTGTTTTCAATATCAACAGTCATGTCCTTCTGGCTGTTAACTGCAACATCGCCGAAATCAAGTTCCGTTACAGAGCTTGCTATCTTCGGACCAACACCATTGAGCCATTTCAAAGAATTACCAATCAGATTATTTCTTGCTGTGAGATTTGTAATCAACACAGGATTAAACCCAATTAGAACAATTCTTGCATTAGACACTTCTGAACGAACAGCTACTATAGTATCTGCAAATTTATGCTTCAAAATCGGAAAAGTTTTAGGATTATTTACATCGATTGCTTGTGTTATCCAATGTCCTTTTTGGAAAGTTCTATCAAATCCGTTTGTAATCGGGTCATTCGGGTATCCGACAATTGTAAAGTTCCAACCTGAAGATTCCCCCTGCCAACAATTGCCACCATAAGAACAGCCAACTTTAAACATAAGGTTGGGAGAAGAAAACTCCATTTCAGGAACTGATAAAGCTCCGGAAATCAAAATAGGTGTACCTCCATCAATCATTGTTTTAATTGCACCTGCTTCCTCATCACTCAATGTACCTTCCTCACCGAAAGTCCAAACGATTGTATTCAGTTTATTGAACTTATTGTAAATCGGGACAAAATCTGATGAGTTAATATCAAAATATCCTGTATTACCTGAATTTGTTATTGTTGCTCCTAAACTTTTTGCACCGTTTTCAGCATCATCAACGACCTGGAATTTATCAATCTCTGCAGATACTGCTGTTACAGAACCTTTTCCTTCTGTTGCACTAGAATTATTTTTTTCTTTAACCGATATTTCAGCATCGCCTATACCAATCATATCGCCGGGTGTTAACTGAAGTGTAACTGTTTTCTTGCCAAGAGGGCCGATAACTAATTCATCAGCTAAGACGCCGTCCTTTGATGTTCTCGCAGCACCGCTCGGAAGCAGAACAGTAGCATTCCAGTTCGAAGGAGTCCTCGATGATTTTGTTACATTGATGTTATAAGTTCTCTGTGTGTTTGTCAGGTTTTTAATTTCAAAATCACTCTGAGTGGTTTCGCCAAAACCAACAACAGAGGTTTGAGAACCTGCCGTACAGGTGAATTCCATATCGGCCTGACCTTCAACGCCTTCAACGCAATTAAGTATTTGCCTGTCTCCGTTATTCGTATGATACTTTTGCACAACACCTATCAGTTTAACATTTGCCCAGTTCCAATCAGCAGGTATATTAAATGTATATGAGTAATTATATTTTTCTCCATTTTTAACATTCGGAGGTATAATACTTTCTGTACCCCAGGAACCACCCATCAATTTTCTCACTACATGCTGATGATAATAATTTGAACCGCCGCTAACTTGACTAACGGCTTTAATGTCATTTTCAATTATATAAACATTAAAACGAAAAATACCTGTCATGTCTTTTTGAAATGTTCCGCTTATATCCATCTTTAATTGACGGGATGTGTTATTCCATTGATATAATAACTTGACATCAACATCAGCAGTATCATTTAATACAATACCTGCAGCTTGGTCCCATCCTCCTCTACCTATTGCAATAGCGTATTGAGGAGGTTGTCCTTGTTGTGCAATGTTCCACACCCACCTATCTATAAATGCGGACGGGTAACTGGAGACACCCATAGTTGCTCTGTAATCATTAACTTCTGAAATTTCAAGCCAATCGTTCCAATGAAACGCTGCAGCAAGCACCTTACCCTGGTATTTATCAACAACTTCTTTCATTACTATTGCGCCAGCAGGACAATATGTGCACCACTCGCCGGTGAACTCTTCCAATAAAACTCTTTTTTGTACCTGGGCATTAGTATAACTGCCAATAAGTACCAACATCAGCAGAATAGCAAATAATCTGCCGAACAAAGTAGTAGAATTAAATTTCATAGAACCTCCCTTATGATTAATGAAATAATTTATTTAAAAAAGTTTATTTCAAGTGCCTCGTTGAATCAATCTAATAACAAGAAAAAAATAAAAAATGTTACACGCTTATCGCATTTACCTTTTATTCATATTACATTAATTATTGTTAATTACAAAATATAAACTTACACTGAAATATAATAAAAAGCAATAAAATTTTCTAACTATTTACAAAATAGCATTGCTCCAATATTAAATGACACATGAAACCCGATTTGGTCTCAGAATTTTGAAAATAATTTTTATCAAGAGAAAGGTAAATGTTTGGAATTGCTTATATTGAAATGCCTTATGAAATATTTTTATCTATTGATTATTTGAATGGTAAATAAGCTAATTAGTTTGCAGGGGTGGTCCTACAACCTTCATATCATGTTCTTCAAAAGTCTTATTTATTTCTTCCTGGGTGGGTGAAGCAGTCCACATAGCGGTTTTTCTGAAAAATTCTTCCATTTTCCCTGATGGTTGATAAGCAACAATCAATCTTCCCTTTTCCTTTAGCTGAACAAAGGCATGAGGAATTCCTCTTGGCAGGAAAATAGTGTCGCCTGCTTTCATCTGATATTTGTCATCTCCCACCTGATAAAGATATTCTCCTTCAATCACGTAAAACATTTCATCCTGATTTGGGTGTATGTGCAATGGAGGTCCGCCCTTATAGGTCAGCCCTGTTTGTTCAAATACTGATAATTGTCCGGCAGTATCTTTTGATGAAATTTTAAGGTCAAGTATATTTGATGTAACACCCATCATTTTACTATGAGTATTAAACCTGTCTTCACCTGAATGGACTTTGAATCCTTTTACTGTTCTCGGTATGATATTGTTTTTTATTTTGGAAAATACGAGTAATGGATAAGCTGCAAGTGCTGTCCATATAAATTTTCTGCGTTTCATTTATGTAAAATTTACGATAAAAATGTCTTATAATTAATTGACTGTCATTATGAGATGAGCATTATTTCAGGCTTTCAGCGAGCTTGTCGAAGGATTGGTTCCATCCTTGACTTGCCATATCACCCATCTCGCCTGCAGGCATGCCTTTATGATTCAGTGTCATCATGGTCTTGCCCTTGATATCGTCTAAGATAACAGTTACCTCAAATTCTAACGGGAAGTCCCCAACCATGCCATAGTGGGTAGCTGGTACAACATTGCCATGTTCGTCTGCAAAGCTATCGGTGCAAACAAGGCGCTCATGTTCTACGATTTCCCTGTAAACACCAGTGCTCCAGTAATCCTTTCCTTCGGGAGCTCTCATGCAGAAAAGATATTTTCCGCCGACACGTAAATCAATTTTACAAACAGGTGCAGTAAAGTCTTTCGGTCCCCACCACTTTGTAGCATAATTTGGCTCTGTCCATGCTCTCCAGACGAGTTCCCGGGGAGCTACAAATATTCTTGTTATGACAAGTTCATTAACTGCTGCTGCTTCGTTGGGATTATCAATGTTGCTCATAATGTACTCCAATTATTTTAATTACATCCGCAACCACCGCCACATCCGCAACTGTGGGAATGTCCCTCATGCTGGTGAGAGCCTGCTATTGCTCCTGAATTGTAAATCACAAATCCTTCGGTATAATCTTTTGCTGAATGACAACTGCAAATCTTATCTTCGAGTCTTTCGCCTTCTTCGACAATAACCTGCTTTTCGTTTCCGCAACGCTCACATGAATAATTATATATTGACATAATAAACCTATATTTAAAAATTGATATAAATTATTAGGCAAAATTAAATATTAATTTAATCAAAACAAAATTTATAAAAATAAACGAGACAAGTCGTCGGAAAATTGTAATTAAGGCAAAATCATTATATTTTTGCTGAAAAATGAAATCAATTAGTATTTAAATAATAATAAATATAAATTACATAGTATTATGTCTTACGAATCTGTTGATAAATTACAGAAAGCATTAGTCGAAAATGTCTTTCATTATGCAAAAGACTCTAAAAAAGCTGCCGGAAGAGCCCTTGGCACATTAGTAGAAATCATAACTTATTATTTATTAAAAACCTGGGATTTTAATAATTACATTTCAATTGAAAAGGGACTCAAAGAATATGGTAATCCTGAAATCTCACACAATGTTGAATATTCATTGCATCCAATAATACGTTCTACAGACTTATTAATCAACAAAACTGAGAAATCAATAACAGCAAGTCAGATTTTAAAAGAGCTTAACAATCAGAATTTCAGCTTATCAGGATTAAGTAGAAAGACAAATAATTTATTAAGTAAAGAAGGTATTCTTCGTAATGCATGTGCTATTGCTGAATCGAAAAATTCTTTTTTGTTATGCAGTATAAAATCACAAAAGGGACCAAATATTGAACTCTGTGTTTATGAACAGAACAGTAAGCCTTTTGCAGTTTTTGAATGTAAACGAGTTGGTGTTGAAGAAGGTATAAGCAAAGGTCCCCAAACAATTGAAAAAGCAAAACAAGGTGCTTATGTAGCGAGAACTGCATCTTCACTCCAGAAAATCCGTACTGAGTCAGGAGAAATGTATGGAATTATATATAAAAGTGATAATACTTTTTATATAAAACCTTATACTGAATTCATGGAAGAAATAATTTTTTCTAATAACACTGAATTACTTCGTAGATTCATAATGACTATTGGTGTTGTTAGCAATCATGGGAATTGGTTTACGTCTGAAAACCAAAATAAAGAAATGAAGGTACTTGCTCAATCATATGATTGGTTATTGTTTTTATCTGATAAAGGACTTTCTGAATTTATTGATAAATTAATTATGAATCCTAAAAGAATACATCTTCCTATTCGGGATGCTTTTATTTCAAGTTATTCTGAAAAGAAAGTAAAGAATCAGTTTACAAAAGTACAGATGAATCTTGATGCCGACCGGATTTTATTAGATTATTTTTCTATTAATAAAAAAAAGATTGAAAGTTGGTTCAATGTGATATCTCCTAAAAAGAAACATTTATCCGAATTAAAAAGCGAATTAAATGAGTTAAAAAATAAAAATTGGAAAGAAATACTAAAATGAGTGCAGGAAGAAAAATAAATACATTCAGTCAGGATTGGGGTACACCCGAAAAATATGTGGAAGCTATAAAAGAATTTTTCGGTGGTAAAATTGTTTTAGATCCATGTTCAAATGACTTTTCAATAGTTGGTGCTGAAGTTGAATATAAGTTACCTAAGCAAGATGGATTAAAGAGTAGTTGGAATTATTCAAATATTTATGTTAATCCTCCATACGGTTTAGATAAAGAGCATGGAACATCTATTAAAGACTGGTTAAGAAGATGTTTAATTGCAAATAAAAAGTATAATTCCGAAGTTCTCGCATTAGTCCCAGTTGCTACAAACACCGGGCATTGGAAAAGATATGTCTTTGGACATGCAAATTCGATTTGTTTTTTATATGATACAAGACTCAAATTTTTAATCAATGGAATGAATGGTGGAAAAGGTGCCCCTATGTCTTGTGCCATGATTTATTGGGGTGCTAACTCCGATAGATTCTATTCAGTTTTTCATAATTTTGGAGCTGTCGTTGACATTAGAGATTTAAAGGGAAAGAAATTCGGAGAACTCTCTGAAAATCCTCAAATGTTTATACATCTTGAAGAAGCATAATTTTATTTCTATGGTTTGATGAAAGGACATTTTCTTTTTATCAATCCTTAAATTTTTTATTACTTAAATTATTTAAATTAATTTATTTTTATCTGATAAAGGAAAATTATGTTACAAACAGTTGTTCAAAAGATTCTTGCGAGGGCTTCAGGTAAATCCCATGTTGACGTAGGTGATGTGCTTGAGCCAAGGGTTGACCTTGCAATGTCACATGAAAACGCCGCACTTGTGATGAATCAGTTTCTTGAAATTTACGAAGGCACGGGGTTGGAAGCTAAAATATGGGACCCGTCAAAAATAGCTATCATTTTCGACCACAGGGTTCCTGCAGAAAGCAAGAAGACAGCCACGAATCAAAAAAAGATAAGAGAATTTGTTGCTGAGCAGGGCATTGCAAAATTCCACGACATACGCGGAGATGAGATGGGTATCTGCCACCAGATATTGCCTGAATACGGATATGTACGTCCGGGTTATGTGGTTGTCGGTACTGACAGCCACACAACCAGCCATGGAGCATTGGGAGCATTCTCATTTGGCATTGGTGCTACCGAGATGGCTTCCGTATGGACACTCGGAGCGATTCTTAATATTGAAGTTCCTGCAACAATCAAGGTGGTTGTGAATGGGAAATTCCAAAGACATGTTGCTCCAAAAGATTTGATTCTATATTTAATTGGGCAATTAACAGCCGAGGGAGCAAATTTCAAGGTAATAGAATATCATGGCGATACTATCAGAAACATGGATACATCCGGAAGATTAACTATCTGCAACATGAGCGTGGAAGCAGGAGCTACTTCGGGTATTGTTCCTTCTGATGAAGAGACAGTCAGATACCTGAGAGAAGTTGCCGGTGTGAAAGATGAGATTAACTTAGTTGTACCTGACTCAGATGCTTCGTATGTTCAAGTAATTGATATTGATGTTACATCTCTTGTTCCGCAAATTGCATGCCCTCACACAGTTGATAATGTTAAGCCTGTAAATGAAGTTGTGGGATTGAAGATAGACCAAGTTGTAATTGGTTCCTGCACAAACGGGCGTTTGGATGACCTCGAAATAGCAGCTTCAATGCTAAAAGGTAAAAAGGTGGCAAAAGGAACAAGAATGTTAGTATTTCCTGCATCAGGCAAAATATACAGAGAAGCAATGGTAAAGGGATATCTGTATGATTTGATGGAAGCAGGTGCAGTCATAGCAAACCCGGGATGTGGCCCATGTCTTGGAGTTCACCAGGGGGCATTGGGTGACGGCGAAAGAGCTTTATCAACAACTAACAGGAATTTCAAAGGCAGAATGGGTAATCCTGTTTCTGAAGTATATCTCTGTTCACCCGCAGTAGCGGCGGCAAGTGCTTTAACAGGTGTAATCACAAATCCGAATAATGGGAGTAAATAATATGGCAAAAGTAATTTATAAACTCGAAGATGATATTTCCACCGATATAATTTATCCCGGCAGATACATGGCTACTGTGCTTCCGACTGAGACTCCGCAATACGCTTTTGCAGACATTGCAGACTTGAATAAAATGCTGAATGATAAACAAGTTCCTCAGAATAGTGTAATTATTGCCGGAAAAAATTTCGGCTGCGGCTCCTCGCGAGAGCAGGCTTGCTCAACATTGAAAGGGTATGAGTTAATTATTGTTGCAAGAAATTTTGCAAGAATCTTTTTGCAGAACAGCATCAATCTCGGTTTGCAGACTATTGTCTGTCCTGACGTGGAGGCTTCTGTAGGTGATGATATGGAAATATCAGGCAATAAATTAATTAATAAAACAACCGGGAAAAGCTTTGATATAATTCCTTTGCCCCAGGCAAGACAAGCGATAATTGATGCCGGAGGATTAATTCCATACACAAGAAAAAGATTGATGGAGAAGACTGGAAAATAATTCTGAATTGCACATCAGAAGATATTTCTTTAAAAAAAATATTTAATAAAATAAAATTATAACAATTTTGTTATATTTGTATGAGTATAAATATTGGATATTTTAAAACAACATCAGGTCGAATACCAGTTATGGAATTTATTGATTCCCTTGATGTAATACAAAAAGCAAAATTAATTCATGTTATTCAACTATTGGAAGAATTTGGAATATCATTAACATTACCACATGCAAAACAAATAGAAAGTAAATTATGGGAGTTGAGAGCTAGTGCTGAAAGAATAATATATTTTATTTTTTCAAAAGAAAAAGCAATACTTTTACATGGATTCACAAAAAAAAGAGATAAAATTCCATATAAAGAAATTACAATAGCAAAAAAAAGATATTTAGAATTAATGGAAAGGTATAAAAATGACATTTAGGGAACATAAAGCTCAATTGATGAAAGACCCTGAGTTTAAAAAAGAATATGATAGATTAGAACCAATCTATGGATTAATACGTGAATTAATTAGATATAGAATTAAAAACGGTTTGACTCAAGAAGAATTAGCACTTCGCATCGGTACAAAACAAAGTGCTATTTCAAGGCTGGAGTCAACAAAGCAAATGCCATCACTTAGCTTTCTACGTTCTGTTGCCAATGCTTTGGATATGGAATTACATTTCCGTTTGATTCGTAGAAATTAATCAAATATTTTAGCTTATGATTTGTCTAATAAGTAAGGATTTTTCAATAAAATTGATTTTTAACATGATACTTGAGAAATTATTATATGAGTGGAATTAATTATATAGAAAATCAAAGCAGTCTTGTTATTTTGATTGATAAATCAGCAATAAGCAAGGAACAACTTGATTTGACAAGACAATTTTTCCTGTACGATGATATAGATACATCTCATATTCCGTATGTTGATGATGATGAACAGAAAGATATTGAAGAAATTTTAAAAAATGAAGACTGTCACATCATTGGTTCAAAAACCACTTATAATTTATGAAAATCGAAATAATTCACTCAAAAGAAACACTAAAATTCATTGAAAAACATTCAAATTTATTAGACCGCTCACATCTTGATGGCCTTGTTATTAAGGCAGTCAGAAAAATCACTAAGATTGAAAATAATAATATTGATATAAAAAAAATTAAAAGGCAGCAACAAGAATTATTTCAGAATTAGAACAGGAAATATTAGAATTATTTTTAAAGTTGATTTTGGAATCATTATAATTGCATTTGTTAAAGAAGTCGAATTCAGAGGGAATATATACAAAAAATGACACGTAAAGAACTTGGAAGAGCTATATTTGAAACATCATACCTTACGGGAACTTTTCTACTGCGTTCGGGAAAAATCAGCAGTGAATATTTCGACAAATACCTGTTCGAGAGCATACCTGAATTGCTCGAGGAAATAGTAAAGCAAATGCTTCCAATCATGCCAAAAAATTTTGATATGATTGCCGGACTGGAGATGGGAGGTATTCCAATTGCAACACTTATTTCGCATAAGACAGGCAAGCCCTGTGTTTTTGTACGAAAAAAGTCTAAAGAATACGGAACTAAAAAGCTTGCCGAAGGTGAAGATATTCAGGGAAAAAAATTATTGATTGTCGAAGATGTTATTACAAGCGGTGGACAGGTAATTCTAAGTGTTACCGATTTGCGCCAACGGGGTGCAATAGTTAACAACGCAGTTTGTGTGATTGACCGTCAACTTGGCGGCAAGGAGACTTTAGCTAAGAACAATATCGAGCTTGTTCATCTATTCACAATGAACGAACTCAAAGTGTGATTGAATAAAAAATATTATCACACTTCGATAAACTGATGATGACACATTATTAGAAAATGGTTAATGTCAGGAGTAACTCCTGACATGGCTGACAAGGATTAAATGAATAGCCACTACTTTCAAGTAGTGGTGATATTAATAACCACAACACTGGGATTTATCCCCTAATTAAAATAAGTGACTAAAGTCTGAAGGCCGTCGTGAAACACCCCACTATCTGAAGATAGTGGCTATTCAAATTGGAAACAAATTTATTTTTTTCTTTCACGAATGCATAGGTGTATGCCAAGAAAACAGAATTCATTTATAAATTAATAATGCAATCTATAATTTCAATAATTGTTCTGTCAATGATGAGGTAAGCTCTCTCAATTTATAAATATCATCTTCTTTGAGTATGCCTTTCTCAAAACGAACCGGATAAAGTTTTTCATCTTTAATTTTATATAAGCCAAGCTCGAGTTCAGCACCTTCTTTGACCCTTTTTAAAGTACCTGTGATGTAATAATCAACCTGGAATTTTCCGAGAATTTCCATTTCAAACTTAGAGGGTGCCCTGTAGTTCTCAGCAAAATAAAGTTTAAACAATTTATAAATAGTGTCGCGTGTTGCTATGTCATATATAACAAAATCCCGGCAATCCTTTGCTGTCTCGAAAATTGTCTCCAGCATATCATACGAAGCTACTGCCATGCGAGAGTATAAATCCCATATATAAAGTTCCTCATCGTCCTGGAAATCAATACCCCCAATAATTAAAGTTGGTGCAGGTATGACATTGAATTTTCCATCCAAAGAAGCATACATCATTGAATCTTTCAAACAAACAGCTACTGCCCTTTGAACTGCCGCCAGAAGTGATGGGTCATACAAAACCTGCTCATCTTTCTCCTTAATGAAATGTAGAAGTGCATAACCTGTTCCTTCAGTTTTTTCATCGAAATCGTCAGCATCAACTGCAGATATATCTACCCTGAGCATGTTTTCAACACGGTTGATATTTAAGAAAAGGATTTTATTTACATTAAGCTTTTCTGCAATAGCGGCTGCTGTTGGTGCTTTATTTTGGTCAACAATTGTTTGAGCAATAGAATCCCTCATACTAAAGGGAACAAGGTGAAATCTTTCGGTCAGGCTTCCCGCAAGCGCCATAGCTGATTCTACTTTTGACAGAGTAAGGTCGCTTGCTTCCTTCCCTAATTTGACATCGGCAATCATGAACAATTCAGATTTCCTTGTATCGGCTTCTTTAGAAGTTGTTGAAACACTTGAATCAGCCAACAATCCATTCACAAAGATTATTGAATTAAGAAATACAAGAATTGTAATTTTAAATAAGTTTCGCATTTATTTCTATTTTGAAAATTTTACTTATACTAATTACGTTTGAGCATTTTAAAAATTTTCTATTAAACATGTCGTTATTTGTATATTTTACAAAAATCCTTTTGTAATTCGTGGAAATATTATTATTATTGAAAAAGAATTTTCAAAAGAAAGGTTAATGAAATGTCCGATAATGATGTATTGTATCAAAATGTTTCGAATATAATCGAGAAAGAAATCAAGCCTTATATCGAAGCTGACGGTGGTAATATCAAGCTCAAAAATGTTGAAGACGGTGTTGTTTACGTTCATCTCTCAGGTGCATGTGCCGGCTGTCCGGGTGCGGCAATGACTCTTAAAGGCGGAGTTGAAAGAATACTCAAGATGAAACTTAATGACGTTAAGGAAGTAAGGCTGGCATATTAGTTAGCCATACTTTTAACCCGGATTATTCATTGAAAAATAAATTATATGCGAAAGGTAAGTATAGCACGGTCATTCTGAGGAGTGTAGCGACGAAGAATCTCTTACAATGGTGTGAGATGCTTCGACTTCGCTCAGCATGACATTATTAAGATTTTCTTGCATTTCTAATGAATAATTTGGGTTTAATTATTGATTTGTTAGACTGGGTTGAAAATTAAAGCCACGGCTTATGCTGTGGCTTTTTTTATAGCTTTAATTCGTATATCGTTTTTCGATGTAAACTTCAATTCTATAAATATGCCGCAACTATGTTGCTCTATAAGATATTGAATTGCGTAGCAATGACATATTTATAGAAAGACAAATCCAAATTATTCGGAATCGCATAGCGAGGGCATATTCTATAATATTTATCTCATCTTCATTATCTCAATCTCTACGGTTCTGCTTAGGAATCGCTCTTCAGGTGTTGAGTAGGAATAAATTCCCAATGGATATTTTGTTGCACCCATTCCTTCGATTTTTGTGATTTTTGCAAAAGTCATAAGAGAACGGACTGTATTACTTATTTCCCTTGCCCTCATTTCCGAAAGATATTCATTGGTCCTGTCTGTGCCGAGAAAATCGCAGTAACCCAAAATTGACATTGTCGAGTTGCCGTCCAGAATTTTCAGAAATTCTTTAATTTGATTCCTGTACAGGCTTTCGAGAATAAATTGGGAAACATCAAACAATGGAAGAATCAGTCTCTCTATCAGCGTATCAACTGTGTCCCTGTTGATTTTTACATTTCTCATCGAGAGAGCCGCCTCGTCTTTGTCATCAAAGAGTTTATACGATATGCTCAAAGGTGCAGTGGCACTCATAGAACGAAAATCCTTTGGTATAACATCATAATAAACGGCCTGTGGTTTGCTTTTCTTTCCTTCATTCGTTATTACTTTATCAAAGATTGATGAAGTGAGCATCCAACGGTTTACTCCTTCTTTAGAACTACCCTGCGGGTCATACATTACGAGTGTCGGCTCAACTTTGAGCGGCTCGAGATAGTAATTTCCCTGTACAGGAGCAAGTAATTCAGGTGATGATGATTCTATTTCAACCCGCCTGTTTTCCGAATAACCAAATTCAGACTGGCTTATTGTTCTGAATTCAGGATGACAGTTATTCAATGGTGGATTTATCGTAATGCGGCTTTCCTCGATATTAAATGTATTTACTAAATAATCCTTAACAGTCTTTGCTCTTTGATTTGCAAGAGTGCAATTTATTTTTTCAGTTGTCGGGTCAGTGGTTCCTGATAGGGTTATTTTAGATGTCGGATTATCAACCATTCTTCTACCTATGATATTCAGCACGTTTCTATGGTATATAACCGAATTTGGCTCCAGTTCTGTCTCGGAGAAAGTATTATTTTGTGAAAGGAGGTAATATCTTTCGGGAATTTTACTTGTGTTATGCTCGAAAAATACATAAGGCAGAACAGGATAAATATCGCGCCGGAGCTGAACAGTTGCGTTGAATGAAGTTACGGGAGAGAGTCTCTTTCCGGCTGAATCCGTTTCATACAATCCGATATTAGCAATTAAATTTGCTCCCCCAGATGTTGGCAGATATAATGTATCAACCCTGGATATCTCTTCCAGATAAACAATTGTATCCCTGTTCTCAATTTCTCTCTGAGTGATTACAGGTTCACCGGGAGAAAGATATTTAGCCGAATATTTATTCGATTGAATTGTAATCGTATCTATTAAATAATTTTTTCTTTTCAGCTCGATAAGCCTTTCGGGTGAGTATTTGAGCGATATTCCTGCATATAATGAATTGATTTTCCATTTATTGTTTGACGTCCAGTTATTTTCACCGATTACAGGTGTAATACCATAAGTAAAAAACACTTCGGGTGCAAGGAGCAAAGAGCCTGACTGGTTGAGAAGAATTTCATAGCTCAATCCTGCAATTGCTGAGACATCAAAAGAATTGACATTAAAAATCTTTCCGTTAGCCTTCAATTCTTTTCCATTATTTTCAATAAAGACCATGTTTGAGGGTTGTACGATTTTATCATATTGCTCAAAACTATTTTCAAGATAAATACCGGCATTCGCACCGATATGAAAGAAAAGCCTGCCTACAGACTTCAGACTGAACATCGGAGAAAATGAAAATGTCGAAAGCTTAGCCTTAAATTCTCTGTCAATTTTCGCATTAAATTGTGATTGTCCATTTTGTACAAGTGTATCAAATCTTAAATCGAACTTACCGCTTTTATCAAAGTAATTTGCCCTGACTCCCAGCAGGAGCCAGTTTGTTAGAGGCATTTCGAACAGAAGCCCAAATCCGTATCCGTCGCCTGTGCCATTATTAAGTCCGGCACAGCAATTTTTTATATTTGGAAGTGAATTAATTTTTGAATCATGCCAGTTGTAACCATATTGACCAAACAATCCATACCTTGGATTCAACTTGTAAGGGTCATTGATTAATTGGCTCGAAAGAACTGAACAAGAGATTGTCAGAATAAAGACAATCATTGCTAATTTAATAAAAGTATTTTTTACCCGGCAGCAGGTTTTCATGCTACACCTATATATTTCAATCATTTATATAAATGTTAATAGATAGAGCAAAAATTTTGCCAAGTATTTAAAAGGTTAGGATTAATTAGGATTAATGATGAATAGCCACTATCTTTAGATAGTGGGGTTTTATTACTCTGTCACTTTCCGACTTCAGTCACTTAAATCCATTACCGGATAAATCCTGTGTAGCAGAATAAACATACCTCCACTACTTAAAAGTTGTGGCTATTCATTTTAAAAAAAATGATATAAATCATTTACCAATATTGAACATTCTGAAATACACTTTTTCAGCTTCTTCAACTGTCATTATATAAACACCACAAGCAAGACTGCTGATGTTAAAAGATAAATCAGTTGAAGAACTTGTAACAGAATTAAGAATATGTCCGTTCAAATCGAATATACTTATATTTCGTTCAGCAGACACAGGCATTTTCAGGAGCAATTCATTATCTTTTACATTTATTATAAATGATGATGGTAAAACTTTCGGGTCATTAACACCTGAATATGGCTCCGGAGGAAATAGATAAGCACCCTTTTCTATTTCAGAATTTTGGATGACAATTTCATCAGCATTAATTGTATGAGGAAGATACCCGGGCCAGCAGCCTCCCTGCCCCTGGGAACCGAGGTTTTCGATTGGATATTGATTGCCGCAATTGTTGCATTTCATAATATCACCGTTCTGAGAATATCCTTTATCTGCATTGTAGCAAACTTCACAGGCATTGAATGCAGTCTTGATATTACCATTACCATCCTGAACAATGAAGTATTCAATTTCCTTTTTTGTCGTTGCATTAATGATATATGTGTAGGAATAATATTTCGCTGTTGTTGATATTTCCGAAACGGGATGTCTTTTATCCTGTGCTTGTGCATTTGTGCCGGCACTGAAAATATATAATAAAATCAGGAATAAGAAACTAATTCCCGATAAAAGAATAGTATTTATTTTAGTAAAAATTGTTTTCATAAATGCTCCCATAGATTTTTTCAAATAACTTCACTAATTCAAATTCATATTTCATAGTAAGGTTTCAATTTTAATATTATTTAATAAGTAAATATAAGAAAATATTTCTTAACATATCAATGAAAAAAATATAATTTTGTTTAATTGATAATTTAGAATGGATAATTGAAAATGAAATTCGTTAGGTGTTTCTTGTTATGACTAGTGACTTTCGACTATTCACTGTTGACTTAAAGAATTTTCAATGAATTTTCATTTTGAAATTTCAATTTCAAATGGGTTGAAAATATTCAACCCCTACAATTTAACATTCAACATCCAAATGGGTTGAAAATATTCAACCCCTACAATTTAAATCCAACACTCAAAACTTTTATCTCAAAACCACAAATTTTCCTGAATAGGCTTTGCTCCCCGATTTCACAACACAGAAATAAATGCCGTTAGGAAGCGTGGAGCAGTCAAATTCAATGCGTTTGCCGTATGTGTTTTGTGTGAGCAGTTCAGTCCCGAGGCAATCGAATATAGAAACACGAGTATTGCTCATTAATTCAGGAGAATATTCGATTGTGATTTTGTCGGTGGCGGGATTGGGGGAAACCTTGATTTCATAAATTGATTTTTGTTCAGGTTTATTATCCTCTGCACTGAGTATGACACCACCTTCGCGGAATACTGAGAGACCCCAGGTTCTTTTGGTATTTCTAAATAAACGGCTACTCTATCTAAATAGTAAAAATCATTTAGCCCTTCAATTTTACTTAGATATTCTACAATGCTGTCTCTATTTACATATTCGTTGAATCCTATAAAGAATACTCTTGAGCCAATATGATTTGAATCAGTTATTTCCGGAGATATTTTTCTAAAATAATAACTGCCAAATTTATTCTCCAACTC
>MHAY01000065.1:38387-53379 GCA_001804705.1 Ignavibacteria bacterium RIFOXYC2_FULL_35_21
AGTTTAATACAATCTGATTGTATTCGTGGGTATTTGTGTTTTCCTTCAATTTGTCCCAATAATAGATTTACTTGGATTATAAAAATGAATATAAACAATAATTTTACAAGCATGTTAAATCTCCCATATAATACCAAAAATTATTTTAGATTTATATGTTAAGCCAGAACATCAATACCAGCCATATCTTCTTAAATAATAAAAATCATAAAGTCCTTGAATTTTACTAAGGTATTCTACAACACTATCTCTTATAACATATTCGTTGATGCAATTAAAAAGTCTCTTGAACCTATATGATTTGAATCAGTTATTTCCGGAGATATTTTTCTAAAATAATAACTGCCAAATTTATTCTCCAACTCTTGAAAATCGCTTCTTAATTGAGTATATGAAGACGATATTGCTTCCCATGTAACGTCCAATGTGGTATCTTCGGGCGCTGCCGGTAAGTTAATTACATAATTTTTGAAAACAACATTAAACCAACGATAAACATATATTATTGGAGGGTCTTGACACGAATCAACAAGTACCGAGTCGGGATTATCCGAGCCGTGGTCATTATAAAAATCATACCACTTGTCCCTGCAAATTAATTTTTTACAATTGAACCACATATATTTTATGCTATCTATATTGTGATACTCTATTGTACTATCCTTAACCACAAAATTTTTATTATTTTCGTGATCGAATCCTATTGAATCCAAACCGATACAAGAATAAATAAAGTGCTGATGATTATTTTTGTAGAATATATGAACCCAGGTTAGCGAATCA
Organism: Ignavibacteria bacterium RIFOXYC2_FULL_35_21; assembly: GCA_001804705.1. Classification (GTDB taxonomy): domain Bacteria; phylum Bacteroidota; class Ignavibacteria; order Kapaibacteriales; family UBA2268; genus XYC2-FULL-35-21. The sequence continues at coordinate 39,171 of MHAY01000065.1, forward strand.
ATAAGCAGGATTTTTAAAGAATTGATTTCATCAAAATTGTATGATAATTCATTGCCTTCATTCATATAGATAATTACACTTTTTTTTGTATCTTGCGAAGAAAGAAACAATGTTATCAGTAAAATCAATAATAAAATGGAAAAGAATTTTTTCATTTCACACCTTATATTTTTTGAATTAATTTATATTTTACTTGGCTTCTGCCTTGGATAACAATCAGATAATTACCTGGCTGAACAATATAGCCAAATTGATTTTTTCCATCCCACTTAATTATTTTCTCACCGTTTTCACTTTCTTTTAATTGATGGTGATAGACTTCAAGACCGATAATATCGTATATTCTTATATTGACATCTGAAGATTCCTCCATATTGAATTTTATGTATAATGAAGACTCAAATGGATTAGGGTATATGCTCAATAGGTCTGATTGATTTTGAGAATTTATTATTTCAACATCAGTTGATATAGCGAACTCCAATTTTATTATCTCAGAGACAGGTAGATATTTCGGAATATCAGAAATAAAGTTGATAATTAATGAATCACTTTGAGCAATTATATTATTTGAAAAACTAACTAATATAGTTAATGAAACTAAACACAAAATAACAATCTTTTTCATTTTGGCATCTCCTTTTTCTAATAATGACACATCAAATAAGAAAAAGTCTCAAAAATAATTAATAATTTTTGTTTCAGAATAATATGAACGTAACTTTTAATGTTCATTCCCTACGGGATTGGCGTGTTGTGGCGGGTTATTATTTTCTACAGATGTTCAATCCCTATGGGATTGTAATTTAAACCTGAGAATAACTCCATAGGAGTTAAACATTAGTAACAAACGCAACTTCCCTCAATGAACCCAACTCCGTAGGAGTTGAACATTCGTCAATTTTATTTAACCTCATTTTATTTAAATATCTTAGTTAATTTTAACATTAATATATTACTACAAAATAATGGAAACTGTGAAAAAAATTACACACTTTTTTTGGAAATGGATTATGATTTTCGTAAATTTATAGTAATTAGAATAATTAACATGAGTTTTAGTTTTGAATTATCGTTGGACTTTAAGAAAAAGTGCTGATGAAGATATTATCCACAGGTTAACAAGTTCACTAAAAATACCGGCAAGCTTGGTGCATGTGCTGGTTGCACGAGGTGTTGAATGTCAGGAAGATGCTAGAAAGTTCTTTGAACCTACTCTTGACGACTTATTCGACCCTTACTTAATGGACGGCATGGAAATGGCTGTCGAGAGGTTATTGAGTGCAATCAGCAAAAAGGAGCTTATCTGGATTCACGGCGACTACGACGTGGATGGTACCGCAAGCACAGCAATGATGCTCTTGTTTCTTCGGGAAATCGGAGCAACTGTGGAATATTATATTCCGCACAGAATTAACGAAGGTTTCGGCTTATCTATAAATTCAATCCGCACAGCAAAATCAAGAGGCGCAAAACTTATATTAACCGTTGATATTGGGATTACATCTTATGATGCCCTGAAATATGCTAAAAAAGAGGGACTCGAAACGATTATCTGCGACCATCACGAGCCTATTGACGAGGTTCCCGATGTGTATTGCATCATTGACCCGATGAAACCCGGATGCCCTTATCCTTTCAAGCATCTCGCGGCTTGCGGTGTGGCTTTCAAATTGATTCAGGGTATTTGCAAAAAATTGAACACACTGGAAAAAGCGTTTCAATATCTCGACTTTGTCGCACTTGCTTCAGCGGCGGATATGGTGCCGCTAATGGGTGAAAACAGGATTCTCGTTCATTTCGGATTGGAGCAGATGAATACCAAACCCCGTCCCGGATTGAAGGGATTAATTGACTGCACTCATCTGAAAGTCGGTTCTATCGATACATCCAGCATAGTTTATTCTCTTGCACCTCTTATTAATGCGGCAGGAAGAGTAGGCGATGCAAGGTGGTCTGTCGATATGATGATACAGGGGGATGAAGTAGCTTCATTCCAGATTGCACAGAAACTCGAGCGTGAAAACAGGAAACGCAGAACATTCGATGAAAAAACATTTGAACAAGCCGCCCCAATGGCTGAGGCTTACATGAAGAAAAACCCCGAATCACGGGCAATAGTTCTTTATTCGCCTTCATGGCATGCAGGTGTAATCGGCATTGTTGCGTCGAGGCTGGTTGACAGGTTCAATCTGCCTGCAGTCATGCTGACAAAATTTGAAGACCCCGAAACACACCAGGTACTGGCAAAAGGCTCTGCAAGAAGCATCTATGGATTTGACATTCACAAGGCATTAAAAACAACCCGGCATTTATTGACTGAATTTGGAGGACATAAGCACGCCGCTGGTTTGTCGCTTGAAATAAAGGATATTGATACATTCCGTACAGAGTTTGAAGAAATTGCAAACAGGGAAATCAGCAATGAAATGCTCGTTCCCGAAATTGTTGTTGATGCCGAATTAAAACTAAGCGACCTGAATCCGAACTTCCTAAAAATTCTGGATAAATTTGCCCCGTATGGTTTCGATAACAACAGGCCCATGTTTTTCTCAAAAGGCGTGAAGTCATCGAATGGAGTTAAAGTTGTAGGGAAGAATCACCTGAAATTCAGGGCATTCCAGATGTTCGAGATTGATGCAATCGGATATAATCTTGCAGATAAGATTAATATTACACAGCAGGGCAAACCATTCTCAATTTTATTTAATATAGAAGAAAGTTTGTATAACGGAGTTACATACACACAACTACGCATTAAAGACATTAAACCCGACAGCAATGATACCCCATGAAACCGCAGAACATTATCTGAAAGAGTTAAATGACATTTATGAAAACAATGAATTGACATTCAGAAAGAAGATACTCGCTTTCAGAATTATATTCAGAAAATTAATCACAAAACTCACAGAGAATGAGAAGCAGTACTTTTCATCGGTGTTTGCGAGAACGGTATATATATCTGACAAATATAATTTTCCCGATGAAATTACAATTAAAATCAGAACCTTCACTTCAATAGCTGAAAGAATAAGAAAAGATGTGAATTTTGAATGTACAATTCAGCATCTCAATTATGCTTATGTAACAGTGGCTGAACTCATAAATTTCCTTCATCCATCAGGTAATGAAGAATTTTTAATTGATAAATTAAAAACACTCGACACTAGAATACCACAACCAAAATATAAGAGAACAAGTGATACGATTGAATTTATTCGTGCAGTAGTAATCGAAAAGGGAACAGTAAAAGAATATTCTGAAAATTCAATTATTGATTATGTCTTAATCTGCGATTCTGAAGAATTTGGTAAAATCAAACTACATTTCAGAAATCCATGGGGCAAGCTACATTCATTGACATGGAAAGGTGCTGTACTGAATGTTTTTTCAGTGAAAAGGGACGCTAAAAGAAACGATGAATTCAAAGCCGGGAGCAGTTCAATCATCGTTCTCGAACCTGACAATCTTGTTGATGTAACGGACATTGCCGAGTGTTTCCAGTATAATGGCTCGAATGCACTTATTTATTTTCTATCTAAGTTTAAATTGAAATCTACCAATGCAAAAGCGATAACTGGAAATTTAATTAATTCCTGCTTCGATGACATTCTCAATAATTCCGATAGTAATTTTGATGAGGCTTATGAAAATGCTTTGAAAATAAAACCTCTGCAAATTTTTGCAATTGCAACTGAAAGTCCTAAAGATACGAAAGAGATAAAAGAGAATGTAAAAACTCAATATGAGAATTTAAGAGAAATCACATCGAGGTTGGATTATGACAGGTACAGTATCGAGCCGACATTTATTTCATCCGACTACGGTTTACAAGGCAGGCTCGATGTTTTGATTGAATTTGAAGATGAAATTAAGAGAAAAAATATAATTGAATTGAAGTCGGGAAAAGCTCCGGGAAAAGATTTAAAAATCGCGCTTCCTGACGGTAGATTTATTAAAACAGGAATTTGGGAAAATCATTATATACAGGCAATTTGCTATAATCTTTTGCTCGACTCTGCTTATGAAAGCCGCACCGGCACATCGCAGATACTATATTCACAGACTGAGGACGAGCCACTGCGTAATGCCCCGAACATCATCCAGAAAAAGCAGGAAGCAATAGCAATAAGGAATGAAATTGTCGCTTATGAAAGACAACTCGCCGAAGGAAATTTCTCAGTATTCGACCGATTTAAAGAAGATGAATTTGGATTAATTCCAAAATTTGATGTGGACAGCCTTGAAATATTCGAGAAATTTTATTCTAACTCAAATGAATTATATAAAGCATATTTTCAGAGTTTTATTTCTTTCATTATGAGAGAATCCCAGTCATTAAAACATGGTGTTAACGGTTCGGAGAGCAGTAAGGGATTCTCATCTTTATGGAAGGAAACAATCGAGGATAAAGAAAATTCTTATGATGTGTTGTCGCATTTACAACTTGTCAAAGAAGAATCCGACTTTGAAAATTTTCATCTTATTTTCGGAAGAACCGAAAAAACACCTGATGTAACATCTTTCCGCAAAGGCGACATTGGAGTTATGTATAGATTAAGAGACGGAAGTGTAACAGAACCTCTCCGACAGCAAATATTGAAATGCTCGATTAAAGAAATCGGAAATGAAAAAATCAAAGTCAGTTTGAGAAACAAACAGGCAAATTCAAATTTACTCGACACAGATGAGCTTTGGGTAATTGAGCCTGACTACATTGACGCATCCACAAGAAATCTTTTCAAATCTGTTTACAGACTTATGCTAACCGATGAAGCCAAAAGGGAATTAATTCTTGGGATGAGAGAACCTGAATTTGCTGAACAGGAAAAAGGAGAAAATAATTATCTCAATCAGCCCCAAAATGAAATTCTTGCGAAAGCACTTTCAGCAAAAAATTACTTTCTTATACAGGGACCACCCGGAACCGGTAAGACAGCTTATATGCTCAGAGCTTTAACAGAAGAATTTTATAAGAAGGACGATTCAAATATATTACTACTTGCATACACTAATCGTGCAGTTGATGAAATTTGCCAGGCATTGGATAATATAGTAGAAGAAAAAATCATTGAGAAGAATGAATCCCCGTTTGATTATCTGAGGCTCGGCTCTAAAGAATCAACCGAGAATAATGGAAAACTTATTTCACATCTAGCTGAATCTATTGAGATTCGAGAGCTTTTCAAACTTGTCAAACGAACGAGGGTATTTGTATCAACTGTAACATCGGCAATAACAAATCCCGAGCTTTTCCGGATAAAGAAATTCAATATTGCAATCATTGATGAAGCATCTCAAATTCTCGAACCTCAGATTGCAGGAATTTTGACGCAGGTAGATAAATTCATAATGATTGGTGATGAGAAACAGCTTCCTGCGGTTGTTGTACAACATAAAAACATAACAAAAGTTGAAAATGGCCATCTTAATAATATTCATTTGACAAATCTTGCAGGCTCGCTGTTTGAGAGGCTTATCAGGTGCTGTGTATTGAATGGATGGAATGATGCTTATGGAATGTTAACACACCAGGCAAGGATGCATGAAGACATACAGGAATTTGTAAACAGCCGGTTCTATGACGGTAAGCTTCAAATAATGTATCCTCACCAAAAAGAGCCTTGGACGCGGTTTGACAGCAGCTCAGAAAATATACTTGAAAAACAACTCTCAACTTCACGTGTCCTGTTTTTTGAATCAAAACCTGAAGAAAATGCAAAAGTACATAATGCAGAAGCAGAAAAAGCAGCAGAGCTTGTTAAAACCATTTATAACAAATTTGCAAACGATTTTAATAACAAAACAGTAGGCGTAATCACACCATTCAGGGCTCAATGTACAGAGATATACAGATACATTCCAAAACAAATAGCAGGTTTGATAACTGTTGACACAGTAGAAAGATTTCAAGGTTCACAGAGAGACATAATAATAATTTCATTTGCAATCAACAATCTATATGAATTAAAAAACCTACAATCAATGCTCGAAATCGGCGATACAAAAGTTGATAGAAAACTGAATGTAGCACTAACAAGAGCCAAAGAACAGATCATACTTCTCGGAGTAGCAGATGTCCTCTCCTATTCTCCCATATTTAAAGATTTGATTGGATTTATTAGGGAGAAGAGAGGGTATTATGAGTCGTAAAATATTCATAAAGACTTTGATATAAAAATATATTTTTCTTCTACAAGTAATAATATGCCTTTGATTTGCAATATTAAATATTCAACTATAATATGAAATCAGTAAAAAATTATTACATTGACCAAAACTTATCATTGCTCCAACTATCAGGGAATCCCATATTTGAAGTGTTAATAATTGGATATTGAGTGATTAAGTTATGTAATTTTTGAGCAAACCTGTTTCTGGGATGTGCTGTTATAAGTATATAATTAATAATACATAATAGTAAATATATTTTGTCACGGCGAACATTGTTGTCATGAATCCAATCAATATTCTTTGGCTTGGGTACAATAGGTTTTATTGCTAACATTCTGTTCCAAAGTCTGGAATGGTTTTGAATCGCTGATTGCAATCATTTGAGATTCGGAAAGGATAAAGGTATGATGATAAACGGTAATAACTTATATTCAATAATGTATTTTTTGCTTCAGACACATCAATGAATTCCAAACCTCTATTACTAAGAAGTTCAAACTGTTCATCAATAGTTAATGGTTGTTTTGTATATTTCATAACACAAAAAGAAAAAACCTGCCAAGTTGCGCTTCTTCGAGAGGCGTGGCAGGTATGTTGCTACAAATATAAATAAAAATAATTAAATCACAAATATTATTTATATCATATTTTTTTATTTCCCTTTCAATAATAATTATAAAAAACTCAAGTGATAAATAAAGAAATGACTATTTCACAAACGGAAGCAAAAGAATGAAAATTTTTATATACTGAGAAATTTGTAATTATTAATAGACTAATTTAAATTTGTTTCTATTACTTTAGGTACTAATAATTCTAAAAAAGTAAAACACAATTTTTAAGTTGAATTCAATATGTTAAATAAAAATATTCATAAATGTAATATCTGTGACAATATTTTAGAAAAAATTTTCAATTATAATGATGAACATTCATACTACAGATGTCAGTATTGTAACTTTGTAAAAAGAATACCCGGCGATTTATACGTAGATTATTCAAATGAATATATGAGTGAGGAACTATTAAATAAAAGTCTTGTACTCGCAAAAAATTATTATAAAAGGTTAAATAAAATTATAAAAAATGATTCTGTCTGTCTCGAAATCGGGGGCAGTTTCGGTTTCTTTTGCAAATTGCTAAAAGAGAAAAATAATTGTATTGTTTATAATGTAGAATCCTCAATATTGGCTACAGAATATGCAAACAAAAATAAAATTAATACAGTTAGCAAAATTGAAGAAATTGATAGTAACATCTCTTTTGACAATATTTTCTCTTTCCATGTTCTTGAGCATTTGCCTCCGGATGATATAAACAGCTTAATATCAAATCTCATATCAAGATTAAAAAAAGGAGGATTATTAATATTATTTACACCTAACGCCGAATCATTCAAGCTAAAATTATTTAGAAAAGGATATCCCTGGTTGGCATTTCCTGAACATGTTTCTTTTTTATCAAGGAAATCTATTGAAATTTTATTTGCAAAAAATAATGTCGAAATAATAAAAATTACTTCTGAAATACCATCTTATTATCATTATCCTTTGATTTCTTTTGTCTCAATTATGAGAAGAATAATTTTACCCCGAAAACTTAGTGAAATTTCACAAATCAAAAATAATCCTCGGAAAAAAAAGTTTAAAACACATATCATATCCTCAGCAAAAACTCTTTACCATTCTATTCTTTTTATCGAAAGATTATGTTTACTTCCATTTTATTATTTATTAGAATTATTTAGCACCAATAAAGACGAACTTGTAATTATTGGTAGAAAAAAGCCAGGATACTAAAATTTTTGTAAATTTGTCAATAAAATATTTAAACTTTTTTTTACATAAATTTCGGAAATGAAGTAGAAAAAAATTTACTTTATAAATACAAATGGTCTCAGTATTTTAAAATTGAATTAAATGATATACATTGAATGAAACAGTCACAAAAGATTTTAAAAAATATTTTTTCTCTTACCGTCGCTGAAACATCAAGTAAAGTAATTGTTTTTATATATAATGCTTACCTTGCAAGGGTAATTATGCCTGATGGGTTTGGAATAATAGGTTTTGCAACAGCTTATTTGTCATATTTCCTTTTATTTGTGAATCTTGGCTTTAACACTATCGGGACCCGGGAAATAGCTATATCCCATTTGAACACTAATAAATATGTAAATTCAATTATTTCTATTAAGGCCATATTTGCATTCATAGCCTACACAGTACTGTTTTTTTCAACATTCGCTCTCGATAAGCCTTTAATAGTTAAATATATTATATGGATTTCAGGAATCAATTTATTTTCAAACGCAATATTACTCGATTGGGTTTTCCATGGCAACGAAAGAATGGAATTTTTGGGCTTGAGACAATTCTTAACAAGTTCACTTAATTTGGTTGGTTTAATTCTACTCGTACATAGTAAAAATGATATAATTATGGCAATGGTTGTTACAGTAGTTTCAACAGCCCTAAATTCATTATGGATGCTTTTATTATATTTTAAATTATATGGCAAAATAAAATTTGATTTTAATATATCTTTTTATAAAGAAATATTGAAATCATCAATTCCTCTTGCCTTTTCCAATTTTTTCATTGTTATTTTGAACACGATAGCTATTGTTATACTTGGTTTTTTAAGGAGTGACCAGGAAACCGGGTTATATAATGCTGCATTTAAATTCCTTTCTCTGGCAATATTTCCAACTATAATTGTTCAAAATGCCTTCTTTCCTCTTATCTCAAGGTCAAATACTTTAGATGAGAGACAAAAAGTGATGAAGAAATATTTCTTACTCATTTTTTTAATTGGGGCTGTCATTTCTGTTGGATTTTTTACTTATTCTGATTATTTGGTAATGATAGTTTTCGGTAAAGATTATATCTCTACTTCTTATTTGACCAGGGTTTTAATGATTACAGCAGTATTTGTTTATCTAAATACCGGCAGAATTGTGCCATTAATCGGATGGAAAAAAGAAAAGCTGGTCATGTATTCAATAATTATTGGCGGAGTTATAAACATTGTGTTTAATTTAGTATTGATACCTACTTATGGAGCAATTGGTGCAGCATGGGCTTCAGTTGTGAGTGAAGTTGCAATTGCAATATGTTTATCATATTACTTTATGAAAATAACTAAAAAATTATATTTGTCTGATGGAGTGAAAATGCTTTTATTCTCCTTGGTATCTTATGGAATTGGCTTTATTCTTTTTAAATATGGTTTCCATCCTTTGATAACTGGTTTTATAAGTATTTTAATTTTTGCTTTTCTGAACTATGTTTTTAAAACTATTACTATTAGTGAAATCAAAGGATATATATCAAAATGATAGATGATTTAAAAAATAGGATTAATGCAAGCTTTGTTGGATATTTAATTTTATTTGATATTTACATGATTTTATTTGATTTCACTTGACAAAATCACCGGATAAATATTAAAGCAAATAAAATTAAATTACAAATATTAAACTAATACGGCATCCGATTCAATCTCAGCCAGATATTCTCTCATACGCAATTCCACTTCCTCATAAGATTCCATCACAACAAGCTGTTGGCGGATTGATGAGTTGTTGGGCATACCTTTGAGGTAGCCTGAGTAATGCTTGCGGAATTCGTGTAAGCCGCGTGGGAAGCCCTTATATTCGATTGTAAGACGCAGGTGTTCGAGACAGGTTTCAATGCGTTCTTCGGGCGCTGGTTCTTCTTGTAATATTCCAGTGTCGAGTAACTTTATTGCATTTTTAAAAATAAATGGATTACCGATTGCTCCTCTTGCAACCATGACAGCATCAGTTCCTGTTTCATCGAAAGCACGTTTTACGTCCTGTGGAGTGAGAATATCCCCATTGAGAATAACCGGCATTTTTGCAATTTCTTTCACGAGAGGCAGCCATGACCAGTCTGCTTCGCCTTTCATACCCTGCTCCCGAGTGCGGCAATGGACAGCAAAAGCGGCGACTTTTGTATCATTCAAAAGTTCTGTAACTTTAAGTATTTTAATCGAATTTTTATCCCAGCCAATACGGGTTTTCACTGTCAATGGAATTTTGATTGATTGAGCTACTTTTTCTGCCATATCTGCGAGACGTTCAGGTTCTTTCAGGAATGCAGCGCCTGCGTTGTTGTTCACAACTTTCTTTACCCAGCACCCGAAATTAATATCAACGATATCTGCTCCTGTGTCTTCACAAATTTTTGCAGATTCAATCATCGAATCAATTTTATCGCCGAATATTTGTACTGAAACAGGTCGTTCTTCATCCAACAGCCTCATTTTATCCAGAGACCTTTTTACATTTCTTATCAATGCTTCGGATGCTATAAATTCAGTGTAAACGAGTCCTGCACCCATCCTTTTGCAGATTACCCTGAAAGGCAGGTCGGTTACCCCTTCCATCGGTGCAAGGAATAATGGACGCTCGATATTTATATTTCCTATTTTCATAATGTTCAATTTAACTTTTTAGTGACGTTAAAAGAATTCTTAAATTTTTATATTTGTTTTTTTGAATAGCCACTATCTTCAGATAGTGGAGGTTTATTGGCACAATGTACAACCGTAGAGACAGGTCTCAGGCCTGTTTCTACGGGGATAAATCCCGATTTGTAGTGATTTAACCTCACCACTACTTAATAGTAGTGGCTATTCATAAAATCATTTATTAATGAGTCATTTTTATACCCTAATTAATTAAAGAAAATATATCGGATTTCAAATGATTGTATTAAAGCCAGATTTCAAAAAAGCATTAAAGAAAGAATTTTATATAAGAGATGCCGAAACAGTTGCACGGGAACTTATTGGAAAAGTACTGGTCAAAAAGCTTGACACAGGAGACATTCTTGCAGGTATGATAACTGAAACGGAAGCATACCTGGCAAATAATGATTTAGCCAGCCATTCAGCAACAGGAAAATCACAGAGAAATGCCCCCATGTTCGAGGATGGTGGCATCGTATATGTTTATAAGATATATGGCATTCATCATTGTTTGAATATCGTTACCGGAACCGAAGGCAAAGGTAGTGCCGTTCTAATCAGGGCTATTGTGCCTCTGTTGGGTATAGAAAAGATGAAGATATTTCGTAAAACAAATGATATAAATAAATTGTGCAATGGCCCCGGAAATGCTGCCAATGCATTTGCTTTTTCTCGTGAAGATAATTTCAGAGATTTATTCCATCAGGGTTTGTTTGTTCAGGAGTATTACAATCCCAAACCAAAGGAAATAATAAAAACAAAGAGAATAGGAATTACAAAATCAGCAGACCTTGAATTGAGATACTGCTTAAAAATATAAATACAGATTTATCGTTAAAATACAAAACTTCAAACCTATCAGGGTCTTTTACAATTGAAGAAAATTAATTTTTAATTGAGTTCCTTGAACTTTATTATTTGATATTTTTATTTTTAAAAAGGGAGTATGCATGTTCAAATCCATTACACTAATTATATTTATAATTCTGATTTCATTGCCATGCCTGGCAATTCCACAATATTCGATGCTCACAGGAAATAAATGTATAAACTGCCATATAAATCCTCATGGGAGTGGGAGCAGGAATGATCTCGGATGGTATGCACGTAATGATGTCGGTTTGTTGAATCCCGATGACATTGGTTTATTAAATTTCTATGAAGCATTGGCAAGTACAAATCAGTTTTTTAAAAAAACTTTCATATTAGGTTTTGATTTTCGGTATCAAACAGCAATGGTAGGACCACCGGATAATCCGGAAAGAACATTTTTCGGCATGCAGGCTTCACCATATATTGCTATTGCACCTTTTGATTGGCTTACACTTGGAGGTTCATATAATTTCTTTTATAATAAAAATAAAAGTTATCCGGGACAAAAAGCCTGGACAGGATATTTAATAATACAGCCTGATATAACACTGCCATCATTTAAAGCAGGATTCTTTAGTCCACCAATCGGTATGCGTTACGACGACCATACGGTTCTCGTCTCGAAGATAAGCGGAGGAGGACAAACACAGCTAATCCCGCCCGATTATGCAGAGTATGGAGCAGAAATTAATTATGAAGGTTTAAAATGGTTAAGCCTGTCCGCAGGTATATATGATGCCTCAAGTATGGCTGAGAATACTTATAGAAATGCTTCTGGAAATCCCATTCCGCTTGTTGATAAAAATAAATTATCTGCTTCCTTAAGTGCATCTTTATGGCAAAGATTTTTTGAAAATAAATTAAATCTTAATCTTGGTACATCATATTTTGTAAATAATGATTTTAATATTACTGCATTATACTTCAATGCCGGTTTAACCGATAAGCTCTCATTCCTTTCTGAAATATTATGGACTGATAAAAAGGATATTAGAAAATCGAGAAATTTTCTTGTAGGAGTAACCTATCAAATTCTCGATGCCCTTTTAGTAGAAGTAAGATTAGAAAAGGCTTTAACAGATGATATAATCAATAAAGAACCGTGGAATACAAATCAGTACTTAATCGGTCTTCATATATTTCCACTACCTTTTATCGAGTTAAGGCCCGAGTACAGAATTTTCGACAGGGAATGGGCTGATGGTTATCAGGCTCAATATGCGGTTCAGCTTCATATTTTTTATTAATTTTAATACAATAAAATGACATTGGACAATAAGAATTTATAATTTTCAATTTTTACAATTTTCAATAAATATAAAATTTTTAATTTAAAATTTTATTATAGAAATCAGATTGGTAATAGTTGAAACTAAATAATTGAAAATTTACAAATTGAAAATTCAATGATAATTAGAAATTGAAAATTGCAAAATTTTTGGATACTTAATTGATTATTAGGAGAATTAAATATGAATTGGAAAATTCTTACATACATAAGTTTAATACTCATCATACCATTGTTGATTAAATGGTATGTTGACAGTAAAGACCTTGGGGAAGCTATAATTTTTTCAAAAGATAAAAAGCCTGTGATTACTAAAACAGTTGACCCTTTATTTGGAACCGAAACAACAAAGACGGAATGGAAAAACGGCTTTTGGCTTGGCCTTTTGCCGAATGATGATTCATTTTCGTTCAACGCATTGATTGGTGTTTTACCAATAGGAGGCTTCCTTATTGTTGTTGCAGGTTTCGGAATTTTTATGAATTACCGGCAAAATAAGAAAAGAAAGTCATAAAAAGTAGTATATAATTTTTTCTACAATAGAAAAAAATGTATTCGTCTATTTAGGCAAGACTAAATTTTTTTACAAAGGGAGTAACAAAATGTTCAATAATAAATTCATTGCAATTTCAATTGCAATATTAATATCTATTTTTTCAATTCAGACTGCTTTCTCGACAAGTTTCAATCTGAATTCTTCGGGAGAAAAAAAATTCGAGGTTAACTATAAAGTCAGCCAGCCTCAGATTTTATTTTTGAGTAATGCACCTCTTGAAGATATCAGAGGTTCTGTAAATGCAGAATCAATTTCCGGTTTAATCGCACTCGACCCGGCAAACATCGAGAATGCAAACGGCAATATCACAATTCAGGTGAAGGGAATGGAAACCGGAATCCAGAAACGAAACGGGCACCTTTACAGTAAGAACTGGTTAGATGCCGAATCATTTCCGAATATAATTTTCAGTTTGCAGAAAATATCAAATGTAAAAATTGAAAACAGTGGTGCCACAAAAGGAAGAGCTACGGCATCTGCAATTGCTAACGGCAGTATTACAATTCACGGAAAAACAAAAAATGTCAATGTTAAAGTAAGCCTTACTTACATTAAAGAATCCGAAGCAACAAGAAAACGAGCTTCCGGTGATTTCTTCAGTGTATCCGGAAAGTTTGACGTTGCTCTCAAAGATTTCGATATTACCGGTACACAAGGTTTAGTGGGAAGTAAAGTTGGAGAAGTGATTAATATTGATTTGAGTCTCTTTTTCTCAGGCAAATAATTTGATCAATACTTCGGACATTTTTTCAATCCTATTAAATAAAAAGTCCCCCCATTCGATTTAAAACTTAGAAAAATATTTTTTTGAAATTCAC
>MHAY01000066.1 GCA_001804705.1 Ignavibacteria bacterium RIFOXYC2_FULL_35_21
TTGGATTTTATTTGTTTTATGTTCCTCTTCAAAAAGAAAAATTTTATTTTGCATTGTTGTTGAATAAAAAATGACTTTATAAGGAACGACTAAATAGACTGTTAGACTGTTAGACTGTTAGACTGTTAGGCAATTAGCTAAACTCCTCAGTCTAAAATACAATAGTCTAAAAAATTCATTGAAAATTGAAAATTGAAAATTCATTGAAAATTGAAAATTGAAAAATTGAAAATTCTTCGTGTTGAGTGTTGGATTTTAAATTGCAGGGGTTGAAAATTTTCAACCCATTTGAGAGTTTAATTGTAGGTATTTAAAATTTTAAATCCCATTATAAATTATGAATTTTAAATTCATTGAAAATTGTAAAATAGAAAATTTAAAATTATTGAGTATTAAAGTCACTTTATATACGTATTATTAAAAAAAACCGAGGGTAGAATTCATCTATCCCCGGTTTTTTTTATTTCTGATAAAAAATTATTTCGGTTTTACTGTTTCGGCATTACCTGTACTTTTGGGCTTTTCATTGTTGATATTTCCCCAACCTGTCAAATTCACTTCGGGTAAATCGGGATGATTTGTTTTGAAAGTGAGCCTGCAAGAAAAAGTGCCTGCTTTGTCGGGTGTTATTGTCGCAATAATTTCTATTTCGCCATTTGGCGGCAGAATATCACCGTCTTCAATATTTACTTCTATGCTCGGAGGCTGCATGTCAATGTCCTTAAGCATTATTCGCTGGTTTGTCTTGTTAATCATTTTAACAGAGCGTTTGGCTTCTTCGCCAACATACATCTGGCCAAATGCAAAAAACTTACTTGGGTAAAAAGTAACGGGTACTTCGACCTCTGCCCGTAAATGCAGAACTGCATTTGGTTTTAATGAATCATTTGATTTGATATTTATTGTTTTATGCAGAGCTCCCGAAATACCGCTTATTGTGAGTTTTATATCGAGTGTCGCCGAGTCGCCGGGGCCAAGGACATTCTTATCGAGAGGAGCTGTAGTACATCCGCAGGTCGGCTTAACATTCATAATTTTAAGTGAATCTGTTCCGACATTATATAATTTCACTTTTGCCTTCAAAGGCGAATCTTTTTCCTTAACATTTCCCCAGTTGTATGTGTCGCCACATTCAATTTTTAGTTTTGGCTGTGAAAGCAGGATTCCTGTAAAAAGAAAAAAGGTAATTATTAATATTGCATTTCTTTTCATATTTCCCTCCAAAAATATCATTAGCAATTCGTATTTTGTAATTGAAAATATTTTTTATTATGAATAATTGAATAACTAATATCATTTTTTAAATTGTACAAGGTATAATAACTATTTAATAAGATTTTTATTACATGTGCCTTGTTATCAATTTTGGTTAATATATAACAAATTCATTATCAAACATTTGAAGAAATAATATTTGAAATATAAATGAGGAAAAAAAATGTTTTCTATTGATTATGATGAGATTCAGCTCCAGATTAAGGATGCCGCTAAAAAGTTTGCCGAAGAAGAAATTTTACCAGGGACCATTGAAAGAGATGTTAAAGCAGAATTTCCCCGTGAGATACTGACTAAGCTTGGAGAACTTGGTTTTCTCGGGATGATGGTATCACCCCAGTGGGGCGGCTCAGGACTCGATACAGTCAGCTATACGCTGGCAATCGAGGAAATAGCAAAAGTAGAGGCGGCAGTTACAATTGTATTATCAGTACAAAATTCGCTTGTTAATTGGCTACTCGACAATTATGGAACGGATGAACAGAAAGAAAAATATTTAAGACCATTAGCTGAAGGAAAAAAAATCGGAGCATTTTGCCTTAGTGAACCTGAAGCCGGCTCAGATGCCACGAAGCAGCATACATTAGCCCAAAAGCAAGGTTCACACTGGATTTTGAACGGCATGAAAAACTGGATTTCAACAGGAATAAATGCAGATTTATTCATTGTTTTTGCCCAGACAAACATGGAACTCCGCCATAAAGGAATAAGCTGTTTCATAATTGAAAAAGGAACTCAGGGGTTCGAACCGGGGATTCCTGAAAACAAGATGGGAATGCGTTCGAGCGACACCTGCTCAATCGGCTTAACAAACGTGAAGGTTCCTGAGTCGCAAATGATTGGGGAACCGGGTATGGGATTTAAGATTGCGATGAAAAGCCTGAATGGCGGCAGAATAGGCATCGCCGCACAAGCGGTTGGTATTGCACAGGGTGCATTCGAGCGTTCAATGAAATATGCACGGCAGAGATTTGCCTTTGGTAAACCTATATTCGAGCATCAAATGATTCAGCAAAAGCTTGCTCATATGGCAACCAAAATTGATGCCGCTCGCCTGCTTACACACAAGGCTGCATATCTGAAAGACACAAACCAGGATATTGTTCTTGCTTCAGCCGAAGCAAAACTTTTTGCATCAGCAATAGCTAATGAGGTAACCCGCGATGCAGTGCAGATTCACGGCGGCTATGGCTATGTGCGTGAATACCACGTCGAAAGGATGATGCGCGATGCCAAAGTAACCGAAATTTACGAAGGAACATCTGAGGTTCAGCAAATCGTCATTTTACGCGAGCTGATGAAATTGTATTGAAACAATTACGAATTATGAATTATGAATTGTGGATATATTTAAATTTATCCATTAGAGATTACATACCAGAAACAAAGGAATTGCCACTACAAATCTTATCCCGTAGGGATTATATAAAAGAAAAGTATCACGCAAAGCCCGCAGAGATAGTGAAAATTGTTGGAAAAAGAAAAATTTCGTAATTTTGTAGTCTTTCAAAAGCCACCTTAGCTCAGTTGGTAGAGCAGCTGATTTGTAATCAGCAGGCCGACGGTTCGAGTCCGCCAGGTGGCTCATAATTAAAATCCGCAATAGTGAGAGCTGTTGCGGATTTTTGCTATTTATGATAACATATCTATTTATTTCTAAAAATGTGAAATTATACATATTAATCTCATTTAATAGGTGCAATTTGGTTGAAGGTTATTGTTGTATAGATTCTAAAGCGACTTTTAATTTTGTTATATCATATTTTTTGTAATGAGTCAGTGTAGTTCTTATATCCTTGTGCCTCATTAAATCTTTAACTTGGATTAATGGAAGATTTGCATCAATGATATTATTACTAAATGTGTTCCTGAATCTATGAAAAGATTGACCTTTAATTTTTATTCCTAATGATTCCTCAATTTCAGACAATCGTCTTGTTAATCTTGATGTCGAGGATGGTTCCCATCTAAATACTTTTTTAATTTTGTCAGAACCCAATCTATTTTGAGATAAAGAATAAAGTTCTTTTAGAATTTTCTCTATTGGTTTGATAATAGGAAAATAGTCAATCTTTGTTTTATTAATTTTATTTGGAAATTTTATTATTGATTTTTTAAAATCAACATCATCCCAGCTTAGTTCAAGTGTTTCTTTTATTCTACTACCGGTATTTTTCATAAATTGTAGAAGTAATGCAAATTCATGGTCTGAGTTGCCATTATTATGATTTTCTATTTCACTAACTATATACGAAAATTCATCATCTGTATACGGGACCACCTCTTTATTAGGAACATTCCTCCGGTTTTCAGAATAAATATTGATTGTACTAATATATTCTTTCCTGATACACCAATTCAGAAATATTTGTAATTCACGCAAGTAAATATTTGTACTCGTAGCTGAAATATCGCCTCTACTTTCAATAAAATCATTTACAGCATTTTTTATAAATCTAATTTGTAACGGACAATTATTCGGGACAATTGACTTCATCGCAAGAATGTAACTTCTTTTGGTATTCTTTGAAATGCTTTTTCTTTCCAAGTGAGCAAGAAATTCTTCAAAGGCTTCATAAGCTGTCATAGTTTTACTTATTGTTGGTAACATTTGCCTGTTACGCAAATATTCATCGTGCATACCATCTTTAATTAGTTCTGCCTTCTCCCAACCATCTTTTGAGGCATTCAAACCAGTACTGTATTGTTTGTTGCCATATTTGATATACAGTTTTTTCCCACGCTGAAAGATGCATCCAGGTGAAGTTGGTTTTTTACGTCTTGACATTAATATAATTCTCCTTATAACAAGTATTCATTAGTTGTGTTTATTAATTATTATCCTTATCGGAAATTATTGCTTTATCTTTTTGGTTTTTCAAATCTTCAATCTTATCTAGTTCATCCAATGCCTTTTGCCAATCACTAATATAACCAGACTTTGGTTTGAAATAGTCCTCATCAACAAAATCTAAACTTGAAATTAAAGAATTTCGATAAATTTCATTATTTTTTCCAAACATTGACCAAGGCAATATAGACCCATAATTCAATCCTCTCCACATATTTAAAGTCATATAAAAAGGTAATAAATCTGATTTAAGTGGCCATGGTGTATATATTTTTTTTATAAAATCTTTATTTTTCGATATGAATTCTTCATCAAAAATTACACTTATAACTTCTTCATTTATTGAATAACCAAGAGTTAAATCTGTAATAGCAGGGTATTCAAAATCTTCTGGTTGAGAATTTTCTATGGTTTCTTTTAATTTATTGAATGATTCATCATCATTCCCTAAAAGACATGCGAAACTATTTGCCTTTTCATTAAATTCTTCAATTGTAACTTGTTCTTTATTTAAATAATAGTAGGTAATCTGAAATAATGCTTCAACACGTTTATCAATTCTTAATTTTTTTCCCTTGGCACTATTTGAAAAGAAATTTCCTACTCCAAGCATAAGCCATTCTAAATTAAGTCCAGCATCACAAAATTTTTTCAATATATCAAAAGAAGGTGACCTTTTTTCATTGATATAAGAATTTAAATGTTGTGGTCCCATATTCATAGCATTAGCAAATTCTTTTTTGCTACCATAACAAATATTAGCAAAAAAACCTATTCTTTCCCCGTACTTTTTTTCATTCATAAAACATTTAGATTATTTATTATAAAATTTTATTTGATTTATAAAACATTATTAGTTATTTTTGAACTTAATACAACTGTTTTAGTATTTATAAAACGTTATTGCAAAATACAACAATTGTATTATTAAAAAAAATATTTTTTATAATTATTAAATTAATTTGAAAATGCGGCGGGCTCCAAAAGATAACGATGTTTTATTAACTGTACCAATTGCTTCTCGAAAATTGGGCATCAAACCAGCACAACTTCATAATTGGATAAAATATGGATTAGTGCAAGCAATAGTGGATGGAAAAACATTGAAATTAACGCAAAGCGAAGTACAGATTTGGATAGAAAAAATTATGAAAGGTGATTTACCTGATATGTCACATATTCCAGAAGTATTTAGACTTCAGCCTTATAAACCAATACAATTAGCACTTTCAAAGAGATGTATAAGACAGACAAATAGTAAGGGGCTGAATGTAGGTTTTGATGAGTTTTTTAAAGAAAAGAATTTATAGTTAACATACCATGAGAAAAGAACCAAATTCAATTAAAGTGTCAGAATTCAATATCCTTGAACGGAAGGTATCCTTATTTGCAAATGCAACAGCAACAACCAATCCAAAACATTTAACCATTGGTGTACTCCTCGACAATATTAAAACCGGAGAATATAAAGATATTGTATTAAAAGCAAGGAACATTTTTCAATTAAAAGGCAAAGTTGCTTATACTGAATATAAGAAAAAAAATATACCGGGAGCTACTTTGTCAGCTTATTGTAAACACAGAAAAAAGGATGAATTAAATGGAATTGAGAAACTCATTTATCATACAGGAATTCTCCAAATTGATATTGATGAAATTCCGGATAATTATTCCCACAGAGAATTAAAGGAAATTTTACAAAGAGATAATTACACTCTCAGCTGCTTTGATTCACTAAGTAACTTAGGTTTAAAAATCGTTATTTTAATTGACGGGAAGAGACATCAAGAATCATTCCGAAAAGCCGAGAAATACTATAATAAAACTTACAATTTAAAGATAGATCCTGCTACAAAAGATATTTATCGTCTATGTTTTGTAAGTTTTGATCCGGATTTATTTATTAATCCGAATGCAGAAATATTCTTAATAAATGATACAGACCCTGTAAATGAAATCTCAGCTCCAGTGAATACGCAATTAAAAAAAACAAAACATTTGGAAAGAGGCACTGACACTATAAGACATGAAAAGTGGAAACAACAAGCAATAAATAATTGTATTAATTTGCTTCGAAATGCAAAACCAGGTGAACGACATAATATACGATTAAAAGTTGCTTATTTGGCTGGAGGCTTTGTTGAAGGTGGTATGCTGGCTGAAAATGAAATCCTTCCATTAATTTTCGATGAATCGGATAATATAGCAGAAGGCCAGGTAACAAATAAAAAAGAAATTGAAGCAATTATGGATAGCTTCCAAACTGGAAAACTCAAACCAATAACGTATGAAATGAAAGAAAAAGAGCTAGAGAATTGGATTTTAAAAAATAATTTTTCTCAGGGTTTAAACGAAGGAAAAAAAATATCAGTGGAAGCACAGCAATTTGAACCTGATGAAAATTTTATTTTGGATTGCTTAGGAAAAGATGAATATGGAGACGCTTCACTATTAACTGAAATTTTTAAAGAATCAAAACTGTATGACCATCAAGATAAAATGTGGTTATCTTATGAAAATGGAGTCTGGAAAAACGATGAAAAGCAAAAATTCAGGATACAAGCAATTGACTCATTAACCCAAGTATATAAATCATTGTATAATAATATATCAAATAATATAAATGAGGTTGAAAAAAAATCTCAGATTAAAGAAATTAAAAACGATATTCCGGAATTAAAAAAGAATGTAACAGAATTATTTAAGCGATTAAAAAAGTTAAATACAAAAAATCGAATAACAAATGTTTTAGAATTATGCTCTTCTATTTTATCTGTCCAGTCTTCTGAATTCGATGTAGATCCATATCTATTAAATTTACAGAATGGTACTTATGAATTAAAAAATAATTTATTTAGAGAACATAAAAGCTCTGATATACTTAAAAAAATCGCAGGTACTTATTTCGATAAAAATGCAACATGCCCCAATTGGCTAATATTTCTTGATAAAATTTTTGAAAGTAAAAAAGAATTAATGACTTTTGTACAACAAATATCAGGTATTTGGCTCAGTGGAACAACAGATTCACAAATAATTATTTTTGCTTATGGCACAGGTGCTAACGGTAAAACCACACTTTTTAAAACATTCGAAATGCTTTTAAATGATTATTATCAATCTTTTGACATAAAAACTTTGCTTCAAACCAATTTCTTACAATCAAACAATGAATATTATCTTTCACAATTGCAAGGAAAAAGATTAGTTGTGGCTTCTGAGATTCCAAAGGGAAGACAATTAAACGAATCATTAACCAAACATTTAACTGGTGGTGAAAAAGTAAATGCAAGGAATCCATTCGGACGTCCATTTAATTTTGAATCAGTACATAAAATAGTAATTTTTGGAAATTACAAACCTATTATAAATGACATAAGTCGTGGTTTTTGGAGGAGAATAAAATTGATTCAATTTAATGTTAGTATTCCAGAAAAAGAACAAAGAAAGCAATCTGAATTATTAGATGAATTCAGAAAAGAATTACCCGGAATATTAAATTGGTGTTTAAAAGGATGGCGAATTTATCAGGCAAATGGTTTGATTGTTCCTGATATTGTGGAAGTAGCAACAAAAGAATATCAAATAGAATCTGATATAATAGCGGAGTTTTTAGAAGAGGATAAGGAGAAATTCACAATTGAGCCAACCAATAATGGGATTCATATAAAAGCAGAAATTTTTTATAACGAATTTATAAAATGGTGCAATGTTGAGCAGGAGGAACACCAAAATCCTTTCAATAATAAGAGGCAGTTTTATATTGCACTAAGAGAAAAATCATTTGAGGTTAAAAAATATACTGGAAACAAGATGTATATTTTTGGGATTAAACTGAAAAACGATAAACAACAAGAATATTAATAAAATTACATTAGTTAACTTTCACATATATTTAAATCAAAATTATTTTCTGTTAATAAGAAGAATTTTTGATATTATTTATATAATAAAAAAGGTAACTAAAGTAACTATAATAACTCGTAAACAGAATTTATTGCTCAGATCAAATTAGATAATTTTTATTTCACCGGTGCTGCACCTACTATTACAGTTTTGATGGAAGCAACCTCATCACCATATTTTAGTAAATCAATTCTACAATCTTTTGAAGAATACGGTGTAATAAATTCATAAAAAGTATTATCCCATTTTTTTATCATAGAATTGGTTTTAGACCAATATTGCACTTGAATAACAATATCCTTAAAAGTAGCCATAGTAGCTGTATTACGAACAGAACAAATAAGATAAGCACGACCAATAAAGGGGTCTTTTCTCTCAACAAATATTTTTAAATATTTTTTTGGATTTTTCAATTCTTTCTCAACCAGTTCCTGCCTTAGCTCTTCTTCGGTTTTTGGTTTCTGTTTTTGAACAACTACTTTTTCTTTAACATCTTTCGGTTCATTAGAACAAGAAAATAATAGACAGAATAAAATCAGCATAATGAAATATTTCATAAAAACCCTTTTAATTTTTTATAATTATTATTTCTTTTCGATTCTGTAAATAAATTGAATATTGTAATCCCCTGCATCAGGAACTAAATTCATATATATCCAGTTGTTGAAATCGTTATTCCAAGAAGGATAATTATAGATGTTTCCTTGTTTACCAGCTTGATGTATTTCTAGGTCAGTATCTGCATCATAATCCCAAATCTGTGCACTTACTGTAAATTGTTCACCACTTTGTTTCTTGAGAGCTACTCCTTTAATAATTCCATTAGTAAGTGTAATTTTTCCACCATCTCCAACTTTAATATAATTAAATTTATCAGTTTGAATGATAATATCTTTGTCATTAACATCTTTTAATAAATTTCCATTTTTATCAATTATTTGAATTTTGTAAAAGAACTTACCATCCCCCCAAAAATTACCATCATCAATAATATTAAATTGGGACAAATAAAAATCAAATGTTTGATAATCCTCTCGATTTTCTGTATATTCCTTAACAGTATATTCAGTTGACTCTCCTAACTTAACAATTGAATTATCAGCTAAATTTTTCACAACATAGCTTATTGGATAAGCTGGAGTATTTGGTGTATATTCAGATTCAGCTTTTATTAAATCTAATATTCCATTTAAATTCATAGATCCTAATGCTTTTGCAGCTCCACCATTACTTCCACCTAAAATCAAACATTCAAATGTTGATTTGCTTTCAATATCAGTTGTTTTATAATCACCTCCTACCTCATAAGCACTAAATGCGAGTTTTACCTTAGCATCTAATTCTGTTGAAGTAATATTCTCGTTATAAGTCATTTTAACAAGTATTAACCTTCCATAATCAACACTAGCTACATAACAAAGGGGATTATTTGGTTTTACAAAATAGTTTAGATCTTCTAATTTAATATTATCACCAAAATAATCACTAGGTTTTGTTGGTTCATTAACAGAAACTGTGAAATATACTTGTTTAAAAAGCAAATAAATACTTTTTTGCTCAGATGAATTATTTGTTTCAAAATTTGTACTTAAACTACCAGTCAACCAGTTCGCACTAAAACCCAACTTTATACAGGCTTGTTGTTTGGAATGTGCAATTTGTACCGTTAAGTATTGTTTAGCAGTACACTTAGTTACATTCTTGTCTAATATATCTTGTAACACTTTTGAATAATTAGCATTAGATGGTTTCTCGATTATATTATTGCCAAGATTCCCAGATCCGCTTTGAACAGTAATTGTTAATGGTGTTCGTGATAAATTATCTCCAATAGAATTTAAAATTCCATTGGGAACTTCATTACCTTGAACTAAAGCACCAGCCCAAAGAGTATTAGCATTAGGATTATTAAATGGAATAATATTGTTATCAAGATTCCATGCAAGGCTCTTTTTAGTTAGTTTAATATTCCATTTCTTAACACCCTCTAGCACATTTAATTGAGTTTCTTCACTAACCTTTTCATCTTTTTCTGTTACTACTGATGTATTAACTACTCCAGCATTCCTAACCAAATCATCAATGTCTTTTGCTGGTTTAGTTGGTCCTGTTGTATCACTGCATGAATAAAAAATCAGGATTGAAATTAAAATGGCTAAATACTTTTTCATAAAAAATCCTTTCGTAGAATAATTAAAAATTAACAATTAATAATTCACAATTAGTTTCAAGATTATGAAACCACCTGCAAATTTCATTTTATTTCTCATTCAATTTATTTTGGTTAAGATATACTTTTATTCTTTTATTGAGAATATCATAAATCGAGTTCAACGCTTCGGGTTGTTCCGAATGAAATATGGTATTATCATAAGAAATCCAAGCCCATAAATTACAGCCGTCAATGACAAAATAGTCAATCAGTATTATGTATGTTTTTTGTTCGCAATTAATAGTCAAACCTGAAAAAAGAATGATTAAATCCCCGGTTTTTATTTGCAATCCCGAATCAGAAGATGTATAATATTTTGAATCGGTGCCGAAATTATAGAACGTTTCCAGAGTGCCTGCATCGGCTTTGTAATCAGCTTTGATGCGGTTGTAAAGATTGTCAATATACATAGTAAGTTCTCCTTTCAGATGAAGCGAATAATCATTTGCAAGCCAAATACGAGGTTCTTTTGCAATGATAAAAGAGTAACTCAATAACAGAAATATAATAATAATCTTTTTCATAAATCACCATTAATTTGTTTGAAATAATCATTTCACTTTATAAAAATAAAAAAAAGGACGTTTCCACATTTTTGTCCTTCTGTTAGGTATCGCAAAACACCCACTCTGTTAGACAAAAAGGAAAACGCCCGATTTCTCAGGCGTGTCCTCTTGCGTTCTACAGAGTATTAAATTTGCGATTTTAACAGAAGAACGTAAGCAAGACCACGCTTACAAATTTTTAAAATAAACTATTTATTTATTGTTATAAACCTCCAAAAATTATTTGATAATTTTTCTGATATTACTGCATCACATCTTTTCTGAAATGCAGAATCTATCAATCTTATGAGTTATTATAATCTATGTTACTCAGTTTTAAATCAATTGTCAAAATATGACATTTACAAACATAACTTAAGAAATATATTAATGCTATGCAAGGGTAATTTATGCGACATTGATAAAGACGGGCATTCCTTTTAATAAAAATGTAAAGACATATGAATGTTATCAATTCAATTTTTCATTTTCCACTTGTTTTTCGCTCTGCAAATTAATTTTTAAGGTTTGCACGACTTAAATATGATTTTTTTAACCTGAATGATGATGAAAAAAGTAGTGTTTATTTTGAAATTCAATAAAATCTCTCTGTGATTGCTGTTTCATCGCTGAATTCTACTAGGAATCGACAATTACATTATCAAAATTTGTTACTTCCTCTTAATTTTTTATATTTCTTGAGTGGTTCCGTTATGTTTTCGTATTAATGTCGTAATTTTGGGAAAAATCAGTATTTTATCTCATTAATAACAAAAAATTAACAAAAAACGCTATTATTTCATAATTATTCCCAAGTTTTAACATATTTTAAATTATAAAAGGAATCTTTTTATAATGCACCAAAAAAAATATTTTGAATATGTTATGATTTTTGAAGTTGACGTGTCTGTTTTCCAAAACCTTCACAACAAGTTATTTATAGAATTGAACCCTTCTTTTTAATAAAATATTTTCGTAAATTTACTGATTGAATCTGTATTATTCACGTTTTCCTTGGGGTTTATGGACGGCTCATCATTGGATATAAAGCAATTGCAAATTGAAAGGCTGAAGGAAGTTTTTCCCGAACTTGTGTCTGAGGACAAAATTGACTGGGAGCGGTTGCGTGCTACTCTCGGCGAAGACATTACGATTCAAAATGAACGCTATGTTCTGAATTGGGCTGGTAAATCGGACGCATTCAGGACACTGCAAACGGGAACTACTGCCACTCTTGCGCCTGCTAAAGAAGAATCAATCAATTTCGACACGACTGATAATATTTTTATCGAAGGGGAAAATCTTGAAGTGCTGAAAGTATTGCAGAAAGCCTATTTTGGAGCAATTAAGTGCATAATAATAGACCCGCCCTACAATACAGGAAATGATTCGTTTATTTATCCTGACCGATTTTCCGAATCGAAAGAAGAATATATGAAGCGTGTAGGAGACAAGGACGAAGAAGGTTACTTAATGAAAGAAGGATTGTTCCGTAAGAACTCAAAAGAGAACGGGCAATACCATTCCAATTGGCTCTCAATGATGTATCCACGTTTGTTCCTTGCAAGAAATTTATTAAAAGACGTAGGTGTTATTTTTGTGCATATAGACGACAATGAAGTCCACAACTTGCGTTTGCTTATGAATGAGATTTTTGGCGAGGAGAATTTTGTAGCACAATTTGTTTGGAAGAGTAGGCAAAATAAAGATAATCGCAACATCACTGGTGCATCAATAGATCATGAGTATCTTTTATGCTATGGTAGTAAAATAAGGGGCAGTCAAAGAAAATTAGAACAATATACAAATCCAGATAATGATCCAAGGGGTGCTTGGACAAGTGGAAACATGGTTGGGATTCTTCCCAAACATTTAAGACCTAATTGTCATTATGATTTAGTTGACCCAGTAACGGGAATAAATTATGGAAAACCAAAAATGGGATGGAGATATGATAAAAATACCATGACTAGGTTAATATCTGAAGAGAAAATTTTATGGCCCTCATCACCTGAAGGCAGACCTCGTAGAAAATTATTTTTAAATGAACTTAAAGAACAATACACTGGATATTCCTCATTAATAGGCGAAAATATTTATACAACACATGGAACTAAAGAGATAGAAAAATTATTTGGATTTAGAGTCATTGAATTTCCTAAACCATCTATGTTAATAGAAGAAATTATTATACAAGGTCTTGTTAACAATGATATTATCCTCGACTTTTTCGCCGGTTCAGGTACAACAGCCCATGCATTATTAGAGCTGAATAAAGAAGACAATGGCAATAGAAAATTTATTCTTATCCAGTTACCCGAAAAAACAGATGAAAATAGCGAAGCATTTAAAGCAGGATATAAGACAATTGCTGATATATGTAAAGAACGAATTAGACGAGTAATTAAGAAAATAGAAGTAGAAAGAAAACCGAAAGAACAGCAACAAATAATTGCAGAAGAACAAAAAGAATTGGATTTGGGATTTAAAGTATTCAAACTTAAACCGAGCAATTTTAAGCAGTGGCGAACTGATATACAGAATGTAGAAGAACTCGAACAACAGTTAGACGCTTTTACAGACCCGGTGAAACCCGAAGCCGAAGAAGAAAATATGCTCTTTGAATTGCTATTAAAATCCGGTTATGATTTAAATAGTAAAATTGAATCGAAACAATCGGGTAATAGCAGGTATTTTCTTATCAATACCGACGAACTGGTTTTGCAGTTGTCAGGGTCACCCAAAGAAGTAATAACCGATATTCTGAGTATAAATCCAAAAAAAGTAATTATGCTCGATAGACTATTTGAAAATAACGACCAGTTAAAAACCAACACATACCTGCAATTCAAAGACGCAGGTGTGGATTTTAGGACGGTGTAAAAAATTTGTATGATTACTGTTAATCCAAATAAGGAAAATTATAATAATGATATACCGTCAGGTAAGAATGGTTATTATCAAGTGGTCTATACTGAAAATGATTTACCCAAACCTTTGAGAAGATTATTTCAAGACGATAATGAAGGTGTACTTTATATTGGCATAACATCACGATTACAAGAAAGAATTGCAGAAATAGTAAAATCATTACCTTTTGAGAAGAGACCTGGAGTTCTATATAAAGGTGATAGTCATCAATTAGGTAAAAAAGCAAAAAAGATAAATACTTTTTTTGAGAGATTCTATATTACTGGTATTAGGATACAATATGAAGTATTATCCGATGATATAAATATTAAAGATTATGAACGTAATAAAATTAATAAATACATTGAAAGTCATGGAGAAGCTCCACCATTTAATAGTATATAATTAAAGAACCAAGTAAAGAAGGGGAGAAAAGAAAAAAATGAATTGGAATCACCCATCTATTAAAACATTAATTAATGAAACTGATAATGATGACCCTATTGTTGCTATCAGAAACAGAGCAAGAAATCTTGTATTAAAAGCCTTTGAACTTGGTTGGGAGGGGCCTCCTTTTAACCCATCATTTTTAGCCAAATTATTAAAAATAGATGTCCTACCTAACGACAGTATAATAGATTCACGTATAATAACTTTGCAAAATAAGTATTTACAGATTGAATATAATCCTTTTCAAAAACCCGAAAGGATTAACTTTTCTTTATCCCACGAAATTGGTCATGCATTGTTTTCTGATTGTCGTGATTCAATACGAAATAGAGAAACAGAGAGGAATGTAAATAATTGGGAACTTGAATTTCTATGTAATGTTGCTGCTTCTGAAATATTATTACCATATGCATATTTTTCTGAGGAAGTTAACAAAGTTGAATTAACAATTGAAGAATTGATTAAAATCTCAAATAAATATAATGCTTCATTGGAGGCAATATTTTTACGGGTTACAGAAGTAAGTGAAAAGCCTTGTGCTGTTATTTTCGGGCATTTTGGATCAGAAAAAAAAATCATTTTGGATTACTTTAAAACATCAAAGTTGTTCCATTATTTTAATGTACAAAAAGATTTAATAATACCAAAAAATTCTGTAGCCTATGAATGTATTTCTCCAGGTTGGACTTCCCGTGGTATTGAGAAATGGCAATCATTTAAAAATGAAGAGTTAAAATTATATTGTATTGGTTTATCGCATTTAAAAAAAGAAAAAAAACAAAGAGTTGCAATATTTTTAGTTCCAGTAGAAATTGGGGATAATTCTAAAGATAATAAAATTATTATTGAATATGGAGATGCTACAAAGCCAAGAGGTTCAGGTAATAAAATTATCGCCCAAATAGTTAATACAAGTGGAGCCATGGGGTTCGGATTCGGTAAATCATTATCCAAAAATTATCCAATTGTAAAAAAGAAATTAGATGAATGGAAAATAAATAAAAAAGAATTTAAATTAGGGAATACAAATTTCTTTTGTGTAAATCCAGAATTATATGTTTTTCAAATGTTAGCTCAAGAAGGATTATTTCCCAAAAAAAACAAGATACCATTAAGATACTCAAGTTTACAAAATTGTCTTTCAAAATTAGCGGATTTAGCCTTGGAATTGAATGCAAGTATTCATATACCACAAATAGGTGCAGGGCAAGCTAAAGGGAATTGGGATATTATTCAAGGTATGCTTTTTGACGAACTAATTGTAAAAGGGATAAAAGTCACAGTATATCTTTTGCCAGGAGGTTCAGGGTATAATTCTAAACTTAAATCCAGATTAACTTTATTTGACGAGGGATCAACATGGCAGAAAGAAAAATAATTCTAATTTTAAGTGGAGAAATATGTTCTGGAAAAACCACTTTAGCAATTAATCTACTGAATAAATATCATTTTAATGTTTTAAAAACAAAAGAAGGTATTAGTCATTACATAAAAAGTGATAAGAAACATAAAGAAACCGAATTAAGTAGAGAATTTCTACAAAACTATGGTGAAACACTGGATAAAAAAACTAATGGAAAATGGTTATTAAAATATTTTCAGGAAATCTATGGAGTTGATTTTAGTATAAAAAATTATTTTTTAGTTGATTCTGCTCGAATATTAAAACAGATAGAACATTTTAGGAGTGCTTATAGTTATCTTGTTTATCATATTCATTTAATAGCAAAGCCAGATAGTCTTACCGAAAGATATCACCGGAGAAATGAGAATAAAATTTTAGGTATTGATGTTTCAAAAAAAATATATAGTATTATAAAAAGCAATGAAACAGAAAAAAAAGTAATAGATTTAGCAAAAGATGCAGATTTAGTAATTGATACTGATAGATGCTCTACTGAAGATGTTTTAATTAGAGTAGCAAGTTTTCTAAAATTACTTCCAAATATTGATAATCAATCGGTTGATGTATTAATCGGTGGTCAATTTGGTTCAGAAGGTAAAGGTCAAGTTGCTGCACATATTGCTCCTGAATATGATTGTTTAATTAGAGTTGGTGGCCCAAATGCTGGTCATAGTGTATATGAGTTACCTAATAATCATATATTTCATTTAATTCCATCAGGTTCTTTCAGAAATCAAACTGCTAAATTATTAATTGGAGCAGGTGCTGTTCTAAGTCTTGAAAAAATAGTTGAAGAAATTAGTAATTTTAGTTTAGAAGATTCAAACCGCTTAGTAATTGACGAGAATGCTACAATTATCAAACAAAAGGATATTAAATATGAACAAAAGATTAAAGAACATATTGGTTCAACTGGACAAGGAGTAGGTAGTGCAACAGCAAACAATATTTTAGCAAGATTAATGGGAAATGATAAACATAAAGCCAAACATTATCAAAAAGAATTAGGGCACTATCTTGGGTCAGTAACAGGTGAACTTGAAAAATGTTATAGTCTTAATTCAAAGATACTTTTAGAAGGTACACAGGGAACTGCTTTAAGCCTATATCATGGAATTTATCCGCATGTTACCTCGCGAGATACAACTGTTTCAGGTTGTTTATCTGAAGCTGGAATATCTCCTAAAAGAGTTAGAAAAATTATTATGGTAATCAGAACCTACCCAATTAGAGTAGGAGGAACTTCTGGGAAATTTATTAGTAACGAAATCACTTGGAAAGAAATAGCAACTCGTTCTGGTAAAAAATTAAAAGATTTAATTAATAATGAGAAAACATCTACAACTAAGAGAGATAGAAGGGTAGCTGAATTTAGCTGGGAACTATTTAGAAAAGCATGCGAAATCAATTCACCGACAGATATTGCACTTACATTTACAGATTATATTTCAAATGATAATGAAAAAGCAAGAAGATACGACCAACTTACTGCTGAAACAAGGCAATTAATTGAAGAAATTGAAAGATGTTCTGGTATTAAAGTTTCTCTTATTGGAACTTGTTTTGATTATCGAGCTATTATTGATAGAAGAAATTGGAGATAATTATGAATCTTAAAAAATTTTTAGAGAAATGCCCTTTCTTATATCATTTGACGAGTAAAAATAATACTAACCATATTTTGAAAGATTGGAAATTGTATTCAGCAAATTACTTTTTTCAATTAACTTCTGACCAAGAAATTCTTAAATTCCAACGCAATAGAAGACCACAGCATTTGCATTTATTGATAAACGATTCAACTATTGATATTCGAGACCAAAGACCTATTTCGATGGTAGCATTAAAGAAGTGTTTAACTAATAATTGGACTGGTGAAGATTTTCTTTATTATTTGAATGATAGGGTCTTTTTTTGGTCTAATCTAAAGAGATTGGCAATACATTACAAACGATACCAATGTGAAAAACCAACATTGCTACGATTTTCAACTTCTGAATTGTTTGAATTAAATAATAATCCTTTGTTTACAAATATTAACACTGGTGCAACAAGATGTAATCCTTATCTTGGTGGAAAACCACATATGAGAGGTGAAAATACATTTCAAAATTCGATTGATTATAATCTTCCCATTCATAAAGTAGCTGAAGTTACATTTTTAAATGAATGTATATTACCCAATACATTTTGGATAGGCTCTAAGCCTGATGGAAAATGGAAATTTATTACAAATAAAAGGACTCAATGAAACTAAATTTCGACCCAAACCAGGATTTTTCAGAATTATGAAGAAAGAAAATAAAATAATATCAAAAGACAGCATAGAATTACTTGCCGAGCAAATTAGCAAGCTGGATTCACAATTCAGAAGCTATGCCTACAAGCAGGTTAATTCATCACTTACCATTCGGAATTGGATAATCGGTTATTACATTTACGAATTTGAGCAAAAAGGAAAAGACAGGGCAGAATACGGCGAGAAACTAATTCCAAATCTTGCTTTGAGGCTAAAGAGCAAAGGTCATAAAGGCTTTAGTCATACTAACTTGAAGCTGTTTCGACAATTCTATTTGGTTTATCCCCGGATTAGTCAGTCGCTGCCTGACCAATTTGAGTTGGCAGTGATTAGTCAGTCATTGCCTGACCAATTACAAAGTAAAGCAATTGTCCAATCACCACCCGGACAATTTGAAACTGACCCACATTTGCTCATTGACAGACTTAGTTTTACACACATTATTGAACTACTCAAAGCCGATTCTCCATCGAAAAGAAATTTTTACGAAGCAGAAGCAATAAAAAATAATTGGCCAGTCCGTCATTTGCAAAGAGCAATGAATAGTATGCTTTTTGAACGAGCGGGATTGAGTAAAAATAAAACTGCTGTCGTGAAAAAATTCCTTGAGAAAGAAAAGATTTTACCGGAAAATGTCATACGAAATCCATATATCCTTGAATTTTTAGGTTTGGAGGAAAAACCGGAGTATAGCGAAAACGACTTAGAGCAAGCTATAACAAATCATTTGCAGAATTTTTTAATTGAGTTGGGCTATGGCTTTTGTTTTGAGGCAAGGCAAAAACGGCTCACATTTGATAATACTCACTATTATATTGATTTGGTTTTTTATCATAGAATATTGAAATGTCATGTTTTAATTGATTTAAAACTTAGTGAATTTACTCATGCCGATGCCGGGCAGATGAATGTTTACTTAAATTATTATAAAGACAATGAAATGGCTGAAGACGATAATGAACCGATTGGTATAATATTGTGTGCCGGGGAGAACGAACAATTAGTTAAGTATGCAACCGGGGGCTTGTCTAAAAAATTATTTGTAAGTAAGTATTTGATTAATCTTCCAAAAGAAGAAGAATTAAGAAAAATAATAATTGAAGAACAAAATAAATTGAGATAGAAATTTGAAACTAAACTTTGACCCAAACCAGGACTTTCAATTAGTCGCTATAAAAGCGATTGTTGACGTATTTGAAGGACAGCCGCTTAACAACGAACAATTATCATTGAACAACGAACAGTTCGAGGGAAGTGTTCTATTCAATGAGTTTGGTATAGGAAATAACTTGATTCTGGGTGAAGAACAAATATTAAAAAATCTACATTCAATTCAAAACCGTAACGAGATAAAGCAGTCCGAGAAGTTAGAAGGAATGAACTTTTCTGTTGAAATGGAGACCGGAACTGGTAAAACTTATGTCTATCTTAGGACTATTTACGAACTGAATAAAAACTACGGATATAAGAAATTTGTTATAGTTGTTCCAAGCATTGCTATTCGTGAAGGTGTATTAAAGAATTTAGAAATAACAGAAGAACATTTTCGGATGCTTTATGATAATGTCCCGGCAGACTTTTATGTTTACGATTCTACCAAAGTTTCTATTCTCAGAAGTTTTGCGTCCAGTAATGCAATTCAGATTCTTGTTATAAATATAGATTCATTCGCAAAAGACGAAAATATTATTAACAAACCAAACGATAAGCTGACAGGCAAAAGACCGATAGAATTTATTCAAAATATAAGTCCTATTGTGATTGTAGATGAGCCACAGAACATGGAAACCGAGATTCGCAAGAAAGCAATAGCCAATCTGAATCCTTTATGCACTCTTAGATATTCCGCAACTCATACAAATTATTATAACCTTGTTTACAGTTTAGACCCGGTCAGAGCATACGATTTGGGACTTGTTAAACAAATTGAAGTGGATTCAGTCTTTACCGATAACGCTTTTAATGAAGCATATATTAGTCTTGAAAGTGTAGTAGCTACAAAAACAAAGGTAACTGCTAAAGTAAAGATTGATATAAATGAAAAAAACAATGTTGTAAAAAAATTAATGACTATGAAAGTCGGTGATGATTTATTTAAGCTGTCGAACAATAGAAATGTTTATAAGGATGGTTATATTATAGAAGAAATTGACTATCAGAACCAAAGCATAACATTTTCAAACGGAACAACTATCAATACTGGTGAGACACAGGGCGGAATGACTGATGAAATAATGAAAGTCCAAATCGAAAAAACAATTGAAGAACATTTCAAGAAAGAACAAAAGTATAAAAGTAAGAATATTAAAGTGCTGTCATTGTTTTTTATTGATAGAGTGGCAAATTATAGGCAGTATGACGAAAATGGAAATACAGCAAAAGGTAAAATAGCCCTTTGGTTTGAAGAAATATTTAACAGAATTTCAAATAAAGGAAATAATCGAAATTTAATTCCTTTCTCAATTGAATTACTTCATAATGGATATTTTTCGCAAGATAAAAAAGGAGTTTTAAAAGATTCAAGCGAAACAAGACCAACACAAGCAGATGACGATACTTACAAATTGATTATGAAAGACAAGGAACGTCTTTTAGATACAAATGAACCATTAAGATTTATTTTTAGCCATTCGGCTTTGAGAGAGGGCTGGGACAATCCAAATGTTTTTCAAATTTGTACCTTGAACGAAACAAAGTCTGAAATAAAAAAGCGTCAGGAAATAGGTCGTGGATTGCGATTATCTGTTAACCAAGACGGTAACAGGGTTTTCGATAAGAATGTAAATAAATTGACTGTAATAGCCAACGAGAGCTACGAAGACTTTGCAAAGAAATTACAAACCGAAATTGAAGACGAAGGTTACAAGTTCAAAAGAGAAATGGTACAGGATAAAAATAAGCGAGTGAAACTTGAATATCGTAAAGGTTTTGAATTAGACCCGAATTTCAAGGATATTTGGGATAGAATCAGCCACAAGACAAGATATAGAGTTGAGTATGATACTCAAGAATTAATAAAACATTCTTCAGAAGAAGTAATGAAAATGCAGGAAATTAAACGTCCTGAAATTAAATCTGTAAAAGTAGGTTTAGATATTGAGCAAGAGGGTGTTTCTTCTTTTGTGATTGGTGAAAAGAAATATGAGTATTCTGCAAAAATACTTGATATACCGGATATAATCGGATATATTCAAAATAAGACAGAGCTTACAAGAACTACAATTGCACGAATTTTAAAAGATTCTAAAAGATTACCTGAAATTCTAATAAACCCGCAACAGTTCTTAGATTTGGTTGTAAGAGGAATAAAATACCAGCTAAATGAAATAATGATTGACGGTATAAAATATGAGAAAATCGCAGGCAGGTGTTATGAAATGCTCTTATTCGATAAAGATGAGATAGAAATTTACTTAGATAAATTGGCTTATGCTGTAAAGAATGAGAACAAGACAATTTATTCAAATTATATCCCATTGGATTCTTCGGTAGAATACCAATTTGCACAAGATTGTGAAACAAGAGAGGATATTGAATTTTACTTTAAACTGCCGAGCTGGTTTACAATCGAAACACCCATTGGAAAATACAATCCTGATTGGGCTTTGATATTTAAGAATGAAAAGAAAATCTACTTTGTAGCTGAAACAAAATCAACTATGAATCCACTACAACTTCGTGAAGAAGAAAAACTCAAGATTAAATGCGGCAAAGCACATTTCAACGAGTTTGAAGACGTTGAATATAAGGTTGTGAGTAGTGTTGGGGAACTGGTGTCTTAATTTGAGGTTGTTAAATCTTTCTAAAAGCAATGTGTCGTTTGACAAATGTATTTGAAATTATTTAAAAAGAATTTGCTGCCTTCTGTGCAACTTGTTACTCCAGGCACGAAGTTTATGCAGCTTATTTGAATCCTGTAAGGAGAGAAGCGAGGCGTAACTCATTGAAAAAAAGAATTTAAGAAAGGCTTCAAAGCACACTTGCGAAAAATGAAACAGGTATTGATGCTATAAAAAACAGCATAAAAGATGCTTAATTCTTATCATTCCTTATCATTTCCTTTCAGAACTTATCATTTCCTTTCAGAACTTATCATTTCCTTTCAGATTTTATCATTTCCTTTCAGAACTTATCATCTCTTTTCAGAAATTATTGAATCCTATCGTTTCTTTTCAATTGTCTTTAGTAGTTATTAAGAATGCAAGAGTTTCCTTCCGTCGGGGATGTTCCCACAACGTTCCGGGGAGAAAAGTTATCCATCACTTAATATTTTCATTAATTCTTCCATCAGTGGTTAACAAATTCTATCATTTCGGCAAGAAAAAGGAAAGTTTTCTATGCAAACCCGATAGTTTTTTATTATTCAGGTAAAAGTGGGCATTGTATTTCATACATCATCTAAGCTTCACCCAAATTCGCCCAAGCGAATACAAAAAATCAGCAAAGAATTTGAAGGGACAACAAGAATTTTCGAATAAAATTGATTGGCAGCTTTGAATTCCACATCCATAAACAAATGCAATATCACATAAACTTTATCATTTCTGATGACTAAATATTGGTTGTATTAAATTCAGATTAAATTACTATTCGAAAATGTATTTTATAACTAATTATTAGTTAAATATTTCCAAATATCTGGATTTGTAATTAATGATGCTAAAATATTTGAAAATGTATTTCCACCAAAACTTAATATTTTTTGTAAAACTTTTGGTTTTGCTTTATTTGGATCAGTTTCATTTTTTGCTATTTCTTTAATCTCATTAATTTGCTCGCTGGTTAGGCTATCCTTTAATATTTCAAGAAGAAATGATATAGTTATTGTTTGAGTTTGATTCTGCTCTTGGCTTTGACTCTGTATATTAGAAATATTAATTGATGGTTTAATTTTTATATCATTTTCTAATGGTATTCCAAAGGACTTGACTTCGAGAAGCATTGAATTAATTGTATTTACTAAATAATCCTTATAATATTGCAAAGAATGTCCCCAGCCTAATTTATCAGAATTAGTGCCTAAATAAGCTCCAATATTTGTACTAACATAATCAATCTCACTGCAGTATGATTGATTATTTAAATAAAATCGTTCGTTAATTCTTTTAAGATCGATTATTTTATGATAAAAATCTTCCTTTGAAAGATTCGGAATTTCTCTTATTAAATTTTCCAAATTAGACATTAAATTAGTGCCTTGCTCTTCATTTGTCATTTAAAAACTCAAAAAATTCATAATATAATTTTCAATTTAATATTCAAATCAACAATTTCAAAATATTTTCTACTTGTAAAAGGATTCAAGCAATAGGTGCAACATCGTTTCAATGAGAAAGGAAGAAACTTGTGTGCTCTATATGAATTGATTCAGGTTTTCTTAGAATTAGCCACAAAACCTTTACTATACTTGAACATCACAGCTACAAGTATTGTTCCGTATAATATTTGCCTAAGATTAGCTGCTACGTCTTCTGGCAAACCAATAAATCTCAGTCCTTCAGGCAACAATATTAAAAAAGCTGCGGCAAAGACTGAACCCCAAAGACTCCTGATTCCACCAATAATGACAATTGAAAGAATAAATATAGATTCATCTACTGTGAAACTTGTCGGGTCAATGTATGTAATATAATGTGCATAAAGAATGCCGGGAATAGAAGCTATCATTGCTCCAAACACAAAGGTCATCACTTTTGTTCTATAAACGTTTTTTCCAAGGCTCTGTGTAAATATTTCGTCTTCACTTATAGCTTTCAGCAGCAACCCGAAATTCGATGAAGTGATATTTTTTATTATGTAAAAGATTATTCCGGCAATCGAAAACGTTAATAGTAAGAATGGTATTTTATCTGAAAATTTGTAACCGAAAATTGTTAAATCGGGGATACCGGGAATTCCTAGTGGTCCGTTCGTTAGTTCCATCCAATTGTTCATCAATGAGAAAATAATCACCTGTATTCCAAGTGTGCAGATGATAAAATAGTCCTCGACTGTTCTAAGTGCAATTACGGAAACCGCAAGAGCAATCACTCCGCTAAAGAGCATTGCAATAGGAATGACTAATAAAAAAGGTACTTGGAAGTTGACAGATAAAAGAGCGGCTGTATATGCTCCTATACCGTAAAAACCGGCATGTGCAAGCGATACCATTCCTGTATAGCCTGCTACAAGTGTCAAGCTTTGTGCAAGAATCGCATATATTCCTATTAATATCAGTAAATGTAATATATATTCCATTATATTTCCACTTTCTTTAGTCTTCTCCCGCTGAATCCCAAAGGTTTCCAAATCAGGAACAGAATTAGAATAATGTAAGCAACTGCATCCATCCATTTACTGTCTATGTAGTAGGCAGATAAATGCTGTGCAGTAGCCAGTAATAACGCTCCTCCCAATAACCCCCAGTAGCTGCCGACACCACCAATTATCATTGCAACAATACCATAAAGCAAAAGTTTGAAGCCCATCGTTGGTGTCATGTCGGTATCGAGTGAAACAAGGATACCAGCTATTGAACCCAGTGCTGACCCGATTGCAAAAGACAACAAAATAACTCTATCGGAGTTTATCCCGAATATGTTTGCTAATTCTTCATTAGATGAAACAGCCTGGATTTGTTTTCCTAATCGGGAGTAATGAAGAAACAGCAGGCATAAAACAAACAATGTTAAGCTGACTGCAATAATGATTATTTGTACATCTGTGATATATGCTCCGAAGAACTCGTTACCAACTTTGACTTCCCAGGTACGTATGCTTTTTGTATCGTCACCCCATAGCATTGATATTAGGTTTTGCAGAACGACATAAAGCCCAAGTGAAGCTATAAGCATAATTAGAGGAGTAGCTCCCCGTTTTCGTAGTGGTTTATATATACAAAGTTCTGTTGACACACCAACTGCTGTTGCCAGAATTATTGCTCCCGGTATAGCAAGCCAGAGTGGTGCATGAGCTTGTGCAGTGAGCATGTAAGTAAAATATGCACCAAAGGTGATAACTGCCGCATGAGTGAGGGAGAAGAAGTGAGAAGGTGTATAAATATTAGTAAAAGAAATAATAATAATAAAATAAAGAAATGAAGTTAATATTATATTGATTAGTATTTGCATAATTATTTCTTTTTTTTAAAATCTCTAATTGATTTCAAGGAATCGTATTTTTGTTTAAAATCAAGTAATTGATCTTTAAAGAATTTTTGTTCTTCATCAACTTGGTTCATAATTATCCTTTCATTTTGTAGTATTTCATTAAATATTGATTTAAGATATATAGTGTTCTTATTATCAATTATATACGAAATTACTAATCCTAAGAATGCTCCTAAAATAAAAATTATTATATCTCTTATTAATGAATTTCTTGAATTTTTTTGACTTAATTTTAATTTTAAAGGGAATAAATAATTAAATTGTATTCTTTCAGAATTAACTCTTGATATTTCTTTATAATCTGAAACTTTTCTAATTACAAGAGTTAATCCATCATATGTTTCATCACTTTGATTAGAATCTAATCTTGAAAAATTATAATAAAATTCAAAAATTTCATCATAGTAGTTTTGAAATTTATCAATAAATTTTATGCATGATTTTGAAGTGAGACTATTTTGCTTTGTTTTATAGTCAAGTTCATCATTATTCAAACATTCAATTAAATAATCATATTGATTAAAATGTTGAGTAAGTTTATCATTTGGATTCCAGGTTCTCATTATTAATCGCTATATAGGTTTCTTTATTATTTTTTTTGTGGCTTGTTTGGTCAATGCTAATACATAACAATTAGTAGAAACTAATGAATCATTTATAATGCTAAAATTAGGAAATTTTGTAATAATCCAGGATTTAAATACATCAATATAATACTTAGATGATTGAGCTAATATTATTCGATTGATAATTTTATCTTCCTTTTCATGTATTGCAATTCTTTCATTTTTTGGAAAAACAATGTATGGACAATAGGATATTGTTCTGGGTACAGATAAATTATTATATTCCTCTCCAGTATTGGTAAATAAAATTGGAGGTACATCCTTATCGACGTTGAAATATTTACTGAATTTATCAAAATACCCTTTATATCTAGGAATATGATACAGCGGTTGTAATAGGAATTGTACATTTCCTAAAGTATTATATTCATTATAAATTCTATCTTTTTCTTTATCAATATCATCTCCATTCCATGTTTCAAATCCAATAATTAATATATCCCCTTCTCTCATTAAATCATTAATCTTTGTTAATATTTCATACTCTTTATAATTCCCGATAGTACCACCAAAAAAAGTAAAAATCCTTTCATTAAATTCTTCATTATTATGAAAAGGTAAATTCTTTTCTTCAGAAATATCCCAGAAATCAGCAATTATTGAACTTATTTTAAAATTTTTATTTTTAACCTTCGTAGAGTTTAATATTCCAAGTTGAAGTAAAAATGGACTTACATCAATTGGGAAATAAGTTATATTTAGATTTTCACTTTCAATAAGTTTTGATGATATTAATACTTCTATTTCCTTTCTCGATGTTGCTGATCCAAGAGAAATCAATGCAATCCTTCTATTTGGAATGAAATTATTTTCTAAAATATTTGTTAATAATTTCATCTCTATTATACCTAATTCAAATGAAGTATTTCTTGGCATACTTTTGAAAGCTTCAAGGTAATTAACTGCACCTTCAGTAAATATATACAAATATTTATTTTTCAAATAGAATAAATCGTCATCTTTATTATATCTCCAAAGAATTTTTTTTCTAATTTCATCATCAAAAGAAATATTTGTGTAACCTTTAGAATCCATATCTGCCAAATTTTTTATGATAAGACATTCTTGTGAAGATGTAAGAAAAGAAATGTTATAAAATCCTTTATTTTTATCATATGTATTTGTTGAATTTTCCATAATTCCACAATTTATTATCTGAGCTAAAATAAGATTAATTAATAGAAAATAATTTTACAATATAAATATCACCATTGCCGGAGATTTTCTTAATATAAACATCTTTTAAAACATCCCCTTTCGAATTGATACTGGTATTTCCAGTAACTCCTCGAAAATTTTTTATTCTATATAGTTTATCCTTTACATTTGATAAATCGAATTTACTATTTTGTATTGTTACAATCAATATCTGTGTAACATCATAACCTAAAGAAGCAGCAATATCTGGTTCCTTTTTAATCATAAAAAGATAATCTTTTACAAATGATTTTACTAAATCATTGTCAACTTTTAAATCGAAATAAGGAGCGCTAAAGATTATTGAATCAAAAGAACCTTTAGCTACTTTAATAAACTCTTCATTTTCAAATGATAAATTTCCTGTAATTGGTATAGAAATATTCATTTCTTTCATTTGTTTCACAATATTTCCATTTTCAACAGGATTTCCAACAATATAAAGAACTTCAGGTTTTGCATTTCTGATTTTAATTAATATGCTTTTAAAATCTATTTGACCTTGTTCATATTTTACCCTAAGAGAAACTTCACCTCCTAAAGCTACAAAATTTGAAGTAAATGTATTTTCAACTCCTATTCCATAATCATTATTAACTGCTATAATACAAACATTTTTTTTATTTAATGACTTGAATAAATAATTTGCCATGACTTGTCCATCGAAATCATCAGATAGATAATCTCTAAAAATATAATCACCTGCATCTCTTACCTTTGGGTTTGAGGCTCCAGGGGAAATTAATACAACTTTATTCTTTTCAGCAATTGGTGCGCAAGCAAGAAAAACTGAACTCATTATATCGCCAATTATAATTTTTGTTTTATCTACTTCTATTAATTTATTAATTGCAGAAACACCATCTTTTGAATTAGATTTAGAATCTTCTATTATAAGAACAATTTTTCTTGCATTTTTTCTGTTAAATTGTTCAACAGCAACTTTTATTCCATTAAGTGCGTTATTTCCTGGTTCTGCAACAGGACCTGTCAACGGCAATATCACTCCAATCTTTATGACACCTTCATCCCTTTTATTACTGCACTGTTCACAAGAAGTAAAAAGAAAAGCAGTTATCAAGATTATTGATAAAAGTTTTATTGTTTTCATTTTTCTACCTGGAATTTTGAAACAATTTATTTTTAATTTTACCTAATTCAATTTCATTAACTTTATTTGCATAATTTGTAAGATGTTTCTCATGCTCAACCACTAAAAACGCAATTCCATCCTTTTTTAGCTTCAATATCGTTTTTAATAAAACTTCAGAATTATCCTTGTCCATTCCTGCAAACGGCTCATCAAATAATACTAATTTAGGCTTTGGAATTAATGCCATACCAAATGCAAGTAATTGACGCTCACCTCCACTGAGAGTAAATGGAGTTGACTTGCGATGCCTGCCGAGACCTGTTATCTCATATACTTCAGTCATTCTCTGTTTTAATATGACTTTATCTTCTATTGTATTGCCAGCTACCTCCAAATTATTATTAACTGACAAATTTTCAAAGTAATTATTTTTCTGTGGTATATATAAAATTTGTTTCTTTATCATGTCTGAAGACTTGTGGTTTGTGATGTCATTCCCCTCAAATAAAATTCTACCCTTTTCCGGTTTCAGCAATCCATAAATACACTTTAGCACAGTGCTTTTCCCTGAACCATTGCCACCTGTCATCAGAACTATCTCTGACCTGCCAACATCAAATTCAACACCGTGCAAAACAGGGCGTTTACCATAGCCTGCATGCAAGTCTTCGACCTTTAGCAGTGGTACTGCTTGTTTTCCTTTATCAATATAGTTCATTGTCGCTGTCATTGATAAGTCTGCCTCACAAGTTCGTTAGCAGCAAAGTCTCCGTAACTATTAAAACGAGAGATTTTTCCTTCGTTCAAAAACAAAATTTCATCGCTGACAGATTCGATGAAATCAACATTGTGTTCAATCTGCAATATCGTTTTGCCGACACTTTTTAATTTACAAATAATATTTTTTATTTTCTCATAATTATCAGTATCAATACCTGCAACAGGCTCATCCAATAGCAACATACTTGAATCAGCGGCAAGGCAGCATCCGAGTGTCAGTAGTTTTTGCTGACCGAAGGAAATTTCACCTGCCGACTTGTCCTTTTCATCCAACAGGGAAACAGCATCAAGAATTTCATCTGCTTTTTTTGATAAAGTAGAAGTAAGTACCTTGCGAGAGTTATGAGGAAGCATAGCTTTAAAAATATTTTCCGAAGAATTATTTGCAAAGGATATGATAATGTT
Organism: Ignavibacteria bacterium RIFOXYC2_FULL_35_21; assembly: GCA_001804705.1. Taxonomy (GTDB): domain Bacteria; phylum Bacteroidota; class Ignavibacteria; order Kapaibacteriales; family UBA2268; genus XYC2-FULL-35-21. The sequence continues at coordinate 29,103 of MHAY01000066.1, forward strand.
TTCTTTAACAGTCAAATTTTTGATGAGCCTCAAGTCCTGAAAGGTTCTCGATAAGCCCATCTTGGTGATATTATATGGCTTTTTGTTTAATATTTTTTTACCGTCAAATCGAACTGAACCTGATTCCGGCTTGATGAAACCTGTAATAATATTGAATAATGTGGTTTTCCCTGAGCCGTTTGAGCCGATAAGAGTATATACCTTTCCCTTAATAATCTCAAGGTTCAAACTGTCAAGAACAGTTCTTTCCCCAAAAGCTTTCTTAATATTTTTTATTTGAAGCATAACCATAGAAAATTTAATACTTTGACCTCAAAATTAGCAATATTAAATATTATAACCTATCTTTAAATATGCAAAGTAAATCCTCTAATTCAGCACAAGTCAAATCACAAGAATTCTAACGTTCTAATTAACACTCATTTCAGATAGTCTCGCCTCTGATTTGTTTTTACTATTCATATTTACCTCAAAATTATTTTATCCTATTTCCACAATATTATAAAACATATAAATATTATCCAACAGCATGCAATCGAGGCACAAATTATTTGTATTATCGTTATTACACTGAGTATACTTTTTCTGGGATTGGAGATTTCATTTCAAAATTCTCCAGTTTCAAATTGTGATTTAGATTCTTAGCAATTGTTGCTGTTCTTAAATGGGTCTTGTGATAGTACTTCCTTCCAATTCTAGTAACAATAATACTAAAAATGTTGCCAATTAAAAAAATCACACCAACAACAATAGCTAATAGTTTTGGGGTAAATTTGCCTTGCTCTATTGATATAAACCATCCGGCAGCGATAATATTAGCAGCAATAAATAAAGTGTACCAACTTACTAATAGTTGAAAACCATGTCTGGCATAATCGTTCAATTGATTGAATTCCAGCTTTAATGGCTCAAAGTTAAATTCAGATGATTCCATAATATTTTTTCCTTTATAATGTTCAATGATATTTTGTGAGCAAATCAATAAATTCATCTAATTTCTCATCAAATTCTTCTGCTATCTTTGTACCTTCTTCTTTCAATGCTAATAGATTTTCATTAGGAGCAAGACAAAATCATTATTTAATAAATTCAAATTTGTTGATAACAACTTCAACTTCTTTATTATCTGATGGTCTATCCCCGTTAAAAAGCCATAAATTTATTCTTGCATTTTCATTTCCAGGTACGGGAATATCCTGACCTTTATATGTCCAATCATTTATTATGTAACTTGAATCGGGAGGATTTGCAAAATGCCCGTTTATACTAATAAATTTTATACTATCTTTTTGCCATATAAAAATATGTGTTGAATTTATCTCAGTTAATTCAGTGTTAAATCTATAAATATTCAAAGGATTTTCCCATGGCTGAACTACATATTGACTATTCAAATTATTTGGATTAGACCATCTTGAAAATTCAATATCAATTTCTCTATGATGATAATCAGGGTCATCGCTCCAAGTGAAAAGCCCAAGAACTGCATTCTCATTCATTTGGTCAATTCTACTGGAAAGATAAAATATATAATTGCCATATCCGAAATTTTCTTTAGAAATAACTTCTGCACAATACCATTGTCCATTTTTCGTAGTAACTTTCAAATGTAATTGTTTTTGATTATCTATCCAAATATTTTCAGTGCTATTTAAGAAAAGATTTGGTCCTGGGCCTACCGGATTTTCACTTGTTTTAACTGTCCATTCGTAACCCGAAAATGACAAAGTTCTGAAGGTAGAATCTTGTGTACGTGTTACCTCAATATTAGAGACTGAATTTTCAAACAATTCTGATGGTAGGTTTGAACCTCCATCCATCTTAACTGGGTTATAACTATTAGGTACAAGAAAAGCTGTTATTTTTGTTGCTTGTTCGTCAATTCCACCAGTTGTAATATCACATTCCCAACTCCCATCATTGTTAATTGTTGTTAAGGGATTATCCCAATAAGGCTTTGTCCACCATCCACTTGCTACAAAAATATATACGGCAACTTTATAGTCGCAATTATTTACATGGGCTACATGCCCTCTAAGATTTCCAAAACTGCCGAATGGCGGTACATAAATATAATCAATATCAGGAATACCTGATCCGTCAACAATTTTACAACCATTCTCATTGTCAGGACACGCTGAAATAAATAATAATAGAAAAGTAAAGATAAAAAAGGTTAAATAAAATTTTAGAACTTTCATAATAATATCCTCCTAAAATTTACAAGAAATTAATGATAATTTTATTATTTAAAACTAGATCTTCCGGTAGATTTGTCCACCAAACTCCCGAAACTCTGATATATACAATAACATTATAATCTGTTAGATTTATATTTTCTGTTTTCCCTTTTAAATTTTCCATACTTCCAAATAATGGAACATAGGTAAAGGAAATAGAAAGATTATCATCCTATTGGGTCGTACTATTGCAGTTACAACTCAATGATAGAATCAGGATGAAATAAGTTAAATATATAATTATTATTTTTATGTTAATCTCCTATTAAAAACATTATATACCTTCAGGTGCTTCAATTATATAACTTGCAATAACTCTAATCTTACTTAAAAGCTCTGCCTCCTGGTCGTCGGAATATACTTCAACAGCCGAAGGTGGAATATAACTGCTTTCAACTAATAAAGCAGCGACCAAATATGCTTGATAGCCCCGATAAAGCGTTTCAATTCTCCATATGCCATCATCCTGTATCCTTGCATAACCCCTACCTTCTCTATTATCTGCCCAGGGACGAATATACCATTTATCTGTAAGTACATAAATAATTATTTTATAATTTTGATAATCTAATGGCGATATATCAATAATACTTCCTGAAATAATTCTGCCTGGAATAATAGTATCAATTTTTACTCCTTTTTTATAAACTTCTTTTAATAATTTGACATCAACAACTCTTTTGTTCGCTGGTTCTATTATTCTATTGTAAGTTATATAACCTTCCTTTTTGAAAAACATTTTAAAGGGTTCTGATACTACTATTTTTAAATTATATTTTCCGTTTGTATCAGAATAAACCTTTATTTTTTCATTTTCATTTGTTATTATAACTTTTTCGATAGGCTTTTGAGTTACTGAATCTGTAACTATTCCACTTATTACAACTTCTGTCTGACTCTTAGCAACATAATTAATAGCTAATAATAATAAATAAATAACGAAAAGTTTAATTTTTTTCATAACCACCTCCATTAATAAAAAAAATAAATTTAATATTTTTTAATTCTTATTTTTTGATAATTCTTGAATTGCTCATCATTTAAGATAAATTCATTCAGTTTATACCCATATTTCTCAAATTTGATAAAACTTCCAGCCTTACAATATATCATAAACTCCCCACTGGAATTTGAATACACTTGAGAACCACCAAGTACAGATATTTTTACATCCGCTAAAGAAACACCCGTTTCGGAAATTACTATACCATAAAATGGTCTTGATTCGACTTGTTTAATAATATTTTTGAGAGTGTTATCTAAAGATAGATAAAAAGATCTCTCT
>MHAY01000067.1 GCA_001804705.1 Ignavibacteria bacterium RIFOXYC2_FULL_35_21
GGATTTTATTTGTTTTATGTTCCTCTTCAAAAAGAAAAATTTTATTTTGCATTGTTGTTGAATAAAAAATGACTTTATAAGGAACGACTAATTAAATGCCTAATTTATGACCATGTATTATGGATATCATATAAGAAGGGGAAGAAAGGTTTTTTTACTTCTCATAAATTTCTTGCGGTTCACTGACAAAAAGCTGAGGTTCTTCTGAGAATTTGTACCTAAATTTTATTGGCTTGCCTTTAATTGTTTTTATATCATTTAACGATTTAAGAAAGTCCGTCATTTTCCTTGCAGACCATTCAATATTTGTTCTTTTAATAATCTCAACAGATGAAAGCTCTTTATCTTTGAGCAGGTCATAAACTCTGGTTTTTATTTCTTCATCCTTATCGGCAGGAGCTACATCCTTTAACGGCTCCTCTATTAAGTTCCCATCAAAGTCCACAGCCTTTGCACCTTTTTGAATAAGTTTAAGATTAGCATTCAGTTCCCCTCGTTCGGGGTAACGCACATAGATTGTTCTGTCTTTTCGCAATCCGTCTGTCACACCAGCCCAGGTGCCGCCCTTCTCGTCGGATTGAGCTACATATATTTCATCGGCTAAACCGTAAATTATTGGGTTTCGAGCCATAGCCAATTGTACACTCCAGGGAGCCTTCGGGAAGAATGTGCTGAGAACAAGTAAGTCTCCTCTAACGATTTCGTTGTAATATTGCCTTATTCCCGAAGCAAATGTCAGAACTCCCTGTGGAAGTACAATTACACTATGTCCAATATACTTTATTGCCGAATCCAAAGCTTGTCTGTCAACACCTTTTGCAAAACCGCTGACAACAACCTTGAACTGTTCGGAAGCCATCTTTGCAATGTTATCCGTGAATTTCAGGGATACTTCACTTGCATTTCTCGAGCCGACAATTGCAATTGACTTTTCATTTAGAATTTTTTTATTACCTTTAACGTACAGAACAGGAGGTGAATGTTTAAGTTTAAGATTGCTTTTTAAAGTTGCAGAGTAATCCTCTGAATTGATTGTAATGATTTCAAATCCCTGTAATAATAGTTCTTCGGTCAGAAAAGAGAAGTTTGGAATCTCAATTTTTAAATTTAATAAGGCCACAATATCATTTCCCTGAAGGAGAAATTTCTCACTCCATTCTGTTATACTCAAATTGAAAAATTCTTCAAGCGATAATTTATTTTCATGAAGAACACTAATAATCAGCTTGTTGATTTTTTCAATATTCCAGCCTTTTAGCTGGGTTAACCCAATCCAATATGGAATTTCTGACATTATCATTTAATATTGCCTCCGACCGTTTTTGCTATTACCAAAGGTGCAATCAGTTTAGCACCTAACAAAGTAAGATAGCGTCCTATTTCTTTTATTGTAGCTCCGCTGTCATATATATCGTCTATTAATAGTATAGACTTATCTTTAATATCTGCAACATTCAAATATAAAAAAGAATCACAAACATTTCTCATCTTAGATAAATGATTCTGAAAAATTTTCTGCGGCTGTGTTTTTATACACTTGATTAGAGCATGAGAAATCTTTATATTTAACAGTTCGCATATTTTTATTGCAAAGTTTTTGACTAAATCACCTGATTCTGTTGGAGGAACATACAAAATCAAATCTAATTTCAAATCTCCATAATGTTTACGGTATGCATTCAAAACTAATTGTATAAGCTCATCGGGAAAATCGCCCCCATTCTCATATTTACATTTGTGAATAGTACTACCGACTTTAGAGAATCCATAGAATGATGCCGCAACACCATTAATTAAATTACTCTCATTTGATTTAAAATTCAGGACGGGGAAATTGTTAAATCTGAATTGTTCTAATTTCTTTAACCATTCATCTTGCACGATAACTTTTTTTATTATCTTATTTGTGTCAACATCACATTTCCCGCAGTTTTCAGTATAATTATCTCCAAGGTAATCGCAAAGAAATTTCATTCTGCAAGTGTCAATATCTACATACTGAATCATCTTTTCAAGTTCTTTCAGTTTTGTTTCTCTTAATTCTTCAAAAAGCTTAGTATTGAGTTTCGGGGCTAAAAATTTATATTCAAATTTTGCTTTTCCCCGAATAAATGTTTCGTTAATGATTTTCTGGTCAATCAAATCAGCAAGGATGACTCTTGTCTGTGTTGATGTTAGGTTCGATGCTAATATCAAATCAGTTTCACCCATTATTTTTTGCTTAATTAGATTAATAATCTTATCATATTTATCGAGTGATGGTTTTGAGCCATTGATGAAAGCTAAGGGTAAGTCAGTATCTTCATCGGGATTATAAAATAGAATTATATAAGTTTTTATTCCGTCCCTGCCTGCTCTGCCGATTTCCTGGTAATAGTGTATAGGCGATTCGGGCATTTGAGTATGAAAGATGAATCTAATATCAGGTTTATCAATGCCCATTCCAAGAGCATTTGTAGAGACAATACATTTCCATCGGTTTTCGATTAAGCCTTTCTCAATATTTTTTCTGGTTATCCCATCCAAATCCCCGTGATAGGCAACAGAAGGTATTCCGGCGAACTCAAGCCAGCTCGCATATATTTCGGCATTGCTTCTTGTACCTGTGTAGATTAATCCATTGCCATCGAATCTATTGATATTTCTTCCGAGCCAGATAAATTTTTCATCTTCAGATTTTACTTTAATAACATTCAGATGAAAATTACTCCTTAAAAGATTTCCACGAATTGAAGACATATTTTTTCCAATTTGAACTTTAATATCTTCTTCGACTTTAGGAGTGGCAGTAGCTGTGGTAGCGAGGATTGGGAAAGTGGTTGGAAGTAATCCTGCAAGATTCACTATTCGCCTGTATGATGGGCGGAAATCATGCCCCCACATAGAAATACAATGTGCTTCATCAACTACGAGCATTGATATTTTAATCTGGCTTGCAGTTTCTAACCATTCGGAATTTTCCATTCTTTCAGGTGCTATATATAAAATCTTTATTTTATTTTCTTTAGCATCCGAAATAATTCTATTATTTTCATTTAATGTTTGATTGGAATTAATGCAACTGGCATTTATACCTAATTGTTTCAGTTTATTGACTTGGTCTCTCATTAAGGCTATTAGAGGTGAGAATATAATCGTTGTGTCTTCAAATTGAGTAGCCGGAAACTGGAAACAAAGAGATTTGCCGTAGCCGGTCTTTTCAATTAATAAAATTCTATCGCCCTTGAAAATCTTTTCAATGACAGCCCACTGAGTGTCATAAAAGCTTTCTAATTTGAAAACTTTCTTTAAAATGACCTCAGCTTCAGTCCTTGTCATTGATGCTAAAAAAAATAAATATATTTAACAATTTGATTCAACCAAAAGGGATTCCTCATTTACAGTTTTTAACGATTTTAATTCAAAATATTTGTAATCTATATTCTGTGAGAATAAATTATCTGAAATTGTTTTTAGTTTATCTTCAGTAATTCTTATTGCTTCGCTTGATTGGTCAATTCCAATCCAAGCTCTACCGTTTTTATGAGCGGCCTTTAAAGTGGTACCAGAACCACAAAAGCAATCCAATACAATACTACTTTCATTTGATGAAGTTTTTATTATTATGTCTAGTAAATCAGAATTTTTTTCCGTTGGATAAACCGGATATTGAGGGTCTTTAAATTCCCAAATATCTTGAATCCGCTTACCTTCCTGCTCTTCAAAAAATATCTTTTTCCTTGGATTACCGGTTTCACTCCACTCTATTATACCTTCCGCATCCCATTTTTCTAATATTTTGATGTTGGTTCTCCAATGCCTACCTTTCGGTGGGTAAATTCCTTTAAAAGGTTTAGAAGTATTACCATTTTGAGTTTCTCCAGGGGCATGCAAAGGTATTGTTGTATAGTACCTTCCATCTTTATCAATTTTGGAAAAGAGTTTAGTTCTATCTTCATCAGTATATTGAATTTTTGGTTCATTCCAAATAAAATTATCGGTTTTGGAATAAAATAGGATTAAATCTTTTATATTGCCATACCCTTTTCTGTTAAAATTTTTTGGATTGCATTTTATTCTACCAATATCATTTCGATAATTTTCTAAACCGAAGATTTCATCCATGATAATTTTAACATAATGGCCTATCTTATAGTCTGTATGTAAATAAATTGAACCTTTGTCAGATAATAGTAATTTTAGTAGTACTAATCTTTCACGGAGAAATTCAATAAATTCTGCTCCTTTTAATTTGTCCTTATACGCAATAGTACCATTTGCGATATTGCTAATCGTATTAGCTCTTCCTTCCGATATTGTGAAGGTGTTGTTTGTAGCAAAAGGTGGATCTATATAAACTAAATCAATCTTTCCTGTCAAATCAAATTTTGTTATGAGTTGTTTTAAAGCAATGAGATTATCTGAATTAATAAGTAGATTATCGCTGTCAGATTTATTTTTTTGGATTAATTCTAAATCAGGGATATTGTTAAATATTTCCTTTTCGGTTCTTTTATTTTGATAATGAAGTTTCATATTCATTTATAATTGATATAGAAATTCACGCAAAACAAGACTGCTCATAATATTATAACTCTCATACTTAGTTGTGATATCTTTAAACATTTTATTTCTTCCTTTAATATATAATACACCATCAAGTATTGCTATTTTAACAGCCTTGACATTTTTTGTTTCTAAAGTGCTGATTGCATCATTAAATTGAGCATTTTGATGACCACCGAAATCAGTAAGGAACTTAGCTTCACCGATTACATATTGCCCATTAAAGCGTCCTATGAAATCAAGGCCTTTGTTACGTTTATAATTCAAATCGCTTTTCGCAAAAGCCATTAATTGGCTATCGCTTCCTTTTAGAATTGCATCTTTTTTGTTTTTCAGAAATTCATCATGTTCTAATGGTTTTAATCCAAGTGATTTGTTATTTAGCCACCGATTAAATAGTGGCCCTATTTGGCGGTTTGTTTCTTTTGGTTCGCTACATCTCTCGAAAATTTTATTTAAACCCATTTCATAAAGTCGTCCACAAATCCTTCTGATTGTTTTAGGATTTCTGGTGATAGAAGATGGGTCTCTTTTAAGAAATGCAATATAGCTGTCTTTTATGGGGAATAATTTTAGCTTTAATAATTCATTGATTAACAATTCATTATTTTTTTTCTTAAAAGCAATTTCAATATTTTTCCAACTTTCATTATCAATATCTCTTATACCTTCGGGAATAGTTGGATAGACCTGGAAAAGGTCATCAAGATATGACTTTTGGTTTGCATATTCGATGCTTAATTCAATCCAATAATTCATCTTATTTTTTTCTTATGTTAAATTTAAATGATTTATTCTAAAATAAGAAGAAAAATCGGGAAATTATAATTTTTAGAAGTAATAATATTGTAAACAATATTTTCGATTCAAGTTTAAAAGGGAAATATAGAAAATCAATAATTTCGTTTACGCTTTATTTAAGAAAGAAATATCTAGCGTAAACAACTTCCCGGTTATTGATTATACTATCAATTAAATTAAATTGTTCACTGAATCCGAAATAATATGTGGCGAACAAACTTCTCCATCATTATAAGAATCATCATTAAACCGAGAAACAACCCCAACATATTTTTCATTCTTATTTACATTTACTTTCAATGGAACTAAATATGCCCCTGTCGTATAAATTTGTGGATGGGAATCGGTTATAACTTCCCCATTTAAAATCATATCAATTATCAAGTCTTTCATAATAGTATGTAAACCAAAAATGAAAAAATCATTTTACAATAAAAACAATATCACCAATAGCTTTATATACAATACTTCTATTTTTGTATTTAAAGGATATTTTCAAATCATCAATATTTTTTTTCGAGAAACTATCAAGATAATTCATAATACTTGGAGTTAATAAATCTAGATTACGTTTCAATTTCCAGGAATTGTCAAAGTCATCCGTATCAACCAAAACAAGAAATAATCTATTTGAAGAGTCAAATCTCATTTCACCTTGTTCTTCATAAAGGTTTTGAACAAGTAGTCTGGGATAATTCATTGCTTCTTTTAGAATTTCAATTCTTACTTTTTTGATTTCATTCAGTGCATTTAAACAAAAATCATCATTTTTGTTTTTCATTTTCTCTACAATTTCATAATATGTATCGTCAGCTTTTTTATGATTAGAATATGTAATCAAGGCTTGCTTTGCTTTTTGTTTCAATTCTGTTAATTCAGTTTTTAAACCAAGTTCTTTTCTTTTTTCCTCGATATAATTAGCTGGAAGATAAGTAACCTTTAAATCAAAAGGAATGTTATTAATAAAGAAATCGACTTTCTTAATTTGACCTAACGTTGGAAGTACAATAGGATGAGATTTGAAAATATATTCAATAAGAATGCTAGACCAATGATTATACCAGCTACAAAGAAGATATCCATAAACTGCTCTGTTTATTTCATTATCAAATTTTGAAATTAATTCATCATATTTCTTATATACTTTTACATACCTATCAACTAAGTATCTATCAAGAGCATTTTTATAATCACCACCCCAGTCAAAATATTTTAACTTATAAAGTTCAGAAACTAGCTCATCTTTGTTTATAAGTGATAATTCATCCTGGTTTTTTTGTTTGAAATATGAATCTAAAATAGAGTGAGAATTTTCCAAATCTTTGGAAAGAATATTATAGATTTCATTGAATTGGTTATTCAACGTTTTTGAAGATATTTGAATATTAATCTTTTCAATAAAATCCTCAAGAAATTCCTTTCTGGTAATTGATTTTATTTTAAGCCATAATAATGCTGATGAATTAAAATTAAATTCTTCAAGTCTGTATGAATCATAACGCTCTTTCCAATAGTTAAAATCCTTAACTAAATCTTTCATAGAAAAACCTATATTTAATAACGGATAATTTTTACAAACAAATAAAATTTCATTACTTCCTGCCACACTACCTTTACCGCCTCTTCCATTAAGATATGTTTGAGATTCAATACTTACATTTTTATATTTTTTCAGGATATTTTCTAATTCATTTATACTAGGATAACTTCTATTATTCCAACTTATTAACCAATTTGGTATATCTTTTGATAAAGAAAATAGTTGATTTAATGATTTAACAATATCTTGCTTTTTATCAAAACCACTATACTTTTTTGGTTCATATCTCTTTATATTATTTATAAAACTTTTATCTTTCCAATATTCAACGAAAGTCTCAAGTAAATGATAAAAACTCTGATAATCGGCATGACTGTCGCAATATGGTGGATCGAAATATATTAAGTCAATTTTATCTAATTTTGGTAATAAATCTAAAATATTTTCATGACAACTAAGATTTTCTTTTCCATTATCAAAAATTGCGCTATTATAAATTGGAACTAAATCTTTAATTATATCTTTTATAAGTCTCGCTAAATTTGGATTTCTTTTGACTCTATCTGGACTATTGGCATAATTTAAAGCTTGTGTATGAGCGAAATGTCCCATAGTAACTTTTCTTGTTAGGCTCCTATTGACCAGAGTAAAAGCGAGAGCTTCTTTATATTTATTTTCAAGTAATTCAATATTAGCTCTCACTTTATCTAAAAATTCAGCTTGATCTTCCTCAAAAAAAACATTTGTATATGTTTCTTTAAATAAAGTGAAATTTGAGTAATCAAAATTTTCATTTGAAAATAGAAAATTTAAATCATCATTTGATAGAGTTACATTGGAATTTTCAATAAGTGATAGTCCAATTTGATGATTAAAATTGAGAAAATCATTTGTTATTGTTCTAATACCAAGTTGCTTAAATAGAAAAGCTACTGACTGCGAACCCGCAAAGGCATCTAATGCTGTATCAATGTTCTTTGGAATATATTTATTTATCCAGCTAAGCCAAATATATTTAGCTCCAAGGTATTGAGGTTCAGGAAATTTATATTCAAAATATGTATTATCTTTAAAAAGCATATGGCAGATTTTTTAATTGTTATATCCTTTGTATCTATGCTCAAAATCCTGTTTATAGAAATAAAAAGTATTATTTTCAATAACAGTTCTGAATTTTTTGTTTAATGACTTCATTGTTTATGTGCTTTAAGGTAAATAATATCAATTACAAAATTACATTTTTATATACTAACCTAATAAATCATTTTTCATTAAAAATCATGAGTTATAAATAATTAAAAGTTTCCCTCACCACCTCAAAAACTCCTTCCATCTCAGGAAAAGCTCCCATGTGGCAGTTACGTCCCGAAGGCAGTATTCGGCAATGTCGAGTATTTTTCCCTCATTATAAAACTCAGATACCTTTGAACCATCTATTCCGCCGCCTTTGGGTGAAGTAATACCGAACTCTCGTGTGTAGAAGTCGAAGTTGAAACGCTTGGTTGCTCCATAAGGACCGGGACTGAAGAATGTCAATTCATCAAGTAAATCAGTGTGCAGAGGATATGAGAATTTTGTACCTGCCATAAGGTTCCTTGTCGGCTTAATACCGAGAATGGCAGAGCGAAGCATGAGAAATGGTGCATCGAAGTTTCTGCCGTTGAATGTAATAAGGTGAACATTCTTATACCGTTCATCACTGAATATACCCCAAAAACTTTTTATCATTTCAAATTCGCTGTTAATTTCACATTCTGCACCGGATTCAAGAGTCTCTGTTCTTTTTTGGGGATTAGTTTCATCCATCGAGAAGGCTTTCTTCTTTTTCAGCTTATAAGAGCCGTCTTCATGTGTTTCCATAAGCTGTAAGCCAATGCAAACGACTTTACCCGTAAGAGGCGAAAGTGCCATTTCTGAAAGCTTTTTTGCTTTTTCTTCTTCTGTACCTGCACCACGGACAATGTATTCCTGCTGTGATTCGGAAAATTTTCCATAGGGACGGGGTGATGTTTCTATGTCATAAATAAGGTAGAACCTGGGTTCATGAGCTGCCATTGTATCCTCTTTTTTAATAAATTTTTACATTGAATTTAAATAAATTAGATTTAATATGATTTTCAATTTATATAATAATTTTGTTAACTACTCAGGTTATTTAGACTGAAGGCTGATAGACCTTTAGCGTTTCTTCAATCTACAGTCTATTAGTCTATAACCTATCTACCTGAATTATTATTAATTTTGTATTAAATGCAATAACAATTAATGCAATACGATTATTCAATTTATAAAATTTGCCGTTAATTTTCGTAATTTTATAATTTGTTACATTGAATTTTTTATTATTAATCAAATAATGACACAACAAAGCATTAAATTTTCTATAAATCTATTTTTTGTCGTCTGTATTTTATTTTTTCTTTCGGCTTGCAGTCAGACTAAACAGCGGGATGTCAAATCTGCCGAAGAAACTTTCAATGAAGCTATGGCTTTATTCAATGACGAGGATTACCTAGATGCAGAAAAGCTGTTCGAATTAATCAGGCTCCAATATTCAGCCAGCCAATTTGCCGATGATGCCCAATTTTATTTAGCCGAAGCAAATTACTACAGAAAAGAGTATTATTTTGCTGCATATAATTACAATATGTGCCGCAGGATTTATCCTCATAGTGAATATAACAAGAAAAGTCTTTTCAAATCAGGAATGTGTTATTATAAACTGTCTCCTGATTATGACAGGGACCAGGACTACACAGTTAAGGCTATCCAGGCATTTTCTGAGTTCCAAACTATCTATCCCGATGATTCTTTGTATAATGAAGCTACAACATATATAAAGGAACTCAGGGAAAAACTCGCACATCGCGAATATTTTACGGCAGAACTTTACAGAAAATTGTTCAGTCCCGTATCTTCAATAATATACTATGATGCAGTTATCAATGATTATCCCGACACTGAATACTATGAACCTGCATTGCTCGGAAAAATTGAAGTTTTGATAGAATTAAAAAGATTTGATGAAGCAAGAAGCCTGATTGACTTATATAAAAAACTTTTCCCGGGCAGTATCAATCTTGATAAAATCAAAAATCTGGAACAATTGTTAAAATAGTGGTGCAAGTGATATGAGAAAGATTCTAATAGTTCTGTTCTCGATATGCCTTCTGCAAAGCAGTAAAGCACAGCTTAATTATCCTTTGAGTGCAGGTCCATTCCTGTCGGCTAAAGCCGGATACAACACAAGCTATTCTCCATGGGAACGAAAAAATCTATTTGCGTTTAACGGATTGCCCGATTTTGGATTCTCATTTTACATTCCGGCAAGTGATGAATTCAAGTTAGGACTCCTGGCAGATTTATCACTTTCGACTTATGCTTATCAGGTTAAAGGAATGTCCTCTGATACAAAATTCACTTTGAAATACAGCTATTTTACGTTATGCCCCGGTTTTCATTACAGTGGAATTTATGCAGGATTAAATCTTGGTTTGCCTGTATTCGCCGATTACGGAGTGAAACTTGAAACAAGTAAATTAAATATTTTGGCAGAAGTCAGATTGGGGGGAATAATACCGATAATAGAAGATGAAACAGGCAGGGTGAATATATTATTTCATTGCGGATATATGCTGACAGGTATTTATAAAGATTTTGTGAAGGATGACCCTTTATTACATCATTTCCCACCTGACTCGTCCCAAAATTTCACAAACGAGTTTAATCCTCATACAATATCATTCTCACTTGGATTGAACTACATGTTCAATTTTCGATAAGAAAAAAATGAAATATTTTTCTTATCGGGCTTTTACACAAACAATGACGACTTTGTTTATCGTTTTTTCCTATCCTAATTTATCGTTAGGCCAGGATACCTTAGAAATCAAAGAGGCTGACATCAAAGTTCCTCCTCAGGTGAGGATGATTCGTGCATATGGAAAAGATGACGAAAGACTTCCCCCCATAATCATTTCTGATAATAAGAATAACACCGCAAATCTGCCTTTCGGTGAGCAATTCATTACAATAGAGTTTGATGTTGATGCTTCTGTCCCTCCAAGCTTTTATGCGAAGTTTGTGCATTGCTCTTATGACTGGCGTGAAGATGACAATGTTTTTTTGAATGATATTACCCTTTTGAGAACAAGTAATATAATGTGGGAATCCTCACCTGTGTTATCTTATTATTACACTTATCGGGGGAAATTACAAGTACCCAACGAACAGGTTAAATTTCCTTTTGCAGGAAATTGGAAAATGAAATTATATGATTTGTATGACAATGAAACTGTATATGGAGAAGCTCGATTCTTCGTGATTAATCCAAAAGTAGAATCTGAAATGTACTTGTACAGCGATTTTTATGAGCCTGAACCCAAGGTTACACCGTCTGCCTTTAATGTTGAAATTCTTACAGCATCGCTCCAACAACTTTATGATTCAAGATTGAACACAGCAGTAATTTATAGAAACAACCGCTGGTATGAGCCTTATTACATAACCGAATCATTTTCAAATCCGAATGAACAATTATACAAATACAAGTTTCAGACTATGGTCTCAGGATTTTCAGTGGCAGGTAAAATTTTCAGGATTTCAGGTATTCCTGCTGAAAATGCTTACAGAATTTTAAATCTTGGCAATATTGCAATGTTTCCAAATATAAGCACACCTGTCAGATTGCCCTTATCCGATTTGAGAAGAAACGGAATGTATTATGAAAGGGATGATGACGGCATCATGATTACAAGATATATAACTCACAGTGATGATAATTATGCTTTTGTGGAATTTCTGCTTGACCCTGAAGGATGGGTCAGCAAATATGATGTATATGTATCAGGTTCTTTCAACAACTGGAAACCTGATGCAAACTGGCAGATGTATTATGATGAGAATGACAGGTATTATCACCTCAGGCAGTGGGTCCGACGAGGCAGGCATAATTACTTGTATGCAACAGGCAAATACAATTATGAAACCGCAAGAGTAGAAAAGATTGCTTATGATGAGTTTGAAGGGAACACTGTTACATCAGGTTCGACATTAATTGCAATGATTTACTACCGCGAATTCGATTACGGGGGCTATGATGCTCTTGTAGGAATCGCCGCCGCAAATATTTATGGCTCGATTAGGAAGAGATAGATTTTAAAACAATAAATCTCATTCCATCATAATTCAATTTGTTCTATAAATTGATTTTTGTTATTTTCCATTTGATATGATACAATCAAAATCGAATATGACAAAAAGAGATTTCCTGAGACTAAGTTCTGTTGGTTTATGCGGGCTATGTTTACAGGGAATTCCTTTTTCTCTTCTTGCAGGTAACGAAAAAAAACTCTGGAAATGGAGCAAGGAAGCATCATTTTACCATAGCAAGGACAAAATTGTATATTGCGAACTTTGCCCTCACGAATGTATTTTATCACCTGGTGAAAGAGGATTTTGCAGAAATAAAATTAATGTTGACGGAAAATATTATACTGTCGGATATGGAAATCCCTGCACCGCAAACATTGACCCAATCGAAAAGAAACCTCTTTATCATTTTCTGCCATCTACAAGAGCTTATTCGATAGCTGTTGCAGGATGCAATTTCAGATGCCTGAATTGCCAGAACTGGACTATATCGCAGGTACAGCCGGAAGAAACAAATAACCTCGATATGTTCCCGGAAGTTGTTGTAAAAAACTCTCTCGTCAACAAATGTGAATCAATAGCCTATACATATTCCGAACCCAACTCATTTTATGATTATATGTATGACACTGCAAAGTTGGCAAGTTCGAAAGGGATTAAAAATTTATATATATCGAATGGTTACATTAATGATAAGCCGTTGAGAAGGCTTGCAAAGTATATTAACGCTGCAAATATAAACCTGAAAACCTTCAAAAATGAAATTTATAAGAAACTGAATGGCGGAACATTAGCTCCAATACTAAATACATTGAAAGTATTAAAAGAAGAAGGTGTGTGGCTTGAGATTACAAATCTTGTGATTCCGACTTGGACAGATGATTTCAATATGATAAAGGAAATGTGCAATTGGCTTGTCGCAAACAAACTTGACAATTGCCCTCTTCACTTTTTGAAATTTATACCCTTGTACAAACTGACACACCTTCCAATAACACCTGTCTCGACGCTTGAGAAAGCCCGAAAAATCGCATTAGATGCCGGTATGAAGTATGTGTATCTCGGTAATGTTCCCGGGCATGAAGGAGAAAATACTTTTTGTCCAGAATGCAAAAAGCAAATAATTAAAAGAAAAGGATTCTATATACTTGAAAATAATATTAAGAATGGTAAATGTAAATTTTGTGGTGAGAAAATTGCAGGTGTGTGGGGAAATTGAATTAATATTAAAAATTAAAATTAATGGCAGAGAGTAAAAAAGAAAAAGTCAGTGAATTGCAATATATAAAAGGTGTGGGACCCGTGAGAGCGGCGGCTCTTGCTAAGGATGGCATTCTCACTCAGCAGGATTTACTGAACTACTTTCCCCGGAATTATATTGACCGCGATGCAATTTCCTCATTTAAAGCTTTGTCTGTCAAACTGAGGCAGGAAGATTTATTCGAAACAAAAAGCGTACCCAAGGATTTTTCTCTCCGAAATGAAATAATTACTATCGGACAAATCACAGACAGTCAGGAAAAACATTTTGGGAAAAACAGAAAAATGTTGAAACTGACCATAGCTGACGGCAGTGGTGGATTTGCCAATATAATATTCTGGTCTTATACAGAATATTATATGAAAACTTATCCTGTAGGAGAAATGGTGGCTATCAGCGGTAGAGCCGAATTAGATATTGTCGGAAGAATAACATTCAACCATCCGGAAATTGAAAAATTCCATCCCGAAGATGAAAAACTTTACAGGGAAGGGAGAATATTGCCTGTATATCCAATGACACAGGCAATGAAATCCGGCAAATGGAATATGCGTGTTTTAAGGCAGGTAGTATATTCAGCCATTGAAAATCAATTATCATTAATAAAAGAAAATCTGTCGGAATTAATTTTAAATAAGTTCAAATTAATCAATCGCACCGATGCTTTCAGGCAATTACATTTCCCGGATAATATTGATATTGTCGGAAAAGCAAAATACAGGATGAAATTCGAGGAAGTATTTTTCTTCGAACTCTTTCTTGCAATAAGACAGAAAAAAAGTAAAGTTACTGAGCCCGGAATATTGATGAATCCCAAGAGCCCAAGGGCAAGGCGGCTTTATGAATCTCTCCCGTTTAGTTTGACAAGCGACCAGAAGAAAGTCATCAGGGAAATCACCGATGACATGAAAAGCGGCTCTCATATGAACAGGCTTTTGCAGGGTGATGTCGGTTCGGGAAAAACAATTGTCGCTCTTCTCACGATGCTTGATGTCATTGATAACGGCTATCAAGTGGCAATAATGGCTCCGACTGAAATTCTTGCTGAACAGCATTACCACACTTTCACAGATTATATGTCTGATTTTAATATTAAAATTGTTCAGCTAATCGGCGGCCAAAAAACTAAAGCAAGAAACCAGATTCTTGACGATATTAAATCCGGAAAAGCAAATATAATTGTTGGTACTCATGCAATGTTCGAAAGCACGGTTGCTTATAAAAATCTTGGATTGGTTGTCATTGACGAACAGCACCGTTTCGGAGTTGCCCAAAGGAGTCAACTGAAAAAGTTAGGCGAAGATTCTCATACCGTATCCCGTGTCCCCCATATACTCGTTATGTCTGCCACTCCTATACCACGTACATTATCAATGACACTCTATGGGGACCTTGATGTTTCGATAATCCGTGAAATGCCTCTGAACCGCAAACCAATAAATACAAAAGTAGTTTTTGAAAGCCAGTTGCCTGAAATATATGATTTCATTAAAAAAGATATAAGCAAGGGCCATCAGGCTTTCATTGTTTTTCCTCTGGTGGAAAAATCCGAGAAACTTGAGTTAAAATCAGCAGTGGAGCATTTTGATATGTTGAAAAATAATATATTTCCTGAGCTAAAGTGTGGGCTACTTCATGGACAAATGTTATGGTATGAGAAAGAAGACACAATGAAAGCTTTTCTCAATAAACAATATGATATCCTGATTGCAACTACTGTTATTGAAGTGGGGATTGACATACCAAATGCAACGG
Source organism: Ignavibacteria bacterium RIFOXYC2_FULL_35_21 (assembly GCA_001804705.1). GTDB lineage: Bacteria > Bacteroidota > Ignavibacteria > Kapaibacteriales > UBA2268 > XYC2-FULL-35-21. The sequence goes on from MHAY01000067.1 coordinate 15,054, forward strand.
TTATGCTAATAAACAATGCAGAGAGATTCGGTCTTTCGACATTGCATCAGCTAAGAGGAAGGGTTGGAAGAAGCAGCTTGCAGTCTTATTGTTTCCTTGCAACGAAAGATAATTACAGGTTTGAAATGAAGAGAAAAGATGTTCAGGAAGAAGAAAGAAAAGCCGCAATCATCAGGCTGAAAACAATGGAGGAAACAACAGATGGTTTTAATATTTCTGAAGTTGACCTGAAACTGCGTGGTCCAGGTGATGTTCTTGGCACAAGGCAATCCGGGCTACCTGCATTCAAATTTCTCGACCTTGTCAGGGACGGCGACATAATAACTGAAGCAAGAAGAGAAGCATTCTCAATAATAGAAGATGACCCTCACCTACGAAAACCACAAAATGAAATCCTGAGAAATGAATTCATCAAATTATATAAGGATGGAAAACATTTTTTTGATATAGCTTAAAACCAATCTGGTTTTTTTTATAAACAACCCCCTTAATCCCCCTTTGATAAGGGGGAATTTTCAATTTTTGTATTGTAATAATCACTCATTTATTGTTAAATTCACGATTAATAAATAAACTTTTCTAAAATAAAATTATTAAAAATGAAAAACATAAATATCAGAACCGGTGAATTAAAAGATAAAGAGACACTCGTGAAATTCAATATCGCACTTGCAAAAGAATCCGAGAAGATAAAACTCTCGAATGAAGTTGTTGAAAAAGGTGTCGAGGCCGTTCTTCAGAATTCCAATTTAGGATTTTATCTTCTTGCTGAAAAAGACGAGCAAATAATCGCTTCGCTAATGATTACAAATGAATGGTCGGATTGGCGGAACGGAATGTTTTGGTGGATACAGAGTGTTTATGTCCTCCCCGATTACAGAAGAAAAGGTATATATTCAAAACTCTATGAACATATTAAGGAATTAGTTTCAGTAAAAGCTAATGTTCTGGGTTTCAGACTCTATGTTGAAAAGAACAATAATACGGCAATTACAACATATAAGTCATTGGGAATGAAGAAAACAGCATACAGACTTTTTGAAGAAATTATTGAATAATAAATAATTGTTGTCAATCTGAATTTAGTTCAGAATCCAATTGTTTATTAATTAAAATTTACGTTTATGGATGCTGAATCAAGTTCAGCATGACAAAAAAAACATTATTTCTTTTTATCATAATTATTTCTTACTTTCAAAATAAAAATAACAGAAAATTTTATCTTAATTATTCAGGAGTTCGGAAATGGAAATCAAAAAAGTGTTAGTTCTCGGTGCCGGTACAATGGGAAATGGTATTGCCCATGTTTTTGCTCAAACAGGTTATGATGTTGTTCTATGTGATGCCTTCGAGGATGCCCTTAAAAAAGGTATTTCGACCATTGAAAAAAACCTTGCAAGGCAGGTTAAGAAAGGTACAATCACTGATGATGATGTCAAGGCTATAATGGGAAAGATTCATGGTACAACAAATCTTGCAGATGGTGCAGATGTTGACCTTGCAATCGAAGCCGTAACTGAAAACAAAGAACTAAAATTCAAAATTTTCAAAGAGATGGATAAGGTGATTAAACAGGGTGTAATAATTGCAACAAATACTTCGACAATCTCGATTACTGAAATTGCCGCACAAACAAGCCGTCCTGCTTTAATCATCGGTATGCACTTTATGAATCCCGTGCCTATGATGAAGCTTGTCGAGGTAATCAGGGGACTTGCAACAAACGATGAAACATGGGAAACAGTAAAATCAACGACAGAAAAATTAGGAAAAACGCCGATTCTAGCAAATGATTATCCCGGCTTCATTGCAAACCGTATCCTGATGCCTTTGCTTAATGAAGCAATTTTTGCTGTTATGGAAAGTGTCGGTACCGTTGATGCAATTGATGAGGTGGCAAAGCTTGGATTGGCTCATCCGATGGGACCTCTTGCACTTGCAGACCTTATCGGACTCGACACTACACTGGCAATTATGAAAGTGTTGCATGAAGACATTGGTGACCCAAGGTTCAGGCCTGCACCATTATTAAAGAAAATGGTAGCCGCAGGATATTATGGAAGAAAAACAGGTAAGGGTTTTTACGATTATTCAGGTGAAAAACCTGTACCAATGAAATTTTAATATTCATCAAGGTATCACTTATAAAAATTAGTTCTTTATTTTGTTGAATAGCCACTATCTTTAGATAGTGGAGGGTTATTTCCACGAGAATTGACTTTAGTCACTTATTTTATGTGGATAAATCCCAATATGTGCTGCGAACCACCACCACTACTTAAAAGTAGTGGCTATTCAAGAAATGTTAATCATATTTTTATAATCTTTCAGATGTCTCGATAAGTTTGTAAATTTGAAAATATATTATTTTTTCTTAAATAAATTAGATTGAATTCTATAACTATTTAAATATATTCCTTGAGAAATGATTATGATGCGTGAAAGTAAACCTCAGAAATTTGACTCGGATGACCCTGACGTCTTAGCAGCTTACCAGGCAGAAACAAATGGTGAATACCTTTTAGCTATTGATTTCTATAAAAAAGCACTCGAAAAAAATCCTGAATTGGGCATAGTCTATAAGCATGCCGGTAATGTTTATTATCGAATCGGTATGCTCGACAATGCTGTTGAATACCTCAGGAAAGCAGTTGATAAACTTCCGAACTACCCAACTGCTCTTTACGAATTAGGTCTTGCATATTATCGTCAGGTGAAAATCAGGGAGGGAATCGAATGTCTGAAAAAAGTTCTCGAAATTGACTCAGGTTTCCTGATGGCACATTACTGGCTTGGCATTATGAATTATCATTATGGTCATCTCAAAGATGCAAAGTTCCACTATCAGACCGTTACAGAAAGAAACCCTAATTTTACGATTGCTTTCTTTCATCTGGGTGTTACTAATCTCAGACTTGGATATTATGACGAAGCTATCAAAGACCTGAACGAAGTTACAAAGAAGAATCCCGACAGTCCTGCGGCTTATGCATTACTCGGCGATGCATACCTAAACATTGACCATAAATTTGAGGCAAGAAAAGCATATCAGAAAGCACTTGAATTAGACCCTGAAGACAGGAAAGCCATGCGTGGCTTAGTTCTATTGGATGATTTTAATGAGATAATATTTTAGATTTCAAAATCGAAATTTCAGAATGATGTTAAATAAATAATTATGTTTGAATTTGAATGGGACATCAATAAAGCCGAATCAAACTTTAAAAAACACGGTATTAGCTTTGAAGAGGCAGCAACGGCTTTTGATGATTATTTTGCATTGTATATGGAAGATATTAACCATTCAGTTTTAGAGCAAAGATATTTACTGATTGGTTATACAATAAATAACCGGATTGTCGTTTTATCTTATACTGAAAGAAATGAAATATTTCGATTAATAAGTGCCAGATTAGCAACAAAACGAGAAAGAAAAGTATATGAAGAAAAACGTTAAATACATTAACAGGAAAAAAGTAACAGTTATAAAAGAACCTGAAGCACTTTACAAAGATGACATGCTTCCAGAATACGATTTTTCAAAAGCAAAACCATTTAGAAATAGAGTAGGAAACAGTAAGGTTGTTGTTGAATTAGATTCTGATGTGTCCGAGTACTTTCAAACTTCAAAACAAGTCAACCTGACACTTAAAGCAATAATCAAATCATTAAGAAAAACTCGTTTGGTCAATTCATAAAGAATTTCACCTTATTATTTCTAATTTATTATTGAAGAAAAATTATGAAAATAAAATATGACCCGGAAGTTGATGCAATCTATATTGATATAATTGAAGAAAAAAAGTCTGTAAAGACTATTCATTTAAGTGAAGACATAGCCTTGGATTTTTCAGGAAATGAAGAATTAGTTGGCATTGAAATTTTGGATGCCTCGAAAGTTATCGGGCTTGAACGCAAAGGAAAGCTGGTACTTGAAAGGCTTGAAGCAGTAGCAGTATAATAAAGTCAGAATCGCGGATTAAACAGATTAAAGGATTACACTGATTTTAAAAAAAAATATGCTTTATGAAGATATAACTGAGAAGATTATTGGATGTGCGATGAGAGTTCATTCTTTTCTTGGTAATGGGTTTCAGGAGTTAATCTATCAGAGAGCGCTGGCATTAGAATTTCGTGAGATTGGGCTTGATTTCGTTAGAGAACAGGAACAAAGAATTTATTATAAAGATTATCCTGAATCAATAGGAACAAGAAGAGTTGATTTCCTCGTTGAAAATAAAATTTTAGTAGAAATAAAGGCAATAACAGAATTAAATGATATTCATCTGGCACAGATATTGAATTATCTAACAGCATATAAATTAGAAGTTGGTTTATTAATAAATTTCGGAGAAAAGAGTTTAAAGTTTAAAAGATTGATAAAAACAAATAAAATCTGAATCACTGATTAAACGGATTATTGGATTGCACGGATTTAAATAATAAAAGAAGAAAAAAAATCAGCGTAATCATTATCACAAATTAAACGGATTATTGGATTGCACGGATTTTAATAATTAGAAAAGAAGAAAAATAATCCGCGTAATCCATTAATCCAATAAATCCGCGATTCTGACAATTAATATTAGTAAGCGTTGTCTTACTACGTTCTTGTTCGAAAACTGGTAATTTTTGTGTGAGAAAGAACGTAAATAGGACACGCTCCCGATAGGGGGCGTTTTCCTTTTTGCTTTTTCTCACAGGTATACCAGTACCTCGGACAAGGGCAGATTGTGGAAATGCCCTTTTTTTTATTTTAAAAAAATGAAACCGGAAACGAGAGATAAGCATAAATATAGAATGTGTATTTGAATATTATATTATTAATTAGGGAACTGAAAAATGAGATTTTTATTAGATGGAACAACTGGTTTATTAGGAAGAAATCTTTTATTTGAAATCTTAAAATATAATCTAAATTGTCTTGACGAAATAGAAATTATTATACTAGGAAAAGAATCTGGAGGTGTTTGTTTGGAATGTCGTATGGATGACATAATTCTTAATGATGGGTTCGATTATCTAAACATAGAAAAAAATTTGGATTATTTCAGTCATATTAAAAGTCGCATAAAATTTATCGAGTTCGATTTAACAAAACCTTGTCTGGGTTTAAACCCTGATGATATTCAAATTTTAAGAAAAGAAAAAATTGATTTCTTCTTTCATATCGCCGCACTACTAAATTTCAATGACACTCATGAATTGACTAAGAAACTTTATTTGATAAATTTTAAAAGCAATATAACATTAATAAATTTATCTATTGAATTAGGGATAAAAGAATTTATATACGTAAGTACAGCTTACTCTGCAGGTTCTACTCAAATTGAAATTAATCCAGATTTTATTAATCGAACTGGTTTTTTCCGAAATCCTTATGAAAAATTTAAGCTTGAAACAGAACTGTATTTATTGGATATTGCAAAACGAGAGAACATTAATTATAAAATTTTCAGACCTACTACAATTTCAGGAAGACTAATTGAAAAGGAAATTGGTTCAATTAATAAATTTGATGTTTTTTATGAATGGGCACGGTGGATTATGAAATATAAAATGAAAATACTAAAAAATTCAAATGATGCTTATAATCAACCCTTAGGATTAACTTTTAGAATTACTATGCATGCCGAATCTGGGATGAATATAATTCCGGCGGATTATGCTGCTAAACTACTTTATTATTCTTCACTTGATAATCTTAACGAGAAAAATTTTCATTTAGTTAATGATTATGACATCCCTACAAATTTAGCTGCAAAATTAATTCTTGATACCTTAAATATTCAAGGATATTGTTTTGTTGAAAAAGAACCTGAAGAAAAAAATAAATTTGAACAATTCTACTATCGTACAGTAGGGAAAATATTTACACCATACGTTATTGACCCACCACTTCATTACAATAATGACAATTTAAAAGAAATTAAAAAGAATTATAATTTAACTTGTCCAGAAATGAATGAAGGAAATTTTCAAAAATTGTTAGATTATGCAAAAAAACATAATTTTGGTATTGCTGAATAATATTTATAATAATTATAAACGTTGCATTATGCTTAAATAATGAAGGAAATGAAGTTATCTTGTAAACAATGAAGGTTATTAAACTAACAGTTACTTTCATTGAGAAAACCGCTCAGTGTCTGTAACTTTTTCCCATTCTTTTTTGAGGTTTTTATCTCAACAATACTATCCTTAATACCTGTTATAACAGCTAATTTATTTTGCAGCTTTTCATAATCATTATTCAACTTTTCCCATTTAGAAAAAGGAACTATTACTGCTGCTTTACTACCCTTTTCATTTATAATATATTGTAATGCAGTATTCATTTTTCAACCTTTTATTAATAATTTTTTATTTTATTGACAAATATAATGAGAATTTATTTTTATTACTCTGCCTTCTCTTTCTCAACAGTAAGAAGAACTTTATCCGAGTCAACCTGTTCGCCAGCTGTGGCATTTACTTCTGTGATGATGCCTGATATTGAAGAATACATTGTGGTTTCCATTTTCATAGCTTCAATAATAATCAATCCTGTTCCTTCTTCAACCTTTTGTCCCTTGCTTACCAATACTTTTACAATACTGCCGGGCATGGGTGGTTTTACTATCTGTTTATCACCGAGATTTTTATCCTCTTCACCGAAGGATTTTTCTTCTGCTTTAACTTTTTCCAAAGTGAAATTATTGCCGTCAATATTAACATAGAAACGGCTGTCATCCTCAGCAACATAAACATTTGTCTTAGAACCATCGAAAAGGACAGAGAAAATATTAGTATCAATTAATATTGATGAAAATTCAAATTTTTCATTATTAATAACGATAGCCTGATTGTCATTTTGCTTTTCAAGCTTTAACTCATACTCATTATCCTTAAATTTCAGTTGCATATTTAATTCCGAATTATTTTCATTTTGTTGAACCGGTGCATATTTCCCAATAACCTATTGTCTGCCATGGTGAACTCATCTCACTTGAAACCGACACATTATTATTTGTAGTTTTCTTTTTCTGATTGTCAAATAATGCCGCTCCAATCAATGCTTTGTTCAGAATACCCGAATTGTACTCAGTTCCAATTTTCATGTTTTGAGCAATGAAATCGGTGAAAGTATTGCCCTTAATAAATTCCTCATGCTCGAGGCATTTTGCCATAAATCCGATTGAAGTTTTCACACCAAGAATTACATTTTCCTTCAATGCAATGAGCATCTTATTACGTGCTTCCTCACGTGTGGGAGCCCATACAATCAGCTTGGCAAGTACCGGGTCATAAAATACGGGGATTTCTGCCCCCTGGTAAATACCTGAATCATAGCGGACTCCGGGACTCATCGGCACTTTCAGAAATAAGATTTTTCCCGAAGATGGCATGAAATTATTATCAGGGTCTTCTGCATATATTCTACATTCAATCGCATGTCCTGTCTGTTTCAAATCTTTCTGCTTGAACGGTAGTTTCTCGCCGCTTGCAATTTGAACCTGCAATTTAACAAGGTCAATTCCCGTTGTCATTTCGGTGATTGGGTGTTCTACCTGTATTCGTGCATTTACTTCTAAGAAATAAAAATTTTTGTCTTTATCAACGAGAAATTCCACTGTCCCAAGATTATTATAATTTGCTGTCTTTATAACTTTGACGGCTGTCTCACCCATTTTCTTTTGAAGTTCTGCATCCATTATAGGCGAAGGTGTTTCCTCGATAATCTTTTGATGACGCCTTTGGATCGAACATTCCCGCTCAAACAAATAAACAACATTTCCGAAATTATCGGCGGCTACCTGGAACTCGACATGCCTTGGTGATTCAATATATTTTTCAAGATAAACCTCATCACTTCCGAAAGCAGACTGAGACTCTCTCATCGCTGATTCGACAGCAGTTTTGAGTTCTTCTATCTTTTTCACTACCCTCATTCCTTTGCCGCCGCCTCCTGCAGATGCTTTGATGAGAACAGGAAATCCCATCTCGTTTGCTGTTTTCTCAAATTCATTAATATCCTTTGAACTGCTTTTCATTCCTGGAATGACAGGAATACCTGCATCAATCATTGTAACACGCGACATGACCTTCGAGCCAAGAAGCTTCATAGGTTCAGGTTCGGGACCGATAAAAATCAAACCTGCATCTCGAACTTTTTTATTGAAATCTGAATTTTCTGCGAGGAATCCATATCCCGGGTGAATGGCATCACATCCTGTATCCTTTGCTGCTTTAATAACACCTTCCATATTCAGATATGACTGAAGTGCTGGTGGAGGCCCAATACATATTGATTCATCTGCTAATTGAGTATGTAGTGCCTTACTGTCTGCTTCCGAATAAACAGCAACAGTTTTTATTCCCATCTCTTTGCATGAGCGGATAATCCTGCATGCAATTTCACTTCTATTAGCTACTAATATCTTCTTAATCACAATCTAAATTTTCCTTTTCAAATTTTATATACATAAAGATAAAATTACAATTTACAATTTTTTAATTTTTAATGAATTTTTAATATAATAATTTTCAATTTTTAATATCTTACTTTCAACCTTATGAACTTTATAAACTTTTTACTTCGAAAATTGTTAATCCTTGTTTTTAAATATTTTCTTTTTTCTATTTTCTATCTTCAATTTTCTATTTGCTCTTTCCTTTCTTCGAAACCCACGAAGGAGGCCGCTTCTCCAGGAATGCATTCATACCTTCCTGCCCTTCAGGGCTGATTCGTAATGATGCAATCAACTGTGCTGTGTATTCTGTAACCTCAGGAAAATTCATCTGGGGAACTTTAAAAATAAGTTCTTTGACAGTTTTAACTGCTTCGGGTCCATTTTGAAGAATCTGCTGAATAACCTCGTTTACATATTTATCAATCTCGTGATTTGGAACAACCTTATTAACAAGACCGATTTCCACGGCTCTATGAGCATTTATCCTTTCACCAGTAATGAACAACTCCCGGGTATTTGCAAGTCCAATCCGGGCGATTACAAAAGGTGATATAACTGCAGGAACCAAACCTATTTTAACTTCACTTAATCCGAATTGTGCTGTATCTGCTGAGATGAGTATATCGCAAACAGACATAAGCCCGACACCACCTCCGATTGCCGAACCGTTTATTCTTGCTATTGTCGGCTTCGGATGAGTATAAATCAGAAGCATCAATTCGGCAAGCTTCAGCGACTCTTCGTAATTCTGGTCATAAGAATATTTCATTACATCCTTAAGCCATTTAAGGTCGGCTCCTGCACAAAAGGTTTGACCGTTACCTGTTATGACAATCACTCTTATATCGCTTTCATTTTTAAGTTTGTCGAAAGCATCATAAAGTTCATAAATCAAAGTGTTATTAAGAGCATTATGAACCTGGGGCCTGTTCAGGGTAATAATACATACAGCCCCCTGGTGTGAAAGCGATATCGTTGAATACTCGTGATGTAAATTCATATTATCTTTCTTAATTTTTCACATTCTGAATATGCCGTACTTCTGGTCTGGTATTGGTTTATTCAATGCCATTGAAATCCCGAGAGCAAGGGCATTTCTTGTATTGAGGGGGTCAATGATTCCGTCATCCCAAAGCCTCGCACTTGCATAATATGGGCTTGATTCATGTTCATATTTCTCAAGTATGGGTTTCTTAATTAAATCAATCTCTTCTTTTGATAATGTTTTCCCGGAAGCCTCTAATTGCTTTATTTTCACAGTAGCAAGAACGTCAGCCGCCTGTTCACCGCCCATAACGGATATAATTCCCGTATTCCACATCCACATCAAATTGGGATAATATCCCCTGCCGCACATTGCATAATTGCCGGCACCGTTTGAACTGCCTACAATAATTGTAAACTTTGGCACTTGAGCATTAGCAACGGCATGAACAAGCTTGGCACCGTCTCTTGCAATACCGCCATGCTCATATTTTTTTCCGATTATAAATCCTGTAATGTTTTGTAAAAAGATTAGTGGAATTTTTCTTGATGTGCAAAGCTCGATGAAGTGAGCACCTTTCAGGCTTGACTCTGAAAATATAACACCGTTGTTACCCAAAATTCCGACAGGGTATCCCATTATTCTTGCAAAGCAGGTAATTAAAGTCATTCCGTAATTTTCTTTGAACTCCTGGATTCTGCTCCCATCAACGATTCTTGCGATTACCTCGCGAATGTCAAAGGGCTGGCGAATATTTTTTGGAACAATACCATAAATTTCTTCAGGAGCAAGAAATGGTTCTTCGGCTTCTTCCCGTCCTATATCAAATTTTTTCTGTTTATCAAAATTCTCTACAATGTTCCTTGTTATATCGAGTGCGTGTTCATCGTTTTGTGCAATATGGTCGGAAACACCTGAAATCTTAGTATGAACATCAGCGCCTCCAAGTTCTTCATCCGTAACAATCTCACCTGTTGCAGCTTTACAAAGAGGAGGGCCGCCGATAAAAATGGTTGCCTGGTTGCGAACCATAACAGTCTCATCGCTCATTGCAGGGACATAAGCACCCCCCGCCGTGCATGAACCCATAACTACAGCAACCTGTGGAATACCCGCAGCTGACAGCCTTGCCTGGTTATAAAAGATATTTCCGAAGTGGTCTTTGTCAGGAAAAACACCATCCTGCAAAGGAAGAAATACACCACCTGAGTCAACAAGGTAAATACATGGCAGATTATGCTGCATTGCTATTTCCTGAGCTCTTACGTGCTTTTTAACGGTAATAGGGTAATATGTACCACCCTTGACGGTAGCATCATTAGCAACAATCATACATTCCCTTCCTTTAATCACGCCTACTCCCGTAACGACACCTGCGGCAGGAGCATCGTTATCATACATGTCCCATGCGGCGAAAGGCATCACTTCAAGAAATGGAGTATCCTTATCGCAAAGCAGTTTGATTCTGTCCCGGACAAGTAATTTTTTCCTGTCTAAGTGTTTCTGCCTTGCTTTCGGTGTGCCGCCCTGTTTGATTAATTCATATCTTTCTTTTAATAGCTTTGACAATCCGAGATTGTATTCCCTGTTTTCCTGGTAAGCAGCACTCTTTGTTGAAATTTTTGACTTAAAACGATTCATTTATTTATTTCCGCTTTTATTTTAAATTTTACATTCCTCTTCTGTATTTACCGCCGATTTCATAAAGAACTTTTGTGATTTGTCCCATCGAAGCATATTCGACAGTATTTAATAATTCTTCAAATATATTCCCTTTTGTAAGAGCAACCTCACGGAGCCTGTTCAATGCTTGTTCAAGTCCTTCTTTATTTTTCTTCTGGAAAGAATGAAGTTGTTTTAGTCTTTCATTCTTTTCTTCGTCTGTTGCTCTTGTTATGAGCATTTTATCATAAGGATTTCCTGATTCTTCCCTGATAAATTTATTTACCCCTATTATGGGATAATCCCCTGATTGTTTCAATGTTTCATAATACATTGATTCTTCCTGAATTTTTGAACGCTGGTACTGTGTTTCCATCGCACCCAACACACCACCGCGTCTTGAAATTCTTTCAAATTCATCAAGCACAGCTTCTTCGACAAGGTCAGTCAATTCTTCCATGATGAAGGAACCCTGGTTCGGATTTTCATTTTTTAACATTCCAAATTCATTCGATAAAATCATCTGGATTGCCATTGAACGCCGCACTGATTCCTCAGTTGGTGTAGTTACTGCTTCATCATAAGAATTTGTATGTAGAGAATTGCAGTTGTCGTAAAAAGCAAGCAAACCCTGTAATGTTGTTCTTATATCATTAAAATCTATTTCCTGGGCATGAAGGGAACGTCCTGATGTTTGTATATGATATTTAAGCTTCTGGCTTTTCTCATCTGCTCCATATTTGTTTTTCATTGCAATTGCCCATATTCTTCTCGCTACCCTGCCTATTACCGAATATTCAGGGTCCATTCCATTCGAGAAAAAGAAGGAAAGGTTTGGAGCAAACTCATCAACAGGTATCCCTCTGTTCATAAAATATTCGACATAAGTAAAACCATTTGCAAGTGTGAAAGCAAGCTGAGTAATTGGATTAGCTCCTGCTTCGGCAATATGATATCCGCTTATGCTTAGAGAATAATAATTTTTTATAGCATTTTTTGAAAGATATTCCTGTAAATCCCCAATCAGCTTCATAGCAAAATTAATAGAAAAGATGCAGGTGTTCTGCCCCTGGTCTTCCTTCAGCATATCAGCCTGAACAGTGCCACGCAATTTTCTGAATGTATCAATCTTTAATCTCTCTTTTTCTTTATCGCTCAGCTTTTTGCCATTTTTCTGAACCTTTTCAAGCTCCCGTCTGTATGCAACCATGAAAAAGAAAGCTACCATAATTGGAGCCGGAGCATTGATTGTCATTGAAACAGAAGTCAGCGGGTCAGTTTGGTCAAAGCCTTTCAGCAAAACATTCATATCCTCGATTGTACAGATTGAAACTCCGCTTTCACCGATTTTCCCGTAAATATCAGGTATCTCGCTTGGGTCTTCACCATAAAGGGTAATTCCATCAAAGGCAACTGAAAGTCTTTTAGCATTATCAGCCTGGCTGAGAAAATGGAATCTTTTATTAGTTCTTGCAGGTCCACCTTCTCCGGCAAACTGTCGCTTAGGGTCTTCCGTAGTTCTTTTGAAGGGAAACACACCCGAAGTATAAGGAAAATTCCCCGGCAAATTTTCTTTATAAAAGAATTTCACAAGTTCTTTCCATGAATCATACCAGGGCATGGAAATTTTCGGAATCTTTGTACCCGACAGGCTTTTATTATATAAACCGATTGAAAATTCTTTACCCTGAATTTTATATTTCATCTCATCAACCTGGTAGCATTTTTTAAGTTCATCCCAGTTTGAAAGATAATTTACAGTATCAGGTTCAAGTTTGTTCCATTTTTCAGCAAATTTTTCTTTCAGAACTTTCATAGCTCCTGAATCTTCAATCTGCTTTATTGATTCCTTTATAGCATAAGCATCATTCGCTAAATTTGCCTGTTCTTCAGATTTCCTTTTGTATTCTCTGACCGAATCTGAAATCTCTGCAAGATAATTAACTCTCCTGTTGTCAATCAATCCGAAATCTTTTTCGAGAGAAACAGGCAATAAATCAATCATTTTCTTATTCGGTTTGTAATTGCCTTTTTTCTTGTCCTGGAGCAGGTTTAGAAAGTCTTTGAATAATTTGTTTACACCATGATTATTGAATTGATTACTGCTGGTTGCATAAACCGGTAATTCGACTTTATCGAGAGGCATTGTATGTGGAACTTTCAGTTGATGTGTCCTGATATAATGAACTTTCACTTCTCTCAAAGCATCTTCTGAACCGATTTTTTCAAATTTATTAATGACAATATAATCAGCCATGTCGAGCATATCAATCTTTTCAAGCTGTGTAGGAGCTCCGAACTCGGCGGTCATCACATACATCGAATAATCGCTGATTTTTGTTACACTGCTGTCTCCCTGCCCGATACCGCTCGTCTCGACAAAAATAATATCGAAGCCGAAAGATTTCAGAACAGAAATCGAATCCTGAATTGAAGCACTCAACTCATTAATGCTCTCTCGTGTGGCAAAGCTTCGTAAATATACTCTGTCATTATAAATCTGGTTATACCTGATTCTGTCTCCAAGCAAAGCACCACCCGATTTACTTTTTGAAGGGTCAACGGCAAGTACACCTATATGAACATTTTCAGTAAATGACATAAACCTGCCAATCAACTCATCAATCAGCGAACTTTTACCGCTACCACCTGTTCCTGTAATGCCAATAACAATAGATTTATTCTTGTCCTGCTTTTTATACAAGCTTCTCAATGAGTCATACTCTTTTGTTTTAAGTGTATTATTCTCAAAGAAGGAAATCTGTCTTGCAATTTCATAGTGGTTTTTAATGCCGTTTTTCTTTAAGTAGGGTTCCGTGATTTTTATTTCTGCTTTATTTTTCTTCTTCTTTCTAAATTCTTGGATTCGTTTTATGATATCATCAGAGATACCGTCTATACCTATTTTCTGCCCGTCAACAGCATGATATAGCCTGTTCACACCATATTTCTCGAGAGCCTCGATTTCTGCAGGTAATATAACTCCGCCACCGCCGCCAAATATTAATTTATCTGTAGCTCCAAGCCGCTTCAGCTCATCAACCAGAAACCTGAAATATTCATTATGACCACCCTGGTAGGAACTTATCAAAAGTGCGTCAACATCTTCCTGTATAGCTACTGTTATAACTTCACTTACGGAACGGTTATGCCCAAGGTGAATAACTTCAGCTCCCCGCTTCTGTAATAATCTTCTGTATATATTCACCGACACATCATGCCCGTCAAAAAGGGCAGTTGCTGTTAATACTCTTATTTTACTCATTTTCTATACTAATACCAAATATCTAATATTTTATTCTTCTTATTTGTCATATTTAATCATCTATTTTGGTGTTTTTGTACATCCTGGAAATAATGAACCCCAAAAACTTGCAGCTCTGTATGGTTTCCCTGGATCATATCTTATTACTTCAGCTTCTTCAATATCATTTACATTTACTATAATACTATTGAAAAAATATTTTGATAAAGTATCTTGCATGAGACTATCCCTTTTTAAAAACAAAGTTTCAGTTGGGAACAGCATTGCTTTTCCAATTACATTCACAGAACTATCACTTAAACTGCCTCTAAACACATCAAAATAGTAGTATTCACCGGTTCTTAATTTAATCCATACAAATTCATCCTTTTCATTTAAGAAATTGAATATACTTGTTTTTATTCTTATTGTTGAATAACATCCAGTTAAATTAAGTACAATGAAAATACAAAATATTATATGAAAAAGTCTTATTCTCATAAGACAATGTCCGTAATTATTTTGAAATTAACTATTTAATCTACTTCAACAAACTCCTCGCAATCACCAATCTCTGAATCTCACTCGTTCCTTCGTATATCTCTGTAATTTTTGCATCGCGATAATATCTCTCGACATTAAAATCTTCCGTGTAACCATATCCGCCGTGAATTTGAACTGCCTTTCTTGCACAATCCATAGCCACTTCCGATGCTTTTAACTTAGCCACCGCAGACTCGGTTGAATAATTCAAACCTTTATCTTTCATTATAGAAGCCCTCCAGTTAAGCAGCCATGCGGCTTCGTATTCCATCCACATATCGGCAAGCATCCATTGAATTGCCTGGAAACTTGCTATCGGTTGGTCGAACTGGAAGCGTTCCTTTGCATACTTAATCGAATCCTCTATACAAGCCCTTGCAATACCCAATGCCTGTGCGGCTATGCCAAGCCTGCCCCCGTCGAGAGTAACCATCGCAACTTTGAAACCTTTGTTTAGTTCCCCAAGCAAATTTTCTTTTGGAACTTCACAATCTTCCAGAATTATTTCAGCAGTGGAGGAAGACTTAATACCAAGCTTTTTCTCGATTTTTCCGATTTTGTATCCGGGTGTGTCTCTCTCGACAATAAATGCGGTTACTCCCCTCGTTTTTTGACTTGGGTCGGTGGATGCTATTAAAATAAATACCTCTGCTTCCTTGCCGTTCGTAGCAAACAATTTTGAACCGTTTAACACCCATTTGTCAGCAACCAATTTTGCTGTAGTCTTGGTTGCACCGGAATCAGACCCGGCACCTGCTTCAGTCAGCGAAAAACTACCTATCCTTTTTCCTGAAAGAAGGTCCGGAAGATACTTCTTCTTCTGTTCCTCAGTACCAAATCTGTAAATAGGGTCGCAAACAAGTGAGGAATGAGCCGATACAATAACACCTGTGGAAGCACACCATCGTGAAATTTCTTCGACTGCTAAGAAATAGGACACATAATCCATTCCTGCACCACCATAATCCGTTGGATAGGCTATGCCCATCAAGCCAAGTTCACCGGCTTCTTTGATAATATCTTCAGGATATCTATGGTTCTTCTCATTATCTGATGCAACAGGGCCAATTTTTTCCTGTGCAAATTTTGATACCATTTCCTTAAGCATCTTTTGCTCTTCGGTTAACAAATAATCCATTTAGACCTCTCTTTATAATTTATTGTTTTTTTTATGAAATATGAAAATAATTTTCAAGTTTAATAATATTTTGTTAATATATAAATTTAAAGAAAACAAAATAACAATAGAAATTTAAATAACCAATAAGTCAAAATTGTAATCGTATTCTTATAGGAATAACAACCAACTTATTTATAAATTTAGTATTTTCATATTTTCTAAGGTTAAAGTTTGGTTTATTAGAGAAAAAACAAACGGAAATAAAACAAAAAAACAAGGATTTAATTATGGATATCAATCGCAATTTTACTAATGAACAAATTCTTTTGAGAGACACTGTCAGAAAATTTGCCGAAGAAGTAATCAAGCCAAAAGCTCGTGAACTGGATGAGAAGGAAGAATTCTCTTATGAAAACACAAAAAAAATGGCTGAGATGGGATTACTCTCATGCTTTCTGCCGGATAAGTATAATGGAGCTGGACTTGACTATGTTTCTTATATAATGGTTGTCGAAGAGCTGGCACGTGTTGACGGTTCTCATGCAGCGACAATTGCAGCTCATAATTCACTCGGAGCAGGTCCATTATACTATTATGGCAATGAAGAGCAAAAGAAAAAATATCTTCCGAAATTTGCAGAAGGATATTTATGGGGATTTGGATTAACTGAGCCTGAGGCTGGTTCTGATGCCGGAAATACTCAAACAACTGCCGTTCAGGATGGAGATTACTGGGTGCTTAACGGGTCAAAGATTTTCATTACAAATGCTTCGACAGATATAACACTCGGCTCAACTGTTCTTGCATGTACAGGCACTAAACCAGGAGGAAAGAAAGAACTTTCCTGCTTCATAGTAGAAAACGGAACTCCCGGTTTTACTACAAAAGCTATGAAAAACAAACTGATGTGGAGAGCCTCAAACACAAGCGAACTTTATTTTGAGGATTGCCGTGTACATAAAGATAATATGCTTGGCAAAAGAGGAGACGGTTTCCACCAGATGCTCGGCACACTCGACAACGGAAGGCTTTCCATTGCCGCTATGGGTCTTGGATGCGCCCAAGGAGCTTATGAAGCCGCGTTAAATTATGCAAAAGGAAGAAAGCAGTTCGGCAAATCAATTTCAACATACCAGGCAACAGCATTTAAACTTGCTGATGTTGACATGGGTTTGGAACTCGCAAGAAATTATCTGTATGAAGTTTGCCGTATGTTGGACAGGAATGAAAATATTACAAAGGAAGGTGCTATTGCAAAACTTAATTGCTCTGAACTTGCTCATACGGCGGCAAACCATTGCGTTCAAATTCACGGAGGCTATGGCTTAATGAAAGAATACGATGCGGAAAGATTTTACCGCGACCAGAAATTACTTGAAATCGGCGAGGGTACTTCCGAAATTCAAAGATTAGTCATATCGAGAATGATTGGTTGTTTTGATGTTTAATCACAATTTATAATTGGTATGTACTTTGATTTTGTCATGCTGAGTCCATGACCACCGCCGATGCGATGGTAAAACAAAAATATGACAAATTAAAATCGTTCTTTATTTGAATAGCCACTATCTTCAGATAGTGGAGGTTTATTTCCACCCGATTCTGACTTTAGTCACTAATATTAAGGGGATAAATCCCGAATTGTGGTGAGTAACCATCCCACGACTTAAAAGTCGTGGCTATTCATAATATATCAAGATTTCTGGTAATGTGTCATTAACAGCTTCTCGAAGCATCTTTCCCCTTTACTAAAGGGGGATTCAGGGGGTTTCTTTTTTCCCCCTTTACTAAAGGGGGATTCAGGGGGATTACAGATTCTTCGTCGCTTCACTCCTCTGAATGACATTATATTTCCGGTTTAATAGACTAAAAATTTATTATGAGAAATAATGTAAAAATAAAATGAATAAAGTAGATTTAATATTTCAGTATTTTGATGGATGTCCCCATGCAGGAACATTGAGACAAAATGTTAAGGAGGCGATTTCAGGATTTGAAGGAATTATTGATTACAAAGAAGAATTAATTGATACACAGGAACTCGCAATAAAGAATAAATTCAGAGGTTCCCCGACATTACTTATAAATGGAGAAGATTTAGAGAATATGCCGTCTCCAGAACACCCTGCACTTGCCTGCAGGTATTATCCGAACGGAATTCCTTCTAAGGAAAAAATAATTGAACGAATTAAACAATTATGAATAGCCACTATCTTCAGATAGTGGAGGTTTATTTCCACCCGATTCTGACTTTAGTCACTAATATTAAGGGGATAAATCCCGAATTGTGATGATTCAACCTGTCCACGACTCAAAAGTCGTGGCTATTCAAATATTAAATTTCTCAATTAAACTGTAACACACTCGTATTACATAATGATTTTTTATTTGCTTTGTTTTAAAAAAAGTATAAATTGTAATTCTACAAAAATTGAAAATTCGATTACTAATAAATTTTAGGAGTTATTATTATGGTAGGTATAGTTGGTTATGGTGCTTATGTGCCGGCGTTCCGAATCAAGGCAAGCACAATTGCAGACCAGTGGGGCGATGACATTGTCGCTATCGAAAGAGGTTTGCTGATGAAAGAAAAAACGGTTCCCGGCAAAGATGAAGACACCATTA
Source organism: Ignavibacteria bacterium RIFOXYC2_FULL_35_21 (assembly GCA_001804705.1). Lineage (GTDB taxonomy): Bacteria > Bacteroidota > Ignavibacteria > Kapaibacteriales > UBA2268 > XYC2-FULL-35-21. The sequence continues at coordinate 33,686 of MHAY01000067.1, forward strand.
CAATTTCGGTTGCAGCAGCTAAAAATGCTGTAAAACGTGCAGGCATTGACCCTCAAAAAATAGGAGCGGTTTATATTGGTTCCGAATCGCATCCTTATGCAGTAAAGCCCTCAGGCACAGTCCTCATAGATGCTCTCGGAATTGGTCCTGATGTACACGTAGCAGATTTTGAATTTGCGTGTAAAGCAGGTTCCGAGGCAATGTTCGTTGCTTACAGCCATGTCAAATCAGGTAATATGGATTATGCAATGGGTATCGGCTCTGATACATCACAGGGAGCTCCGGGCGATGCACTCGAATATTCTGCCTCAGCCGGTGGTGCTGCTTTTATTTTCGGAAAGGATAATGTAATTGCCGAAGTTCTGCACACACATTCTTTCACAACTGATACAGCAGACTTCTGGAGACGTGAATACCAGCATTATCCACGTCATGGCGGAAGATTCACTGGCGAACCTGCTTACTTCAAGCATCTGCTTGGCTGCGGTAAACTATTGCTCGAAAAATCAAAAATGAAAGCAAGCGATTTTGCTTATGCAGTATTTCACATGCCTAACGGTAAATTTCCTTTAAAAGGCGGTGAGATTCTTGGCTTCAAAAAAGAGCAGATGGAACAAGGGTGGCTCGTAAATATAATGGGTAATACTTACTCAGGCTCATCTCCGACAGGTTTGACAGCAATTCTTGATGTTGCAAAACCGGGAGATAAAATCTTTATGGTTTCGTTTGGTTCCGGTGCAGGTAGTGACGGCTTTATTTTCAAAGCTACACCGAGAATCACACAGGTTCAAAATAAAGCACCCAAAACAAGGGATATGCTGAACGGAAAGAAAATATACCTGGATTACGGCAAGTATGCCGCATTCAGAAGAAAAATAAAGTTCCTTGAATAAAAAATTATGTTGTTTAATGATACTTTAAAATTAGAGAATTTAATTTTCAATTTAAAATTTAAAATTTTCAATAAATGATAAATATTAAATTTAAAATGATAAAAATGAAAACATGTAGTTTTTGAAACATTTTAAAATTTCATTACAGAGGTACAGAGATTAAAAAATTGAAAATTTGTTTATTAAAAATTCATTGAAAATTGAAAATTAGAAATTGAAAATTAATTTAGAAAAATATGATAAATTAATCGTAACATAACCTAATACAATGAAAATAAAAAGATGGTAAAAAATAATAAATGGAGGTTAAAATGCGCGAAGTCGCAATAATCGGCGTTGGCATGACCAAATTCGGCGAGCTTTGGGGGCAAGGCATCAGGGATGTCTTTGCAGAAGCGGCTCTCAAAGCCATCGAAGATGCCGGCGTTGCTCAAATTGATTCTTTATATGTTGGATGCATGTCCAGCGGCTTGTATTCCGGTCAGGAGCATATCAGCTCCGTAATGGCTGACTACATCGGGCAAAAAGGAGTTCCCGCCGCAAGAGTTGAATCTGCTTGTGCATCGGGCAGTACATCCGTCAGAGCGGCATTTATGGAAGTCGCATCAGGTATGAGCGATATTGTTCTTGCAGGCGGTGTCGAAAAAATGTGGGATGTCGAAGACGGAACTTTCGTTCTTGCAACTGCATCCGACCAGGAATATGAAGCATATAGCGGAGTTACATTCCCGGGATTATATGCAATGATGGCACGTGCCTACATGGAAAAATACAAACTGACACGTGAAGAACTTGCACAAGTCCCAATTAAAAATCACAAGCATGCAGTTCACAATCCAAATGCTCAGTATCCTTTTGAACTGGATTTAAAAGGTGTGCTTAGCTCTTCGATGGTTGCTGACCCACTGAGATTGATGGATTGCTCTCCAATCACAGACGGTGCTGCAGCAGTCATTCTCTGTCCTTTGGATAAGGCAAAAAAATACTCGAAACATCCGATAAAAATCAGGGCAATAGGTGCTGCAACAGGACCGATTGCTTTGCATGACCATGTTGATATGACAAAGTTAGATGCAGTTCGTATTGCCGGAGAAAGAGCTTACAAAATGGCTCAGTTGAAGCCGAATGATATTTCTTTTGTCGAAATTCATGACTGCTTCTCGATTGCTGAAATCATAGTTGCCGAAGAACTTGGATTCTTCAAGTATGGCAAAGCTGGTAAAGCAATAGCAAACGGTGAAGGAACCTACGGAAGCAAAATCGTGATTAATCCGAGCGGCGGTTTGAAAGCGAAAGGTCATCCTGTCGGTGCTACCGGTGTTGCTCAAATCATCGAATGTGTCGAGCAGTTGAGCGGCAAAGCTGGCAAACGACAGGTGAAAAATGCAAAATACGGTATGGCTCAGAACATGGGCGGTTCAGGTGGCAGTTGTGTTGTACATATATTGGAGGCAGTATAATGGCTATTAGTCCGAGATATACACGCGAAATTCCGCATCGTTACAGGCTCGAAGCCCAGAAGTTCGAATGCGGTGCAGTCAGTCTTCCGAACAGGTATGTTTGCCCCGATAACTGCTGTAAGAAATCGAAGAAAATCACATTGAAAGGAAAAGGAAAAATCCTGACTTATACAATCATATACATTGCAAGTGACCCTTACACAAGGATGAAACCTTTTGCAGTTGCCGTCATAGAAACCGAAGAAGGAGCAAGGCTCACAGCCCAGGTTGTTGATTGCAACTTCGATGATTTAAAAATCGGTGCAAAGGTCGAGCTTGTCTTCCGCAAAGTCATGGAAGAAGGTCCATCAGGCATCATAAACTACGGATACAAAGCAATCCTGGTTTAATGTTTTTTATTAATATTATAAGTCACTCTGGAATAAATGTATTTTGGAGTGGCTTTTTTGTTTTGATATTTCAAAAATAATGAAGTTTTAGGAGTTGTGGTGAGGAATTTGTGTAGATAAAGAAGATCGAAAGCGAGTAAGTTATTTTTTCGATTGAATAAACTTAATAATTGTCGTAATCAAAGTCATCAAAATCTGTATAATTAAGACCCAATATAAATTCTATAGACAAAGATTTTGCAACCGGGTTAACTGCGTTTGGATTAAGATAAATGTAGGACTTTACATTTGTATCATCATGCACCTTACTACAAATTGTATTGTCTTCTAAAAATATTATACCGGATAAATAATTTGAAACTTTATGAATTGTATGCCGACCTGTGAATTTTGAATTAAATGTCTTAAATTTTGCTTTATCATGTTTATATTGACAAAATACACGTCTAGATAAAGCACGATAAAATTTGCAATTATCATTTGTAAAGTTTGTAACTACAGAATTGTACCAAGGGAAAACAACCAACACAATGATTGTTGGCTTCTTTTTAACAAACTTATTTGCATATTTAAATAGAAGCCTGTGAAAATTTTCTGCATGGCTGAATGCGTTATAAGTTCTTTCAGCGGTCTGAATACCAGCAATCCATAATATTCTATAGGATAAATTTGGCATTATTAAACTATTAAAAAAAGTAGTTTTTGATGGGGTTATAGATGATTTTAACTCTTGAAGTAGTTTATTCCTTTTTTCCTGAAAATCTTCATAAGAAATATCAAGGGCGTATTCAGCCGAAATATGAAAGTCGGTTCTACCAAAATGTAATTTTAATTCTTTATATATTCCTTCAAGAATATCTGTAACATTATCTTTAAAACATTTAACATCAAAATATAGGGATAGGTCCTTAATAAAACCGTCCAGATTAGCTGCAGATCCTCCTAATTCTAAAGCAAATGTTTTTGTCTTACCGAGAGTTACATTTGGTTTTATTGGTTTATAAATGCTTGTTTCAAGGTTCATTAATCTTTGATTTAAATAATCATAAGCAGCAAGTTCAGCAAAGGCACCTTCCCAATTTTTCTCACTTTCAATTTCGTTAACTTGAACAATTATATCTTTTAAGAATAAAGGATTACTCGCATAAATATTTTTTATTCTTTGCAGCCTTTCTATAAAATTTGTCTTGAAATCATAATAATCAGATGGGTTATTTAATGCACCTATTACATGATTATAAACGTCATTTTTAGTGTTAAAGGTTGTTGTCCCTGAACCGAAAATGTTATCAATAATATTTGAGTAATTTTCTGTAGCTGTCATATCGTTTGTTTAAATTATTTACCAACTGCTCGTATTTTGGGCAAGTCGGATTATAAATAAAATTACTTAGATAATTATAAAAAAGTTCTTTGTTTATAAAATAATTTACATATAAAATTAACCTTTCTGTCCAGAAAGTAATTGTATCATTTCTATTTCTGCTTCACGTTCTAATTTATAATTTGCTTCAGTACCACTTTTGGAATGTTGAAAGATTTTTTTAGCTTTTATTGCATGTTTAAGGAAAGTACTTGGATTTGACAAATTAATACTATGATCTTTTAGCAATTTTGTAACATCCCTAGTACGAAAATATTTGTTCTCGGACTTTACTTGTGTGAAATAACCTGATAATACTGCTTTATCAGTATCGCTAGTTTCTTTTGGAATTTTATTAAGCCACTCCCCAAAAGTATCTGGTAACTTATTTGGATCTAAAGGTTCCTTTAATTCTGGATTTTCCCCATCATTTTCTCCATCTTTTTTTGGTGGTTCGATTGGTTTAAGTGAATCAATTTCTTTAAAGATCTTTAAATGAGACACTATCTTTTCATATTGGCTTGACACAAATTCTGATGTACCTTCTATCAAAATTTCATTTTGTCCAATTTTCAAATTGATTTTTGCAATGTTATCTGACATAAATTTCTCCTTATAGTTTCCAATAATTATAATTGTCTTCCACATATTTACTCCCTGGTGGTAATAAGTAAATTTTATCATCATCAGTTAGCTCAATGTATTGAAGTTTATCTAACTTAGTCAATAGATTTCTTTTGATATAAGTCTTATTTTTATATTTTAAGTTAATGCAAAGACTGTCTATTTTTAAGAACTGGCTTGTTTCAGCATATAATAGCAAAAGAATTTGATCTTTTAAAGTTAAGTGAGGATTTAATATTCTTTTTATACCATTTAATTCAAAAATAAGTTCAAGTTTACGACTTACCAGATTATTCACTAATGTTTGTGCCTCTGTAAATGGTATCTTATAATTTAAACGATAAAGTTCTGCTAACACCCATTCAGAAATTGTAATTATTAATAATGCATCAGCCTTATTTGGATTAATGTCACCACTTAAATGACCAACACCCCTTCTATTTCTTATATTATAAATAGCACCAATACATCGAGGTATATGTAGTCTATATGAATCGTGAACTGTTGTAGGAGCTCGTTCAATTCTTTGTAATTCTGAGAATATATTCCTTATAGAAGTACTAATTGGTGTATATAAACCTCCAAAACAAGCAAATTGTATGATACGAATTGTAGCTTCAACAAATTTACCTCCGTTTAATTCAGATGGTTCCCACTTATCAATAATAAAATTTGTTTTTATTTCAATATAGCTATCTAAAAGAGCATCAACAAGTTCTTTCGGAAATATAATTTTTAAGTCTTTTTTAAATTGTTCTATCATGTTTAAATGTTGATTATAACTTAATTTTGCTAGCAAATCATATTATTATTAATAAATTTAATCAATTACAATCTAAAATACAATATATATGTAAAATATACAATGCCCTCTCTCTCAATGCAAATGGCTTTTTTAATATTACAATGTTCTCTATCTGATGATTATAAATTTCTTTGATCCGTTATTGTTTCCACTTTTCAATTATTTTCAAAATCCTTTTAAAACCATTTTCTTTTTATATCATTCCCTCAACCTTATCTTTGTCCCGCTTTGTTCTTTGCTAACTAATGTCGGGCTGTATCAGCCGAAACCGGGATGATTTTCCCACTTTGTAAAAGGGGGATTCAGGGGGATTTCTTTCTAACTTTACAACTTTATAAACTTTCAACTTTGTCCTTATATCATCATAAATCAAAAATCGTTAATCCTTGTTCTTAAATTTTTTTTCTCATCACTTTCTGTCGCACACGATAGGACATCAATAGGACAAAATGAGACAAAACAGGACAAATTGAGACAAATATTCCATATTCGCAATAATGAATAATTCTTTTAAATCAATAATTATTCCCCAATAGCAATGCAAAAATTAAAAAAATAGGACAAAATAGGACAAAATAGGACAAAATAGGACAAAAGGTTACATACTCTGCGGCTTTGCGGCTCTGCGTCAAAATAAAATGTCCTGTAATCCTTTAATCCTGTTCAGACAAATTGCTACTCTTCGTAACAAGAAAAATTTCACTCAACACCCAAAACAATAATTCAAAATCCAGCATTCAAAATTCAAAATTTCTCGATGTGGTTTGTGATTTATTTTGATATTTAATAGATTGCAAAGTCAAAAAAGAAGCAATTCTTTATTTACACTTTGGAAGCATTATTATTATTTATAAAATTAAAAGAGTTCATTATGAAAATTCATGAGTATCAGGCAAAAGAATTATTGAGAAAATTTAATGTTCCTGTTTTATTTAGCAAGGTAATTTTTGGTGCTGATGAAGCAGGGAAAGTGGCATTTGAAGATTTCACCGAAAAGGGAATCGAGACGGTTGTCGTAAAAGCACAGGTTCATGCCGGAGGCAGAGGCAAGGGCATCATGCACAATGTTGACACTAACGAGCAGGTCGAACTTTTTGGCAAACCGCTCAGAGGTGTCAATGTAATCACGAATGATAATATCCCCGATACTGTTTACCAGATTGCGTTGAATATGCTAAACAATAAGCTGGTAACTATTCAGACAGGTGCCGCAGGGAGTGTCGTCAGACGTATTCTTATTGAAGAAGGTGTCGGAATTGCAAAAGAATTTTATGCAGGAATAGTTCTCGACAGACAGACAGGAAAAAATACAATTATGTGCTCAACCGAAGGCGGTGTTGAAATTGAAAAGGTTGCTGAAGAAACACCTGAGAAAATTTTGAAGGAGCAGGTTGAACCATCCATTGGATTTCAAAGCTATCAGGCACGCAGACTTGGGTTTGGTCTTGGCTTAAGCGGTGAGCCATTTAAAAATTTCCAATCTTTTATAAAGAATTTATACAGGGCTTATGAATCGCTCGATTGCAGTCTGCTCGAAATCAATCCGCTCGTCCTGACAGAAGACGGGAAAATGATTGCTTTAGATGCAAAGATGAATTTTGATGATAATGCATTATTCAGACATCCCGACTATCTTGACCTGAGGGATACACACGAGGAATCACCACTCGAAGTGGAAGCCTCGAAATATGATTTGAATTACATCAAGCTCGACGGGAATGTCGGCTGCATGGTTAACGGAGCAGGCTTGGCAATGTCAACAATGGATTTGATTCAGCTTTCGGGAGGCAATCCTGCAAACTTCCTCGATGTAGGAGGTGGTGCTAATCCCGATAGGATTGCAAACGCATTCAGAATTATGATGAGCGACCCAAATGTAAAAGCGGTGCTAATAAATATTTTCGGCGGTATTGTCCGTTGCGATAAAGTTGCCGATGGTATAGTTCAGGCATTGCAAGGTGTCGAGGTAAACATTCCTGTTATTGTCCGTCTCGACGGCACTAATGCCGAAGAAGGTGCTGAAACACTGAAGAAATCAGGATTGCAATTTAAAGTAGCAAAGAATTTTGAAGATGCCGCAAAGAAAGTAACAGAAGTTGTGGCAAGTGTAGCTTAAGAAATTTTAAATTTTAATTTTTTATTGGCTGATTGGATTTTCAGACAGCCATTCTATTATTTCTTTCTTTTAGCTCTTAGTGAACTCGCATTAACCTTAAAGGTTAAATCCTGATAAGCATCGGGTCCATTTTCAAGCAACCTTTTTTCTGCTATGAAGCCTATCATTGCGGCATTATCAATACAATAATCGGGATTTAGAACAACAACTTTTATGCCTTGAAGTTTTGCTAAATCAGTTGCTCTTTTTCTTAGACATGAATTTGCAGATACACCACCTGCAATAATCAGGTGTTTTACATTATACTCGACTGATGCATCTATACTTTTCTTAACAAGCACATCAACGATTGCCTCCTGTACAGAAGCACAAACATCAGATAGTTTATCTTCAGGTAATCCCTGTGGAAATTGTTTTTCTAAAAAATACCTCACAGATGTTTTTAATCCGCTGAAGCTGAAATTATAATTTCCGCTATGAAGCATTCCTCTCGGAAATACATAAGCTCTGGGATTTCCGGTCTTTGCAAGTTTGTCTATTTCAGGTCCCGCAGGATATGGCAATCCGAGCATAGTTCCGATTTTATCGAATGCTTCTCCCGATGCATCATCTACTGTTGAACCAAGAACTTTATATTTTGAATAGGATTCGACTTTGAAAAGTGCAGTATGCCCCCCGCTAACAACAAGTGCTATGTATGGTAACACAATTGTCTCATCCTGAATATTTCCTGAATACAAATGCCCTTCAAGATGATTGACTGGAATAATCGGAAGATTATATTTTATTGAAAGTCCTTTTGCAAAGTTGGAGCCGACGATTAATGACCCAATCAGACCGGGTTCAGTAGTAACAGCAATAGCATTCATTTCTTCAATATTCTTTTCTGCTTTCGTAAGAGCTTCCCTGACAACTAAGCTGATGCTTGCAAGGTGAGCCCTGGAGGCAAGCTCAGGAATTACCCCGCCATACTTGCTGTGAAAATGCTGTGATGATATAATATTACTCAGCACCCGTGAATTGCTGATAACTGATGCAGCGGTTTCATCGCAGGAACTTTCGATTGCAAGTATATTCATTCTAATGTCTGAAATGTCTTAATCCTGTGAATATCATTGCTACATTATGTTCATCAGCCGCAGCTATAACTTCATTATCCCTTACAGAACCTCCCGGTTGAATTACCGCTGTAGCTCCAGCTTCGACAGCCTGAAGCACACCATCGGGAAACGGGAAGAAGGCATCAGATGCAACTGCCGAGCCTTTCAAATCCAGTCCCATCATCTTTGCTTTTTCAACAGCAATTCGTGAGGAATCAACACGCGACATCTGCCCGGCACCGATGGCAAGTGTCCTGTCGTTTGCAGAATAAACAATTGAATTTGATTTTACGTGCTTTGCTATTTTCCAGCCAAACATTAAGGCTGAATATTCTTTCTCTGTCGGTTGTCTTTTTGTTACCACTTTCAAATTTGCATCATCATATAAAAGCATATCTGTTGATTGAACAAGAAACCCACCTGAAACAGATTTTATTTCAAATCCTAAAGATTCTCTGAGCTTGTTGTAATCTGCCGTTATCAGTCTTCTGTCTTTTTTCCTTGTGAGTATTTGAAGTGCGTCCTCAGAATATTCAGGTGCAATCAAAACTTCTGTAAATAGGCTGTGAATGGTTTCGGCAGTTTCCATGTCAACAGGTCTGTTCATTGCTATTATTCCGCCGAAAGGTGAAACAGTATCTGTTGCAAAAGCCTTGTGGTAGGCTTCTGATAAAGTATTACCGGTTGCTACTCCTGAAGGATTTGTGTGCTTGATTATTGCAAGTGCAGTCTCATCAAATTCAAGAATTAATCTTGAAGCTGCGTCTATATCGAGTATATTATTATAAGATAGTTCCTTGCCATGTAATTGTTTGAATATTTTGAAGAATGAGCCGTAAAGCAGAGCCTTCTGATGTGGATTTTCACCATATCTCAAGGTTTGTTGAATTTTCATTCCTATTGTCAGCTTTTCAGGAAGCTCAATTTTATTTACTTTTCTGAAATATGAAGAAATCAGAGAATCATAATAAGCTGTATGGTTAAATACCTCTCCTGCAAGTTCCTGCCTTACTTTAACGGGTAAAGTATTATTATTGTTTTTAAGCAAATTGATTATTTCAACATACCATTTTGGATTTACGATAACAGCAGTCCATAAATAATTCTTTGCTGCAGCCCTCAGCATTGTTGGACCGCCAATATCAATATTCTCAATTATTTCTTCATGAGTACTGCCCTGTTTTTCAAGTGTCTCTTCAAAAGGATAAAGATTTACTACGAGTAAATCAATAGAAGACAGGTGATGTTCTTCAAGCTGTTTTACATGTTCTTCTTTATTCAGTTCGGCAAGTAAACCTGCATGAACTGCCGGGTGAAGGGTTTTTACCCTGCCATCGAGAATCTCAGGAAAATTAGTTAATTCACTGACACTTTTCACAGTTATTCCTTCATTTTGGAGAAGTTTAGCAGTTCCTCCCGTAGAATAAATTTCTATACCAAGTGAAGATAATTCCTTTGCAAAATCAACAATACCTGTTTTATCCGATACTGAAATTATAGCTTTTTTAATAACATGGTTTTCTGGTGTTATCATATTAATTCCTAATTCATAAATCTTCATAATTACTTTTTTTTCTTACTATGGCTTCTTTGGACTACCTTTCAATCCTTTTATAAAGGGACAATAATAGCTTTTATCTCCCATTACTATTTTAACAAAATATAGGCCATTATTAATTACATTACCGAATTCTCGAAAATGTTTTCCTGGTTGATTATATCCGCTATATATTGTTTTTATAAAAGTTTTTTTAATATCATATAAATCTATTTCGATGTTGCCGGAGTTTTTTACAGAGTATTCCAAAGAACCCGATTCAATGAATGGAGTCGGAAAAATAATCAGATGAGGCGAATTTGTATCATTTGGATATTGTCTATCAGTATATAGATTAAACACAATATCTTTATTCATATTTTTGGAAAAAGGGTAATAATATTTGTCGCTTTTAAGCCATTCAGGAGTATCTTCAGTACTGTCGGGAATAAATAGAGTATCATTTTCAGAAACAGTAAATTCTTCTGTTGTATCAATAAAATCTTCATTCAAGGTTATTCTAATTTTATAGGGCACATTGAGCTCAATATTTTCAAATAAATAAACAATGTCAGTGGTAGTATCTTCAATAGTGTAAGTAGTTGCTACAACTTTTTCATTTTTCAACAGCTCAACTTTTATTCCTGAAAGATAATAGCTCGCATAATATTTCCCTAAGACAACCCCTGATTCATGAATTCTAAGGAGTTCAACATAAACAAAACCAATCATTTTATTATTTTGTACCTGAACTTCTGTGTTTTCACAAGAAAAAAATAGAATTGCACATAGAAAAAAAGGCAATATGTTTTTCATATCATACCTCGTTAATAATGTTTTCTTAATAAAATTTTATAGAATACAAAATTAGAAATTAATTGTTTATTTTTAGAGTATGTAATAAAATAAAATAAATTATTGGAAGTTGTTATTTCTTCAAATGATTCAACAAAATCATAAATTCCCCAAGGAGATAGAAAGAACCTATAACCAGTATTGGCTGTGGTTTCGAGAGGACAAGATCGGCCGCTTCCTTAACATTACTCGTAATGACAATATTCTTAATACCGGCTTCCATGGCTTTAATTTTTAAATCCGCAGGTTCAGCCGCCCTGTCATTATCCGGTTTTGTTATTATTAATCTTGAACAAATTAATTTTAAATATTTCAAAATATTTATAGCATCCTTATCCGACATAAGTGCAAAAACAATATTCCACTTTTTGTTCTCAAGCCCGCAGTCAATCAGAGTTCCAACTGTTTTTTGAACAGCATCAGGATTATGAGCAACATCCAAAATGATAGGAAAGTCTTTATTTACAAGTTCAGTCCTGCAATGAAAATTTGTGTTTCTGACAATATTTATAAAACCAGTGCACAAAGACTCTTTTGATATGTTAAAGTTTCTGCTAATTATTTTTATTGCAGCCCATGCTGTTTTGATATTATCAATTTGATGGGAACCTACAACACCTACATTAAGATTCGGATAAGTGCAAACCGATGAGTGTATATTCAAATTCATTGTCAAATCACTATTGCAGGTGAACTGTTCGCATTTGAAAAATTCATCTGCAAATATTAATTCACAATGTTTTTCTGTTGATTTTTCACTAATTACTTTATATACTTTGTCTTCATTTTTCGAAACAACAACAGGCTTACCTTGTTTAATTATACCGGCTTTTTCAAAAGCAATCTCGGTTAAGGTATTACCGAGGTATTCTGAATGGTCATAATCTATTTTAGTAATTATACTCACTAACGGACTTAAAACATTTGTGGAATCGTACCTCCCGCCCATCCCCGTTTCTATAACGGCAACTTCAACTTTATTTTCCGAAAAATATTTGAATGCCATTGCAGTAGTTATTTCAAAAAAAGTAGCTCCGATTGACTCTGCATACGGTAGTAATTCTTCCGAAAGCCTGATTAAATCATCATCAGAAATTAAATTTCCATTTATACTGATTCGTTCATTAAAAGTAACGAGATGAGGCGAAGTATAAAGTCCGGTCTTATATCCTGCCTCGATTAAAACAGAAGCAATCATCGAACAGACAGAACCCTTGCCGTTTGTTCCTGCCACATGCACAGAATGAAAATGATTTTGCGGCTTCTCAAGAAAACCGAGTAATTTCTTAGTTCTTCCGAGGCCGGGTTTTATACCGAATCTCTGAAAAGAAAATAATTTATCGAGAATTTCTTTCTTTTTCTTATATTTTGTTTTATTTAGACTAAGTTTCATGCTTAGTTTACTCAATTTGTTAAATTTCAATACAAACTTAATAAAAATATATAATTTAATCAGGTCTTTATATGAATAGATTATTTAACAAAAAAGTAATTTGGATAACCGGTGCAAGCCGTGGTATCGGTGCGGAAATTGCCCGTAAGCTTGCTAAAACCGAAGCAATTTTGGCATTAAGTGCGAGGACGGCTCAATCCTTTAAAAGTACAAAAAAGGAATTAGCGCAATTTAAAAATGTATTTATTTTCCCCTGCGATGTTTCTATACATGAGGAAGTCTATGAAGTTTATAATAAAATTTCAGATAATTTAGGGAACGTTGACATATTGCTCAACAATGCGGGAGTGGCAGCTTTCAAACCATTTGACGAATTAACAGTTGACGATTACAATTCAATGATTAATACAAATCTATTTGGAACCTTTCTTGCAACAAAAACAGTTCTTCCTTCGATGATTAAAAGAAAAAAAGGAATAATTCTGAATATTATATCCGTTGCTGCAAAAAAAACATTCAAAGGCTCGGCATTATATTCAGCTTCAAAAGCAGGCGTTCTGGCTATGAGCCGTTCGATGAGGGAAGACCTGAGAGAGAAGGGAATAAAAGTCATAGATATTTTCCCCGGTGCTACAGAAACTGAATTATGGAGCGAGAAATCAAGAAGTAAATATGATTGGCGAATGATGAAACCCGACAATCTTGCTGATATTGTTGTTGATGTTTTGCAAAAATCAATGAATGATAATTTTATGATTGAAGAAGTTATTGTAAGGCCACAATTAGGGGATTTAAGCTAAATGAAAATATTTATAATAACATTAATTTGGGGAATTATTTTATTCCAACTTTCATTTTCACAAAATGATAAGCGATTTAATCTTGGTTTGAAAAAAATTGAAACAGGACAGTATTTGGATGCGATAAAAATATTCTCTGATATAATAAAAAGTAAGCCACAATCCTCTTATGCTTTTTATAATAGGGGCCTGGCTTATGACCGATTAAACATAACCGATAAAGCAATGTCTGACTATACCCGGGCAATTAATCTTAGTAGTAAAAACTTTGAAGCATACAACAACAGAGGCACATTAAAAGACAAATTAGGTGATTGGGATGGCGCCTTTAAAGACTATAATAATGCAATAAAAATCAATCCGAAATATGCACTTGCTTATTATAATCGCGGTATTTCTAAAAGTGAAAAAGGCGATAGGAAAGGGGCAATAGAGGATTATGATATTTCAATTAAGTATGACCCATACTATGCGAGTACATGGTATAACCGTGCTATTTTAAAAAGCGAGGAAGGGAAAGATTCTTCGGCACTCTTCGATAATACAGAAGCAATCAGGCTTAATCCGAAATTTCGGGATGCTTATTATAACAGGGGAAATGTCAAAAGGAGAATGAAAAATTACACTGATGCAATTCAAGATTACAATGAAACTCTTAAATTAGATTCTCTTTTCGTCAATGCTCTGAATAACAGGGGGCTTGCAAAGTATGGCCTAAAAGATATTGATGGAGCAATAAGTGATTATAGCGAAGCTATAAGAATTAAACCGGAATATTATCTTCCCTACTGCAATCGCGGCATCATCAATTTTGAGCAAAGAAAAGCGAGCGGTTCCAGCGATGATTATATGAGTGATTTCAACAAGTCAGTGCAACTCAATCCGGATTATTCAAATGCATATTATTATCGGGCGCAAGCAAAAAAATTCCTTAAAGATTATCAAGGTTCTATTGATGATTTCTCTCAATATATCAGGCTAGAACCTGATTATGCGACGGGGTATTTTAACAGGGGGCTTGTCAAATATGAATGGGAAAAATATGAAGATGCTATTCCCGATTTTGATGCGGCATTAAATAAATATCCTGAATACAAAGAAGCTCTCTACTATCGTGGCCTTGCTTATTATAATCTTGGTAAAAATGATAAAGCTTGTGAAGACTGGAAGAAATCTATAGAACTTGGTAATAAAGAAGCCGATTATATGTACCAAAGCTACTGTAAATAATTAAAAATTAATAATTAATAATTAATAATTAATAATTAAAAATGAATAGTGAAAAGTGAATAATGATAATATAAATATTGAATCAGAAGTACTAGGGCTTCAGGAAAAGCTTAAATCGTTACCAACGAATCCCGGTATTTATCAATTCAAAAACCAGATTGGTAAAATTATATATATTGGAAAAGCAAAAAACCTGCGGAACCGTGTGAAATCTTACTTTCAGACGAGGAAGCCAGTTGATGCAAAAACAAAAGTGTTAATTCAAAAAATTAAAGATGTAGAGGTAATTGTAACCGATTCCGAAACAGAAGCTTTGATACTTGAAGATACACTGGTAAAAAAATACAGGCCAAAGTATAATATCCTTCTTAAAGATGATAAGTCTTTTCCTTATGTACGACTGACTAATGAACCTTATCCCAGAATATTTGCGACCCGAAAAGTCATTAAGGATGGCTCAAAATATTTTGGGCCATATACAGAAGTCAGGCAATTAAAAATTTTATTGAAAACAATCAGGTCATTATTTCTTATGCGTAGCTGCGATTACAATCTGACCGATGAATCCGTAGCTAATAAGAAATATAAACTCTGCCTCGATTATCATATAAAAAAATGTGAAGGTCCCTGCGAGGGACTTATATCACGGGAACAATACAACGAAAATGTTCGCCAGGCAGTACAAATTATTAATGGCAAGACACGTGAAATTGAGCGGAAGCTCGAATGTGAAATGGATGTGCTTTCCGAACAAATGAAATTTGAAGAAGCCACAATTGTTCGCAACCGCTATCTCATATTAAAGGATTATCTGTCACATCAAAAAATTGTTTCAACTGAAACGATTGACCGGGATGTGATTGCTCTCGCAAGAATAAATGACAGCGCCTGCATACTGATTTTCCAGATTAGGGACGGCAAATTGATTGGAAGAAGGCATTACATAATATCAAACACTTTAGATCAAACTGATGAGTATATTATACAAGTTGCAATTGAAAAATGGTATCTCGAGACTAATTTTATTCCAAATGAAATTCTACTCCAAACCGAGCCTGAACAATTGGATTTTATAATTGAATGGCTCGAAAAAATCAGCGGTTATCATGTTGATATCCAAATCCCAAAAATCGGTGAAAAGAAAAAGCTAATCAACATGGCAGTAACCAATGCTGATTTTCTTTTGCGTGAGTATCATCTTGCCATGGCAAAAAGAGAACAGGCCATACCCAAAATACTTCATTCAATACAAAGAGACCTCAGGCTCAGCAAGCCTCCCCGGCGTATCGAATGTTTCGATAATTCCCACATTCAAGGGAGCGAACTCGTTTCATCAATGGTTGTTTTTGTTGACGGCAAGCCCAAAAAATCAGATTACAGGAGATATAAAATTCAAACCGTTGACCATAACGACGACTTTGCCGCTATGAGAGAAGTCATATCGAGAAGGTATGATAAATCATCTGATGAAAAATCCATCATACCGGATTTAATAATAATTGACGGGGGAAAGGGGCAATTGTCTTCTGCCGTTCAGATACTAAAAAAAGCCGGATTGTCAGATAAGACAACCGTAATTGGACTTGCAAAACGAATAGATGAAATTTTCTTTCCCGGGAAAAGCGAGCCTTTACTTTTACCAAAAACATCCAGCAGTCTGAAACTCATACAACATCTCAGGGATGAAGCACATCGCTTTGCTATAACTTATCATCGTCTGCTGAGAAGTAAAAGAACATTACAAACAGAACTGACAGAAATTCCCGGGATTGGCGAAAAGATTGCACAGAAGCTATTAATCCAGTTGAACTCGGTAGAAAAAATTAAAAATTCTGACTTAGAAGAATTGACAGATATAGTTGGACATAAAGCCGCTGAAAGGGTATTTGAATATTTCAATAAAACAGAAATTCAACAAAATTAATTTGAACATTATTTATGGAAACTTCTCTTAATATTTTAGAAGAAAAGCTGAGTGATTTACTCAAAGAAAATGGTAATGAAGCGTTTTACAAAATACCATCACTTTGGATTGACCCTTATAGAAATTCTTATGAAAAAGATTTATGGGTTTCACCTTTTGAATTTTATTTGAATAGAATTAAAGAAATTAAAATACTCGCAAAAGAAGAGCCTGTCTCACTTCCCGAAAAAGGTTGGACTAAGGAAGCGGTTGTTTATAACATTTTTGTCAGATACACAACTTCTTTCGACCATAATAATGATGGAATAATTAATATAAATGACAATTACAAAGGTTTCAGAGAAACAGGAACTTTTCTTAAAGCAATTTCCCTATTGCCATATATATATTCTCTCGGAGTTAACACAGTATATCTTCTCCCGATTACTTCAATCGGAATTGATGGCAAGAAAGGAACACTTGGCTCTCCTTATGCAATAAGGAATCCATACAAAATTGATGATAACCTATCAGAGCCCGTTTTGAACTTAAGCGTTGAAAAGGAGTTTCAGGCATTCGTCGAAGCGGCGCACTTGCTTGGAATGAAAATAATAATCGAATTTGTGTTCAGAACAGCGAGTATTGACGGCGGCCTTGCTATTGAACATCCTGAATGGTTCTATTGGATTAAAGATAACATTGAAAACAGAGAACAAGGTTCAACCGATGAATCTAAATACGGCCCTCCGATTTTTTCTGAGGAAGAATTTATTCTGATAAGGAAAAAGATCGAGGATTCTGATTTTAGTGAGCTTTCACCTCCTTCGGATATATACAAGGAATTTTTCACAGAGACTCCTGAAAAAGTAATTAAAGAAAATAACAAACTTGTTGGTATTCTGAAAAACGGTGATAAATGCAAAATACCCTGTGCATTTGCTGACTGGCCCCCTGACGACACTCAGCCGGTTTGGAGTGATGTTACATACCTAAAACTTTATGAACATCCAGACTTCAATTACATTGCTTATAATACTGTGAGAATGTATGATGAGGAATTGAATAGTGAAAAATATAAAGTTTCTGAACTTTGGGAAAATATTTGCAATATCATACCTCATTATCAGAAAAATTATGATATTGATGGTGTGATGATAGATATGGGACACGCACTTCCATCTTCTTTGCGACAGGAGATTGTACAAAGAGCAAAGGATGTAAATGAAAATTTTGTCTTCTGGGAAGAAAATTTCTTAATGAAACAGAAATCCATCGAAGATGGCTATGAGGCTGTTGTGGGCTATTTATGCTTCGATATTCACAAGCCTGACAAAGTTAAAGAATTTATCGGCATATTATCAGAAAAAGGATTTCCTATTCCTTTCTTTGGCACTCCCGAAACTCACAACTTGCCGAGGGCCGCATCGAGACAAGGTGGTGTACAATTTTCAAAATTCGTGTGGACGATAATAAATCTCATACATGGAATACCTTTTATTCACTCAGGATTTGAACTAAGCGAAACTCACCCGGTCAATACCGGTCTATGTTTTGAACCTTGGGAGCTATCCAATTATCCTCCCGAGAAATTACCATTGTTTTCCGAATGCCAACTATGCTGGACATCTGAAAATGAATGGACAAGATATATGAGAAAAATATCTGCTATAAGAAAAGAGATAATCAATCCGAGGGATTACAGCACAGATAATATTATAGCATTAAGTAGCTCTAATATCAATATAATCTCATTCATTAGAAAGGGCATTGATGGAAAAAGTTATTTGTTCATAGGAAACATGAATCCCGAAAAAGAACTTTATTTCTATGTTAAACTACCGGGGAGTTCCCATTTATTCAGGGATGTTTTTTCAGGAAAGTTTTTCCAATTTTATAATGATGAAATTATAACGAACCTAAAACCGTTTGAAATGATGTTCGGGGAATTAGTTTTTGAAATTTGAAATATCTAATTTTACAATGATGTCAGTCTGAGCTTGTCGAAGACTGATTAGAAACTGATTGTCACTCCAAGTTTATCGTTGAGTGATATTAAAGGGTAATAGTCATAATTCGACAGGCTCAGTATGACAGATTATTTAATCATTTGAGAATATGGCTGATAATATTGGGAATAAACCAATCGTCTTTTTTGATGGAGTTTGTAATCTATGTAATTCCATTGTTCAGTTCATTATCAGGCATGATAAAAAGGAGAGATTTTTATTTGCTTCATTACAATCTGAAAAATCAAAGGAAATTCTAAGTAATTTCAATTTTACACAATCAGATATTGAAACAATTATTTTACTTGAAGAAAATAAATTATATTTTGTTTCCACAGCCGCTTTAAAGATTGTTAGACATTTGAATTTCTTATGTTCTCTTTTATATATTTTTATTATTATACCCAAACCTTTGAGGAATTACGTCTATAGAATAATAGCAAAGAACAGATATAAATGGTTCGGCAAAAAAGATAGTTGCATGGTACCATCTCATGAATTGAAAAACAGATTTATTGATTGATTTAATGATAGACTACGAACAAATTGATGTATTGGAACTTGTCAAACCGGACGGAGGTAAATACAAGGCCTCATCTATTAGTGGTGCTTTCGAGTTCTGTCGTCAAATTACAATTTCTCATTATGAGAATTTTCCGGTTGCTTCTTTTCTGGTTCCTAAATCATTAAGAAAATATGTAAATGCAATTTATACTTATGCCCGAATAGCCGATGATATTGGTGATGAACTTACTTCAATCGGTAAAGAAAAAAGGTTAAAAGCATTGGATGATTATGAACAACTCTTGCTAAACAATGAAGGTCAACAAAATAACAATCCGGTCTTTCTTGCTATTCATCAAACTATGAAAGACAGAAATATTCCGGTCGAGCCTCTACAGAAATTACTTATAGCGTTCAGGAGAGATGTTGAATTTGTCCGGGCAAATACAATTGATGATTTGCTGAATTATTGCTCCTATTCTGCAAATCCTGTCGGAGAGCTTGTTCTCAGGCTTTTCAATAATTACAATGATATTACAGCTCCTTTATCTGATAAAATATGTACAGGATTACAACTTGCTAACTTCTGGCAGGATTTATCTATTGATTTAAAGAATGGTAGAGTGTATATTCCCTTAAATATTCTTGAAAATTACAATATCAACCAACAAAATATATATGAAAAGGGTTCAAATGAAAATTTGTTTAATTGTTTGAATGAATTATATTTGCAGACAGAGAAATACCTTCGGGACGGATATAAATTAATTGAATATTTGAATAATTACAGGTTGAAGCTTGAAATCAAGGCATCAGCTCTCGGAGGTCTGGAAATAATTGAGAAAAGCAGGAATTTGGGAACTGATATAATTAAGAGCAGGCCTAAGCTTTCTAAATTAGATTTCATGAAAATTTTTATTAAAGCAGTCATAAAATAAAATAGTTAGTGAATTACATAACTCATATTGAACTTGCAAACTATGAAAATGTTCCGCCTCCTGAATTAGAGAGGTCGAATTTTTACTATTCATTTTCAATTCTACCTATTGAAGAACGAAAGGCTATTCACTCTGTATATGCCTTTTGCAGTTATATCGATGATATTGTTGATAACACACCTTCCCACGATATTGCAATTATAGATAAAAAGAAAAGACGCCTCGACTGGTGGGAAAATGAAGTAGAAAAGATTTACTCGGGTGAATCAGCAAGTCCCCTGATAATGCCTCTCGTAAGTGTTATCAAGCGGTTCTCAATTCCCAAGCAATACTTCCAGACTTTGATTCATGGCTGTCGCAGAGACCTAATGCAGAACCGCTATCAAACTTTTGATGAACTAAAGGATTACTGCTACGGAGTTGCAAGCACGGTTGGTTTAATCAGCATCGAGATTTTCGGACATAAATACGAAGAAACAAAAAATTATGCGATTAATCTTGGCTATGCACTGCAATTGACTAATATTTTGCGTGACATTAAATCAGATAAAGACAGGGGCTATATTTATTTACCTCAAGAAGATTTGATTCGATTTAATTATTCTGAGGAAGAGCTGCTCAGGGAAGTTTACAATGACAACTTTGTAGAACTGATGAGGTTCCAGGTGCAGAGAGTTAGAGAGTATTACCATAAAGCCCGTACATTATTAAGGCCCGATGAAAGAATCACGATTTCAGCGGCTGAAATAATGGATTCAATCTATTACAGGCTCCTCGAAAAAATTGAACTAAAAGAATATAATGTCTTCGAAAAAAGAATCAAAGTAGCAGCAATTCACAAAATCCTGATTGCTATGAAGCATTGGCTTTCTATTAAAGTATTTGTCAAGAGATTGAAAAAACATTTTTAATTCTGGCTTCTACAAGCTTTATGCATTAGCAAATTCTACTTGATTCTGTACAACAATTTTCACGGGAGAAATTTTATTTGGAATAGGTAAATTATTTTGCTTTAATAAATCAATATGCTCCTTCATGCCCCATTTTGCTTTGTAGATACAATCTTCAATTGAGTTTCCTACTCCTGTGAATCCTTCAAGGTCGGGAGAATAATATCCGAAAAAGTCAGGTTCTACCGTTGCTTCAATGACAAGTGAATAGTCTATATCAATCATAATGTGTTTCCTTTTCTAAAGTCCGAAGATTTTTTATTCTCTTTACTATTAACCTTAAAATAAAATTATTAAACACATATTTAACAAATATTTATTTTATAACCACCCATAGCAAAATAAAAGTATATCTTTGAATAATCATAAATTATCATTATTTTTTTTAGATTTGTAGTTTATATTTATGCAATGTTAGCTATGGAATTATATTATGGTTATTGAATTCGCTAAGGAAGAATTAGCTCAAATTGAAAAAATTAAATCTAAATACCCACAGCCGAAAGCTGCTATTATGCCTGTATTGTGGTTGGCACAAAAAAAATTCGGATGGATTTCGGATGATGTGAAAAAATATGTTGCTGAACTATTAGGGCTGTCCTATTCCCATGTTCACGGTGTTGCCAGCTTTTACACAATGTACTTTAAGAAGCCGATGGGAAAATATCATCTCCAGGTTTGCACAAATATATCATGTATGCTCCTTGGTGGCGAAGAGATTTATTCTCACATAAGTAATAAGCTTGGCATTGGGCATAACCAGAGAACGGCTGACGGCAAATTTTCGCTTGAAGAAGTAGAGTGCATGGGTGCCTGCGGCGGTGCTCCTATGCTCGCCATAAATGAAGATTACCATGAATTCGTCAATATTGATGAAGTTGATATGCTGTTAGATTCATTAAAATAAAATGTTTGAACAGGAACATATAAAGTCAATATCTTTCAGACTGCTATTAGTAGCAGGTTTTATCTATATTACCGACATTTTCGTTCAGGGAAAAATCTCCTCCGTAATTGCTTTACAACCTTATCTGATTCTTGAAAAGATGGAACTGTGGCGGCTTCTCAGCTTTCCTTTTGCAAGAGGAACAGTAGAAAGCACTATGTTATTTTTGCTTGTGTTTTATCTTTATGGCCCAAAACTGGAAGAAATCCTGAATAGAACCCTCTTCTCACTTATACTTATCCTTGTTACTATTCTTCAGGGTACAATACTGACGCTCGTATTCTGGAAGTCTCCGGCAATGCTGTCGGGAATGGAAGGCATATCCTTTTTTGTTATGCTTCTTTATACTTTTTTCAAGAAAGGAAAAAGAATATATATTTGGATTTTCAAACCGGTCAAAACTTCCGTATTAACTTCGATAATTTTTATCGGCTGGGGTACAGCATTGCTTTCTCATTCACTTTTAATTAACGGGCATAGTATTTTAATTAAAGGCATCCTGTCTGCATTCATCGGATTAACAGCCGCAGGTGTGTCTTTTATGCAAATCAGGACAACCAAGAATTTGATTAAAGCGAGGCTTGCCGAAAGAGGCTTGGAAATACCTAAACCTGAAGAATTGACTCCTGCACTTATCGAACAGAATGAACTCAGAAAATATGCTCAAAGCCTGAGGGACGAGCCATCATATTATGGTGACATTAAATACACTGAAGACCGGTTGAATGAAATCCTCGATAAAATCATTGCTCACGGCAAAGACTCACTTTCACCCGAAGAAAGACGCTACCTCGAAGGCTACTCGAAGAATGTCGAATGACATTAATCACGAATTACGAATGACGAATAAAAAACCCTTCAATAAGCTCAGGGTGACAGTTATGTTTTGCGCATTTTGCGACTTCTTTGCGCACTTTGCGTGAACCAAATTAGTATTGATAAGGTTTCCAACTATGGATTCTTCGACAAGCTCAGAATGACAGTGAGGAGACACTTCTACAGGCTCAGTGTGAAGTCATACTTTGCGCCCTTTGCGTCTTCCCTTTGCGTCTTTGCGTGAACCAAATTAGTATTGATGCGGGTTTCAGGCTATGGATTCTTCGACAGGCTCAGAATGACTTACTTCCTACTTCAAATTTCCCATTTCCAAATTATCAATTTTCAATTCTTCAAGGTAAATTCCGAAAGACAAAGAATCTCAATAAAAGTTCAATCAGTAACAATGCTCCTGCGGCGATTGCGAATGGCAAAAATTCTTCTGAACGGCGGCTCCAGACGGCTACATCTATTTTCGTTTTTTCTAACTTGTCAATTTCATTATAAATATTTTCGAGTGCCTTGTTGCCCGTAGCACGGAAGTATTTTCCGTCTGTGGTTTTTGCGATTTCTTTCAGCACCTGCTCGTCAATTTCGACAGGCACATTCTGGTATTGAATACCGAAGGGAGTTTTAAAGGGATATGGTGCCACACCGCGCGAACCGACACCAATCGTATAAACGCGGATTCCGAATGATTTCGCAATTTCTGCGGCAGTCAGCGGAGCAATAAATCCTGTGTTGTTCACACCATCTGTTAGTAGTATAATCACCTTGCTTTTCGCCTTGCTGTCCTTCAATCGTGTTATAGCAGTAGCCAAGCCGTTGCCAATAGCAGTTCCGTCAATAATCATCCCGCTTTTGATTGAGCCGAACAGGTTTTTCAGCACATCATGGTCTATCGTAACAGGGCATTGAGTAAAGCTTTCACCGCTGAACACAACCAAACCGATTCTGTCATCAACACGGTTATCAATGAATGTCATTGCGTTTTTCTTAGCGGCTTCGAGCCTGTTGGGTCGAAAGTCTTCCGCAAGCATCGAGGTTGATATGTCGAGTGCCATCACAATGTCAATACCTTCGGTAGTTACATTCTTATGGCTCGAACTCGACTGAGGCTTTGCAAGAATAATGATTAATAATCCGATTACAAATATTCTCAAAACAAATAAAATATGCCTCAGCCTGACACGCAGAGTTGGTTTTGATTTTTCAAATCCCTGTGTTGAAGATAAAATCAATGCAGGCTGTTGCTTTTTCAACCGGTAAACATACCATGCTGTTAAAAATGGTATTAAAATTAACAAATATAGAAACTCAGGATAAGCAAATACTATGTTTCTCATTGACCACTCCCCTCTTCAAGTTTCGGAACATCTTCCTGAACGGGTATTGAGCGATTCACAAAATCTACTGCATAATTCATTACAAGTGTATTCTCATCAGGCAGAGGCTGGAACTTGGCAAACTTAACCAGGTCTGCCGTCTCAAACACTTTTTTCATAAATGAAATTAGTTCTTCATCAATAGCTGATTCATTCATACCTTGTATTATATCAGGTGTAATCATTTCGAGAGCAGGAATCAAGTACCTTCTTTCTATATAGAGCCTGATTATTTCAGTCAGGCGTATATGATATAATTTCACTTTACCTTTTTGCAACAGCTTCTCGGAATCAAGCTGTCGCAGTGATTCGAGAGCAATAATATGTGGCGGAATTTTCGGGTCATATTCCATTGGAACTTCCTTTTTCTTTTTATATCTCTTCCATAAGTAATATGCGAGAAAAGCAAGTCCAATGACAGCAATTCCAATAATAAAATACAAAAGATATTCTTCCCATGATATAGGTTCATCAAGCGGAGGCTTTATATCCTTTATTGCCTGTGCTGTATCAACCGGTACGGTATTGAATTTCAGGTACAATGTATCTGTTGAAAGTGGATACAAATCTGGCATTCCTTTTTTTGCATACATTACAACAAAAGATGGAATAGGGTGCCAGCCGCTATCGAATGATGTTATGATGAACTTCTGTTGAATAGAATATATTCCATTAGAATCGAGTGTGTCAATCTTTGAACGGTTCAATACCTCAATTTTACCTATAGTATCAGGCACTATGGGTAGAACAATATTCGTCTTTTTATCACTCCTTGCTTCAAGAGTCAGCTTAAGCTGGTCTCCGATCAATACATTATTGGTATCTATCCAAGCCCTGACCGAAACATTCTGTGCTTTTAATGAAAATGATACTAAAATTAAAACAACAACAAAAATATATTTAATCCTCATCACTTGCTTCTTCAAATTTTCAATCCAATCATTTATTAACGAGCATTGATTTTGTTTCAACTTTATTTCCTGTTTTCAACCTGTAATAATACTTTCCTGTAAACATCCCGGCCGCATCAATATTGTAAGTATATTTCCCGGCATCCATTCTTGCATTTATTATCGTTTTAACTTTAGAACCGAGATAATCAAATATTTCCAATCTGACATCACTTCGTTTTTTGATTTCAAAACTTATTGAAGTTATAGTATTGAATGGATTGGGATAATTCTGTCCTAACCAGCTTAAATAAGATTCATTATCTACACCGACATATTCAGCAGTTGTGAAATTCCATGAACGGTTGAATATTCCTTCGCCATTTTCATCAATTGAACTCATTTTCCAATAATATCTCTGGCCGTATTTAAGATTTTTCAATTCATAAGAATTTCCAATGATACCAATTGTATCCAAAACAATTTTCGAGAAAAGAAAATTCTCTGCTAATATCAAATGATAAGAAGTTGCACCTTCAACATTTTCCCATTGAAGCGTTACGTCATTAGGTAATGAATCACTCTGAGTCTCAGGATAAAGCAAATTCGGAGCCTGTATTGCCGTTGTGAAAGTCCATGTATCAGACCATTGACTGGGACCTCCTGCTCCTTTTGCTGAAATATGCCAGTAGTAAGTTTTTTTACCCTGTTCCAAATCCTCAACATTAATTGAGTCCATATTTATGCCATCTCTATGATAAAAGATATCTGAAAATGTGGAATCGCTTGCTATTTGAATCTTATAAAATGAAGCCCCATCAACCCTATTCCATTTCAACACTTGTGCATCCTTAATTCCTTTTGAATTATCGGATGGTAAAACAAGGGCAGGTTGAGAAGGAACAGAAGGCAATCCGGTTACAGTAGAAGTAAATACTCCTGCACCATGAGTTGCCGCTGCGAGCAAGGCGTCACTGTGCCTTGCGTCGAGCATATCTACAACAACATTACCAATAGTTGTTGCTCCTTCCTGCTGCCAGACAGTAAATTCACCATCAAGATAAGCAGTCGAATAAATACCTGTCGAAGTTCCGGCATAATACATATTTGTACCATTCACTTTGAGTATTTCAATCCAATTAACTGCAGGCCCGCTTCCCCCGCCTCCGGGGAACTCTTCAAGGTTACCTGATATAGGAACCCAGTTTTGACCCCCGTTAGTAGTATAGAAAATACTTTGAACACTATAATTTGAAAATGAAACGATAACTTTATTGGCATCATCTTCATCAACTGCGAAACTACTCACATAAGCATTTCTTGGAAAATTACTCCCTGTGATTTCAATAGGAGTTGGAAATCCTGTATTTGCATCAGTCAACTTAAAAACTTTACCATTCGATGTCCCATAATAGACAATATTGGCAGGATTAGTTGATACCTGCAGTGCTGTCATAACTGCAACAGAATCAAGTAGTCTTGTTTGAGGAAGGCTGTCCCATCCTATCGAAGTAGAATCCCTGGTATCAACTTCGGGTATTGATGAAAGGTCATTATTCCGCCAAATCAATTTTCCACCACCGAGATAGAGCAAGTTATTATTATGTGGGTCAAGCTGGAAAGGTGAAAACCATATAAAATCTTTTGCTCCGATTGGGTCAATTCTTGTCTTTACGGTAACATTACCTTCAGTATCGTATTTCAATTTCCATATTTTTATTTTCGGCTGATAAAATGAATTTTGTGATGTTATAATAAATGAGCCTCCGTCGGCAATTGTACAATTAAGCCCATCGCCTTGTGTCAGACTTTTCCAATCTACATTTGCATTATCAGTATTAGTAAACAATGTTTCATTATCCTGCAAGCCTCCGATTATTTTATTATCGCCTGAGCTTGTGTGGTCAATTGCCACTGTGTAAAATTGAGTTGTGTAATAACCATTATTAAGCGAAATCCATTCGACATTATCGGACATATTGTTCATCGTTTTCGCTACACCGCCATCAGAACCTGATAGCATGATGTTTGAATTTGACGGCATAAAAACTATTGCGTGCTGGTCAGGATGTTGATTCGGATATACCTGGTAACCAGTACCTGTAAAGGTGCTATTGTATCCACCAATCCAAAATGTGTTATTTGAAGTTGCAAATGCATCATTTGAACGATATAAATTTGTTCCACCTATGAAGACTACATCAGGATTATCAGGTTTAACTTTCACAACCAAATTGTATGAACCTTGAGGATTGAAATGTCCCCTTCTCGTTGAAGGCATCGGAAGATTCTGTGACCTGTCTTCCCAGGTTCCACCCCCACCGGCACCATTTCCCGAAATATAAGTGTATTTGAATAAGCTGTTCCATAATGTATCGCCAACCTGGTTAAGGGTTGCTTTTCCTGAACCTGTTGTAACAGCCGCAAGGAAATAAACCTGGTTCTCATCTGATGGTGCAATACCAATTACAATCCTGCTGTAAATACCCGGAAAATTTGTGGGAGTAATATCAGTCCAATCCATACCGTCAGTTGAACGGTAAATACCTTTTACTCTTGAATCATTATTGTCACCGACAGTTCTCTGGCTCAATGTCGCATAATAAACAGCATGCGATGTCATAGCTAAATCGGTATAATAGCTGTAAGCATTTCCGAATCCCCCGAGAACTGATTCCCAGCTTGTACCGCCGTTTGTTGTCCTGTAAATTCCACCGAGTGCAGTTGATACATGAATTATATCATCATTATTTCTTGTATAATCCAAAACTATATTCCATATATAATCATATTGGCTTTCCCAAACGCTTGGCTTGGAGACTGTTGACAATAAAGGAAACCATGATAAGCCGTTATCAGTTGATTTGAAAATTCCGTTTCCGCTGATGTTTGCTGAGTTCCCGTAAAACTCACCTGTACCGTAATACCATGTGTCTTGTTTTCCTGCTCTCGTATCCTGGATAATGCAGGATACAGAATGCATCTGGTCAGGTGCAGTAACTTTTACCCATGATACTCCTCCATCTGTTGAACGCCACATGCCACCCGATACTCCGCCGGCAAGTATGATATTTTCATTACGAACATCAACTGCCAAAGCTCTTGTCCTTCCTCCGACATTTATAGGCCCTCGCCTTATCCAGCTTTCACTCAATAAATAATCATAATCGCTTTTAAGGTTTTGCAATGCACCCGGGAGATTTGATACAAAATATAATTCCTTTTGCCTGATATGGCCGGGAATTTTTCCTGTTGTCGGGTCACGGTATCTTAATAAATTTAACTCGTTCATGTTTTTCAGTGAAAGTCCGTCATCTAAAGAAGATTTATCATTATTCACCATAGAATAATAATTACTAAAAAATATCAGTGCTGATATTGCCGAACTGCCAAGCAGCAGAATAAACCATGTATATAATTTTGTTTTCATAATAATTCCATTTGTATTGCAGATATTTAATATAATTACTTCGTAACAATTCAATATGTACATATTGTAAAAAAAGATCTAAGAACAAGAATTAACAATTTTTGATTTATTATTTTCACCTACTGCTTTTGACTATTCTTCTGAGCTGTTTCAACACTTTTTACAAAAATAGCAATCAATTCATTACTCTCACTTAAAGCTAAGAGAATTTGTTCTTCATTTTTATAAAGTTTGGTACGAAAAATTATTTTCAAGCAGATATTACTTTCTCTGAGTTCTTTCAACACGATTTTTATTTTATGTATAAAATCTCTACGGGATTCTCCACTTTGCGCCTCGCCATAATTTAATGCAGTTGATGTTCCAGAACGCAAAAGTTGTCCGGCTAAGTGGGTTGCTGCTTTTGTATCTGGCATAGTTTTAGCAATTTCAATAATCAATACAGCAAAATTTATTGAGAGTGTTATCTAAAGATAGATAAAAAGATCTCTCTATAATATTCAAAACTATTGTTCTCATTTATATTCCAACATAACCGTAAAC
>MHAY01000068.1 GCA_001804705.1 Ignavibacteria bacterium RIFOXYC2_FULL_35_21
TAAAGATAAAAGTTGAAGTAACTAAGAGACTAAATGTATAATGATTTTGAAAGAGGATCTAAATTTTCAACTAATTTTTGGAAATGACCCTTTTCATAAACAACCTTCCATAATAATGATAAAAATAATTTAAATATATTACGCTCATCAAGAATTAATATTATATAACTCAATGGTAATTATTAATTTGTAATTCGTAATTCGTAATTCGTAATTGATTATGCGGAAAGGGTGGGATTCGAACCCACGGTACCTTTCGATACACACGCTTTCCAGGCGTGCCAGTTAAGCCGCTCCTGCACCTTTCCAATTGTTCAAAATTAGCTAATTCCGAGGTCATTGCCAATAAATAGCCTCTTTCCGACTATTGACTTCCGACTTCCGACTGTTGACTTCCGACTTCTGTGTATTTTTGGCTTGTTGTTTGCTCTATTATTTAGTTTGATATATTTAAAATAGAAACGTTATGAAAAGAAGAAATTTTATTGGAATAGCTGCTGCATCGGCTGTTTTAGCTCCATTATTATCGAAAGGGAATGGTACTTCCTTTATTAATGATTCTCTATTCAAAGAAGATACATCAGACATAAATTATGTTCAAATACCTCAGGATTTGGAATTAATATGCCCTGCTCCAATGAAGAAAGGCTCTGTTGTTGCTGTTACTGCTCCTGCCAGTCCCACGAACCTTTGGGAAATTCATAACGGTATAAATTTTTTCAAAAAAATGGGATGTAAAATTATTTCCGGTAAATCGGTAAACGAAAGACAGTATAAATATAAATATTTTTCTGCTTCGGATGAAGAACGTGCTAAAGAGTTTATGGGATTCATTCAGGATAAATCTGTTGACTGTATTCTTTGTGCCAGGGGAGGCTACGGTTCAATGAGAATACTCCCTTTACTCGATTATGAAGTTATCAGGCAAAATCCGAAAATTATTATTGGTTTCAGCGATATTACAATACTTATTAATTCGATTCTGAAAAAAAGCGGAGTTGTAACATTCCATGGTGCAGTTGCATCAACATACTTTCAACAACAGTCTGTGGAAATAATTAAAAAATTGATTTTCAATAACCAAAAATTCACTCCGGTTAAAATTACTTTCCCAACCGTACAAACTCTTGCAAGCGGTGTAGCTGAAGGACAATTGGTTGGCGGGAATTTGACCATGCTTATTTCATCTCTCGGCACACCTTATGAAATTGATACACAAGGAAAAATATTATTGATTGAAGAAGTTCAGGAGGAGCCTTATAAGATTGATAAAATGCTTAGTCATCTCTGGCTCGCAGGAAAGCTTCAGGAAGCAGCAGGAATTGTTGTCGGGTACATTAAAAATATTGATTCAAAAAGAAATTTTTTCCCGGATTATTCTTTTACGATTCGAGAGGTTTTTGAATCGAGAATCAAACCTCTACAGATTCCTGCAATAATTGGATTGCCTTTCGGGCATTTTGATAATAAACTTCTGTTACCTCTCGGAGTAAAAGCTGAACTTAATGCTTCTTTGAAAACATTGACTTTGCTTCAACCTGGAACCAAATCAATTACTAATTATTAGTTACCAATTACGAATGATGGTTGTATATAAAATTGTAGGGGTTGAATATTTTCAACCCTTAGTTAATTAATTTTGGTAATTTTGAAAAGTTATAGAATTCTTAATATTTAAAATCAAAAATGAAGAATCTTAATAGAATCGGGATATTCGGAGGTACATTTAATCCGATTGATAATGCTCATATTGCAATTGCAAAACAATTCATTCAAGAATTAAATATTTACAAATGCTATATAATACCCGCAAATGTTTCCCCATTTAAAACAAGCAATAATGATACATTCCAAATATCATCAGAATTTAGGATACAAATGTTAAAACTCGCTTTTGCGGATGAGCAAAAATTTATAATAGATACTTATGAGATTGATAAAGGCGGGATTTCCTATTCTTATGATACAATCCGATACATACAATTGAAACACCCGAATGCAGAAATTTTCATTTTAATTGGTAGTGACCAGGCAGTCAGCTTTAAAGAATGGAAAGAATGGGAATGGATTTTAAAAAATACGCGAATTTGCGTTGCTATGAGACTTGGTTTTTCTACAAGAGAGGAAATTACTGAACTATTGAAAATTGATAATAAAGTACCTCACATTCTGAAATCCCCAATAATAAAAATATCAGCCACAGAAATAAGACAAAAACTTCTCAAGGGTGATTCAATAAATGAGTATATTCCACGGGATGTCGAGGATTATATTAGAACAAATAAATTGTATTTGCCAAAAATATCCTAATAGACTTTAGACTGACAGGCTAAGCATTGTTAATTATTAATTGTGAATTTTTAATTGTTTCTGTCTCTACTCTTCCTCATGTGAATAAATGGCAGGCAGATTCCTTCCCGACTCACCAAAGTCGAGTCCGTATCCTATAACAAAAAATGGTGGTATCTCTAATCCTAAGTACTTCAAATCTATATTAATCTTTCTCATAGCAGGTTTAGACAATAATGCTGCTACTTCAATAGAAGCCGGATTTAGAAATTTGAGTTTGTCTATCAGTTTATTCAAAGTATATCCGGTGTCAACAATATCTTCTATGATAATTATATCTTTTCCGGTTACATCCAACTTGCTTATCATCAAATTTACTTCACCCGTACTTTTCATATAGTTTCCATAGCTCTTGGCTGATACTGTGTCAATTTCACACTCAAGTTCAATTTTTCTCAGAAGGTCGGATGCAAAGAACATTGAACCTTTAAGTACAATTAAAAATAGTGGCTTTTTCCCGCGGTAATCCTCGTTAATTCTTTCGGCTATATTAGAAACCAATTGCTCGATTTCAGATTCTCTTATTAAAACCTTGAACTTCTTTTGATTGATGAATACAGTATTTGAATGACTTTGCATAGTACCTTTGTTCATATTTTACACTTCTCATTATTCATAATCCTACACTTAAAAGTACAGACGCATTGCAATGCGTCTCTACACCCAACACTCATCACCTTTGAACTCATTTACATTTAATTAATTCTGCTCTCAAATACCTTGTTGTTTTAACTGTTATTTTAAATCTATCGTCAATTCTAAGTCCACATACCCATATAATATCCTTACCCGTTGTCAATAATAAAATATCCTGTTTATCAATCAATGAAATTTTATTATTAATAAGAAAATCACTTATTTTCATTTTACCTTTCATACCCAGAGGAATGAAAGTGTCTCCCTTTTGCCATCTCCTGATTATTAACCGGGATGGGAGCAAATCAAAATCAAGAAATTCTATACTTCCCGATTCAACCAATCTCACACTTTTCTTTTTAACTTCGCTAAGAATGATTTTGTTTCCTTCAATCTCATACTCACCATGTGCACCCACAACTGTGGGTGCATCCACAACTGTGGGCTTCTCAATCTCAATCATGTTAACAAGGTTTTTCTTTCTTTTTCCTATTATCAGGCTGTTTCTATCCCTTAAAGCATACAAATCTTTGCTAATATCAACAATCGTACCAATGTTGGAGTCAGCCATATTCTTGATTCTGTCAATTAAGTTCATTGGCAAAGCGGGTTGATGGTATTTAGTTGTAATTAAATGCTGAAGAAGCTCTCCCTGTATAAATTCATCCAGGTTATTAAACATGCTCAATTTAATTGAAAATCCTTCGGTAGTCTTGTTGAAGGTGATTTTATCAACAAATGAATCAATATATTCGCTGACGAACCTATCTGCTCCGGTTAATAATTTTGTTGTTCTGTATATTTTATCATTAATCGAAGGCTCGAATTCATTTTTAATAAAAGGCAATAGTTTTCCTCTTATTTTATTTCGTGTAAAATTCATCAGTAAGTTGGTTTCATCTTCTCTCCACTTTATCCCTCTTTGTCCTGCATAAGTTTTTAAATCATATTTTGATATATTAATTAGGGGCCGTATCAAACAAATTTTTTTTGTGAGATATCTCTTCTTTGGAATACCGCATAATCCTGTAAGTCCTGTTCCTCTTAATAAATTGAGAAAGAAAGTTTCTGTCATGTCATCTAAAGTATGTGCTGTAGCAACCATTGAACAATTGAAATGTTGTGCTGCTCTTTCGAGAAAATTATAACGAAGAATCCGTGCCGAATGTTCGATACTTAACGAATTCTTACTTGCATATTGCCTAACATCACCTGTACCTGAAAAAAATTCTAATCTATATGAAGTCGAAATTTTTTTCGTAAACTTTTCATCTTCATCAGATTGTTTACCTCTCAATTTATGATTGAAATGTACGGGAAAAATTTTAAAGTTATGAAACTTAGAAAGCCGATACATTATATCGAGCAATGTAACGGAATCTACTCCACCACTCACTGCAATGAGTATTCTATCACCATCTTCAATATATAATTCATTGAATAGAAAATTCTCAACCCTTTTTATCAGAATATCTGTAAATTGAGAATCTTCTTTTTTATCCGGCTTCTCTATATCAACTTTTTGAAGCTTATTCTTCATAATAATTTGAACAATTTGTTAACTGTCTTTTATCAATATTAATACAAAATTTCAAAAAAAAAGCGGTAAACTTATGCTCACCGCTTTATTCATCTATTTAAATCTATCATTTATTAACAACAATCGGGATTGTCCTGCTTGTTTTTCCAACATTCGCCCTGCAATAATACACCCCATCATTAAGAGTGCTAATATTAATATCAAAATCACAACTGCCCGAATTTAGACGTCCCTTATAAATTTGTAAAACCTCATTACCAATAATGTCATAAAGTGAAATTCTGGCTTCATCTCCAAATGGCAAGAACATACTGAACTTTGTAGTATTTGACACTGGATTTGGTGATGCTTCAAGTGTTAATCCGGAATAAAGATATTGCAATTCATCTACGAGGGCTGGTGAATCGTCAATCCTAAGGTCATCAATATACCATCCGTCACGGTTGTTGAAATTGTTTGAATATAATTCAAAGGCAATCATCACGGTATCACCTATATAATCTGCTAATCCGATCCTTTCACTATACCATGAACTTGTAGCTATATCATCGGTAAATCCTGCTGACCTGTCAGAATTAACAGATAAAACACCTTTCCATGTAACACCGAAATCAGATGATACATAAACTATTCCATAATCACCATTTTTATGAATGATTGCAATATGTTCAAAGCTTAAGGTTGTTTTTTCCTGAGAAATTATTACCGGTGGAAAATAAACATAATTAAATGCATTATTCTGATACTTTCCCTCAGGAGAATCAGTAAGAGAATTGGGTGCGGAAATACTCTTAACTGTCGTTGTTCCCCATCCTTCGGTTGTATATTTCGCGATAGGGTCCGGGGTAGTATCAAAATTATCAGTCAATTCACTTAAAACATCTCCGGCATATGCAATAAATTTATCTGAAAAGTCGCTCTCAGTCTCAATTTGTCCTCTTTTAGCTATTGCTTTTAATTTAATCAAATGAAATTGATTGGGTGAAATGTTAAGTGCGATGCTTGAATTTTGGCCTGCCTGAATACTCCCTGAAAAAGTTTGATTCATAGCATCATCAACATATATATCAACTTTAATAACATCATGACAATAAGTACTGTCTGTATGGTACATAGGATTTTCCCATGAAAGTAATACCCCATTGCTTGTGGGTTTGGTTGATATTTTAGAAGGAGGAAAAGGTTTTAAACCACCTCCTGCTACAACAGATTGATAAATCAAAGCGCTTTCCAAATCCTCACTTGTATGAGTCTTTATGCTGTATGTATATTGCTGGCCATCAACAACACTGCCGTCAACATAAGTTTGTATTCCTTTATTCACACGAGCTATTTCGACATCATTACGATAAACAATTATTACAAAATCTCCGAGCGGGTCAGAAAGTTGATTGACTGACGGGTCAATCCAATTTAAAGTAACACTGTTCGGAGACTGATAATCGCTTATTGTAGCAAGAGCAGTAGGAGCTTTCGGATTTGTTGAGAGCAAGGCAACATATACATCATTCGTATAAAATGAAGTATTATATCCGCTTGGCATCCACCAGCATGGATATATTTTTCCGTTATAAGCTGTAATTGATGTATAGTCTCCCCAGTAATAATTACCATTATCACCAATAATATCATCGGGACTGTTGAGATAAATCATTTGTGGAGTAATCCTCATATTCCTGAAGTTCGCACCATCATTTGATACTGCAAGATAAACATCAAAACCATTATTATCAGGGTCATTTTGCGAACTATAATACACAACGGCAACAATACCGGTTTTAGGGTCAACGCAAACATTCGGAAACCACATATCGTTTCCATACTGATTATCATCTATACGGATTTTACTTGCCCAGTCTGCTCCCCCATTCGTTGACTTTGCAAAATATAGCCTCGTTAAACCGTTTTCATCCTTTCCCGTTTGAACAATATAAATATATCCTCTTCTTGGACCATTTGAGTGGTCAACAGCCATATAGGGCAATGATGACACTCTCATATTGCCTTTGTTTACGAGGACATCCCGATGGCTGATTGAATTTACCATTCCAATAGGTACGACAGATTGAACTTTTTTTGGCCCTCCAAGCCAGGTAGTACCTCCATCAATTGATTTTTGGAACAATACATCATCGTTATTATTATTTGGATTTCTCCAAACAACATAAATTTCACCATTTGTGCCAACAACTGGTATAGCCGATTGAGATTCGTAAGTATTACCACCTGGGATAAGGTATGGTTGTGACCAACTCTCACCGGCATCAGATGACTTAGAAAAGCAAATACCTGCACTTTGACCAAACCTTTTCCATGTAATATATATATTATCTTTGAATGGAGAACTAATATTAGCATCGGCAGTAATACTATACCTGTCATGAAAAACCTGGTTTAGGGAACCCTGGATTGATAATGCAATCGGGACCTGTTCTTCCCATGTCTTGCCGCCATCTTTTGACCTGCAGACAAATAATCCATTATCATAATTTCTATCCTGATTATCAATTTGAGCTACTCCATAAGAATAATAGCACCAACCACGAGAATCGAAGGTCAAACCCGGGTCAAAAACCAGCATATTAAAACCTGGAGGTATTTCAATTGGTTGTCCATTGTTATCGGGAGTAGAGGAATGAGACCATGTTTTAAAACCGTCAAATGTTGCATAAGCACTCATTCGATAACCTGTTTGGGCGTTTAGGTAATAATAATCATTCGCCCCGGCTACAATGTTATCCGGATTTGTCGGATTATATGTAATCCACGTTTCCGATTGGTTATTGTTCCCGCCGGACAGATTTTTAATTTCAAAACCGTCAGCCATTATCCTATCTGAGCCGGTATATTTACTCATTGCTTCAGGTGGAAAATTTTTATAAAATACCTTCCTGGCTCTGCTTTCGGCTCTATCTCTATTTGTCCAGTTTATATCGAGGTATTCCGGCAGTTGCCTTGCATCATATTGAGACAAAAGTTCAATGCATGAAGCTAAAATTACAACTATAAAAAGAGGTAAATATTTTTTCATTTTAACATCCTTAATTGTTTTCTTAAATATAATCGAATACATCAACAAATTATTGATTTCAAAAATGTAACTTAAGAAAAAAAGTGAAAATAATAAAATGAGTAGATGCTGTCTAACAAATGAAGGGGCAGAAAATCTTCTGCCCTCGTGGTTGTCAATTATTTATTAAGATAATCAATTTTTGTAGGGGCAGAAAATCTTCTGCCCTTTTTTTTTAGTATTTTTTTAAAACTTCCAGAAGAGCTATAAAGTCCTTTGGTTCATCAGCTTCATAAATCATTTCTTTGCCGGAATCAGGATGTATGAATGTAATTTTTTTGGAGTGCATAGTTACTCTTGAAATTATTGGTTTTTCTTCATCGCCCTTTTTCATTTTATAATTTCTTTTCAGAGATGATACTTTAAAATCAGAGGCTTTACCATATAAATCATCAACAAGCAAAGGATAGCCAATTGCCGCACAATGAACTCTAATCTGATGGTGTCTTCCGGTTACAAGATTCAATTCGACTAATGATGAATTTCTGTATCTTTCAAGGACTTTCAAAACCGTTAACGATTCTTTCCCTCTTGCTGAAGGTTTCATCTTTCCTTTGTTTTGTAAATCTTCAATAATTGGTATATCAATGACAATTTCATCTTGACTGACGATTCCCCAAAGTACAGCATGATAGATTTTTGTAACTTTTAAATCCTGAAATTGTTGATTTAAATTCTTATGAGATTCTGCGTCCTTTGCAAAAACAATAACTCCGCTTGTGTCTTTATCGAGACGGTGAACAGTAAATATTTTTGAATATCTTTCAGTCAACAGGCCATATAGATTAATTGCTGACTTATCATACCTGTCGGGAATAGTCAGGCATCCCGCAGGTTTATTCAATACAAGGATATAATTATCTTCATATATAATATCAATTGGATTCTTTGTTTTAGCCATAAATTAAATCGTTTATAAGACTTCACCTGCGGCAGATTTGTATGTATTTTGCATAAGCATGGCAACGGTCATCAAACCAACTCCACCAGGAACAGGTGTAATCGCCGATGCTTTTTCTTTTACAGAATCAAAATCAACATCGCCGACGATTCTGTATCCTTTTTCTATTGAACTGTCTTCTACCCTATTGATACCTACATCAATCACAACGGCACCATCCTTGACATCATCAGCTTTGATTATTCGAGGCACTCCTACAGCAGCAATTAATATATCTGCTTGTTTTGTGTAATATCTTAAATCCGGTGCGGCAGTGTGGCAAATAGTAACAATTGAATTTGCATCGGGATTTTTTTGATACATTAGATTAGCTATCGGCTTACCTACAATATTGCTTCTGCCTATGACAACAACATGTTTGCCCTTTGTAGGAATTTTATAACGTTTAATAAGTTCAACAATACCTGCTGGCGTACAAGGAACAAATCCGGGAAGCCCTATTACAAGCCTTCCGAAACTTTCGGGATGAAAGCCGTCAACATCTTTTTTCGGTGATATTGATTGAATAACCTTAGCTTCATTGATATGCTTCGGCAGTGGTAACTGAACAAGAATACCATGAATCGTTGGGTCATTGTTCCATTTATTGACAAACTCAAGAACAATATCTTCATTTGTATCATCAGGAAGTCTTTCGACAATGGATTTGAATCCAAGTTCGGCACAGGATTTTTCCTTTGAGCCGACATAGGATTTCGATGCAGGATTATCCCCCACTAATAAAAGTGCTAAGCCGGGAATTATTCCTTTTTCATTAAATAAATTTTTTGTTTTTTCTTTTAATTCTTCCTTAATCTGAGCTGAAATCAGCTTACCATCAATTATTTGAGCCATGTTCATTAATAATTTTAAATTATAAATTTTGAATTTTAAATGTAAGATTTAAAAGAATTTGTATTATACCAAAATTAAATTACTTAAAATCTAACCTCAATTCCACCGGTGAAAATATTAAACTTGCTTATATTATAATCCAAAAATATTGCAACAGGGCCAATTTGATATACCAAACCAAAAACAAATTTAATATTAGTATTTGTTATTCTCAAGTTAGAAGTTTGTGGCAAGGTATCACCTGGGAAATCAGGGGTTGGATCATATAATACAAATACACTATCTTCACTACCGTTTGGATGTGTCCATTCACCATATCTTAATCCTAATTTCAACTGGGTTTCAATAGGAATAAAATATGTGAAATTTGAATTAATATTGAATAATTCATAGGAGAGGCCGGCATAAATATTCAATTGGTCATCCAAAAAAGCCTTTGAAGCATGTATATTAAAATCCCAAAAAGTGCCATCAGCCCTAAGGTCACTGTTTGTTACACCGACTTTGTTTTTTAGATTTGTTCCCTGATAAACTACCTGAACTGCCAAATCAAAATATCTTTCTTCAAAATATTGAGAAACACTGTGTTTCAAACCTATTCCCCAAAAGGCAAAATCTCCGATATTTTCTCCCATATTTACAGGTGGTATAAATCTTAATAGCATTTCTGTTCCGAATAATGCCCCAATTTCAAACTGGGGTACTGCGGCAAAAATAGTATTCATATCAGCTCCGGGCGGCAGAGTAAATGTTTCAGGGAATCTCCAAATTGTATTAATTAAAGAATCCTGAAAGTCTTTTGGTAATTTTGGAAATATTTCTATTCCTCCGACAGACATTGTTCTAACGAGTGAGTCCAATATCTTATGAGGTAAATCAAAAACTGCATCTTGCCGTCCCAATATTGTTGCGGATGTTTTCGGTACATTTATCATTCCTTTTTGAATACCATCGTATAAAATCGTTTTAAGAGCATAATACATTAATCCTGCTGTGTCTTTAATTGTGTAATTAAAAATATCAAAATATTGTGAAAGCTTGCCGAGATCCAAAGGTTCTGCAGGCATTGCCGGATTATAGGTTTTCATATCATTCCTGACAAAACCAAGCATCGCATGAGCGCCAATTCTGAAATAAGGCTCGTCAACTTTCTGTGGAACATAAGCCTGGTTGAAGAATCTCGAATTTGATGTCGCATTGAGTGTTTCAACCAATGGCTGAAGATATGGAACACCATTCAATTCAAAAATATCACGCCCAAAAGCACGTGCAAGATTTACTGTGTTCGGGTCAGCTTCCGCTTTTAAATATACAACACCGAATAAAACTAATATAAAATGTATAATATATTTTCTCATTTTATTCCATAATAATTATTAATTCTATTTAATGAACCTTTTTGAAATAATCATATAAATCGGTAATGCAATAATAAAAATACAAATAGCTGCAATAATTATGAAACTTAATTCAAATATTATTTTTGCTATACCAAAAACAAGCTGTAATAAAAGAAAAAAAACAATTAATGCTGCCCCAACAGCTATAATCCAAGAAATAACTTTTTTCATTATTATACCCTAAATAAAATTTGACTAATTTTCTAAATTACGAATAAATTTAATAATTTAGCATGTAATAATATTCTCAATTATTAATACATTTTTAAGCAGTCTTTAATTTTTAAATCTATTTATGAAATCATTTCATCTTCAAAATGAAAAAATTATTCTTATAATCATAATCACGATTGCTTTATTCCTAAGGTTAACCGGAATAATTGTTTTAGGCAATTTTGAAAATCCCGAAATGTATGAACATGGAATGATTGCAAGAAATATGCTTCAAGGCCATGGGTTTTCCATGCATTGGCCTTATCCTCCAATCAGTGAAGAAAAAATCGAAATACAGAAATCACCGCCAAAATTCGAGGGTGCCTTTATTCCGCCGGTAAATCCTTACATAATTTATTATACATTCCGAATCTTTGGTGACAATAGTACGTCTTATGCCATTCTAATGTTATTAAATTCTTTGTTAAGTACACTTGGTGTTTTATTAGTATATTTTATAATTAAAGAAATCGGAAATATTAAAGCTGCTAAAATCGGTGCTGTTTTTAGTGCGTTTTTTCTTCCAAATGTTTTTGGCATAACTACCTTCAGTGGTTCTGCACTTTACCAAACTTTAGCTTTAGCTTTTATTTATTTTACTATAATATGTTATCAAAAACAAAAAACAATTTTTTATATTTTATGTGGATTTATTGGAGGATTACTGTCGCTTGTTAGAAGTGAATTCTTAATTATAGGCCCAATAATATTTTTATCATCTTTCATATATTATATAATAATTAGAAAATACTCAAAATTTTCAATTAAAAATCTCTACATTTTAGCTGTTTTTATATTATCATTTTATATAGTTGTGTCCCCATGGATTTATAGAAATACAAATATGTTTGGTAAATTTACTACTATTGTTAGTCATCCATGGCATGAATTCTGGAGAGGCAATAATCCCTTAGCTTCGGGGGGAGATAATAATATATTCGGAGAAAAAAAATGGTTAAGTAAAGAAAGGTATCCAAATGTCATTTTAAGAATAGATTCATTACCATATAATCAGAATTTTGAAATTGCCGTCGATAGCATACTAAAAGATGAAGCTATAACATATATCAAAAATCATCCTTTCCAAACTTTATATACTATGGCTAAGCGTTTGTTATTCACATGGACTATTGACATTTATACACCAAGAACGAGACATCCGATAAATGTCATATTTGTTTTTATTACTGTTATTCCTGCTCTTATAGGTTTAATATTTTTATACAAATCAGGCAGATTTAAAAGGGATTATAATGTGTTTATTATTTTTCTTTCTTTTTTGGTTTTATATACATTGCTATTCACAGTAGTCAATCTTATAGGAAGATATCAGATATATCTTCTTAACTTATGTCACCCCCTTGCAGGATTAGGAATTTACGAACTATCACAGAAATTATTCAAAAAGAAAACTGATTAATTTTTAATAATTTCTATTAATCGTTTTGAAAGATTTTGATATGATAAGAATTTAATTCAATTATATTATTATTCATCAATTTGAATATAATCTATTCCTGAATAGTTTGCTAGATCTTCAAGCATATCAAGAGGTATTTGTACGGCCCAGGATTTATCGGCTTTTGTTACTGTTTTGACACCCACAGCCTCAATTACCGTAGAATCATACTTTTCATTAAATTTTAAGATGGCTCCTACAAAATAAAAATTATCAATCTGAATTATGTTGAATTCATTAACCAGCTTATGTGTTGGTATATATTTTTGATTTTTTTGCAGATTTTTCTTTTCCTTTCTGATTTCGTTAATTAGTGATTTTGTTAATGGGGATAAAATGGCTGATTTTGTATAAGAATCATAAGATGGGCTCTCTTCAGAACTTTTTGTTAATTCTTTTGTGCCGGAACATGATATTATAAATATTGATAGCAAAATAAATAAAATTGTTTTCATTGAACCTCCAAAAAATTATAAAACCAATTCCATAAAAACTGCATCACTAAAAGGATTATGTCTATATTTCCGGATTTCATAAAATCCAAGTTTTCTATAAATTCCAATAGCTTCTTTCATATACGAAATTGTATCGAGTCTCATTTTATCATATCCGATTTTTTTTGCTTCATAAATTACAGCTTCTGATAACTTAATCCCTATACCTTTTCCTCGAAATTCCGGTTTAATATAAAGACGTTTCATTTCGCAAATATCTTGTTCAAATCTACACAAACCGACACAGCCTGCAATTGAGTCATAATAGTATGCTAATAAGAGCAAACCATCGGGAGCAGAATATTTACCCGGTAATTGTTCTAATTCCTTATTAAAATCCTGAAAATCAAGTTCAAAACCAAGTTCTTCGGAATACTCAATAAATAGTGAACGGACTATATTTACCTGTTCTACAGATTCAACTTGGATAATATTAGTTGGGAAGTTGTTTAACATTATTTAATTCCATTTTAACTTTTTTACTTTAGCAAATTGCTGAATAATTATTCCAACGACTATGAAAGTAAGTCCAATAAGTGATGAAAGAAGAATTTTTTCACCCAAAATGAAATTGATGAAAACAAGAGAAAGAAATGGGGACAAATAAATGATATTGCTAACCTGTGAAGTTGTTTCGGAAAATTTCATGGCTTTGAGCCAGAAAACGAATGTGATTCCCATTTCAAATATTCCAACATAAATGGAAGCTATAACACCTTTCATTGGTGGAATTTTTATTTCGGAAAACACCATTAGATAAATTACAATAAAAATTAATCCGAAGAGAAAATTGTAAAAAAGCTTGATAATTTCATCCCTGTCATCTTTCATATTGAATAACCAATACAATGACCATATAAGTGAACTACCGACAGCCAGAGCCACTCCTAAAGGCTCACTGAATTTTAACCTGAAAATATCTCCTTTAGTCGATATTACTATAACTCCAATGAAACTTACCAATAGTGCAATTATATTAACTACTCTGATTCTCTGTTTTAGAATAGGTATTGATAACAAAACGACAACAATTCCCCAAGTATAGTTCAAAGGTTGAGCCATTTGTGCCGGAAGTAAAGAATATGCTTTGAACAGGACAAGGTAATAAAGAAAAGGATTGAGAATACCGAGAAATAGTGAATATAAAATATTTTTTCCTGATTGCCTGCCTATAAGTTTGAGCTTACCCTGAAAGGTTAAAATTAGAAATAGTATAATTACGGATGTGAAGGAGGAGATTAACAGGAGATGAATATAATCCTGATATTTTAGAGCAATCTTGAAAGCTGTAGCTACAGTTGACCAACACAGGACAGAAAGAATTGCAAAAATATATGCTTTAGATTGACTTTCCATTTACTGCTTAGTGCAAAAGTTGATAATTTCTTCCCTATCCAATCCAAATCTTATAATTTCAGAATCATTGAACTTGTTAATAAAATCATCTTCATTAACAACGAAACCTGTGGATTCAATACGCTTTATAAAATCTCTTCCATAAATACGAACATGGTCATCCTGTCCATAAATTTTTTTTCTATCTACAGGAGTGATAACATCATTTTGTTCCAAACTCTGCTCTGATGTTTTATCAAAAGGTGACTGAATTATAGCCCATCCGTCTTTTTTTAGAATACGATACATTTCGGATAAGGCTTTTATATCATCCTCGATATGTTCAAGAACATGATAACATAAGATACAGTCAAATGTTTCATCTTGAAATGGTAATTCTGTCAAATCAGCCTTTAATGTAACATAAGGAAATTCCAAATCAATACTTGTGTATCTGATATTTTTCATTTTGCTAAATAATTTATGAAAAGTTTTGAGGGGTGCAATATCCAGGACAGATAAATTATCTGAAAAAATATTTGTCTTTTCCTCCAGAAAATACATCATAAGCCTGTGACGTTCAAATGAACCACACCCCGGGCATCTGGCATTAGCCCTCCGGTTTTCACCTGCAGAAAAAAATTTTCTATAATGCCTGTCACAAATATTGCAATAAAATTTATTTCCCGAAAATAGATATTTATTAATATTATATAATAAACTTCTAATTTGATTTTTCATATATATCTAATTTATTTAAACAAAAAGTTTTAATAAAAACAATTTACGTGAATTATTTTATTTAGAATGAAATCGCTTTGAAAAAAAATAAAAAAGAAAAAAAAGAATAAGAAGAAAGAAACTTAATTGAAAAGGAAATACTGCCGTGGCAGATGTACAGGTAAGTGTAATATTGTCCAAAAATAATATACAATGCAAGCGAAAATATAAATTTTATTTTTTTTTCTATGAGCATTTACTTATTTTATGATTTATTAGTTGATGAAATGCAGCACG
This sequence comes from Ignavibacteria bacterium RIFOXYC2_FULL_35_21, assembly GCA_001804705.1. Taxonomy (GTDB): domain Bacteria; phylum Bacteroidota; class Ignavibacteria; order Kapaibacteriales; family UBA2268; genus XYC2-FULL-35-21. The sequence continues at coordinate 15,309 of MHAY01000068.1, forward strand.
TATAATGGAAAAGCAACCCAAAGAGAAAAATAGTATTAAGCCTTTTAACGCTGTCAATACCGAAATAAAGGATATTGATGAGCGAGATTACCTTGAAATAGCTAATGAAATTCTTGCAGAAAATAATTATTCACAGGTAATTCGTAAAACTCTTAACATACTAAGCGGTTATAATGTTGCCGATAAAATTTATTTTATTATCGGAGACGGAAATCAATCCAACACAAGGATAGAGTATGGTTATAACTGTGATAAAAATGATATAATTAATTTCAAATCGTTATTAATTAAAGACTGCAAAATTATTCCAGACTCTTTACTTTTTGAATCGTTAAAGTCGGGAAAAATTATTTCTGATGTATTTCCTTTCAAAAATGTTCCAATCGGAAATAATAATTATATAGTTTCAAATAATATTCAATGGGTTGTAGTAAATCCTATCTCTTATCAAAAAGTTGTGATTGGATTATTATATGCAGAAAGTGAATCTCAAGAATCTTTCTCAAAAAACTTTGTCGAATTAATCAGGCTTCTATCAAATTCAATTGGAATAGCAATTAATAAAGCAATCAATCTAAAGACAATAAAAAAATCATTGGAGCAGGAGCGAATATCACGTCAGGCTCAGGAGAATTATTTCGAACTCAAGAATGAATTATTATCTAATATATCTTTAGAATTAAACACGAGACTAAATGGCATTATCGGTATCACGGAATCTTTAATGAAAGGAAATATCGGCCAACTGCCGGGAGATGTCGAGTATAATTTATCATTAATATCTTCAGCCGGAAAACAACTTTCATTTATTGCAAATGATATTCTTGATTTTTCAGTACTCGATACAAACGAAATTGTTGTTAGAAAAAAGCCGGTTGATTTGGGAAAAATATCGCATTACGTTGCAGGCTTATCCAAAATTTTGATAGGCGAGAAAAAAATTAAATTTAAAAATACAATCGATAAAAATCTACCTTTTGTTTTTGGTGATGAAAATAAACTCCAGTTTGTTTTATATGATTTGGTCAGTAATGCAGTCAAATACACACAATCAGGTGAAATTTCAACTTCTGCAATAGTTGATAACGGGATGGTTATTGTGTCTGTTACTGATACGGGTATAGGTATTCCGTCAGAAAATTTAGATACACTTTTTAAAAATATATCCGATATTAAAGAGGCGGTAAAGAAAGAAGGCCTGACCGGTTTCAGTCTGGCTATTGATAAATATTTAGTTGAATTGCACAAAGGGAAAATCTGGGCTGAATCCGAAGAAAACAAAGGCAGTCGTTTTTCTTTCTCAATACCGGTTTTTAACGAGGAGTTATTTAATAAAAAGTACCAGGACCTAAAACCGTTTGAAACACCACTCGACACAAGTTCGGAATCAGAGGAAATTGATACTAAAATAATTCAACAGGGTATTAAGATTTTGGTTGTCGATGACGAACCGATAATGGCTCAACTAATAAAAAATTATTTCAATCTTTATAATTACAATATCGTAGTCTGCCATGATGGATTGACCGCACTACAAACCATAATTAATAATCCTGATTTTGACCTGATAGTCCTCGACGTTATGATGCCTAAGATGAGCGGCCTTGATGTTGCACGTCAGATTAGACAAAATTATTCTTTATTTGAATTGCCGATACTAATACTAACTGCAAGAAACCAAATTGCCGACCTTGTTGAAGGTTTTGAGGCTGGGGCGAATGATTATTTATTGAAACCATTTGACCCTAATGAACTGATTGCAAGAGGCAAGACCCTAATAAAACTTAGACGGTTGACCAAAGTAAATTTAATTTTGCAGCAAGCAATCGAGCTTAAAAATCAGTTCATAAACATGACGGTACATGATTTAAAAAATCCTTTAAATGTTATTCAGGGTATATCTGTTATGCTTAAAGATTTGCCAATAACAGATACTACAGAAGCTGAAATGATTGACTTGATTCACGAATCATCAACTTTAATGTCAAATTTAATCAATGAATTACTTGAAAATGCAAGCCTCGAAAGCGGTAAAATCACTATTGACAGAAAGATTATTGATTTAAATGAAGTCGCTGAGGATATTATCACAGGTAATCAAACACGTGCAGATAACAAAAAGCAAAAACTTATTCTCAAGGCCGGTCCAAAGGATAAATGCCATATTAATGCTGATAATATTAGGATTTATGAAATCCTGGATAACCTTGTTAATAATGCTATTAAATATTCACCCAAAGGAAAAAATATTCAAATATCAATTAGTCATGTTAAAGAAAAGAAAATTCGTTTTGTCAGATGTGAAGTGAAAGATGAAGGGCCCGGACTGACACAAGAAGATATGAAAAGACTTTTTGGTAAATTCCAGCGATTATCTGCTCAGCCTACCGGAGGTGAATCCTCTACCGGACTTGGATTATCGATTGTTAAGCAATTGGTTGAACTGCATGACGGTAGAATCTGGGCTGAAAGCGAATATGGTAAGGGTACGTCATTCATTGTTGAGTTTCCCGCTAAAGAAAAAGAAACATAGGTAATCCCTAATTTTTTAAAAATTGTAGGGGCAGAAAAATTTCTGCCCTTAATAACAGAGCATTGTTTTGCCCATTTCCGGTTTAAATTGCAGGGGCAGAAAAATTTCTGCCCTAAATAACAGAGCATTGTTTTGCCCATTTCCGGTTTAAATTGTAGTGGCAGAAAAATTTCTGCCCTAAACATCTCAGATGTGTCTCTACATCTTTTATTTATTAATTATTTTTATTATCTTTGAATTGTGTTTTGCAATCTAAGGAGATGACTATGAAAACTTTTATATTAATGACAAAACTTGCTCCCGAAGTTACTAAAAGAATGAAGGAACGTGGAAAGATTGGCAGGGAATGGCTCGAGCATGTTAAGGAAAAATGTCCAAATGTGAAATTTCTCGCTCATTATGCATTACTCGGCCAGTTTGACTTTCTCGACATTTACGAAGCACCCGATGATGAAACTGCTGCTAAGGTATCATTAATCAGCAGGGAATTTGGAGCGACAGAAGCCCAGAGCCTTACGGCTTTACCTTACAAACAATTTCTTGAGTTGATTGAGGAATTGTAAAATAATAATATTGGGATAGAACATTGTTCTGTCCCTACATAATATATGGAATAAACATCTTACTTCGTGTCATATATTCTCTATATGATTGACCAAAGTACACGATACATTCTTTTTCGTCAAACTTAGCTGTAATGAATAGAAGCACTGATGAAATTATTGAAACAATCAGTAATTCAATATTTACATTCTTAAAAAATAATCCCCATGTTAGAAATATTAGTGAACCATAAATCGGATGCCGAATATATTTATAAATACACTTATCAACAATCTTTGTTGTTTTTTCAATTTTATACAAGACTTTATCAACCCTGCTTTCGTGAGGTTTACCAATTTTAATAAGCAGAATTGTTCCGGGAACAAAAAGCATTAATGAATAACATAAAAGTAACCAGGATAAAATCTGTTTTAAACTGAATGGATTGTTAAACCAAAATTTATAATTATTTATTGCAAGCCATAATATACATTCCCATGCCAAAAACCTGTAAAAACCATGTGCTTTTACATTAAAAAGAATTCGCCTGGAAACAATTACATTAGGTATAGTCAATATTCCAAATACAATAAATTTTTCCATGTTTTCTTATTTTTTTTGTTATACATAGGGGGCAGATTTAGAATCTGCCATTACAACTATACAAAATAATGCTTTTTTACCTGAGGGTCTTGTGGTATTGTTACAAGAGCATTGTCAATTAGCCTCGTTATGCCGTTGAATACAGCAATCATAAGAATAACATGTTCGCCGGGAAGGAACACATCAGGTTCTTCAAGTGTGTCGGCATCAGCAGCACAAGCATAATCAATTTTAATTTCAGGAATACTTCTGATGGCATTATGAAGAATCGCATTTAATATTTTACGCCTGTTTTCACCCTTTTGAATTGCAATTTCGGCTTCATCAAGAGCTTTAAATAGAATAACAGCCTTTGTTCTTTCATCAGGTGATAAATAAACATTCCTGGAACTTAAGGCTAATCCATCTGATTCCCTAACAGTTGGTGCAACCACAACAGATAAATCAAAAAAGAAATCCCTCACCAATTGCTTAATCACAAGTGTTTGTTGATAATCTTTTTGACCGAAAATAGCATAATGTGGTTTAGTAATGTTGAATATCTTTGCTACAATTGTAGCTACTCCGTCAAAGTGTCCCTGCCTTGATGCACCCTCAAACTTATCAGTAATACCGCTTATACTAATGAGAGTATTATAGCCATCCTGATAAATATCTTCTGTTACAGGATTAAAAAGAAAATCAGTACCTGCTTCTTCTGCAAGCTGGAAATCTCTTGCAAAATCTCTTGGATATTTTTCAAAATCCTCATTTGGCCCAAATTGAGTGGGATTTACAAAAAGGGTTGTTATAACAATATCCGCAAGCTCCCTTCCTTTTCTAATCAGGCTTGTGTGTCCCTCATGTAAATATCCCATGGTTGGTATAACGGCAATTTTTTTCCCTTCGTTTCTTAAGGATTCGACGTTTGTCTGCATTTCATTTGGTTTACTGATTACCCTCATCTTACCTCAAAATTTCATATCAATTATTTTTAACGTTTTTTATAAAGCAGAAATTTTTCTGCCCCTACAATTTTTAAAAAATTATTATTTATTAAATCCAATAAATCCTATAATCTTTATATCCTATTCAATTTTTCATTATTCATTTTACATTATACATTAATGACGTTCGCTCCTGCCCTGCCGCGTGTTGATGAAATTATATGTTCAGTGAATAATTCTGTCTTTGTAGTTGGGACATGTGCAACAATCTCAACAGCATCCTGGTATTTTTCTTCCATTGACACGGCATTTTCTTTTATTATTTTCTTTATTATATCAAGGTCTTCATAAGTACAAATAATTTTTACAGGGGTTGTAATGTGTATTTTTTTAGGTTCACACTTTTTCAATACCTCGTCTGCCGCCTGGGAATATGCCCTTGCAAGACCACCGACGCCAAGTTTTTTACCACCGAAATACCGTGTAACGACAACTATCACATCGCTCAGTTTGTGTTTATTGATTGAAAATAGAATTGGTTTCCCTGCCGAGCCTGATGGTTCACCATCGTCAACAGCACGAAACTCGAGGCCGTCTTTCCCTATTTTATAAGCGAAACAATTATGAGTGGCATCATGGTACTGTGATTTTATATTATTTAAAAAATCAATCGCAATGTCCTTTGAAGAAGCATTATTTGCATGGGCAATAAACCTCGAGCCGAGAATCTTGATTTCGGCAGACTCTCCTTTTTCAATAGTATAATAAATATCAATTTCTTTCGACAATGTTTCCATTATTAAACCCTGATTGAGGAACTATGAAAATCGGAATGGTATGCTATCCAACCTACGGAGGCAGTGGAATTGTCGCTACTGAACTGGGAATCGAGCTTGCAAGAACGGGACATGAAGTCCATTTCATCAGCTATGCCCTCCCGACAAGGTTGAACAATTTTCAGGACAATGTTTTTTTTCATGACGTTGAAATACCTAACTATCCGCTTTTCGAATTTCATTTATATACACTTGCCTTAGTCGGCAAAATCATTGACGTTGTAAAATACGAAAAAATTGATATACTTCACGTGCATTACGCAATTCCTCATGCTGTCAGCGGTTACCTCGCAAGGCAAATTTTGCTCAAAGATTATAATTTAAAATTAGTTACAACACTACATGGTACTGATATTACCTTAATTGGTTTAGAACCAAGCTTTCATCCGATTATAAAATTTTCACTTGAACATTCGGATAGAATAACTGCAGTTTCAAGTTATCTCCGGGAAAAAACAATTCAACATTTTAATACAGGCAGGGAGATTGATGTTATTCCAAATTTTGTTGATACATCAATTTATAAAAGACAGGAATACCCCGGCCTGAAAAAACTGGTAGCGCCGAATGACGAGAAGATTCTGATTCATATTTCAAATTTCAGAACTGTAAAAAGAGTATGTGATGTTGTGAAAATCTTTAATGAAGTGCTGAAGAAAATTCCGTCTAAGTTATTATTAGTAGGTGACGGGCCCGATAGAATTGCGGCTGAGAATCTTGCTCGCGAGCTCGGAATTCAAAAACACATTAAATTTTTAGGTAAACAGACTTCTCTCGTTGAACTTCTTTCGATTTCTCACGTCTTTATACTACCCAGCCAGTCCGAAAGTTTTGGCTTGTCTGCTCTTGAAGCTATGAGCTGTGGCGTCCCTGTTGTCGCATCGAATATTGGAGGAATTCCGGAAGTTGTTGGCCATAATGAGACTGGTTTCGTTGCCGAACTCGGTGATGTAAGCAGAATGGCAAGATATACTATCGAACTACTTGAAAAGCCAAAGAAATGGGAAAGCTTTTCTATTAATGCAAGAAAGCGTGCTATTGAGTTATTTGATATAAAATTAATCGTGCCAAAATATGAAAATATATATAGGGAATTGTTTGAGCCTTAACGTACTGAGATTATTTTATAAAAATAATTTTCCGAACCATTTTCAATTCTTATAAAATAGAACCCAGGGATAAGGTAAATTGTTGGTATTTCAAATTTATAAATATTATTTTCATTTGGTTCGATATTTGAAAAATAAACTTCTTCTCCAAGAGAATTATAAAGAACTACCCTGGCGTTTCCTGAAATATTTTGTTTATTATTATTAAATTTTATAATCAATGGTTCCCCAATTTTTATTGGTGATGGATAACAAATTATAGCAGGATTATTTTTATCATAATCATCATGAATTTCAATTGAATCTACATAAAACCGAATTTTTATATCATCAAGAAAAATTCCATCAAAATTTAATGCTTTATCGCTTAATAGCCCGAATCTAAAAATTATGTACTTATTCAAAAACATTGACAAATCACATTCTTGTCGAATATAATCAGGATAGTAACCGTCAAATCCGAATTTTCCGGAATCCTGCCGGCTGTATTTTAATCCAATCCCCATTCGCATTTTCGCACTTCTCAGATTAGTCCATGTTTTTCCGGAATCGGAAGATACCTCTACATAAACAACATCATATTTAGGCTCTATGTTCCAGCGGGTATTAAATTCGAGAGTGGCATTTTCTCCTAATACTTGAATTGGATTATCATAAATTAAGTAATTGTTATCTAAATCCGAATAATTGCCACCAGGGCTTTCGGTTATTACTTTCCTCCCTATTGATTTATCATCAATAACATTCCAATTATCATTCACCCATTCTTTTCCTAATGAACCGTTATAAAAGATACTGTATATTGAATATCTAAATAGTTGAAGATTAATTGTATCAGTCCTTAGAACACTATCCTGCACAATTTTACAAACAAATGTTCCAAAACTGCCGTTACTGAAACCATAAGGATATGGAATAATAAATCTCTCTGTTTGAGTTTCAGTTGTTTTAAGTGGTAATATTATCCTTTCAGGCGATAGGATTTTGACAGAGTCATTCAATGTTTCAAGTAACAGGTGTGATGAGGAATTTAAATCTTCAATACCAACGTTTTGAACAGTTAAAGTAATTACACCTTCTTTATTTACTGAATCGTAATCATAAACTGATCTAACATATCTGAGATTAGCAGCAGAAGACCATAAAAAATTGTAATTCATATAAAGATTATCCTGTGCAATTGGAATGTATCTGTTAATCAGGGGCCAAAATCCGTCCTTATCATTCCCGACTTCGGGTGTCATTGCAAATATTTTTGGTTTCTCCGAAATTGCTAAATACATCCAGTCATCTGAGTCTCCGGACACTTCATATCCAACGGTTTGGATGCCTCTTCCAAAAGAATAATTGTTGTAATCGGTAACTTCTTTCGTGAATGAACGGAACCAAAGTGAATCCGGAGTTTCCTCATTTTTGGCACCCCAGGGGAATATAATAAGCTCACCGTAAGAATGAAAATTACAGGCTAATCTGAATTTATGATTAATACAGAAATCTCTCATCGCTTGAGTTTCAAATTCAGAGAAAGGCGATTCACCGCGATAAGTTTCAAATTCGGGTTTAGTAGCAGAACCATTATTATCTGCTTCCCAAAATTGTTGTGGGCCATAATTTCTGTTCAAGTCCACACCATAAGTCGAATCATTTATCTTCTTTCTGTTCTTTCGCCACATACCACCGCCATTGGGTGCTCTTTCTTCATTGAAAGCTACTCCATCAGGATTAACTACAGGGACAACATAAATAGTTCTGTTTTTCAGTAGGAACTCCGATTCGGGATTTCCAATATCAATTCCTTCCAATAAATTCCACAAAAAATAAACAAGAGTTGTTAAACCTGACCCTTCCCTTGCATGGTGAAGAGCGGTAAATAAGACTTCTTTTTTGTTTGTTGGATTTTTAATGCCGAAGCAATATGCCATTATAGGCCTGTCTTCATAAGTATAGCCTATAACTTCAGGATTAGCTACATAGTCGGGATATTTTTGGCGCATCTCATCGAAGACTTCATATACTTCTTCGAGCTTGTAAGAACCACCCATTGTACCCAGCCTGAAATTTCCTTCGGTTGCTAATTGCGGAAGATTTTTTTTTGATGTTTCAATTTTGTTTTCGATATATTTTTCATAATCATCAACGAGAACTTCATATTTGATTTTTTGAGTTGTTAATAATTGCAGTTCTTGGTTATTTAAAATTAGCTCAGCAGAAGATTTATTAACATCAGCACCTTCCAAATCAAATCCTGATTTTAATAAATCATTATAAGTAAATTTATCATCAAAATAAATTTTTATTAAATGATATGAGAAATTTTCTTGTGAGATATGGATAGGCTTACTTTCTACAATCTGAAATATAATGAAAAGCAGGGTAATGAACCCAAAATAATATTTAAATTTATAATTCAACATTTATTTCTGTTTGTGTATCCATCCGGAAATTGCTTTAATAACTAATTCCGAAACATGCCCTTCATTATTATATTCATTCGGATTAGACATTCCCTCGCCTTCCATGAACAGATGATTAAGTTTAGGATAACTCTTCATTTCGACATCTTTCCTACTGCCGAGAGCTTTTTGCCAAAGCTTAAAATCATCATAAGTAACCTGGTAATCTCTATGTCCCTGAAGTATCAACATTGGCTTATTCAATTTCTTAGCAAGTTCATGGGGCTTGTAATTCCTCAGGTCGAGCCAGTAAAGAGGATTTATATTCATAGGTAAATCCGATGCAGGTGTTTTAATTGAAAGTTTTTTACTCTTCACAGCTTTTACCTGCTTCTCTATTTTCTTTAACTCCTCTTTTTCCTCCTTTGAAATAATGCTGTCAAGGCTGAGTATATATTTGACCTGACTATAATATATGTCTTCGAAAGGCCTTGTTGAACCTGCCATGACAATTAATCCTTTAATTGCAGTATCACCCTTTGCTATTCTCGGAAGAAGCATACCACCTAAACTGTGGCCAAGAACGAATATTTTATTTTTATCAATCTCAGGAATTGATTTTAAGGTATCCACAGCTTTGATTGCATCTTCTACCGTTTCAAGAAATGGTGTTATAGAATCGGTCATTTGCTGGAATTTATTTCGATGAGTAAGCGTTCTTTTATCATACCTGAACACAGCAATTTTCCTCGAAGCCAAACCCCATGCAATATCCCTGAAAGGCTTGTTGGGACCTAATGTCTCATCCCTATCGTTTGGACCCGAACCATGAACAAGAACAACAACAGGAAATGGCCCCTCTCCTTTTGGTATTGTGAGAACACAAGGCAATCTCCATCCCTCGACACCAAATTCAAACTTACGCTCCGAAAATGATGCAGTATCAACATATTCAGGATTCTTATAAAAATCCTTATCCGTTTTTGATATTACCCAAAATCCTGCAATCCTTATAAGACTATCGAAAACAAACCTATAACCGAGAACTGCCCTGTCATAATCACATTTTATTTCGAGCATATCATAATTTTGATAGAGCTTGTACTTATATTCATCAATGCTGTTGAATTTTCCATATTGAAATAAAAGCTGAGTGCTGATTAATTCAAGCTGGTAATTGTTTAATTGAAATGCAGCCGCCGAATCCAGCATTGGAGGTATTTTCGAAAAATCCTCCTTGCTTAAATAATTCATGAACTGCTCAACAAACGGCTTATACTCGGCAATTTTCTTTTCCTCAACTGTCTGGGCAAAAGTGGTAATTGTAACCGCTAAAATAATTATAAAATAAAAAAAAGATTTTTTCATTTTTAATACCACAATTCATAATTCGTAATTCGTAATTCGTAATTGATTTTAAACATCCAGATTTTTTACATATTGTGCATTTTGTTCGATGAAAAGCCTTCTTGGCTCAACCTTATCCCCCATTAAAGTTTCAAACAGCTTTGTAGCTTCTGTTGCATTTTCGATTGTTACCTGAAGTAAAGTTCTCTTATCAGGATTCATCGTAGTTTCCCAGAGTTGTTCGGGATTCATTTCACCAAGGCCTTTGAAACGGGAAATCACAATACCATCCTGGGTAGCATTTTCAGGCAATTCTTCGTCAGGCATGGATGTCCCCTTTTTTGCTGCTATATCCCTTCTGATTCTCTGGATAATATTTTCCCGCTCACTTTCATTATAAGCATAAAATTCGCTTTTGCCTTTTTTTACTTTATATAAGGGAGGTTGTGCGATATAGAGTTTCCCTTTAATTATTATATCCTGCATGAACTGATAAAACAATGTCAAAAGCAAAGTTCTTATGTGTGAACCGTCAACGTCAGCATCAGCCATCAAAATCACTTTTCCATATCTTGTTTTCTCAACATCAAAATCAGTTGCAAATCCTGCGCCTAATGCTGTTATTATTGCCCTGATTTCTTCATTCTCCAAAATTTTCGCTTCACGTGCTTTATGTACATTTAATATCTTTCCTTTCAAGGGTAGTATTGCCTGTGAACGCCTGTCCCTTCCCTGCTTTGCCGAACCGCCTGCAGAATCACCTTCGACTATGAATATCTCGCAATCCTCTGGTGTTTGCAGTGAACAATCTGCAAGCTTACCTGGTAAAGTTGAAGTTTCAAGTGCGCTCTTTCTACGAACAAGTTCCCTCGATTTTTTCGCGGCAAGTCTTGCTTCGGCCGCTAAAACCGCTTTCTCAATTATCTTCTTTGCATCTGATGGATTGCTGTCAAGAAACTGGCTCAGTTTATCATTTAATATTGTTCTTACTATTCCTTCCACTTCACCATTGCCAAGCTTTGTTTTCGTCTGCCCTTCGAATTGTGGTTCAGGTACTTTGATTGATATTACTGCCGTCAATCCCTCACGAAAATCATCGCCGCTTAACTGAATTTTGGATTTGTTATTTGCCGCCGCATAAACATTCAAAGTCCTTGTCAATGCAGACCTGAATCCTGTTACATGTGTGCCACCCTCGATTGTATTAATATTATTCACATAGGACAATACATTCTCAGTATAACCTGTGTTGTAACGGAAACAGATTTCAACCTGAGTTTCAACATCTGTTTCTCCTTTTTCGGCACCCGTAATGTATATAGGCTTGCATACATGTGTAGCTCCATTGTCAATATACTTTACAAAATCAACCAAGCCCCCTTTATAATGAAATTTCTCTTCCCTCCCGTCACGTTCATCTTTTAACTCAATCACTACTTCCGGATTCAGAAATGCAAGCTCCCTCAACCGCTCTGCCACTTTGCTGAATCTGAAAGATGTCGTCTTGAATATTTTTTCATCAGCCTTAAATTTTATTATCGTTCCCGTTTTCTTGGTTTCTCCTCTTTCTTCCACCTGCGTTGTTGGAATACCCTCAGAATAACTCTGCTCGAAAATTTTACCATCCCTGTGAATTGTCGCAGTCAGTTCAGATGACAATGCATTTACACATGAAACACCAACTCCATGCAAGCCTCCCGATACCTTATAGGAAGACTTATCAAACTTTCCTCCGGCATGAAGAGTACACATCACAACTTCTAAGGTTGATATCTGTTTCACCGGGTGCGGTCCCGTCGGAATACCTCTTCCGTCATCCTCAACCGAACATGAGCCGTCCTTATGAAGCTTAATCCATATATTCTTGCAATATCCAACCAACGCCTCATCTATCGAATTGTCAACAACCTCATGAACAAGATGGTGCAATCCCCTCTCTCCTATGTCACCTATGTACATTGCAGGCCTGCGGCGAACTGCCTCCAGGCCTTCCAAAACCTTAATGCTTTCTTCACTATACTCAGCATTCTCATCATAATCAATCGAGGACATTAATTCGTACGTCTCTTCATCCTCATTCGTATCATTTGCAGAGATAGCACTGATTGCTTTCTCGACAGAATCATTATCATCATTCTCCATTTTTTCCTTGTCTGTCATAATTCTCTTTATTAAAATTTATTTGAAAATTTCTTTTACAATCTTTTGGGGACAGAAAATTTTCTGCCCCTACATTTTTAATTATACATTTTGCATTTTTAATTTTACATTCTCTTAATCATATTTATCTAATGACGATTTCGTCAACAATTTTGCTCCCGTATCTCTTATTTATTTCGTTTTTAAATGACTCTTTTCTCAAGAACAATTCAGAACGCCAAACAGATGAATCCACCCTGATAAATAGTATCCCGTTTTCAAATCTCACATACCCGGCTTTTTCAGCTATCCTGTCCCCTACTATCTCTTTCCATAGCTCCGGTACTCTTTCTTGTTTAACAAGCTCCTCCCAACCCAATCCCGATATAAGGTTATTGAAGACCTCCTTCAATGGTTGTGGCGATTTATATGAACCGGAAACCATGTCTTAATTATTAATTACCAATGACTAATGAAAATATTCAAAGAAAATTCTTTTTCAAATTCAGAATTTATAATTCAGCATTTTGAATAACTATTCTTTATAAATTAAGCCATTATCAACTTTATAAAATCTACAATCAGCCTTATGAGGCATAATTTTTTTCATGGTTTCGCCATCAGTTACAGTAATCAATGTCTGAGCGGAATTTGACGTAACCATCTCCAACACTTTCTCAGCTCTTTCAATGTCCAATTCGGAAAATATATCATCGAGCAAAACCACAGGAGTTTCTCTTTTCTTTTCTTTCAAATAATGAAACTCCGAAAATTTGAGGCTGATTAACAACGATTTATGCTGCCCCTGGGAAGCATATTCCTTAGCCACACCCGAATTAATTAATATTTTTAATTCGTCCTTTTGGGGGCCATATAAGGTTGTACCACGCCTCAATTCTTCTTTTTCAGCTTTTTCAAAAGCCAGCTTTAAACTCTCTTTAATTTCATCTTTATTTGTTTTCCCATCAATTTCCTTTACTCCACTGGGAACATATTCAAGCCAAACTTCTTCCTTCCCTTTCGATACATCTTTGTATCTTTCCCGGAAAGTATTAACAAACTCGACTTCAAACTCTTTCCTTCTCTTAATTATTCCTGCTCCGGTTTTAATCAGAACTTCTGTCCAGGGTTCAATAACCTGAGGATTATAGTGCCTTTCGGTTTTTGCCCTGATTAAAAGATTGTTCCTTTGTTTTAAGGCTTTTTTATATTTAATAATATCCTCGACATAAATCTTGCTCGATTGAGCTAAAATCTTATCAATGAACTCCCTCCTGTCAGCAGGTGAACCGGATGTTATGTTCTTATAATCAGGTGATAATATTACAAGAGGTAGTTCACCTATCACATCCTTCGGAAGTAAATTGTCTCCGAAAGTAGATGAAATCTGCTTCTTTCCACTACCATTGAACCTGATATTTACTTTATAAGGTATATCAAAATCATTCCTTGAGTTCAGGGACACATGCCAAAAAGCTTCTTCTTTATTCATCAGGGAACTGTCGTTGACGTGCATAAAGCTTTTTGAAAAACCGCATAAGGAAATTGCTTCAAGAATGGTCGTCTTCCCTGAGCCGTTCAAGCCAAACAAAACGTTCAATCCTTTGCCGAAATCCAATTCCGAATGAACATGATTCCGCAGATTGTTAATTAAAATCTCGCTTACGTACATCTTAACTCTATGCTGCTAATTTTTTATTTATAGTCAAAACTATGTTTTGCCATTACATTTATAATTCATAATTCGTAATTGATTACGTTAATCGAACAGGCATTATCAGCATCAATAAATCCAATTCTTCCTTGCCGGGCTTTATCAATACCGGCCTTGTAGGCTCCGAGAAAGTCATTAGTACTGCCTGTTTTTCATCATCCGTATCAATGTTTGAAATTGCATCATACAGATATTTATAATTAAATCCTATTGTAACCTTATTCCCGCTGAAATCGCATGTTATAACCTCATCGCCTTCACTGCCGCTATCCTCATCCTGGCCCGAAATTGAAATGTTGTTCTTTTCTATAACCATCTTAATCTGGTGATTCAATTCACTTGTGCATTGTGCTACACGGTTAATGGCATTAATAACATCCTTTTGATTAACGGTAGCGCTCAATTCATTATTTTGAGGAATAACAGACTCATAAGGCGGAAACTTCTCATCAATCAATCTTGTGATAAACACAGTATCCCCGACATCAAACCTTGCATGTGTAATTCTGTTCCGCGTTTCAATCACACTCATAACTACTTCATTATCAACCTTTCTTAAAAGCTCGATAGCACGTGCAGGAATAATCAGGTCCAGTTCGTTCGGATAAGAACCCTTGTCAGCATGAACAACTGCCTTCACCAATCTGTAACTGTCAGTCGAGACGGCTGTAATGAAATTCTCCCTGAATTGGAATAGCACACCATTCATTGCAGGGCGGAACTCGTCGGTTGATACGGCATAATGAGTCTTATCAGCCAGCCAGCTTATATTGTCTTTACTAAAATACATTGCCGGTGCCTTACCGGACTTTTCGCTTATTTTCACCTTTTCCAAATCAGGTTTTTCGGATTCGAAAAGTTCTGGTATATCCAGATATTCACTTGTGCTCAAGCCTCGCAAGGTATATTTCCCGGTTGATGTTTTCAATTTAATTTCATTTGTGGATTCGTTAGCAGAAAAATCAAGCTGGCCCTCTGACAATGTCTTAACAAGGTCGCCGATTTTCCTTCCGGGAACTAAAATTGAGCCGTCTTCTGCTCCACTAACATTCAGATGAGACATAATAGTTATATCCTGGTCTGTTGATACAACTCTTAATTCATTACCCGAAAGGGAAAAATGTAAATGCTCCAACACAGGCAATGTTGACTTTCTTGGTATAGCAGGCAAATTCTTTTGTAATGCCTTTTGAAACTCCGGAAGTGCAACTGAAAACTTCATGTATCCATCCTTTTTTTAAAATGGTTATATAAATAATCTATTCTTTTATTTTTCTGATTTTATGACTTGGCAATTTACAAAAAAACCTTCTTAATTACTACACAATTTATCCTCTTTATTCGTATTTTTGTAATGAAATTTAATGATGTTTCCAAAAGCAAAAACCATGGTGCTTCATTATTAATTATTCATTAGCAATTAGTAATTATTTTTTTTATGATAAGATTAACAAAATACGGTCTTGATAACATCATTATTTTATTGTTTATTAGTGTTGTTTTAATTATCTCATCTTCTTTTATATCAAAAATTTGGGTATCTTCCATTTTTATTTGCTCTGGTATCATATTAATTGCTATTACTCTATGGTTTTTCAGAGACCCTGACAGAAAGATTCCTGAAAATGCTTTGAAAGATGAATCTCTGGTACTTGCACCCGCCGATGGCAAAGTTATTCAAATAAAACAAGTCAATGAAGATATATTTCTAAAGCAAAATGCTGTTCAGATTAGCATTTTTTTATCCCCACTTGACGTGCATGTTAATCGTATCCCAATTAGTGGTATTGTAAAATATTTCACTTATAATCCTGGGAACTATATTATTGCAACACACCCAAAATCTTCCGAATTAAATGAGCAGACACATATCGGTATGGAAAATTCAATCGGAAAGATTTTCTTTAAACAGATTGTTGGTGTTCTTGCCCGCCGTCTTGTCTGGGACATATGTGTTGGT
The DNA here is from genome assembly GCA_001804705.1 of Ignavibacteria bacterium RIFOXYC2_FULL_35_21. Classification (GTDB taxonomy): domain Bacteria; phylum Bacteroidota; class Ignavibacteria; order Kapaibacteriales; family UBA2268; genus XYC2-FULL-35-21. The sequence continues at coordinate 31,412 of MHAY01000068.1, forward strand.
GACACATTGAAAGCAGGACAACGTTTCGGAATGATGAAATTCGGTTCCCGCATGGATGTCATTCTACCTGAATCATCTGAAATTTTCATTCAAGAAGGACAGAGCGTTGTTGCAGTAGAAACAATCATTGCGAAAATGAATAATGTAAAATGAATAATGCAAAATTTTAAGTGTACAAAATTATTCCTTATTAATTCTTTAAATTCGTAATTCGTAATTCGTAATTCGTAATTCGTAATTCGTAATTCGTAATTAAATTGTGCGTATAACCCGCTCCATAGTACCAAGCTTATTTACTCTGTTGAATCTATTCAACGGATTTGCAGCAATTGTGTTTATATCCCAGGATGAGTTTTACAAAGCATCAATCTTTATATTATTCGCTGCAATCTTTGATATGCTGGATGGAGTAATGGCGAGGCTTATCCATTCTACAAGCGAATTTGGCGCCGAACTCGACTCTCTCTCAGATGTCGTATCATTCGGTGCCGCACCTGCATATATGTTGTTTAAAGCACATTTCTTTCAATTGCAGGAAACAGGAATCCTTATAGCGGCATTACCTGCACTTGCAGGTGCTATAAGGCTTGCTCGGTTCAATGTCAAGCTCTCGAGCCATGTTGACAAACTCTATTTTACAGGATTACCTATTCCATCAGCAGCACTGACTATAGTTTCTTATGTTCTGTTTTATCATTTATCCCCGGATTATTCAGCACATATCAAGGCAATAGCAAGTATTGTAGTCGTTGCATTGACATCACTTGCGATGGTTTCGACAATTAAGTTCGACAATCTCCCTAGACTCACTAAGCGTTCTATTAAGCAAAGGCCAATTGTAACTATCCTCTTTGCTATTGGTATAATAACATCAATCATAACTAAAGGAAAGCTTATATTTCCTCTTATGATGTTTTATATTATTGCAAGTGCATTACGACAAGTTGTTTTCTGGTTGCGTGAACTACGAGAGCCCACAGATGAAATTGATGAATCCGAAGCACCCGAACCCGAGTTGTACGAACAGCACTGATTCGGTGAATAACTATTTTATTTAAATACAACGAATGGAATTGATTTCACCTCATTACCAATACTAATAATTGCATAATCCCAGATTTTTCAATTAACGAAAATTCTAATGAAATGCAATAGAAAAATACAATTACAAACTTATGGAA
>MHAY01000069.1 GCA_001804705.1 Ignavibacteria bacterium RIFOXYC2_FULL_35_21
CGTACGGTGGTGTGAGAGGACGGTAAGGGAAATAATCCCTTACCTCCTACTCGATTGTTATGAATTAAGATTATAATAATAATTGAATTATTTATATATTTGATTTTCAATTTTAAATAAATCATTTCTGTTTATGCAAACGGGTACGAAAATGAAATCTGAATTGAAGCAATTACTTGATAGGATGGACCAGTTAAAAGCTGAGGTTGACAAATATAAACCTCTCAAACCTGAGCAGGAGCAGAGACTAATGCAGAAAGTGAGGCTCGACTGGAATTATCATTCAAGTCATGTCGAGGGGAACACTCTTACTTATGGTGAAACGAAAGCCTTATTGTTCTGGGGAATAACAGCAGGAGGTAAACCGATAAAAGATATTATCGAGATGAGAGGGCATGATAAAGTAGTTCAATTATTATATGAAATTGTCAAAGAAAAGGGCCGTCCATTAACGGAGCAATTTATAAGCGAGATGCACGAGATAATACTGGGTGAACCTTACGATATTGATGCTATCACTCCTGACGGACAACCAAAAAAAAGGAAAGTGGTTCCCGGCAGATATAAACAATTACCAAACCATGTGAAAACAAAGGATGGGAGTATATTTTATTTTGCAACACCTGAAGAAACACCAGCCAAAATGAATGATTTGATGAACTGGTTCAAAGAAAATGATTCTAAACTACACCCATTAATTACTGCTGCGGGTTTTTATTATCAATTTGTTCGCATTCATCCTTTTGATGACGGGAACGGAAGGATGGCAAGAATCTTAATGAATTTTATACTGATGATGCACGACTATCCACCAGCAATAATTTCAACAGATGACAGAGAAGGATATTTGCAATCACTTGCTTATGCAGATTCAGGAGATTTGGATAAATTCATCGAGTATATTGGAGTACAAGAAATAGCATCTCTTGAATTAGTATTGAAAGCGGCTAAAGGTGAGATTATTGAAGAAGAGGTTGATTTAGATAAATTGGTAAAATCGTTAAAAATTTAAATAAAAAACATCTTGAAAAATATTCAATCAAAATCTTGAGGTGCTTATGAATAATAATTATGAAATTGAAAAAGTAAAATCATCCGTTTTTGAAGATTATAAAAAAGTAAATGAGTATGGGCAGGAATACTGGTCTGCCCGTGACTTTTTTAAAATTCTTGAATACACGGATTGGCGAAAATTTATTAATGTTATCAATAAAGCTAAGGAATCTTGTAACAACTCAGGACAAAAAGACTTAGACCATTTCGTCCGAATGGACAAAATGGTTCAGATTGGCTCTGGTGCTGAAAGAAATATAGGAGACCTACACCTTTCACGATATGCATGTTATTTGATTGTACAAAATGCTGACCCTTCCAAGAAAGTTGTTGCAATCGGTCAAACATATTTTGCAGTTCAAACAAGAAAACAGGAAATTCAGGAACTTAAAGAATATCTGGAACTCAAGACTGAGGATGATAAAAGACTTTTCCTAAGAGAAGAATTGAAAAAGCACAACCTTCAACTTGCATCCGTTGCAAAGGATGCGGGGGTAATTGAGCCATATGACTATGCAATATTTCAAGACCATGGTTATAGAGGTTTGTACGGTGGGCTTGGAGCCAAAGATATACATAAGAAAAAGCTATTAAAAAAGAGCCAGCAAATACTTGACCATATGGGTAGTACTGAACTTGCAGCAAATCTGTTTCGTGCTACACAAACCGAAGAAAAATTAAAGAGAGAAAATATCAAAGGGAAACATAAAGCCAACAAAGCACATTTTGATGTTGGTGTTAAAGTCCGAAAAACAATTAAGGAAATTGGTGGCACTATGCCTGAGGATTTACCTTCAGTTGATAGCATAAAAAAAATCGAACAAAAGAAAAAGAAAACCCTAAATGCCCCAAAATAAAAATAATGATTAAAGATATTTTTTAAACTTATAGCGAATTTATTAGGTCTATCATTCAACTTTAAAATAACTCCTAAAATTTTATTTGGAAACCTTCGTATTTCATTATAATTTAATATGTTTTTAATTATCCTGTTTGTTGCAGTATTGCTATTGTATTTACGGAGGCTTTGATATGAAAACGAAATACACATTTTCATTTGCATTTACAATGCTATTGATTTTTGCAAATTCAATAACAATTTCACAAATCGTATTACCGAATGAGCAGGGGCAGAATGTACAGCTTTACAACAAAAGCTATGCGCTGATTATCGGCGAAGTGAATTATAACAATGGATGGCCCGCACTGCGAGGCGTGCAGAAGGACATAGATGCAGTAAGGCAGTCACTCGAAAAGCAGGGGTTCATCGTTTTCACAGTTATTGACGCCGACCACAAGCAAATTGACGGAACATACAGAGACTTCATAAATAAATACGGTATGGACCCTGAAAACAGGCTTATATTCTACTTTGCGGGGCATGGGCATACAATCAAGACATCTTATGGGGAAGAAATGGGATACATAGTTCCTGTAGATGCCGCTAATCCGAATGTTGACAAAGCATCATTTCTGTCACGTGCGATGACAATGCAGCAGATTGAAGTTTATGCAAAGCAAATTCAGGCAAAACATGCATTGTTTCTGTTTGACGCATGTTTTTCAGGTTCAATCTTTGCAATCACGAGGGCTATACCCGAAAATATTTCATATAGAACAGCGAAACCTGTTCGCCAATTTATTTCATCCGGTAGTGCAGAAGAAACTGTACCTGATGAAAGTGTGTTTCGCCAACAACTTGTTACAGGGCTTGACGGCGAGGCAGATGTCAACCGAGACGGATTCATCACCGGTACGGAGCTTGGCGAATTCCTTACTGAAAAGGTTATTAATTATTCAAGGAACAATCAGCACCCACAGTATGGAAAAATCCGGAATCCGCATCTTGATAAGGGCGATTTTGTTTTCCTCTCGACTAACACTCAAAAAGTTACTCCCGCTCAGGGCGGTGAGCAGGACATTGCATCGAGAGGCATGGCTGACAGGAGCAATCCTGTTCAGGATATTCCAAAGAAATCAGAATTACCATGGCAGGATGAGTACCAGGATATGCAAAGTATATTTGCAAAAGTTGCATTACGCACTTCGGGTGGTTATTTCATATGTGCCGATGGAGGAGGTGGCGGAAATATACTCGCTGACAGGGAAAGTGTCGGAGGCTGGGAAATTTTCTATGTTATTCCGGTTGGAGACCATAAAATTGCACTAAAAACGCAAAAGGGGAAATATGTAAGTGTAGCAGATAATATTGAGACTATCAAAGCTAACAAGGATTCTATCGGAACAACGGAAATTTTCGATATTGTTGATTTGGATGATAACAAGATAGCTTTAAAGGGTGCTAACGGTAAGTATATTACTGCAATAAATGGAGGTGAACATGAAGTTTCGGCAAACCGCGATAAAATCCTCGAGTGGGAAGTATTCGAGATGCTCAAACTTCGCCGAGCATGGCTCAAATCATTCAACGGTTACTTTATCAGTGCAATTAATGGTGGCGGTGAAAAGATTTTAGTAAATGCAGGCAAAACAGAAAAATTTGAAAATTTCGAATTTGTAAAAGTGAATAAAAATAAAGTTGCACTTAAAACATTTAATGGAAACTATATATCAATTGACAAAGGGATGGCAAATGCCGGAGGAAGGGGAATTGGAAGCAATGAAATATTTGAATATATCGAATTGGAAAACAACAAATTTGCACTCAAGGCAACAAATGGTAAATACATGACTGCTGTGGGCGGCGGGGGCTTCGGATTGAAAGCCGATGCAGACCAAATCGGCGACTGGCAGAAGTTCGAGCTAATACCGGATACACCGAGGAAGTAATTACGAATTACGAATTACGAATTACGAAAGAAGGTAAAAATTTAATTATTTCTGAGACCTTTTTGGGTTTGATGTGTCATTTATAAAATAAAAACAAGTATTTTATAAAAAGTTCTTAAAATCATTAAGATGAAAAAAGCAATTCTAATATTGACATTTATTGTGCTATATGCAGGAGCCTTTGCTCAAAATCCCAAACAACTTACTGACACTACTGAATCAGGGTGGATTGATTACGGCACATATAAGCTCCAAAAGAAAGTAGTTGGTGAATATAAATATATCAAATATTCAATAGATGGCAATTACATTTATACATATAGCCTAGATAATGTATTTCGACAATGGGAATCGGAAACAGGTTTATTAGTAAAGGAGTTTGTTGTACCGTATGATTCAGTAACGTATGTATGTATTGATGAAGAAGGTAAAAGACTTGGTATTGCAACAAGAGAATATGGCATTACTGCACCCGTTTATATGTATGATTATGTAAAAGATTCATTAATTTACTCAGTCAAAGCTGAACATGACTGGAGATATCAAGGAATGGTTTATTACGATCTTAGTAAAACAACTCTAAGATTTAATCCACAAAATAATGAATTTATAACAGCTGTTTCTGTTGAAGAAGATCATGGTGGTATAGGCTGGACAAGTGGATTTGTAAATAAATGGGACAAAGAAAATGGTGAATTTTTATCTGAATTCAATTCCTATTCTCCTTTTTTTATTGGATATTCCAATGATGGTAATATACTTATAATTAGTTCGTATTATTTTTATTGGACCAGTCCTTCACATGGAGGTGAATCCAGTTCTGAATCTTCAATCATACTTTATGATTTTAATACTTCTGATACTATTGAATTACTCAATTATGAAAATGTTTTTTATGATAACAATTATATAATGCTAGACATTTCTTATGATTCAAAATATTTATCGGCTACAAATGGTGATTCACTTTTAATATGGAATTTAGATACAAAGAATTTGGAAAAACAAATTAGTTGGCCTTCATGTAATTCAATACAATATTCTCGAGATAATATGTATTTGATTACAACTTCATTTACTGATGGTGATAATTCAGTTATCAGGTTTTATCAAATTGAAAATAAGGATTTGATTGATACAATTATGATAGAAGGACATAATTCATTATTTATTGATACATCACCCGATTCATCAAAAATTGCATGCGGTTTATCCAACGGTAGCCTTATGTTATTTGATTTGACAAAATTTCTTGATGTAATTGAAACACCCTCTATTAATAATTCAAAACTAATAATTAATCCTAATCTTGTTTCTTCATCATTGAGTATTAATTATAATGTTCCATCATATTCTTTCGTCAAACTTTCGGTTTGTGATATTTTTGGGAACGAAATCGAAAAAATTGTAAATGAGTATTTACCTGAAGGTAATAAAGAAACATCTTTTGATGCATCCTTATTGCCAGATGGAATTAATTTCATAAAACTTCAAGCTGGTTCTGAACAAAGAGTAGGGAAATTTATAAAATTGAAATGAGAGAAGACGCACTAAGAACGATAATCGAGCCTCAATTTCTAATTAATGCTTATGCAAGCGGGTATTTTCCGATGGCGGAAAGTAAAGAGAGCGTTATTCTCTGGCATTCACCCGACCCGAGGGCAATCATTCCACTCGCTCAAATTAAAATGCCTCGCTCAGTGCGACAATCAATAAAGAAAGAAGGCTTTGAGATTCGGATTGACACTGCATTTCGAAAAGTAATAGAAGCATGCAGTCAGAGGGATGATACATGGATTTCGCAGGAAATAATTGATTCTTATGTGATTCTTCATTCAGCCGGTTATGCACATTCTGTTGAGACATACATAGATGGCAAACTCGTTGGAGGTTTGTATGGAGTGGCTTTGGGAGGTGCATTCTTTGGAGAATCAATGTTCACCACCGTCAGCGATGCTTCGAAAGCGGCTTTTTATCATCTGGCAAATTACTTAATCGAAAACGGATTTATACTACTCGACACACAATTTATAAATGAATTTACAGAGTCACTTGGTGCAGTGGAAATACCGAAGGCTCAGTATTTGAATATATTGAAAGTAGCAGTGAAACTACCGGTGAAGTTTTGAGGATTAAAGAAAAGATTTACTGATTTTTTTATTGATTTCTACCGTGACATTGTTTATACTTTTTCCCACTACCGCAGGGACAAGGATCGTTTCTTCCAATATTTTTCACAGATGAATGAATTAAACTGTTGTCTTCATTTACAAAATCAATTTTAGCCATAGAAGGAATACGAAATGTAAATATTGTATGCAATTTATTTGTTAAACAAAAATCACCTTTTGTTATAACATCCATTCCAATTAATGCATCTAAATCGCTCATTATATCAGCACTCATAATTACATCTAAATTTGGGAAAACGATGCCGTTTGGTAACTTTAATGTTACTAAATAAGTTGATGTTTCTAATGTTCCGTTTGGTGTAAATATTCGTGTTATACCAGTTGGTTTAAGATCAAGAGCTTCAACAATTTTTGGAGTGATTACAGTATTAGTAGCTCCGGTATCCCAGATAGCCTGCGTATCAATACTTTTAGTAATAATCTCATTTGGATTTTTATTTATGTAATCAGGATCCTCAATTGGAGGTGAAATGGTTATTTCACTCACTAAGGCATTAACTATTTTATTATAGGTTATTGTGAATGATAATGGATGTACTTGAGTATATTTCATTGATTAAAAACAGGCCTTCTAGAATAAAAAACTGCGGTAAATGCATCTTCTCCAGGTTCGCATTTTTGGATAAGAAATGTTCCTAATTCAAATTCTTTTTTAGCTTCTATATAAGCTTCAATTTCAGTTTCATATGCTCCAAAAACTTTTTGGTCTTTGATAACAATGTACTTGCCATTGTAATCATTTACCAATTTATCCTGATTATTAATATAATATTGAAATTCATCATGAAGCATAATTTTTTTAAATATTAATTATTAAGGACTAAATTGTCAAAATAAATATAACAAAAAATATCTTATTTGTCATATTAATAACGAATTTTTTTATTATTTAATTCTACCTAATTGCACTGACTTCAAAGTCTCAATTCGATTTTGTTTAAGATTTTAAAAAAAAAATTGCAAAAAGAATTTCCAATTTCGAACTAAAACCATGTATATAACATAAAAAAAGTCATTTTGTTACAGTGAAACTGAATAATATTTTATTTCCATCCATACATTATTTCCATTTTACTTAATCTTAAAAATTGTATAAATTGCAGTTCAGGTTATTATGAGCAAACTTTATTGATTGGCTGGTGATTATGACTGTTAAAAAAATTAATTGCATTGTACTGTTTATAACTTATGTTTTTCTGTCGGGTTGTGCCTTGTGGCGTACAGAACCTAAACAACTTTATTGTCCTCCTCCGCCCCGGCAGAACTGCCAGCACAGGGACTGGAACGGGGTTCCTTACGACACAATTAGTGAAAATGTCAAAAAATTGGAATGGTATTGGTCTTTTGAACAAGTTAAGCAAATCAACACACCTAATGATGAGTGGTGCTTATCGTTTTACACAAATAACAGGGCTGTACTGACTTATTCGGATGAAAATCAGCAGAAGGGTATGCTTATCCGTATGGTAAATCCTGACAAAGGAACGATGGAGTCCGGCATTGGTGTTCCGATTGACGGGAGTTATGGTGCATTTTCGTTTAACGGTGAGGAAGCTGCCTTTTCGGCATCTCAATCTGAAGATGTAGTGGGTAATTCTAATATATATTTCGGGAAGTTCAAAGGTAACCTAATTACGGGAATGAAATCAGCCGGGGAGATGATAAACAAAAACGATTATTCATGGGAATCTCAGCCTGCATTTTCACCGGATGGCAATGTGCTTTTTTATTCATCCGATATAAATATGAATACAACCGGACATGACCTGTTCTTTTCGGTAAAAATGCCCGATGGAAAATGGAGCGAACCTATAAATTGCGGTGATATGGTCAACAGCCAATGCGATGAACTAACACCTTTTGTTACTAAGAACGGCAAGGAACTTTATTTCTCATCATCCGGTCCCGAAACAGTCGGAGGATATGATATTTTTGTTTCTCAGATTTCACCTGACTTTTGGAATTATGCTAAAAGAGGTGATTTACAATCTCTGAGAGAAAAGAACTTTTTCACAATGGGGGAAAATTTAAAACCACCGCTTAACACATCTGCCGATGAATTGTTCCCATCGAGTCCTGTTGCTCCTGATTCTCTATTGTATTATTCATCAAATCAGAAATCGGGTGAAGGCGGATTAGTAATGATGCAGGGTGGTTTTGATATGTATGTCAGAATTAAAAATATTGTTCCTAAAAAGATTGTACAGGTAATAAAGAAAGTCGAGAAGGAGCCTGAAGTTCCGCAGGTATCCCCTACATATACACTCGAAGGGACTGTGTTCAATGCAACAACGAATGAACCTGTTCCAGATGCAGAAATCACGGTTAAACAAATGCCTGAAAGAACCAAATACACCGAGACAAAATCGGACAAACAGGGAGATTACAAAGTAAAATTAGAAAAGAATAAGGAATATGAAATCGTAGCCCAGGCTCGTGATTTATTCTTTGATGCATTTTCGATGAGGGTTGAACCCACAGATACATTAACTTATATCGAAAGAGATGTTTATATACCCGAAAACCTGACTTTGAGAATCAACTTTCCTACAGATGAGTATATGAATCCTTACAGATATACGATTGACAGCAATGGAGTGGAAACATCAATGTTATGGGAATCGGCAATAGAAATACTTGCTGAAAATATTATGAAGTCTAAGGATTACCTTGAGAAAATAGTATTTGTGGGACATACTGATGATGTAGGCACAGAAGAGTACAATAAACAGCTCGGACAGAGGCGAGTTGATTTTATCATAGCTCAGCTTGTCAAGCGGGGAGTGCCTGCAAAATTGCTGGAGGGTAGGTCAGCAGGGGAGTTAGAGCCTTTGCCTCAACGCACGGATGAAGATATCAAGATGTGGCGAAAGAGATGCCGCAGAGTAGAATTGGTGAAGGTGAATAAGAGTTAGAATCATTACAACTGTTCGGAATTTCCGAACAGTTCAAAACGAAGGGAAAAGAGAAAATTTAAATTAAATTTAAAAATATGCTTAATTCTATAAAATTAGAACATAATATAAATGAAATCCCTTCTCATTATGCTGATAGGGTTGGCAGACATATATCTCAGCTAATCAGTGACAAGGATAAAAAAAAGCATGGTCAATTTCTAACACCCATTGATATTTCAAGTTTCATATCAACATTCTCAATAATTGATAAGGATAGTATTAAAATATTGGACCCTGGTTGTGGTGTCGGGATACTCTCTTGTTCATTAATTGAATATCTATCAACTAACAATAAATATTTAAAAAGTGTTGAGCTAATTTTGTTCGAAATAGACAAAAGGATAATTGATCACCTTGGAATAGTTATTTCATATTTAAAAGAATGGACTAATAAACAAAAAATAAAATTAGAATATAAGATTATCAATTCTGACTATGTCTTGAATTATGCACCAATACTTGAAAGTCATCAAAATTTATTCGAGAATTTCGAAAAATTTGATATTATAATATCTAATCCCCCATACTTTAAATTAACTAAGACCGAACCTCATTCAAACGCAATGAAATCTATTATTAATGGACAGCCTAATATGTATGCTATGTTTCTAGCATTATCTGCCAAATTATTAAAAAAGGACGGCGAGTTAATTTTTATCATACCAAGAAGTTTCGCATCAGGCCAATATTTCAGGCTTTTCAGAGAATTCTTTTTTAAGAATGTTACTTTAAGCAATGTACATCTATTTAACTCTCGCAAAGAAGCTTTTTCACGAGATGATGTTCTGCAGGAAAACATTATAATTAGAGCTATAAAGAGAAATAATCAAACTGAGAAAAAGGTTAAAATTAGTTTTTCAAATGGTTCAAAAGATTTAAGTAATTTTAAGTCATTTACTCTTAATGAAGATGAATTAATTGATTTAAAAACACATCAGAAAATATTGCATATACCTACTAATGAAACAGAAATAAAAATTAAAGAGCTTATCGAATCATTTAAGAATAAATTTATTGATTTAGGAATAAATATTTCAACAGGACCTGTCATTCCTTTCAGACATAAAAAAGTTATTGAATCAAATCCGAGATTAAAATCAGATTATGCACCTTTAATTTGGATGAGTAATACTGAAAAAATGGAACTAAATTGGCCTATCAACAATAAAAATAAAGCTCAATATATATTGATTAATGAGGATTCAAAATCTCTATTACTTCCGATTAAAAATTATATTTTGCTTCGTAGATTCAGTTCAAAAGACGATTCAAGCAGGCTGATTGCCTGTCCTCTATTGAAGAATAATTTTAACTTTGATTATGTTGGCGTTGAGAATCATTTAAATTATATTTATGGGATAGATAACGAACTAAATATGAAAATTTTATTCGGATTATTAGTTGTACTGAATAGTAAACTTTATGATATTTATTTCAGAACTTTTAATGGAAATACCCAGGTCAGTTCAACTGAATTTCGTGGAATAAAAATGCCTGATATTGATAAATTGAATAAGATCGGAACTGAAGCATTATTACTTAAGAAAGTAACTCAGGATAAAATTGATTTGTTAATAGATAATATTTTAGATTTAAAATCAAATAAAATCATACTATGAACAAGATTGATGAAGCAAAGCAAATATTACAATATTTGGGATTGCCTGATGCCCAACAAAACGATACGTCAGCATTGACTCTTCTTGCATTATGTGATATTAAAGAAAAAGATAATTGGAAAGAAGCTCAAAGAAAGAGTTTAGGAGTCTCAAAAGGAATAATGGAGTTTATGAAAAAAAATTATAAAAGAACTTATGCTCCAAACACAAGAGAAACTGTTAGAAGACAAGTGTTACATCAATTTGTTCAGGCAAGGATAGCTGATTATAATCCTGACTACCCTGATTTACCTGTTAATAGTCCACGTGCACATTATGCAATTTCTATTGATGCTTTAAATGTAATAAAGAACTTTGGAACAAAAAAATGGAATTTAGAATTAAAAAAGTTTCTTAATAAAATTGATGAATTAAAAAAGGTTTATAGGAAAAGACGTGAAGCTGTGATGGTGCCTGTCAAATTTAAGGATAGATCTTTGTTAAAGCTCTCTCCAGGCAAGCATAATGAAATTCAAGCAGCTATTGTTGAACTATTTGCTCCAAGGTTTGCTACCAATTCCATAATACTGTATTTCGGTGATACTGAAAATAAAGATTTATATATAGACAATGAAACTTTAGAAAAAATAGGTATTCCGATTGACCAACACAGCAAATTACCGGATATCGTACTATATGATAAAGAAAAACAATGGATTTTCCTTATTGAAGCAGTGACATCCCATGGACCTGTTTCACCGAAAAGGGTATATGAACTTGAAGACTTATTAAAACATTGTAATGCAGGAAAAATTTATATTACAGCATTTTATGATTTCAAAGAATTCAAAAAACATTCTCAAGATATTGCTTGGGAAACAGAAGTGTGGTTATTGGAATTTCCTGACCATTTAATCCATTATAATGGTGATATGTTTTTTGGACCAAGAAAGACTTAATACTAAATAATTATTATGGCGCCAAAGAAATTTTTTATAATATTGCTTATTGCTTTTTTTGCGATACTTCTAATTACGGCGATTTATGTCGTAAGTGTTGTGTCTTATGGTTTGCCTTCTATTAACCAGCTTGAAAATCCCAAGCAGAACTTTGCGACACAGATATTCAGTGCTGATGGTGAATTGCTCGACCATTTCTTTATTGAAAGGCGAGTCTCATTGCCGATTGACAGCATACCGCTTGATTTTATTAATGCACTTATTGCAGTAGAGGACAGAAAATTTAATGAGCATTGGGGAGTGCACGCTGTCAGAATTTTCAAAGCGGCAGTTAAAAACACACTTGCATTCAGAAGTAAAGAAGGTGCTTCAACGATTACAATGCAATTAGCAAGAAATTTATATTTCTCTCCGGAAGGTTCTTTTAAGCGAAAAATCCGTGAAGCATTCACAGCGATACAGATTGAAAAGCGATATACGAAAAACGAAATTCTTGAGATGTACATCAATACCGTTGCTTTTGGCAGGGGTGCTTATGGAATACAGGTTGCATCGCGTGTATATTTCAATAAATCAGCTCTCGAGATGACGACATCTGAATGTGCCTTTCTTGTCGGCTTACTCAAAGCACCTGAAAGATATAATGGTATCGTGAATTATGAGAGGGCAATCACAAGGCGGAATCTTGTTCTTTCATTGATGAGGGATGAATCTTATCTATCAGATGATGAGTACATAAAAGCCGCCGAAGAGCCGTTGAATCTTGCTATGGGGAAGGATAAAAGATTCAGGACAACAGAACTTGCACCACATTTCGTCGAGATGATAAGACAGAAGTTAAGCAAGGAGAACAGTATTCAGGGTTATGATTTGTACAGGGATGGGCTTGTTGTTTACACTACACTCGATTCACGCATTCAAAGATATGCAAAAGATGCTGTTGCAGAGCACCTCTCGAAATACCAGCAGATATTTAATAAATCCTGGTCATGGGGTGCAAATAAGAAATTGCTTAATGATTTGATCAATAAAGCAATCAGAAACAGGCCTGATTATATTGCAGCTTCTGAACTTAAAAAATCAGAAATATCAAATTCATTGAAGATTAACAGAAAGTTTATTGACTCTGTGAAAAATGCTGCCACAACTCTTCAATGCGGTGTTGTTATAATTGACCCAATAACAGGTGCTATTCTTGGCATGGTTGGGGCATCATCAAAATTCATGCAGGAACATGTAGATGCAAAATACTCACTCAATCATGTTACACAAATAAGAAGACAGCCCGGTTCCGCATTTAAGCCTTTTGTATATACATCTTCACTTAGCATGGGTATGAATCCCCAGAGTATTATTGAATGCGGGCCATATACATATACTAATCCGGAAACGGGCGAAGCCTGGACTCCGAGAGGAACGGGCCATTGCGAACCGGGTGAGACTACGACTCTATACCAGGCACTTGCAGCTTCGATTAATACTGTCTCGGCACGCTTGATTACACAAGTAACGAATCCCGAACAAGTCGTAAATCTTGCACACAGGATGGGTATTGAATCAAATCTATATCCACTGCCTGCACTATCTTTAGGAGGTGCCGGTGAAGTTTCCCCCTTGGAAATGGCTTCTGCATTTTCAACTTTTGCTAATCAAGGGATACATGTTAAGCCCTATTTTCTCACGAAAGTGGAAGACCATTTCGGTAATGTTGTGCAACAGCAGGGAAAATCCCGCGAGGCTACTGATGTGCTGGATAAGAAAATATCCAATCAGATGACATATATGATGGAAGCTGTTGTCAATTATGGGACAGGTTCTAAAGTAAGACAATACTTCAAAAACGTTTCAGCGGCAGGTAAAACAGGAACAACAAACGATTTTGCCGATGCATGGTTCGTAGGTTTCACTCCCCAACTTGTATGTGCTATATGGGTTGGATTCGATGACCAGCGTGTTACTTTCACTGAGGGATATGGTTATGCTTCTGCTGCTGCTGCACCGATTTTCGGAATTTTGATGAATAAGATTTACAATGACCCAAAGCTTCCGTATAAGCAAAAGGAGTTCAGCTATACAAGGGATTCAACCGGTTTTTCAACTCAATTCAATATTCAGCTAACCCCGTCACCTGAGAATTTCGATGCTGAAAGACAACCTGAAGGTCCCCCTCAGGACACAAGTACGAATTTAAATAAACATAGGATAATTTTTCCAGTGTTACCAAGACAAAAGGATAGTTCAAAGATTAACAGGCAATTGATACGTTAATGATTATGGAATACGAATTTACTGACGGAAGAAAAATGAAGGTCGGCACAATGTTTTGTGTCGGGCAGAATTACTCAAAGCATGCACAGGAAATGGGTTCTGAAGTTCCCAAAGACCCTATTATTTTCTTAAAGCCGCCGATTGCTTATATACCCGATGGTGGCAAGGTGATTCTCCCTGCAATTTCAAATTTACCGCATCACGAAGTCGAGTTGGTAGTTGTAATTGGGAAAGATTGTGATGATGTGAGTATTGATGATGCAGTGAAATATATAGCAGGTTATGCTGTCGGTCTTGATATAACTTTAAGGGATATTCAAAACAAGGCAAAGAAGGATGGGCATCCCTGGGCTGTAGCAAAGGGATTCAGGACTTCTGCACCTATATCTAGAATAGTTCCTGCATCGCAATTTGCTGATGAAATTCCTTTTTTTGTTCTTGAATTAAAAGTGAACGATGATATGAAACAGTTTACAAACACAAGAGAAATGGAGAGAAACGTTGCTGTTTTGATTTCATATCTATCAGGAATTTTCGGATTGCGGGAAGGGGATTGTATTTTTACAGGAACACCTGAAGGAGTCGGTGAAATAAAACATGGGGACAGACTTCATGCAGAATTGAAGGGATATATCACATTGGATGTAAGTATTAAATAGAATCAAAAAAAAATTTGTTTCACAGAGTATCACTGAATTATGCACAGAGTTTCACAGAGAAAAAGGAATAAGTAAAATAGTAATAAAATTGTTTCACAGAGAAAAATGGAAGAGGATAAAATAACCGAGAAAATATTAGGATTTGCGTTTCAGATTCATACAGAATTAGGTCCTGGTTTGCTTGAATCTGCTTATGAAGAATGTTTGTTGTATGAATTAACTCGAAATGGTTTTTCAGTTGAAAGACAAAAAGAAATTCCTCTTGTTTATAAAGAAATTAAACATGAGCATGGTTACAGGGCTGATTTAATAGTTGAAAATAAAGTTATAATCGAAATAAAATCTATCGAGGCTATACATGATGTTCATGTTGCACAAATGTTAACTTATCTTAGGTTAACAATGTGTCATATTGGATTGCTAATAAATTTTAATGTCAAAAGTTTGAAGGATGGTATCAGGAGGTTTATTCTTTAATACTCTGAGAAACTCTGAGAAACTCTGTGAGACTCAGTGATGCTATTTATTTGGATTATGGTATGAAAATGATTTTATAAATAATATTAAAAGTTGCATTATGAAAAAGTATTTACTATTTCTTCTGTTGGCAGGAATATTGTCATCCCAGTTCTGGGGCTGTATATCTTACTCAAGGACTGAGACAGATATTTACACTATATCTGAACTTGACACAACAACCCAATATTTAGACAAGAATGCTCCCGGGAACAGGGATAACGGCATTATCTATTCCTCATCCCGAACAGTTCAATCCGAAAGGATGATGATTCAAAGAGACAGTACAGTTATACGCGAATATCCAAACTTTATAAGGCTTGGGCTTTTCGAAAGTATTGGTTTAATAGGGACAAGCGTGGATAGTGCTATTGGTTCGGGAATGTTCGGTATTTTTCCGGATTTAGATAATTTAAAAGCTACATATCGTGGAAGCGGCGGTAAAGTGTTCAGCGGTGGACTGTACCGGTTTGGTATAATGGAATTGCGTTTACGTTGGTTTCGGGATGCAAAGGATTGGACTTATGGTTTCAGCGGATTTGAGATAATCAGGCCTGATGCCAGAATTGAAAACACTTTGGCAAGCATAGCACCATTCTATCTGAGAAAAAGGTTTTATTTACGTGAGGAAATTCCATATATAGCAATAACCGGGCACATGGGTTTAGGTTGGTATCCATCCCAATACTTGAATCTTTCTGCTTCTATTGATGTAGGCTCAATAGGAGGATTAAACGTAAGGGGATATATCGGCCTTGCTGCAGGAATAAATCTTGCATCAAGCCCTTTCGTTAAGCAGAGTCCGGTGAATGATTCTAAATCTACAACATCAATTTTTCCGTATGCAGGAATCGGAATATCATTTCTCGATTTCCTGAACAGAGTTCCTGAGACATACAGGGAATGGAAGGACCACGAACATTCATCGTGGGACATTGGATTGATGCAATTCATATTTATTAATTCGGGAGCAAAATCTCTTTGGATAAGCGACAGCGGCTCTCCAAGTCTCCTTACGGGATTCATTTTGCGTCTTGCCAATGCTTCTGTGGCTCTGCCTCTTCTCGACTGGAAACTTTATGCCGGAACATCACTTGTAAATTTTGTCATACTTGGAGAAAAAGAATGGGGAATGAGTATTTTACCTTTACGTCTTGGCTTCTGGCAGACGGTAATTATGGATGAATTGTCCGTTGAACCTTTCATTGAGTATAATTACTATCCTTCAAGTTTTGTACACATTGGCGGTAGATTGAACTTGCGTGTAACCGAAGGAATCAATATTGGTTTGGCTGCAGGTTATGCTTCAGGCTCTACGACAGGCGGCATTGGTAGCGAGATAACTCAAGGTATAGGCTATCCTGACAACTTTACCAGGACCTATATCGGCTTGAGTGTTGGATTATTCGACAGAATATTTTTCCCCGAACATTTGAGATATTTTAAGAACAAATAATCGAGTGCAATGAAAATGAAAATATATCTTTTAATAGTGTGCATTATTTTGGCAATTGTTCCTGCTTGCGTTAATGAGCAGTTCTCGATTAACATGGGTAATAAAGAATTAATTGTTGGCTTGAAAATGTCAGACACTGAAACAATCGATGAAGTCAATGACAACTCTGTGATGCTCAATGAAGGGGGGGTTATTGCTTTGAAGAGGCAGGGAATAACAGACCTTGTATCTGATATAACTGTTGACATCAAGGAGGGTGAGGGCGTATGGTTTGCAATCCGCTGTGCATCCAATAATTATGAAAATCATCCTGCAATTATGTTTACTTTTTCAAAAAACGGATTGACGGTTCAGGAAAAAGGTAAACCTCTCATTTATCTCGCTCAGTATAAAGCAAGCATGGTCGAACCTTCACGCATTGTTTTCAGAAACGACTGCAAACGATACGATATTCTCGTTGACTGCGACACCGTTTACACAGGTTTTACCGAAATTCCTAACACAGAGTATTTATTAATCAAGACTCTTCCAAAATCCAAAGTGTTACTGACCGGAATCAGCATGAAGGAGAAGGGGGAGGAGTAATTTGAATTAAAACAACGATTACTCATAAATTATAATGAACAAATTTAGAGTATATGCAGACACATCGGTTTTTGGTGGTTGCTTTGATAAAGAGTTTTCGATAACTAGTCTTGAATTTATTAAGCAAGTCGAAAAAGGAATATACAAATTAATTATATCACCTGTTCTGCTTGCTGAGTTAAATGATGCTCCAATAGAAGTTCGAAATATTTTATCAAAATTACCGGAAGAATGTTATGAAATATTATTATTTACTGATGAAATAATCAAACTCAGAAATAAATATATTGAATCAGGTATAAAAACAAGTAATCACAAATCTGATGCTGAACATGTGGCTGCTGCGACTATTTCAAACGCCGATTTTATTGTAAGCTGGAATTCAAACATATTGTACATTTTGATAAAATAAAAGGATTTCAAAACGTCAATTTAGAAAATGGGTATAATGCCATTAATATTTTTTCACCACAACAAGTCGTTTAGAATATGAAAGAGAAAAAAAAATTCGATTGCGTTCAAATGAAATGGCACATACAGAAGAAAATCGAAAAAAAATACGCAGGAATATCGGATAAAGAAAAATATGAAAGAATTTATGAAGAAATAAAGAATAATCCATTGTTATCAAAATTTGCTGTAATTTTTAAAAATGAAACTGGTTATCCAGCTTAATACATTTACTTAATATAACAACACCTCAATTAATAACACTAATTCAACAATTCTTAACGAACTTTATTTGCTTTGACCTTACCAAATTAATTTTTATTTTAGACTTACAAATTTAAACCGAACTGTTAATCTTTTTTTCACTAATAAATGGAGGAGTCATGTTTAAAAAATTCCTACTTGCAGTAGTAGTTGTATTCGTTGCATTAGAGGCAATGGACTTCGTTTTGCACGGATTGATTTTGGCTGGAATATATAAGGAGACGGCGGCAATTTGGCGACCCGATATGAATAAACTCATGTGGGCTATGTATGTCGTTACATTCCTTTCGACAATTGGTTTTGTTTATATTTATTATAAACTGATTAATCCCAAGTCACCTTTTATAGGTGTATGGTATGGCTTAACATTTGGATTTATTTCAGGATTAGGCATGGGATATGGAACTTATGTGATGTTCCCGATTCCTTACAGTTTAGCTATAATCTGGTTCGTCGGCTCGATTGTATGCCATGGAATTGCAGGCTGGCTCACAGGAATTATAATAAAAGAAAAAGTGTAGAATTTTAAATTCATTCATTTGAAATTTTTTTTATATCATTTCCTGTCAGAAAAGATTCTGACGGGAAATGGTTAATATATGTGTGTTTGGTTAGTTTATTATATAATTATCTTTCATTTTATATATCTTAAATTTTCCTGAATTTCCCTTATTTTGCTTACTTTAAAAATTACAATGTTGTTTGTTGTTGTATGTCATCATTTTTCAGATGATTATTAATGGAGTTTAGGTATATAATGTTCAGAAAGACGTTCGTCAGAATTACATCTGTTGTTCTTTTAGCTGTTCCCAGTGTTGTCTTCAAAATTTTCAACATTCACACAGACCCGATAATATCATCAATAATTTTTGGTTTTGGAATCGTTGTCGCGGCTGTGCTGTTGACATGGGCGGCAGAAGCGGCTCAGATTGATATTTCCGCAAGCTTTGCTATTGCTATTCTTGCACTCATCGCAGTTTTACCTGAATATTCTGTTGATATATACTTAGCTTTCAGGGCGGGCAGCCATCCCGAGTATGTGCATTATGCGGCGGCTAATATGACAGGAAGCAACAGGCTGTTAATAGGAGTTGGCTGGACAGTAGTAGTATTTGCATTTGTTCTTTCAAAAAGATTAAAAGGGAAAAAAGAAGTTCAGGTCAAATTAGAGCCAAAGGCTAAGCTCGAATTGGCTTTTCTTGGAATCGCAAGCGTGTATAGCTTCTTCATCATTTTTTTTAAGAGAATATCAATAATTGATTCAGTTGTCTTGATTATACTATTTTTTACATATATGATTGTTGTATCGAGCGGAGAACAAAGGGAACCACATTTGCGAGAAACTACAAAAGGTTTTCTGTCATTGACAAAACTTCAGAGATTTTTTGCAGTAAATGGTTTGTTTGCAACTGCAGGAGTAGTAGTATATGTTTGTGCCCAACCATTTGCAGAATCTATGATAGACATAGGAACAAAATTTCACATTGATAAGTTTTTGTTGGTGCAGTGGGTAGCTCCAACTGCAACTGAAGCACCTGAACTGCTGGTAGCTGTGATATTTGCATGGCGGGCACAGGGACAACAAGCCATAGGTACATTGTTATCATCAAAAATAAATCAATGGACTCTCCTGGTGGGGAGCCTTCCGGTAGCTTATGTTATTGGAGGAGGAGGGCACTCACTGATTCTTGATGCGAGGCAGAGTGAAGAATTTTTACTAACATTAGCACAAACAATCCTGGGATTTGCTATTATTCTGAATCTTAGATTCCATATTCGAGATGCCATAATACTTTTTTGTCTATTTTTTATTCAATTTTTATTTCCGGGTACACAGGCAAGAACAATAATTGCAATTGTATATTTCGTAATAGGAGGAAGCATTATTGTTATTCGCCGGAAGGAAGCATTGGCAGTGTTCAAATCATTATTCAGCAAGAAAAATTTCAAGCCGAAATTGTTTTAGATATAATTTATTGATATTATAAGGCTAACATCAAAATAAATCCATGGGTTTAATATTTACAAATTCTTTCCACTGGATTCCGCTTTTTCCAATCAGATATATTTTATGTGGATTGAATTGCTTTTTAAATGCGGATAGTCCTGATGTGCCGTGTGAAGCACTTGTTGTAACTTCAATCCCGATTAGTTTATTATCTTTTAACAGTACAAAATCAACTTCATCGTTACTACTTTTCCAATAATAAAGATTGATTTGATTTGTTATAGAATAGTTAAGTAAATGTGCTCCGATTGCAGATTCAACCATCCTTCCCCATTTCTCAGGTTGTGAGGTTATTTTATCAAACCTATCTATGTTCTGTGCTGAAATAAGAGCAGTATTATGAACCTGAAATTTTGGAATTGAAGCTCTTTGTCTCAATTTGCTTGTACTATATCGTTCAATACCTGCTAATAAACCTGCATTATCAAGCAAAGACAAATAATGTGAAAGTGTAGTTGTATTGCCGGCATCCTGCAAATGGCCTAAGATCTTATTAAATGAAATAATTTGGCCGGAATACAAACAGCCTATTTCGAACAAACGTTTCATTAAAGCAGGTTTATCAACCCGTGTTAGCATTAGTACATCTTTTGAAATACTTGTTTCTATCAAAGCATCACGAATGTATTGCTTCCACCTTCTTTCATCATCAATTAAATTAGCACTGCCGGGGTAGCTTCCAAACCAGGCAAACTGCTCTTCGTTAAAGCCAAATGCTTTTTTCATCTCATTAAAATTCCAATGTCCAAGATAAATGGTCTCAAATCTTCCTGCAAGAGATTCGGTCAAAACTTGTTGTAAAATGACTCTCGAGGAACCGAGTAGAATTACTTTAATAGGTATTTTATTATTAGTATCAAAATCCCACTCCCTTTTAACTATTTCACTCCAATTTCTGATTTTCTGTATTTCGTCAATAATAAGTAGAAATTCTTTTTTCCCATTTTGCTTTAGTTTTAAGCGTGCTATATTCCATTGTTCTTCAATCCAAACTTGTTCATTACTTCTAATTAAATCTCCTGATGTAAAATGACAATGTATTAGATTCTTTTTTATTAATTGCAATACCATGGTTGTTTTACCAACTTGTCTGGGACCATAAATAACCTGAATGAACCTTCGAGGCTCTTTCACTCTTTTAACTAATTCTTTCAATTGCTCTCTTTGAAAATCCATAATTTTTACCTTTGAAATTAAATATTTACTCAGTATGTTGAGTAAATTAACTCAATATATTGAGTATAATTACTCAGTAAGATGAGTAAAATTAAACAATATTTACATAATTACAAAGAAAATATTTAATCTTGATTCTTTGTTCTTTGAAGTGTTCCTATTCTCCAGCTTCCATTGTTCTGGATTTCGATAAAGAGAGAAACATCTTTCCCGTTGAGTCTGATTTTTCCACCACGATGCAGAAGTTCTATTGCCTTGTTGGTTTCTTTATTATTGAATCCGTTGTTCTTAATTTCTTTCTTCAATTCAACTTCATCAAAAACGAATTTTGAAGCAGAGGGATAATACTGCTCCATTTTGGCAATCGGTAATTCGTGAGGTACTGACAAAATAATTATTCTCTCACCTTTTACAGCGCCTTTTTCGTAAAAATAAACAATTGCACCGAACATTCCTTTTTTGTCACTCGTCGCCATATTTGGGAAAACATCAGTTGACACGAGAGCAGTAGGTTTCATTGATTCGTCAATGTCGCTCAACTTTAGTTTGTCGTCAATTATTTTCACTGGCTCGACTGCAATGAGAAATTTACCGGGCTTAATATCTTTCAGAATGAGTGGGGAATAGCCTTTGAAATTTATACTGTCAATGAGATAGTGCGATGATTGAATCTGCAAATTGGATGAAATAAGCGTTGATTTAAGTGAATCTTTATCGGGTGCAAGATATATTTTCAATCCAAGGGGAATTGTTGTAATCAATATTTCATTATCCTCCAATCCCGGGTCATTTGAATACTGCTCGCTTAGTGGGACAATAATACTAGAAGAATCTGCGAATACTTTCTCTCCTTTATTAAATTCATCACTCGTTGACGGATTAGAGTTGTAATTTCCTCCAACAGTTTTATTCAATGTAATTGAAATCGCTGTGTATTCTTTTTCTGTTTGAGTAATTATGAATGGGTCACCTTTGGTAAAGGAATAATTCTTTGGATTATTACCATATCTGACAAGTATATAATATGTACCCGAAGAAACATTAACAATAACATTTTTTTTCTTTGGGACTTCTACCTGGAGTTCAGTGGGCCCTACAATTTTCACAAAAGCTTTTTCACCGGAGTCATTTATTAAAGTGATTGTGTTAAAATATTTTTGAGCAAATGCAGATGAGAAAAAAACTAATACAAGTAAGAATGTAAATAATATTTTTAGTAATAAATTTTTCATATTAGATTCTTCACTTCGTTCAGAATAACAAAAAAAAATTTTCTAATTTAAAAGAATATAGTTTAAATCAAAGCGAGTAGAAACCTACTTTTTTATATACTTTTCGCAATGTTTTGAATGCAACTGAGTGGGCTTTTTCAGCACCTTCAGCCAAAACCTCTTTCAATTTATTCTCATCCTTACGAATCTCATTATATTGATTTCTTATCGGATTTAAATGTTCTGCCATAGAATCTGCAACAATTGCTTTTATAACGCCGAAACCTTTCCCCGCAAATTCTTTTCCTATTTCAATAAAGTTTTTGTTTGTTGCAACATGATACAATGAAATAAGATTTCCCAAGCCGAACCTGACATTAGTAAAGTCAGAGAATGAGTCCGGATTAACAGAAAAACTTTTAAAATCTTCTAAAGTTAATAATTCTGAGGAATCGGTAACAGCCCTTTTTATTTTATTTTTAATTTCTTCGTCGCTGTCTGTTAGAAATATTGTTGCTTTTGAGTTGCCATCAGACTTGGACATTTTCTTTGTTGGTTCCTGTAAACTCATGATTCTTGCACCTGTATCGGGAATATATGGTTCAGGAATCTTGAAAGTATCGGAATAATTGTGATTGAAACGCTGAGCAATATCGCGAACAAGCTCGAGATGTTGCTTCTGGTCATCTCCCACGGGAACTAAATCTGCCTGATATAGCAAAATGTCTGCTGCCTGCAAAACCGGATATGCAAATAATCCAACATTTACGTTTTCAGAATGTTGAACGGATTTGTCTTTAAATTGTGTCATTCGGCTTAGCTCACCCATTCCTGTGTAACAGTTGAGTACCCAGGCAAGCTGTGCATGTTCGGAAACATGTGATTGCACGAATAAGACTGATTTGTCGGTGTCAATTCCACAGGCAATAAGCATTGCAGCTATGTCGAGCGTGCTTCTTCTCAGTTCGGCAGGAACTTGTCTGATAGTGATTGAGTGAAGGTCAACAATTGTGAAAAAGCATTGGTACTCATCCTGCAAAGCCACCCAGTTTTTTATAGCACCGAAAAGATTGCCGATATGCAGTCCCCCGGTAGGCTGTATGCCGCTCAATATTACAGGGCGATTGCCCGATTTTGAATCATTTGGATTTATAGAATTCATTCAAGAAATAAAAATTAACAGCTTACAAAATTTTTCAATTTCAAAGATAAGCTATTAATTAATGATTTACAATTAAGGTATTTGTTGTTTTGAGTTGAACATTTACATAATTAAATTAATGGATTATAGACATGGAATCTCCCATGTAATAATTCAGCAAAAGATATTGCTTCAGACCAATCTTTGGATTTATTTATATCAAGATATGATTGTGGTGGCCTCAATTCTTTATTTAATAAATAATTTAATTGAGTTAGAGGAATAGGACCTCTGTAAGATTGGTATTCTTTAAATTTAATGGCGTATATAATATCATGATTCTGTGTATAATTTACAAATTCTTCTTCACTACATCCAATATCGTATTTAAAATTTAACCAAACATTACTTGGATTGTCTTCAATAACTTTATCAATAATTGCATAACCATAAATCTCTTTATTGGGAGATGTGGAATAAAGTATAGCTCTCCTACCAGTATATTTTTTGTTAAAACGTGTCCTTAGTTCTATTGACTTCTCACCATTTTCAATTTTTTGAATAAATTTCGGATGAATACTAAAAAGAACACCATTAAATATATCATCACTATACTTTGTAAATTGAGAAATTATTTTTGGTAATTTAATTTTAACATTTTCTAATACGTTTCTTAAGTCAGCAGAACATCGAAGTTCATTTTCAAAAGTTCTATACTGTGTATTAGCCTTTGATGCTTCTCTAAAACCAAAGGATTTAAAAAAATCCTTTTTATTTTCCCATAAACCTTCCGGTAGAGTAAAATGAATATCTTTTGCAATTCTTTGACAATCTAATGCCATTTCTGAGAAAAATAAATCACCCAAATTTATATTAGAATAATTTTCATCAATAGACAAATGGCAAAACTTTGCATCGTTTGAAATCTTTAAGATTGAAGCAGCAATAGGAGTTTTACCAATAAAACCAATATAACCTATTCTTTCACCAGACTTTAAACCAGGTATAACTTTATTTTTAAACCACTTATCTATATTAGGATATAAAACTTCATTTTTAATAATTAATTCTTTTAAAACCTTTATAAAAGGCTCATAAGTTTCAAAAGTAGTACTTCTAATATCTATTAATTGAAAATCATCTTCATTAGTGAAGAGATTTCTCATGTTATTTAAATTTTTCATTTTATTTATTTTTTGGTTTTACAATACCTTCTTCTTCATTTTCATATTCTAACATTTTTGGCCATTTTTCAAAATATTTTGAAAGCATTAAATTTTGTTTGTCATAAGGGCTTTTTCCTTCAGCCTTTTCTGACATTCTATAAAAAATTAATTTCGCTAATGTTTCTCCATCAGCGAGCGTTACATTAACATCATGTCCACGAACTTCGAACATTAAAGGAGTACCTTTTTCACCATCTTTTCTTTTATAACCAAAACAAGGATGAACAAATCCCGCATAATGAATTCTCATTTCACCGAGAGATTCATCAATTGCCCTACAATAGATTGCCACTCCAGGTGGTAATGATATTAATTCTTTTGATCTCAAAATATAAAAATCTTCTTTTTCAATAGTCAATCTATTTTCATCGTTTGATTTTTTAAATGACCAAAATTTATATGGTTGATAATTTTTTTTAGTTATATCAATAAATTCTTCATTATTCTCATTTTTTCTAGCACAATATGAACAAACTTCCAAACCTCCTATACGTAAGTTTTTTGTATTGACTGACAGGTAACCGACTTGACCAACTTCAAAACTACTTATTATACTACTTATGAAGGATTCATCTTTAATTTCAGAATCTTCTGTTTTGCCATAAAATAATCTAAGCTGAGATAAAGTGATACCTTCTTTTACAATAATATTGTAGCTTATTGGTAATATTTCTAAATACATTTCACCCTTAACATTATCTGGACTCATATAATCGTATTTATATTCACCATCTACTATCAATCGTGCAATAACATCTAATCTTCCAATTGAACTTTTAGCAGTTGCTTGTCCATAAAAAACATTTGATTTCTTTATTTTTCTTGTAAATTTCTCTTTAAGTTTAAATACATAACAGTGTCCTAAATGTAATTCATAACACCTATCTTTATTTTGTTTTAAAGGTATGGAATATTTTCTTTGTTCTAGAAAGGACTTGTATGATTTATATTTCATTGGTTTGATGGTACCTTGTATCATTTCATAACCTTCATTTGATAAATAAAGATCTATTGCAGATTCAAATTTACCTTTTTGTGGTATTGTAAAACCTTGAATAAAACCTTCATCCTGTAATTTTTGGATTTGATTTATTGATAAAACACCGGGTAGCCAATATTCATTTTTCCAAACACACATTTTATATCATATTGATAATAAAATAATAATTTTTCGCTTCATATTCTGCAATTAAAGCAGATTCGCAAAAATAATTTAATGTATTCTTATAAATTTAAAATATTTTTAATCAATTTCCAATTGTGTTAATAAATATTACTTAATTCAAAGATATGACTCTGCATTCATTCTTTCCTTTGCTTAATGCGAATTTTTGAAATGCAGTACTTTACAAAATGATTATAATTATCTAATAAGATAAGCTATTAATTTTTAATTTCAATACCTCCGAATGAGGCAAGGTAGTTAATCTTTAAAACAGGACGTACTTCACCTTCGGGAAATTCCTGGCGTGTTTTATTTTCCATACCGCCGAAAATTGGTGTTCCGGTTACGAAAACTTTCCAGTCATAAGGAATCCTGATTTCAATCCCACCGAATGCGGCGGTCAATTCAAGAAAAGCACCTTCAGGTGCTATTTTTGCATTTCTTAAATCAAGTTCTGCTCCTCCGAAATAAGCACCGATTGTCCCGCCCTTGAAATTGTCTGTATTAATTATCTGGCTGACACCGCTGAACAAAGCAAGTATATTGACATCTTCAACAGTCGAAGGCTGTCTCTTGCTTCTCTGGTGTTTTACTGTTAAAATCCAGATGCCGATTAAAATAAGTATGAGGGGCCAGAAAGAACTCCAAAAGCCTCCGGGAAGATAGTCGAGCTGGTCTGCCTGCAAAAGCACACCAATTGCGATAATGACAATTCCTGTAAAAAAGGATTTATTTGATGATGCGAGATGGCTTATACCGATTATTATTATTATCAGGGGCCACCAGGTTGAAATTATCCAACCGAAGCTCCATACTCCAAGCTGGTCTAAAAAGAAAAGAATACCAAGTATTACTAGGCTTATCCCAAAAATATATCTTGAACCCATTTTCGTTGAACTATTTAATGTTAAACATTTTTTTCCAATAAATCATACGGAAAATCAGATAAAAAGTTTCTATATGAATAATTTTCATATTAAAAAGGATTTTTGTTTATCAAAATTAAGTTTCAATAAATAGTTTTTAATCTAATTCATCAAATATATGAATTAGGATACTTCTACATGTATATTTTTCACTTTATCATATAAAAACTCAGGAGCTAAATCTGCACCATTTTCCCAGGAAATGGTTTTCATAGTGTCTGAAATGTGAAATTTTTTGAAAACATTCACATCCTTTAATGGTTCAAATATACTTCCCCATAGTTCATCATTTAGGTCTGCAATACCTGTTGTACCATCACTGAATTCAATCCAAATCCTGTAGCTGTCTATATATTTTGCATTTTTTACTTCAATCATACTATTACTCCAAAGGTGGAATTTTATTTAATGGCTCATGTTTTCTGGGTAATTCCCAATCAAACATGAGTTGTTCTTTATTAATTTCATTCCATTCAATAACAGCATTCAAAGCTCTTCTTGGAAACTTGCCTTCTATTATACCGCTCTGAATTTCTATTTTTATATGATACTCACATATCTCGCATGGAAATGTAGCGGTTCATGTTCATTGTAAACCATAAATACAATTATACCAAGAAATCTACTAATTTCAGGCACGAAATAACCTCAATTTTTATTATAAATAATATAAAATTTCTTTTTCTATGAAACTCTTAAACAGAAAAAATTCATTCTTATAACAAATATCTACTTGATAAATCAGAAAATAAAAATATGAATATTCAAACCGGTACATAATTAAAATTAAATTAAAGCATTGCAAAATACAAATAATATTTCAACATAATTGGTATAATCTCCAAAACATCATTAATTTTGCCGATTGAATTTCTGCAACCCAAGGGGAACATCTTTATGGAAAAAAATGAGGAATTACTCAAAAGAATAGATTGCCTCGACAAAGGTTTCGTCAGATTAGTTGACTATATGGGCAGCGATGATTCTATTGTTCAGGCGGCAAGAGTGTCTTACGGCAAAGGTACAAAGTCAGTCAGGGCAGACAGGGAGCTAATACGTTACCTGATGAGGCACAGGCATACATCGCCATTTGAAATGGTGGAATTTAAATTTCACGTCAAGCTCCCGATTTTCGTAGCAAGGCAATGGATTAGACACAGGACTGCCAATGTTAATGAATACAGCGGGCGTTATTCCGAGATGAAGGATGAATTTTATATACCGGATATTGACCAAATCAGGACTCAGAACACTGTGAACAGGCAGGGCAGGAGCGATGCGACATTACCACAGAATCAGGCTCAGGAAATCAATGAAATGCTGAGCAATACACAGAAACAGCTTTTTGAAGAATATAAGAACATGCTCGATATGGATATTGCCCGTGAGCTTGCAAGAATTAATCTTCCGCTCTCAACTTATACCGAATGGTACTGGAAAATTGACCTGCATAACCTGCTTCATTTCTTAAAGCTGAGGCTGGATTTTCATGCTCAATATGAAATAAGGATTTATGCAGATAAAATGGCAGAGCTTATTAAACCGATTGTTCCGTTGACATATCAAGCATTCGAGGATTATATTCTTGAATCCATGACTTTTTCCAAACAGGAACTTGGGATTATAAAAAAACTTCTTGTTCAAGAATTTCCTGACGATGATTTTCTTGCTCAGCATGAAATAAAAGGTTTGGAAGCAACTGAATTCAAAGAGAAATTAAAAAAACTTCTTGGCATTGATTAGGTATATAATTTCAAATCTTAATTGCAGTTATTCGTTTTATTATAGTCTTTTAATGTGATTTCATTAATTATTAATAATATGTATAAATTATCATTTGCAATATTGCTGTTTATTTTTCAATCGGCTAATTTATTATTTGCCCAATCGAAAGCTGATGAAATTTTCGGTAAAGTGCTTCAAACAAGAGGTTCGGGAGAAAAAATTAACTCACTGAAAATTACCGGGAGAATGACATTCGGCGGAGTGACGGGTACATTTGTAATATATAACAAAAAGCCATTTTTGAACAGGATGGACCTCGAACTAATGGAGAAAAGAATTATTCAGGGTATAAATGAGAAAGAAGGCTGGTTCATTAATGAAATTGCCGACCAAAATACTGCACAAAGAATGACAAATGAGACTTATGAAAGAGCAAAAACACAAAATTTTTATATGATTCATCCTCTCGAAAATTATAAAAACAAGGGTATAAAATTAGAGTATAAAGGCGAATCGAATATTGATAGTATTAAATGTTTTATTATTACTGTCATTATGCAGGATTCGAGTGAAGCTGACATGTATATTGATTCTAAAAATTACGTTCAATTGTTCCAGAAAACAGTAGTAAAACAGCCTGAGTCACAGGATGTTGTTATTGAATCTTTTTATAAAGATTACAGAGATATTGGAGGTTTATTGATTCCGTATTTTATGGAATCAAAATCAAATGGACAATCACAATCTAAAATGTTGATAGAAAAAGTTGAGGTGAATATTGTTCTTGATGACAGTGTATTCGCTCTACCTGTAAAATAAATTATTATTGGAGTTATTGTGGCAAAAAAAATATCGCTTTATTTTATATTTATATTTCTATTCTGTTCTTATTTATACTCGCAGACAGCCGATGAAATAATTAATAAAACATTACAGACACAAGGAAATGACAAGCTTCAGAATGTTAAATCAATGAAAATAACCAGTAAAATATCAGGTATGGGAACCGAGATACCTTTTAAAATGTATTTCAAACAACCTAAATCAATTCGTTCAGAATTTTCTATGAACGGGAAAAACATGATTCAGGCTTTTGACGGTAAAGTCGGATGGTTCATCAGTCCGCAAAGTAAGAACAATAAGCCTGAAAAGATGCCTGAAGAGATGTTAAGTAAACTCAAAATTCAATCAAATTTTCTTGAAAGCCCTTTCAAAGATTACAAGCAGAAAGGTGTAAAAGTTAAACTCGCCGGCAAATCTAAAGTTGACGGAAGGAATGCTTATAAACTTTTGCTTACATTAAAGGATAAACAAAGATTAACTGTCTTTATTGATGCAGATAAATATATCTTTTTCAAGACTACAGTTGAAGTAAAAAATGGCAAGGAAAAAGCCAGGATAGATACTTATCTTAAAAATCATAAAAATATTAATGGAATTCTTATTCCTTACACGGTTGAAAACTATATTAACGGGAAAAAGGCAAGTTCAATGCAGCTTGAATCGGTCGAAACAGATATAAAAATTGATGATGCATTGTTCAGAATGCCTAAGTGAAATCTTGTAATTGAATTATTTTTTGTTAAATTTATTTATGTATTAATCTTGAATTCAACAAGGATTTATATATGAAAACAGAAGTCGTAATGCCAAAAATGGGTGAGTCACTGCAGGAGGGAACTGTACTGAAATGGCTCAAAAATGTCGGTGATAAAATAGAAAGAGACGAAATGCTCCTCGAGATTTCAACCGATAAAGTAGATACCGAAGTCCCTTCCCCTGTGAGTGGTATTATAGTTGAAATACTTGCCGCCGAAAATGAGACTGTTGAAGTAGGGAAAGTCATTGCTTATATAGAGACAGAGGAAGTTGCTGCTTTAGATATCAAACCTAAAGCGGCGGAAAAGCCAGCTAAGAATGAGGAAAAAGCAACAGTTGTTGCCTCTGAGCCACCCAAACCGATACGATCGGCCGAAGGTGAAATAGTTGATGTCGTTATGCCGAAAATGGGAGAATCCCTCCAGGAAGGAACTGTCATAAAATGGCTGAAAAACGTCGGTGAATCTATAGAGCGTGACGAAATGCTTCTCGAAATATCAACAGACAAAGTTGACACCGAAGTTCCCTCACCTGTTGCCGGTGTAGTCGTTGAACTATTAGCAAAGGAAAATGATACGGTTGAAGTAGGAAAAGTCATAGCGAGAATTTCGACAGGTAAATCTACAGTATCAACTAAACCGGCACCTGTTGCAGAAGCTAAAGCTGAGGCAAAGACCCAGCCTGCTGTAACGTCCGCCCCAATGAAAATGCCTGAAATAAAAGAAGAAGGAATAAAAGAAATTCCAAGAGTATCAGGCAAGCGTTTCTATTCCCCGCTTGTCAGAGCCATTGCCGAATCCGAAGGTGTCACTTTGCAGGAACTTGAAACTCTTCAAGGCAGCGGTGTCGATGGCAGGGTTACAAAGAAGGATGTTTTGACCTTTATCGAAAACCGTTCCAAAGGAATTACTAAGCAATCAGCCAGTGACGTGAAACCGTCATTCCAGCAGGCTCCAATATCTGCAGGAACTGATGACGAAATTATACCTATGGTTAGGATTCGCCAGTTAATCGCCGAACACATGGTCTATTCCAAGCGAACATCAGCTCATGTTACGAGTGTGGGTGAAGCTGATGTTACAGAGATTGTGAAATACAGGAAAAATCATCTCGAAGAATTTCAGAAACGGGAAGGATTTAAGCTGACCTACACACCATTCTTTGCCGCTGCTACGATTAAAAGCCTGAAAGAGTTTCCGATGGTTAATGTCAGCGTGGATGGCAAAAATATTATAAGGCACAGGAGAATTAACCTCGGTATTGCAACTGCTCTCGACGACGGCAACCTGATTGTTCCTGTTCTCAGGAGTGCAGATACATTGAGTTTGCTTGACCTTGCAAGGGGAGTTTATGATTTATCGAGCAGGGCAAGAACCAAGAAACTGAATCCCGATGATATACAGGGGGGTACGATTACTATAACGAATGTAGGGACTTTCGGCACTTTGTTCGGCACTCCGATAATCAATCAGCCCCAGACTGCAATTATTGGAATCGGTGCCGTGCAAAAAAGGCCAGTGGTGAGGGAATTCAATGGTGAGCCTGTTATTGCAATCAGGGATATGGCGTATGTCTCTATAACCTATGACCACAGGGTGATTGACGGAATGTTGGCAGGGCAGTGCCTTGCGGCAATCATCAGGAACCTCGAAAACATGAATGAAAGCACGATTATTATGTAATTTTACGTTTTAAATATACTTTTTTTAAAATAATAAAACAGTTACATTTGTCTTTATCATTATGTTAAAAAATTTTATAATAATTTATGAACTCAGATAACAGAATCATCGAACTTTTGTCGGAAATGCTGATTGAGCAGAAGAAAACTAATGAAAAGTTAGGACATGTTGATGGTAGGCTGAGAAACCTTGAAGTTCAATTTGGCGGGATGGACAAAAGGCTTGAAAGACTCGAGAAACAGCAGGCTAAAACTAACCTTGCAATTGGAGAACTACGTTTGTCTATTATGAATTTTGCTGAAAAGATTAACCATCAGAACCAACTCGAGAAACGAGTTACTAAACTTGAAAAAGTAATATTCAAGAACTGATTTCATTCTAAATACATATCTTTCACAATGGGCTATTTCGAATATCTTCCGCATACAGCCGATGTTAGAATCAGAGCAGTTGGTTCGGATTTAGCCGACCTTTTTGATTCTGCTTTGAAAGGTTTGTGTGAAGTTATATATAGTGAGCCAATAAGCAATCAAAAACTGACAATCAAAACAAAAATCAATCTGACTTCCATTGACAGCTCAGCTCTTATTATAGATTTTTTATCCGAAGTGTTATTATTGATGTATAAAAATAAAGCTGTATTTCCTGATATACAAATCTCAAAATTGGAAAATAATCAAATCACAGCAGAATTGAGCGGTTTCCATATTGATGGATTCACAGAAGACATCAAAGCAGTAACCTACCACGATGCAGAAATCATCACAAACAAAGAAAATCAATTAGAAGTGGTAATTACATTGGATATTTAATCGAATTTACAATTCACAATTAAAAATTAAGAAAGTGTGCTGTCCTAAATAGCGTTGACTTTTGAATCAACAAAAAGGAGGAAAAACTATGGACAGCAGTAAGAAAAAGAGTAAACACCTATA
>MHAY01000070.1 GCA_001804705.1 Ignavibacteria bacterium RIFOXYC2_FULL_35_21
TGCCTCTTCTATTGTCTCACCTTGTGAATGGCAACCTGGTATTGCAGGACAATGAGATACATACCCGAAATCTTCCCCTTTTTCAACGATAATTCTATAATTCATTTTAAAAACTTATTAATTTTTATTATCACTATTGACTTTTTTTCTTTAATGGTATTGTAATGAAAAATAATTTAAAATAATAATTTAATTCCACGTCTATACATTAAATGTCTATACAATAAATTAGAAAAGTGTTTATGCGATTGGAAGATGAAATAATGCAGAAGAAGTTCAAAAGCGAGCATCATAAATTGCTGGTGAACATCATTTATACAGGTAATTGGGTGAATGCAGGGAGTATTAAATTTCTTAAGCAATTTGGTATTTCACCTCAACAGTATAACCTGATGAGGATTCTCAGGGGGAGACATCCGGAAACTGCTTCGGTAACTCTTCTAACTGAAAGAATGTTAGATAAAATGTCCAATGCATCACGGCTCGTTGAAAAGTTAAAGAAGAAAGGATTAGTCGAGAGAATTGAATGTCCGGATGACAGGCGTAAAGTAGAAGTATCAATTAATGACAAAGGGCTTGAGCTTTTGAAAAAGATTGATGGTTATGAATATGAAAAGAATTTTAAGAATTTATCTGCAGCAGAAGCAAAGCAATTAAACAAACTGCTGGATAAATTCAGAGGCTAAAGAATATATAATTATTATTGTTTTTTATAAAATCATTCAAAGGGAGTGTTATGGATAAATTAAAACATATAGGAAGAATCGTTTTTGCATTACCGTTTTTGGTATTCGGAATAAACCATTTTATTTATGCACCGATGATGGCTGGGTTAGTGCCATCGTATGTACCCGGGGGAGTATTTTGGGTATATATTACAGGTGCCGGATTGATTGCCGCATCAGTAAGCGTTGCCGCTAACAGGCTCGTTAAAATATCAGGATTGTTACTTGCATTACTGCTATTGCTCTTTGTTCTGACAATTCACATACCGGGTCTTGGTAACCCACAGATGGCACAGATGGCAATGATAGGATTGCTGAAGGATACCGCTATGATGGGAGCCGCAATAATGGCTTCTGCATTTTTCGGAAATTGGGAAAAGAAATAATTCAAAGGGAGTGTGCAATGGATACGGTGTCGAGGTCGAGAGATTGGGAAGAAGTTTATAAGAATAATAAGTTCGATATACTACCTTGGTTTAGAAAAAAATTAGACCAGGATGTAGTTAGAGAAATTAAGAAAAGAAAAATGAAAAGTGGAGCAGTACTTGACCTTGGCACCGGTCCCGGAACACAGGCAATAGAGTTAAGCAAACTTGGATTTAATGTAACTGCTACGGATGTTTCGAAGAGTGCAATCAAAGAGGCAAAGAAACTTACAAAAGATATTAATTTTTTTGTTGATGATATTCTTGATACTAAAATCAAAAACAAATTTGATTTGATATTAGATAGAGGATGTTTTCACACAATCGAACCTTCAGACAGAAAGAGATATATTAATAACATCAAAATGATGCTAAATAAAAATGGATTGTTATTGCTTAAATGCTTCAGCGACAGTGAACCTGACACAGGAACAGGACCTCATAGAATTTCTGAATCAATGCTGAATGATTTGTTTACCAAAGATTTTCTGATAGAGAAAATTAATCATACTGAATTTAGAGGGAAAAGAAAACCCAATCCAAAAGCATTATTTGCTGTGATGAGAAAGAAATAAAACAAATGTCGAACCGCTGATTAATCTGATTATAGGATTACGTAGATATCTAACAATTTTAATCTAAAATTTTCTTTCAATTCTACTTTATTCCCGTACATATTTACCTATAAATAATTTTGATAATTTTGTAAATTTGATTCTAATATAAATTCAGCATGGAAATAGAATAAGAAACAATATGTGCGGAAGATTTGCATTATCGGCTAAGACTAAAAGCATCGAGAAGCTTTTACCTTCTGTTAAAATACCTGAAGATATGAAAGCAAGGTATAACATTGCACCTACTCAGGATGTAGCTGTAGTTCTGAATGACGGGAATAATGAACTAACTTCTGCAAAGTGGGGATTAATTCCATTCTGGGCAAAAGATACTTCTATCGGTAATAAAATGATTAATGCAAGAGCTGAAACCCTTCTTGAAAAACCCTCATTCAAAAATTTATTCAAACATAAAAGGTGTGTCATTCTTGCCGATGGTTTCTATGAATGGCAAAAGCAAGGTGGTAAAGCAAGAAATGTTCCTTATTTGATTAAAATGAAAACAGGTGAGCCTTTCGCCTTTGCCGGATTGTGGGACAACTGGACTGATAAATCATCAGGCGAAGAAATAATATCAACAGTTATAATCACAACCGACCCAAACGAATTGATGATGAATATACATAACAGGATGCCTGTAATTCTTTCCCCTGATAAGATTGACTTATGGCTTGAGGATGGAAATGAAAATTTACAGGAACTTGAAAGCCTGCTTAAACCTTATCCTGCGGATGAAATGGAGTCATATCAAGTATCTTTTACGGTGAACAATCCCTCAATTGATGATATATCTTGCATACAGCCTGCAAATTCTATATTTTAGTTTGATTGTTAATTATACACTTCGATTTTGTGGTAGCAGAATTAATTTTTCTTGGAGGAGTTGGCGAACTTGGTGCTAATTCTGTTTATTTATACATAGACGGAACAGGTATTATCATTGATGCAGGATTGCACCCGAGGAAAAGAGATAAGGATGCTTTGCCGGCTTATGAATCCATAATAGGTAATCCTGTTGACTTACTCATCCTGACACATGCTCACACCGACCATATTGGAGGTATTCCTTATTTGCTGAAATTTTTTCCTCATACTAAAATCATCATGACAAAAGCTACAAGAGATTTGGCTGAGATAATGCTTAAAGACACAGCAAAACTTTTACAAACCGAACTCGTAGCTGAATACTCAATTGATAATTTGTCACTTTACAAACCGGAAGTTCTCGAAAATATCTGGATGCTCATGGATGGATATAATTATTATGAAGGGATTAAATTTTGCGGGTATGCAGGAAGAAGCGAAATAAAAATTACATTATATCCATCAGGCCATATACTTGGTTCGGCTTCTGTTAAAATTGACTTTGGTGGTGAATCACTTCTGCATAGTGGAGATATACAATTCATAAATCAAGCTGTCATTGCGGGTGCTGATTTACCAAAACATCACATTGAATACCTGCTCATTGAATCAACAAACGCAGGTGAACCAAACCTTCCTGATTATAATGATGAAATAAAACGTTTTTCCAAATACGTCAACCAAATAGTTGATAAGAACGGTTCAATCCTTATCCCTGCTTTTGCTTTGGGAAAGACACAAGAAGTTTTGAAGATTATTTATTCTTTGATGCAAAATAATTCAATTCCTAATTTAACTATTTATACAGGTGGATTGGGAAAAATTATATCGGGATTTTATGATAAATACTGTTACTCTGTCCCAATGGTTAAACCCGGTTTCGAGATTTCAGATATACCCCAGGAATATATTATATGGGATGAATTATTGACCGGAAAATATTTCAAAGAGCCTTCAATTGTCGTAGCCTCCAGCGGTATGATGAATAAAGGGACAGCATCATACCAGCTTGCTCAAAGATGGATGAAATTAAAAAATTCCGGTATCGCATTTATTGGCTATCTTGATGAATCATCTCCCGGTTATGAATTGTTACATTCTGATATGAACAAAGATTTTAAATTTGCGGGTAAGAAAGAAAGAAGGATGTGTGAAGTTAAAAATTTCAGATTTACCTCACATGCTTATTTAAATGACATACTCAATTATATTTCGGATATAAAACCGTCAAAAATTTACATTAATCATGGTGATTTATTATCTTCGGAGAACCTGTCAATGAGAATTTCACAAAATTTAAATAATACACAAATCTATTTACCTGAAAAGAAAAAAACTTATAAACTTTTGTAAATTTACAAGAAAGAATTAATTTAGTTAGTTAATCTTGGGAAATTTAATTAAATACAACTTTTTAATAATTAAATTAAACAATATTGATTGTCTTAACTGTCAAAAACCATAGGAAAAAAAATGGCAAAAGGAAAAATTTTAATTGTTGAAGACCAGCCGGTTGTTTCTCAGAATATAAAACTGATGCTTAAGTATAATGGCTACGATGTCAGCGGAATTGCTCCGACAGCCGATGAAGCCATGCAAATGATAACTGAAGAAAGGCCTGACTTGATTGTTATGGATATAGCATTACCCGGTAAACTCGATGGGATTGATGCTACTAATATAATAACAGAAAAGTGGAATATACCGATAATTTATTTGACTGCTCATTCTGACGAAACAACACTTCAGAGAGCAAAAAATACCCATAATTATGGTTTTATTATCAAAGACATTGACCTTAAATCACAGATTCCTATATTCATTGAATTTGCTCTATATAAGCACAAGCTTATTGAAGAACAACAGAATGTTGCAAAGGAACTTTCGGATAATGAAGAAAAGTTCCGTATGATTGTTAATTCTGCGAGGGATGGCATTATTTTCATTGATAAGAGCGGATTAATTTCTTTTTGGAATAATGCATCTTTGGAGAGATTTGGGTATAATGAATTAACATCCGAGAATGTATTTTTTTGGCAGATTATCTCAATCCCCAAAATTAAAATTTATCAGGAAAAATTTGCTGATATTGGTGCAAAAGGCGATAGCGACCTTGTTGGCAAAATGGTTGAATTTCTTGCAGTCAAGAAGGATGGTTCAACATTTCCGGTTGAAATTATTTTTTATCCGATAAAAATCCAAAACTGCTGGTACACTTGCTGTATTATCCGTGATATAACAATCCGTAAGGAAGCAGAGGAAGAGAATGCAAAGCTAATCGAGGAATTGCGAATTTCAAGGGAAATGATCGAGCAGAACGCTAATGAATTGTTGCTTGCTAATGAAAAATTATATGAATCCGAAGAAAGTCTTCGAATACTGAATGCCAATAAAGACAGATTTTTTTCTATACTTGCCCATGACCTTCGCGGGCCTTTCCAGGGCTTGCTCGGCTTTTCAAATATACTGCATAAAGACTTTAAAAAAATGAAAACGGATGAGGTACAGGAGATTATTGATGACCTTTATAACTCTGCAGAACAAATTTACAAATTACTCGACCATCTGCTTTTATGGTCAAGAATCCAAAGGGGAGTTCTCGAATACAAGCCTGAATCTTGCAACCTGAAAAATATTGTTGGGGTAAATATTGATTTACTGAAACCATTAACCAGCCGTAAAAACATTGAATTAATATCTGAAATTAATGAAGATTTTGAATTTACTTCCGACCCGAATATGATTAATACCGTCCTTAGGAATTTGATATCGAATGCTATTAAATTTACAGGAGGAGGAGGGAAAATTAAAATTACTGCGCAGGATATGAAGGACGGTTTCTTATTAGTTAGTGTTAAAGATAATGGTATTGGAATTCTGGAAGAAGATTTGCAGAAACTCTTTAAAATTGACTCATATTTTACAAGTCCCGGGACCTCGGGAGAAAAAGGCACAGGCTTAGGTTTGGTCTTGTGTAAAGATTTGATAGAGAAATGCAAAGGAAAGATTTACGTCGAAAGCCAGATTGACAAAGGCTCTACATTTTCTTTTAAAATTCCGTTTAAATAGGGATTAGGGAGCGGAGAATAGGGATTAGGGAATTGATAATGTATAATGAAAAATTGAAAATTGTTTTATGATAATGTAGGGGCAGAATATTTTCTGCCCTAATTTAAATATGATAAAATAATATAAACCAATGAGAATCATTTCGTGGAATATAAATGGATACCGGGCAATAACGGGACAGAATCCAAGTAAAAGATATGACAAAGTAACAAAGGAAAATAAATTATTCAGGTTTATTGAGTCCGAAAAGCCCGATATTATCTGCCTTCAGGAGACTAAAGCATCTCCCGGCCAAATTGATGACGAACTGCTCTGCCCAGACGGATATGATTATTTTTACAGTTCTTCCATTGAAAAAAAAGGGTATAGCGGTGTGGCTGTATTCTATAAAATTAAGCCGGAAAAAATTATTAATAATTTAAATGAAAAAAGGTTCGATGTCGAAGGCAGAGTT
This sequence comes from Ignavibacteria bacterium RIFOXYC2_FULL_35_21, assembly GCA_001804705.1. Taxonomy (GTDB): domain Bacteria; phylum Bacteroidota; class Ignavibacteria; order Kapaibacteriales; family UBA2268; genus XYC2-FULL-35-21. The sequence continues at coordinate 6,155 of MHAY01000070.1, forward strand.
ATTGAAATGCACTTTAAAGATTTTATTCTTTTCAATGTTTACTTTCCCAAAGGCTACGAAGATTCTGAAAGGCTAAATTATAAGCTTGAGTTTTATGATGTCTTTTTTAACTATGTCGAAGAATTAAACAGGAAAAACAAGAAAATCATTATTACAGGTGATTATAATACGGCACACCACGAGATTGACCTGGCAAGGCCTAAGGAGAATATTACGGTATCCGGATTTATGCCGATTGAGCGGGAGAAATTGGATTGGATCGAAACCCTTGGCTATGTCGATACGTTTCGATTGTTCAACAAGGGTGCCGGCCATTACACGTGGTGGAGCCAGAGGGGCAGGGCAAGGGAGAATAATATTGGCTGGAGGATTGATTACTTCTTTGTTACAAAGAATGTGTTACCTTTGGTAAAGGATTCTTACCATAAACCTGATGTATTGGGTTCGGACCACTGCCCTATCATACTGGAATTAGTCTGAACTGTGATTTGTGTGATTTTATTGATTAATGTGATTATTTTTATTATAATTGAAATGGTACAATTTGAAATAATCATGGAAATCAAATTAATCGTGTGAATCACGGTTCATACAATTGAAAGAGGGGCTGATAATGATAAAAGAAGAATACAAATATTCGGAATTGACGAGCCGGATTATAAATGTTGCTATGGGGGTTCACAGCATTTTAGGTAATGGTTTTCAGGAATTAATTTACCAGAGGGCATTGGCAGATGAGTTTCAAATGAGAAACATAAAATTTGAGCATGAACCTTCAATGGATATATATTATAAACATAAAAAAGTTGGTGAACGACGGGTTGATTTTCTCGTTGAGGGAACAATTTCTGTTGAGTTAAAAGCTTTGATAAAATTGGAGGATGCACTTAGCACAGGCAATGAATTATCTTGAAGCATATAATATTGAAGTTGGATTGTTATTAAATTTTGGTTCAAAAAGTTTAGAGTATAAAAGATTTGGAAATAAGAAATTCAAATCATAATAATCAAATTAATCATGGGAATCACAGTTCAGACATTCTATTTATCTTGGAAAAATGGATGTTTTTTTGTATTTATGTGCGTTATAATCAGGACAGAACAATGTTCTGTCCCTACAGCGGGTTAATGATATTGGTTTGTATTCGGTTGGTAAATTTCATTATATAATATGCGTTTTTTTTCGATTGATAATATTATTACTACAGGATTAATTTTACTTATTCTTAAGTTTTTCTTTGTAATTTTCCAGGTTGATTTTTTAAACCAGTTGAATAACCAGATACAGGATTTCCAGATTAATGATATTGTGTTTTCGAGGCTTAAGGATAGGGATGCTGTCGAGCCGGACACTAATATTGTGATAGTGAATATAGGGGAACTAAAAAGGGATAAGATTGCAGAGCAGATTAATATAATAAACCGGTTTGAGCCTAAAGTTGTGGCTGTGGATGTGGCTTTTTCGAAGGTAAAAGGGGATGAAATGGACAGACCGCTTGCTGATGCATTTTCTAAAGTTAAAAAACTGGTGCTTGTAAGCAGACTTTCTTATGATAAGGAAAAAGATAAAATTGAATTAGTGAAATCAATTCCATTGTTTACCCAGTATGCACAGTGTGGTTTTGCAAATTTTATTGATGAGGAAGATTTCAGGACTGTGAGGAAATTCAGCCCGAGGGAATATGCCAACAAGGACCCGGTTATGGCGTTCAGCGTTAAGGTTGCCGAATTATACTACCCATATGCAGTGAAGATGCTTTTCGACCGTAATAATGAATCCGAGATTATATATTTCGAAAGGAATTTGAATAAGTATAAGGTGATTGATTGTGAGGAAGTTTTTAATAAAAGGGATAGCTTTAGTTATGTGAAAGGTAAAATTGTTCTTTTCGGATATCTTGGCCCTGATGTTAAAACATTAAGCACTGAGGATAATTTTTATACTCCGATGAATTCAAATTATATTGGGAAGTCCTATCCCGATATGTATGGAGTTGCGGTTCATGCAAATATAATATCAATGCTTCTTAATGGCAGATATATTTATGCGATGTCGGATAATTATGTACTAATCTTAACTATTGTATTAACATATTTGACAATGGCAGGATTTACATATCTCCGTATTAAACATGCTGAAGCTTATGAGAGCTTAAGCCTTGTTTTCATATTTGCTGAATTTGCATTGTTTTTCTTTGTAATGTTTTCGTTGTTGTATTATTTTAATTATTATCTGAATCTGAAAAATATGTTTTTTGTACTCGCTGTATCTGAAATGGTATCGGAATCATATTTCGGTTCATTTAAGCCGCTTACAAAAAGTGTAATTGATAAAATAGGATATAAATTTAAACCGGCAAAAATGTAAAATGTAAAATTGATAAAATAAATTGAAAATGAAATTCAAAAGAAAGTATATTGACACTGATTCGCTGATGAGTACAATACTTGTGTTTGTTACATTGGTATTGCTTCCGTTATTTCTTAGTTTTAATTTCTTTATGCCCTTAAAGAATGCCTTTTATGATTTTGCAATGACAGACATCAACTATGCAAAACTGCGTTCACCGGAGAAGGAATTAGCTGATACGAATATAGTATTGATTGATATAGGGAGAATGTCAAATTCAAAATTGGCAGATTTGCTCAATATACTCAACCAAAATAAGCCGAGAGTGATTGGAATTGATAAAGAGTTGAGGGATGATGAAGATTCTGCGTCAAATAAGAGTCTTGCTTTGGCACTGTCTAATGTTAACAGGCTTGTTCTGAGCAACAGGTTATTCTATGATAAAAAGACAAAGAATTTTGATTCTATATCCCGTTCTTCTGAAATGTTTACAAAATACGGAATTTCAGGCTTTACAAATCAGATTACTATTGATGACAGAAGCCACGAAACAGTAAGAACATTCAAAATATATACTAAGGTAAATGTAGGGGCAGGTTCACAACCTGCCCCAAAGGGAACAGGTTTTGCCCCAAAGGGAACAGGTTTTGCCCCAAAGGGAACAGGTTTTGCCCCAAAGGGAACAGATACAATCCCAAAGGAATCAGGTACAATCTCAAAGGAATCAGGTTCGGTCCAAAGGGATTCTATTGTTCATCCTTTTCCCGTTGAAGTTGTTCATTTGTACGACCCGGAAAAAGTTCAATATTTGTACTCTCGAAATAACGAAGAAGAAATAATCAATTTTCGGGGATACTTTAACAAATACTTTTTCATAGCCGGAGAGCAAGTGCTGAACTATGAATTTAATTCTAATTTGTTCAGCGGGAAAATTTTACTGTTGAGTTATTTTGACCCATTTAATATGAGTCCCCTATTTGCATATAAGTACTATTCACCGCTCGATTCAAATTATACGGGAAAGTCTTTCCCTGATATGTACGGTATTGAAATTCATGCTAATGTTATCTCAATGATAATAAATGAAAATTATTTTAATATAATCCCGTCTTGGTTAGCTATAGTGTTAGCTTTTATATTGTGTTACCTGATGATAATATCGTACAAATACATTGACGATAAATATCCGACTTGGTATGAATTACTAAGTCTTGTAATTTTTGTTATAATATCATTGTTATTGTTGGGAGCTAATTATTATTCCTATCATCTTTTGATGCTGGATTTAAACCTTAATTATGCGCTCTTTGCAATTATTTTGGCTAGTCCTATATACGAAGCCTATACAAAGTCAATTAAACCTCTTTTACAAAGAATGTTTAAAAATAAATCATAGAGGTATTTATGAACAAAATATATGTAACTTTAGGGGTAACGATATTTATAATTATGTTGATTTATACAACTGCGGCTCAAACAAATGAATTTAGAGTTTTAGCGGCTAAGGGGGAGGTTTTAATCCAGAAGAATGGCAAAGGAAATTGGGAAAAAATCTATACAGGGGGCCAAATAAATGCAAATGACAAGATTAAGCTAATACCCGGCTCTTATCTTGGATTAGTTCACGCCAAAGGGAAAACCATCGAGCTAAAGAAAGATGGCACATATTCAGCAACAAAACTATCCAAAGAAGTTGCAGGGATGAAATCAACAATGACCGGACAGCTTGCTAATCTAATTGTAAGCGAAGTCGGAAGCACATCGGGCTTATTATCGAATAAGGATAATAATAAGTCTATGAATCAATCAGGTGTTGTCGAAAGAAATCTTGACTCAGAGTTCATCAAATCAAACTCATTGCAGGTGTCAGGCGACAGGATTCTTATTCAATCTCCAATCAAAGAACATCTGCTTGGTAATGATGTAATGTTTGAATGGAACAAAGTACCATCCGAAAATGAATACGATTTTTACCTGACCGACCGATATGACAGGCTTGAGTTTTCAAAAACAACATCCGATTCTTTTCTTGTGGTTGACACCAAACAATTGAACCTGGAAAAAGGTGTATATTATTTTTGGAGAGTCATTGTTAAAGAGAAGCCGGAAATGAAATCTGACGAAGCATGCTTTATGATTTTAACAGACTCAGAAATAACAGGAATAAACGATACATTAAAACTTCTTAAGGAAGAATTAGGAAATGAGCAGACTGCTATATCCAAGCTTATGTATGCCGTGTTTTTTGAGAAATACAATCTTATCGGTGAAGCGAAGGCTTCCTATCTCGATGCATTAAAAATCGCTCCTGATGTTGAGGTTTATAACAACCTTTACCATAATTTCTTAAGAAGACATTATCAGTCAGGATATTAAAGTTTAATCATTTTTTATATTAATAACGGATATGAAAACATGAAAAATTTATTTCTTTATATTGTTGCGTTACTCATAATATTTGTTTTTACAGGCACAGCCAAAGAATTTAAATTCTGTGTTCTTGGCAAAAAAGGAACCGTTCAGGTTAAAACATCCAAATCTAAAAAACTTGAAGATGTTAAGACAGGAGATAAGTTATTCTTAAATGATAATCTTGTTCTGGAAGAAGGTTCTTATATTGGTTTGGTTCATAATAATGGCAAGACGATTGAACTTGCAAAACCTGGGAAATACAAAATATCAGCGTTGTCAAATGCCGCAGAAGGCAAGAAGACTTCTGTCCTACCAAGGATTGCTAACATGATTTTTAATAATGTAAACAGAGGAAATGATTTGTTGACCGAGAAAGAGCATAAGTCCCAAATGAAAAGCGGCGGTTATATAGAAAGAGGAATTGGTGAGGTTTATTTACCGATTATATCGCCTGTAAAAAATCATTATATTAATAAAAATGTTACTCTCTGCTGGAATAGCTATCGGGGCAATCCTGATTTCGAGTTCAAACTTATGAACAGATTTAATAAAGTATTATTGACTAAAACCTCAGCAGACACATGCATCTCCTTCGATGCCGAGTCTCTTAAACTTGAAAAAGGGACATATTATTTCTGGACGGTAAATCTTGCTTCCGATAATGATTACAAGTCCCGTGAGGCATGTTTCAAGCTGCTGGCCGATAATGAAATTACTTTATTAAACGATACTCTCAAACTTCTTAAAGATGAGTTGGGTGATGATAATTCTGCACCATCCAGAATTGTTTATGCCTTTTTCTACGAACAGAATAATTTATATGACGAGGCGACAAAAGCATATCAGCAGGCTATTAAACTTGCTCCCGATGTTTATGACTATGTCGTTCTTTATGAGGACTATTTGGCAAGAGCAAAATCTTCGGACAGATGAAATAATTTTCTACGATATAAAAAGGATTTATCATGAAAGTTTTGTTTCTTTTACTTTTTATTGTTCTATTGTTTCAACCTCTTCCGGCGCAGAATTATGAATTTTGTGTGCTTGGTAAAGTCGGAACAGCACTTGTTCAGTTTAATGGGAACAAAGATTGGTCGGAATTGAAAACCGGCGACCAGTTAAAACGAAATGATGTAATTTCTCTTAAGGACAATTCATACATTGGCCTTGTTCATTCTACAGGTAAAACAATCGAGTTAAGACAATCCGGTGAATATAAAATATCAAAGCTGGCTGTGGATTTACTCGAAAACACAACTTCTATGCTTCCGAATCTTATTGAAGTGATTTTCGGAAAAAAATCCGACATAAAGGATATTTTAGAATCAAAACAAAGTAAAAAAGTGTTTTCCAAGGGTGCTATTGAAAGAAGCATAGAAATCGAACAAATAACGATACTTTCACCGAAAAAGATTATACTTATATCCGATGATGTTACTCTTTTCTGGAGTAAATTCCCTTCTGAAGGTAAATATGAAATTAAAATAAGCGACAGATTCAACAAACTTATATTCTCAAGGGCTGTTGATGATACAACCATATCATTAAATCAGAAAGAGTTGAAATTAGACGGAGACCAGTATTATTTTTGGAGGGTAAATTTACTTACAAATCCCGAAATAATGTCTGATGAAGGTTATTTCCTGTTCTTATCCGATAAAAGAATAGCAGAGATTAAGAAGAATGTCGAGCAAATGAAAAAGGATATTGGAGGAAAAGAAACCTCGGTATCGAAAATAATTCTTGCATTCTATTACGAAAACAATCTTCTTGTTAATGAAGCAGACAAAGAATTCAGGGAGGCAATAGACTTGTCCCCGGATGTTGCCGATTACAAAGATTTATATGATGCATTTAAAATGAGGATGAATATTCGCAGGTAGAGGAATTATGAAAAAATATAAATATATTTTGTTGATGATTATTATTTTATCGATATATCTTGGCATCAATGCACAAGAACCTGAATTCAGAGTTCTCGGTAAAAAAGGGAACGTCAATTATCAATCGAAAAACAACGGCTGGACCGATATAAAAACCGGTGACCGGCTATTTAAAAATGGTAAGATAAAAGTCGGTGGTAACGCTTATTTGGGGCTTGTTCACTCTTCAGGCAAAACTGTGGAAATAAAAAAAGAAGGTACTTATAATATATCAAAATTAGCTAAGGATGTTTCATCTTTCCATAGTACAACTACACAGCGCTTTGCTAAATTTGTCGTTGATGAAATTACATCAGGGAACGATATGCTGACCCAAAAGAAATATAAAAGAAGCATGGAAAATACCGGTGCAGTCGAAAGGGCAACGGGAGGCGATGTCAGCTATACTGCTACATTTTCTTCTTTGTCCGGTTCAGACCTATCGCAATTTTCTGCTTTAAACGATGCGATTGACTGCCTTATTAAAACCGATAAAAATTATATCAGAATCAAGTATCCGAGGACTTCGTATGTGATTGATGATATGGTTGACTTTGTCTGGTACAAGAACAGCACAATCTCAATTTATGAGTTTGTCATTATTGACCGGAATGATAATGTTATCTATTCAACCAAGACATCGGATACGACACTTCAACTTAATTTATCTGAGTTAAAGCTGCCGAAAGGCATGAATTACTACTGGTACCTCAGGAACAATGATTTGAAATCCGACCAGTATTGCTTCAATTGGATTAATAATTATGATTTGAAAAGGCTCGATGAAGATATTGAACCTCTGCTGGACGGAATGACAAAAGGAAAGGATGCGGCGAGCCTGATGCTGCTCGCTTCGATTTACGAAGATGAGAATATAATGAACAGGGCGATAGATTCTTATGAAGAGGCTCTACGGCTCGAACCTGATGTCGACGGATACAGAACTTTATATGCCCGTTACCTTAGCCGTATCGGATTAGATGATGAAGCTATAAGAATACTGAAATGATTTATAGTGCTTTTTTGCCTATATCTTTTCTATAAAACATATTTGAGAAATTTATTTTTTTAATGGCATCATAAGCCTGTTCTATGGCTGTTTTCAGTGTGGTACTGACACACGTTACTCCAAGAACTCTGCCACCGTCGCCGAGTAATTTCTCTTCTTGGAGTTTTGTGCCGGATTGGTAAACTATTGCCCCGGTTTTTTCTGCATCTTCAATACCTGTTATTTCAAATCCTTTTTTGTATTCATCGGGATAACCTTCTGAAGCAATGATAACACAGCAGGCATGTTTGCCTTTCATTTCTTTTATTGCAGATTTGTCTAATGAACCGCATGCCGCAGAATAAAGCAATTTTGCGAGGTCCCCTTCAAATAAAGAGAGTACAGCCTGAGTTTCAGGGTCACCAAAACGTACATTGAATTCTACAACTTCAGGTTCATCGTTATCAATCATCAATCCTGCATATAGACAGCCCACGAAAGGGAATCCCTCAACTCTCAAACCTTCAATTGCCGGTTTAAGTATTTTCTCATTGACTTTGTCCATAACACTTTCTGTAACGATAGGAGCAGGCGAATACGCACCCATTCCGCCGGTATTTTTCCCGAGGTCTCCATCCAAAGCTCTTTTATGGTCTTGGGAAGAAGGAAGTGTGATGTAATCTTTACCGTCGCATATTGCTAATATTGATGCCTCCCGGCCTTGCAGAAATTCCTCGATTACTACCGTTTTCCCGGCTTCTGCAAACATACCTTTAAACATGCTGTCGAGGCTTACCCGTGCTGATTGAAAATCATTAGCAATGATAACACCTTTGCCTGCGGCAAGTCCGTCTGCTTTGAGGACAACAGGAAATTTACAGTTTTTTAGATATTCATAAGCCGACTTTTCATCTTTGGCTGAAAATATTTTATATTTTGCAGTAGGGATATTATGCCTTGCCATGAATTCTTTTGCGAAGCCTTTCGAGGATTCAAGTCTGGCGGCTTGTTTTGTGGGCCCGAATACTTTAATTCCATTTTGAGTCAATATATTGGAAATACCGTCAGCCAATGGTTTTTCGGGTCCAACGACAACAAGAGTAATATTATGTGACAAGCAAAATTCGGTAATTTCCTGAAAATCCAATTTTTCTATATCAGTTTTTTCGGCGATGTCGTAAATTCCCGGATTACCGGGATAACAGTATAATTTATCCAATGAATGTGAAAAACTCAAAGCTCTTGCTATTGCATGTTCTCTGCCGCCGCTGCCTAATAATAAAATATTCATTAAATACCGAAATTATTAATAATGGAAATAAATCAAAATTAAAGACTTTTAAACCTTAATCAAAGTTTTGGTTAGCAAAATATTATTAATCAGATGATTTTACTTTAAACTTTGAATATTTTTGATTAGATTGATAATTACATTTTAATAATAGGATTTAATTTTGTTGAGCGAGGATTATTTTCTTTCGTTTATGATAAGTTAATTGAACGGATTGATAATTTATGTCCGAAATAATTTACGTTCGGGGTTTTGATTTTTTCTTATGTTAGAATAACTAACTTAAGATAAAGAGGTGCATCCGTCGAATGATTAAGTTGGAAGAAATATTCTTTAAAAATTTCTTTTTGAGCCCTGAAATTATCATTATAAGAAAGGGGAAGGATGGTATAGTATTTGAGGTTAGTGATTCGTTTTGTAAACTCTTAGGATATTCAAGGAAGAGTGTTATAGGGAAGAGATATGAGGGTTTGAATTTATTTGCTGAAAATAAGAATAAAAGTATTTATCTGAATAATTGCATATCGAATAAAAAAACAGAAAATTTAAATTTAAAATTATATAAAAAAAACAGAGATGTTCTGGAAGCAATTTTAACTGAAGAAATTATTGAAGTAGATGGAGACCAGTACTTTGTAACAATTGTCAAATACGGTAGTGAAACGGAAAAAGTTGATACTTTAAATACAATAGATGTGATTGACAAGACGATGGGAATTGAAAACAGTGGGGCTGTTTCGGATGACAAGATGATTCAGATTGAAAGATTTGTTTCTGACAGAAACAGAGCAGAAAGGTTCCTGTCGGATTCTGAGAAAAGGCACAGGTCTTTTTTCGATGATTTGCCAATTGGTGCTTACAGAACAACCGAGGACGGTAGATTTTTAAGCGTTAACCCCACACTTGCTTTAATCCTTGGTTTTGACAATCCGGATGATGTTAAGAAATATAATGCAAGTGATTTTTATATAAGGTCCGAGGACAGAACTGCCCTTATCGAGAAACAGAAGAAGGTTTACGGAATTGTAAAAGCAGAATATAAAGTCAGGCGTATGGATGGTAATTTTATTTGGATTCGTGATAATGGCAAGGTTATTTTAAAGGAAAACGGAGAGATTGATTATCTCGAAGGAGTCATCGAAGACATTACAAGCCGAAAGATAGCACAGGATTCTTTAATCGAAAGTGAAGTCAAATACAGAAAGCTTTTTGAGAATTTATATGATATTTATTTTAGCATTACAGTTGATGGAGAAATTACCGAAATATCACCCTCGGCAGAAGCAATTCTGGGATTTAGTTCGGAAGAAGTCATTGGCAAATCAATATCTGATTTTGTTGATAACCGGCAGTTTCTTAATGATGCTTTGTCGGATTTAAAAAAATCATTAAAAATTTTGAATCGTGCTTTACAGATAAAGGATAGACAAGGGAGAAATGTGTATCTTCTTGTGAATGCCTATTTTTATTATGATAATATCAGTGATAAGAAGTGCATTGCAGGCATTGCAAGGGATATTACACAACAAAAGAGAAACGAGACTGATTTACTTGAATCGCGTGAATATGCCGAATTGATTAACCGGGTTACACCAAGCTGCACTTTTACGATTGATAAAAACGGATATGTTACAAGCTGGAATGAAAGGGCTGCAATCATAACAGGTTATCCTGTATCCGAAGTTATCGGAAAGAAATGTACGCTTTGCTTATGGAATGGCCATGAGAAACAATGCATATTTTTTGATGATAAAATTAAAAAGCCTGTATTCGGCAGGGAAGTCGAAATTAAAACAAAAAATGGCGATGTGAGAGTAATTGCCGTGAATATTGATTTACTTCGTAATTCTCTTGGCGAAGTTATTGGAGGCATCGAAAGTTTCGATGATATTACCGACCGTATAAGGACTGAAGAGGCTTTATTCTGGCAGGCAGGAGTTAATCATGCTATTGCCGATTTATCGAAAGCTATTATTTCCTTACCTTCGGTAAAAGATACTTCCAAACTAATTCTTGAACATACAAGAAGACTGACAAACTCTACCTTCGGATTTATTTCCGTATTCAATCAGGAAACTCTGAAATTCGAGATATCAGCAATTATGACAAGGCAGAAAAAGGATTATATACATTGGGAATTTTATCCCGAAGATATCGAATTTAATGAATTCTGGTTTTGGACTTATATTAACAAGCACTCGATAATAACTTCCTCAGTTAAATCTGATGAAAGATTAAGCTCGATTTACCAATATAATAAAAACATCGAACATTTTATTTCTGTACCTTTAATCTCAAACAATGAAGTCATCGGTATTATTTCAATTGCCTCAGACAATAAAGGATATGGCGAGGAAGACTTCGAAATTCTTAATCGGATGTCTTCATTATTTACAGTTATACTTCAGAGATTTAAAGCAGAAGAAGATATTAAAGCAGCTCTGGCAAAAGAACAGGAACTGAGCGAATTGAAATCACGCTTTATTTCTATGATTTCGCATGAGTACAGGACACCTCTCACGGCTATTGCCCTGACAAAAGATTTACTCAAAGAGCATTGGGACAGGATTGATGTTCAGACGAGGGCAGAGCAATTGGATAAAATACAGCATTCGATTGATGTTATGAATGCTCTTTTAGATGATATCATTATGTATAGTAAAGTGGAGGTTGGCAAACGAATATACAGGCAACGAAAAATAAACATTAGCCAGTTTTGCCTCGATATTGTTAATGAAATTCAATACATTGCAAAGTATGAGGTGAAAATCAATTTTAATTTTGAGGGCGAGAATAAGAGTATTTATTCCGATGAAAATTTAATCAGGCAAATTGTTAGGAACCTGCTCTCAAATGCAATTAAATTTTCTTCTCCCGGCACTGATGTTGATTTTAATATTGTTTCGAATGATAATGAGATAATTTATACCGTTACTGATTATGGTATTGGAATTCCCGAAGAGGACAAGGAAAATGTATTTGAACCTTTCTTCAGGGGGAAAAATATATTGACGACGTCGGGAACAGGATTGGGCTTATCAATTGTCAAGAATGCCGCAAATATTCTCGGAGGCAATGTTTCATTTAAGAGTGAAATAGGCAAAGGAACCTCATTTACCGTTGTTATTCCAAGTAAAAAGTAGGAACAGAACAATGTAGGGAGAGAACAATGTTCTGTCCCTACATTAATTTCTTTATTCTCTCATAAACGGTTGGATGGGAATAGTTCAAAAAAACATAGAAAGGATGAGGGGTCAGGTTTGACAAATTGTCCTTAGATAATTTCTTCAAAGCTGTTATTAAATCTTCGCCTTTACCTGTTGTTTCTGCGGCAAACCTGTCTGCTTCGAACTCGTTCTTTCTTGATAGAATATTCATAAGTAAAGATAGGAGCGTTTCAATCGGTGTATAAAGCATACCAAAGAAGAGCAATCCTGCATAAATAGGCATATCCTGCATATAAAATGCATCGAACAATCCTTTGTTACTGAGAAAAATCGAGAGGAGGTAAAATATTACACCATTGTGTATGAAACCGATGAGCATACCATATAAAATATGTCTCTTTTTAAAATGGCCAATTTCATGGGCTAAGATTGAAACTATTTCATTTGTTGTGTGATTGTTGATTAATGTATCAAACAAGGCAATTCTTTTATACTTACCAAAACCTGTAAAAAATGCATTGCTCTTGGAACTGCGCATCGAACCGTCAATCACGAAGATATTCTTGAGTGAATATTTAACACTTTTTGCATACTCTGTTATTGCCTCTCTTAGTTCCCCTTCTTCAAGAGGAGTGAATTTATTGAATATCGGCATGAGCCATCTCGGTGCAATAAACTGGATGATTAAGGATATTATAGTCAATCCGAGCCAACCATAAAGCCATGCGTAGGCACCGGTGAATTCCAGTATGTATAATATCCCTGCTAATATCGGAATTCCGAGTACTGTTCCTAATGCTAATGATTTAAATAAATCAAGTATAAAAGTCTTTACAGTAGTTTTATTAAATCCGAATTTTTCTTCAATCACAAATGTCGAATATATTGAAAAGGGCAAAGAGATTATGGAATTTGCAGCAATCAATACACCGATAAAAACTATTCCTTTTATAATGCTGTTGTCTGATACTTGGTTTATCATATTATTGAGAAACGGGAATCCGCCACAAAACCAAAATACAAGCATTACTGCCAAACTGAAAATAGTTGAAACATAACCAAACTTAGTTCTGACTTTCAAATAATTCTGCGATTTTATATAAGTTTCGCTGTTATAGGTATCTTTAAATTCTTCCGGTAATTCTGTTCTAAGATTATTAATATTCAGGTAATCGGCAATGGCATCGAGTATAAAACTCAAAATTATCATTGTCAGTATTATTATTGCATATATATTCATCCTGTTTCCTGTTAAATTTACATTTCAGTTATTGCATGAGCGTTTTTCTTTAGAACTTATTTTCCTTCCTTAATAATCAAACGAATATTAACTTGCATATAATTAATAATGTAAAATACAAAAGAAAATTTATGAAAAAGGTTGTAGTTTTTGGGGCAGGCATGGTCGGTTCAGCCATGGCAATTGACTTGAGTAAGGAACATAAAGTTACCAGTGTTGATGTTAATCAGCAAAACCTTGAACCACTAAGAACGAGGAGCATTGATATAATAATCGCTGATTTCAGGGATTCGGCTCAAGTTAAAGAAATAGTAATGCAAAACGACCTTGTCATAGGCGCAGTTCCCGGCTTCCTGGGATTTGATTTTTTGAAAGAAATAATATTAACCGGGAAAAATATAGTTGATATTTCTTTCTTTCCTGAAGATGCTTTACAGCTTGATGACTTAGCTAAGAAGAACAATATAACAGCAGTTGTTGATTGCGGTGTAGCACCGGGAATGAGCAACATTATTCTCGGATATCATAATAAAAGAATGAAAGTAGAATGCTTTGAATGTTATGTAGGTGGTTTGCCGGTCGAAAGAATTTTGCCGTATCAATACAAAGCACCATTTTCACCGATTGATGTAATTGAAGAATATACCAGGCCTGCTCGTCTTGTTATTAATAGTAAGGAAGTAATTATGGAAGCTCTCTCAGAGCCTGAATATATTGATTTCCCACATATCGGTACTCTTCAGGCTTTCAATACAGACGGCTTAAGAAGCCTGATAAAAACCATGAACATTCCCAATATGAAAGAGAAAACTTTGAGATATCCCGGTCATATTGACAAAATAATATTTCTGAAGGAGTCGGGTTTCTTCAGCGATGTTGCTATTATGGTTGATAATAAAAAAGTCAAACCTATTGACTTCACTTCAAAATTGCTTTTCGACAGGTGGAAACTTGGAATAGAGGAAGAAGAATTCACTGTGATGAGAATAATTATTAAAGGATTAGAAAATAATAAACCGAAAACATATCAGTATGACCTTCTCGATAAATACGATACTGTGACAAAAACATCCTCGATGGCGAGGACAACAGGTTATACTGCTACTGCTGTGGCTAATCTTATACTTCAGGGAAAATTCGTTCGGAAGGGATTAATACCGCCTGAATACATAAGCGAAGATGAAGATTCTTTTAATTCCATTCTTTCATACCTGACCGAAAGAAATGTAATATATCGCTTGAAAAAATTTTAGTTAAATCATCAGGAAATAAGAATAGCACCTGCCTTCAGGCAGGTGAAAAAATATTTAATACCCTCACCCGAACCCTCTCCCGGCGGGAGAGGGAATTATTAATATTAAAAATCCCAACTCCAAAAATCCTAAATAATATTATTTCCGAATATCCGAAAAAACAATATTCCCATTCACAATGGTTCCGATAGCCTTTGTTTTTCTTATTTCATCATCAGAACAAGTTTCAAGGTTAGTATCAAGAATTGTAATATCTGCTGTCATTCCTTTTTGAACGTTATCATGATTTAATACATCGTCAAATATTTTGTGTGGTGTGATACAATATGCATCAATAGCTTCTTCACGGCTGAATCTTTCTTCATGGTACCAACTTTCATTTCTGTCAAAAGGGATTCTTCTGATAAAACCATCCATTCCAATAATCGGATTATGACTTTCAATTGGAAAATCGGAACCCGCAACTAATTTACCACCAGTGTTTAAAATTGATTTCCACGGGTAGGCGTATTTGCAATTGTCTCCCAGCCTCTTTTCAGCCATGGGTGCATCACTGAGACAATGTATAGGTTGTACTGAGGCAATAATATTTTTGTATTTAAGGAATTTCAAATCATCATTACGTATGGTCTGAGCATGTTCAAGCCTTAGAATTGAGTTTTGAACTGTAATACCATCTTCAATAAGCTTTGAATAAGTATGGAGTACCATTGAATTTGCCCTATCACCTATAGCATGTGTTGCAATATGGAATCCTTTTTCCAAACCGGATTTTGCTTTTTTATACAAATCATCAGGCTCAATCAATAAGAATCCTTTTGAATCGGCATCTCTATAGTTTTCAAATAAAGCCGCACCTCTCGAACCCAAAGCCCCGTCAGCATAAAATTTCAATCCGCAAATTGAAAAATTATTAAATGATGATGGCAAATAATCATAATTTTTCCATTCGTCTTTTTGAGCTGATAAGTATGATTTTATTTTTATCGGTAGTTTATTTTCTCTGTCGAGTTCTAGAAAAACTTTTACGTTTTCGGGATGCAAGTCAGCTTCATGTACTTGTGTAAGACCATAAGAAGCAAGATTATGACATGCTGATAAAATTAGTTCTTTTAATTGTTCCTTCTCATATTTAGGAATAAATTTCTTTACCAAATCCATAGCATTATCAACAAGAACACCTGTCGGATTGCCGCTTTTATCTTTAATTATCATACCCCCCGGTGGGTCTTGAGAAAATTTGTCCACACCTGCAAGTTGTAATGCTTTTGAATTAACCCATGCGGCATGGCCGTCAACTCTGGCAAGATAAACAGGTGTATCGGGATAATAAAAATCAAGAATTTTTAAGTCCGGGAATTTTTTATCATCCCATAACTCTTCATTCCATCCTCTTCCTGTGAGCCATATTCCCCGGTATTTCGGATTAAGCAAGGACCATTCTATACATTCTTCTGCACTTCTGCATTTGCTTAGGTCTAGTTCGTTAAGTTTAGAACCAAGTGCAGCAACATGTCCGTGACAATCCGAAAAACCGGGATAAGCCCAGGCATTAATAAATTCTGATTGTGTATTTTCATTAATAATAATTAAACTGCCCGGATTTTCATCAATTGATTCAATCCTTCTTTCGTTAATTACTATTTTTCCCTGAAAAGACTTCATATTTCAGTTATTTTTTTTCTAATAAAAAAAAGCCGGTGAAAAGAAATCCGGCTTTTAACAATAAATTAGTTAATTGACAATACAACTACCTATTCAAGCGGGAAAATACATTCGACCGGACAAACCGCGATGCATTGGGGCTCGTCGAAATGTCCTACACACTCGACACACTTATCAGGGTCAATAACAAAATATTCCGGTCCTTCGGATATTGCTTGAGTGGGGCATTCCGGTTCACATGCGGCGCAGTTAATACATTCATCTGTTATCTTTAATGCCATGAAACTTCCTCCATCCTATAAAATCATTAAACAATTGCAATTACTAACATTTTAAAAATCAAACTTAATTATTTTTTTTCTGTTAAAAAAACATAATTCAAGATTTATCGAAGTGTTGTTCCCAGTCTATTGTAGGTGCTAAATGCTTGCTGTCCATGTGAGTAGCTATGGATGGCAGAGGGACCCATAATTTCCACTTTTTACCAAAAATCAATTGTTTCCCGTTATGAATCCAACCTTTGACAAATACTTTTACCATCCGCTTGTCAATAAATATGTATTTGAGAAGATTCAGGGGATTCAACAACTTGTATTTTGTAAGGCTGAGCCACAGGCTTGTATCGTAGTTTTTTCTCGCATAAGTTCTGAAAGTCTTTTCAGTTTGCAAAAGTATATTTTTTGTCGTTAAAAATGTCATACAAGTAGTTGCCCCGGTTCTCCAATGTCTTTCTAGGAAAGGTTTGACTTCATATTTATAATTATGTATGTGATATTCATAATAATCGGGGTGGTTGTAAGGGGAAACAAAATGAACACCATTATTGTTTTTCATAAATTCGAGCAACTCATGGAACATGTCAGGCAAGTAAAAATAATCATCCTCAGCAAAGTAAACATATTCAGAATCTATCTGCCCGAGCAATAAATCTATTTGCTTTGTAAATGTTTCTGAATTTCCAACTCCGGGTAGTTTCACAAATTCTAAGTCATCGGTAGGTATATATTTTTTAAATAACCCAGAATATTCATCAGGGCAGTTATCGAGGATTATCCAAAATTTAACTTTCAGTGTCCCAAGTGAATTTATAAATGATTTAAGGCATAATTCGGATAATTTATATTTATCATCGGCAAAAACAGGAGGTGTTTTGGATACTTTCGGATAAATCCTATATGCTACCGAGAGGTCATACTTAGTTTCAATCATAAATATTTATATGTTACACAACAAATTAACATTTAATAAGATATAGAATTTTCAATTTACAATTTTTTAATTTTCATTGAATTATTAATTATCAAATTTTCAATAATTTCATTATTTAATCCTTGTTCCCTCATTTTCTTAATTTTTTTAAGATTGAATTATTTTTATTTCATTGAAAATTATAAAATTGAAAATTATTAATTTAGAAATAAAATTATATCTGTAATTAAATATTATTTAATTAATCCGTAATCATCCAATTTCCTGTAAAGCGTTCTCTCGCTTATGCCGAGAGCCTGTGCCGCCTGGCGGCGGTTACCGTTAAATCTTTCCAAAGCAACTGAAATTAATTTTTTCTCCATATCATCTAAGCGAAGAATTTTTTCTTCAATCTTATCTTCTTCATTATCACCGGAAATTGAAAACATAGGTTCGGGAATTAAAATTTGAGATTTTAAATCCTCTAGTTTAGCATTAAGTGTAATGAAATATCTTTTCAAATCTGTTATATCATTTTTTATTTCAAGTAAAGTCCTGAAAATCAGCTCCAGCTCAATATTTCTCGGTTCGGCATAATCCCTTAAGGGTATCATTGATACTTCAGTTGCAAGAGGAGCTCTGCTCCCGGGTGGCAGGGCAGGAGCAATGTGCCTTCTCAAAATGTCAGGTGTAATGTATGTTGCCTGCTCGAGTGTAATCATTGTTTCAATAAGATTTCTCAGCTCCCTGACATTCCCTGCCCAGTTCATACTTTGAAGAATCTTTATGGCATCATCCGAAATTCCGTCATATTTCAAGGATAATTTATCAGATACTTTTTGAGCGAAATAATCAATTAATAATGGAATGTCTTCAATATGCCTTCTGAGTGGTGGTAATTCAATCTGAACGGAATTCAAACGAAAAAACAAATCCTGTCTGAAATTTCCTTCCCTTACTTCGATTGATAGGTCCCTGTTTGTTGCGGCAATTACCCTGACATCTACTTTCCTTATTGCGGATGAACCAAGCTTTGCATATTCTCCTGATTCAAGGATACGCAAGAGCTTAACCTGAGTGCCAACAGGCATTTCACCTATTTCGTCAAGAAAAATTGTGCCTTTGTCTGCTGATTCGAAAAATCCTTTTCTTTGTTCAATCGCTCCTGTGAAAGCACCCTTTTCATGCCCGAAAAGCTCTGATTCAAGTAAAGTTTCAGGTATAGCTCCGCAGTTAACGCTTATAAACGGAGATTTTTTTCTGTTGCTCAATCCATGAAGTGCATTGGCAAATATTTCTTTACCCGTTCCTGTTTCACCTGTGATTAAAACCGTTAAATCTGTAGGTGCTGCCTGAACAAGCTTTTGAATAACTTCAGTCATGAGCCTGGATTTTCCGATGATTCCATACCTCATCTGAAGCAGATTATAGATGTTTTTATCGTTTGCTAAATTGTTCATGCTTACAACAGTTACATTTTTCAAAGTTGTAATACTTTTAAATTACAAAAATAAACTACATAAGTGAAAACTGTATATTAATTATTCCTTATTAGTTAATAAGTAGTTTGGAGGTAAATTTATAATTGATGATTTTTAAGCCATTCTTCCCAACCGCCCGTAAACAAATAAACGCGTTCAAAGCCAAAGCTAAGCATAATTTTTACAATATCATGGCTCAGGTCACAAGTACCGCCGTCACAATAAACAACATAAGTTTTATCTCTATCGAGTGATGCAATTTTACCAATATGTGCATCACCCTCCTCATAAGGATATATGTTTATAGCTTTTCCAATATGAGCTTTTGTGTAATTAACCGGTTCCCGGGCATCAATGAATACTACATCGGGCCTGCCAAGAAGTTTTACAACTTGTTTATAAGAAATCTGGAGTATCCTGTCTTTTGGCTTAGTTGAATTTGATGTATCTGCTTTGACAACATTATTACTGTCATTTTTAATTTTTATTATAGTAACCTTAACGACATGATTACTATCTTTCACTTTGATTGTATCTGTTGTTTTTTGTAATCCATCGAATAAAACAGAATCACTCACAAATAAGTTATCTTTACCCTGCTGAATCAATGGAAGAGGTTTATCCGAAAAGAAATTATATACAAGGCCAATCACACATGCCAGACAAACAAATATTATTACTTCCTTAAATGTTTTATTCATATATTTTTTTTAAATCCTCAGTGCATTTACAAAAATTATCAATTCATATGTTGTGCTGACACATATGTTTGCCCCTACATTTTGCATTCTACATTCTACATTTTTCATTATCAATAATCAATTAATTAAATCCTCTATATTTCTTTAGCATCTCATAAGATTTGTTAATTTGTTGTGTTTTTTGTTCGGCTAACTGTTTTAACTCCTCACCAAGGTTAGCCACTCTGTCAGGATGATATTCCTTAACCTTTTGCTTATAGGCTGATTTTATCTCGTCGTTTGTCGCTTCTGATTTCAAGCCAAGGATAGAATAAGCGTCATCCAAAGTGAAAACTTTTTTTTCATTTTTCTGAGTACTATTATCTTTTGAGCTATCACTCGATTTATCTTTTGCCGTTTTGTCCTTATTGAGTTCATCAATGATTTTTTTCAACTCCTCATCGGAATCATTCTTATAATGATGTGTAGAGACAGAAATTAGATCTGTCTCTACAACCTCTTGAGTTTCCGATTTAATATACCTCGATATTCTGTTAAAAAGCTGTCCCATTGTAAATTTGTTAATAATTATAATAGAATATCCTGTGCTTTTGCAAACAAAAGACGAATATACCCAAATTTATTTATTGATGTCTGTTCAAGACATTGAACAGTTACATTTTTAAACCAATGCTGAAGTATCCGAGGAAAGGCCCCCATTTAACCCCGTAAGGCTCTTTAATAAAATAGAAACTTTTTCCCAATGAAAATTTCGCGGGCCCGGCGGGTGTGTCAAATGAAATCGAGCCTCCAACACCATGTTTGAAGTTATCAAACTTAATGTCTTCCGTTACAACCCACACTGCACCTACATCATACCTTACCGAAAGATATGTATCAAAAAATAACTTTACCGGTAATTTCACTCTGTAACCGAGTGAGCCTTTAACAATCTGTCTGCCCCTTTCTTCTTCATCGCGCATACCAAAAAAATTATCCTGGCCTCCCAGACCGAAAAATTCAGGTAATGGGAGTGTCTCGTCGGCAAAACCGAAATATATTTCAGGTCTAATGGTGTGAGCACCAATGGAATAATTTTCGGTAATTGATAATAAGGCTTTTGAAAAACTGACTGAATCCTTTGTCGGGAACAATGATGTTTCTAATGATAAATCAATTAATCCCCCTTTTGTTGGAAAGTCAGCACGGTCTTCAGAATCGAAAATAGTTCCGATTTTAACTGTATTTAAACTTTTAAAAGGTTCTACAATCGTGTCCTTATTATAGAATCTTTGTTTTTCTAGTCGCAGTTCTAATGTTAGAGTCCCATTCTTTTCAATCTGAGTTCCAAATCCGCTTTTAAGTCCGAAATTTTCTTCTGTCAATTCTCCTATTCGTTTTCTTTCAAATCTTCCGGGAGGCATATTTTCTTTATTAATGTAATTATAAACATCCCTTTTATTATAATAACCCCGAATACTGAAAGTTAGCATAGTCTCAAATATTCTTGGCACCTGGAAACTGATGGCAGAATGATAATTTCTGCTTCCTCCTGAGACTCTCGCATCTATTCTGTCACCCAAGTTTAACAAGTTATCCTGAATAAGCTCTAAACCGAGTTGTCCGTATCTTTCATTATCAACTCTACCTGATAAGCTAATTGTTTGTGTTCCTAATTCTTTGACAATTACCTTTAAATCCACTCCGCTTTTGTTAGGCTGTTTATTCAATTCAATTCCAACATCACTGAATAATCCGCAGGAAATCAAGTTTTCCCATCCGTCAATGACTTTAACAATGTTTAAAGATTCGCCAATTTTTACATTTATATCCCTCAAAACAAGAAAATCATTAGTTCCTATATTGCCACTTATATTTATGGTATTTAGTCTCCCCCTGTCGAAGAATAAAGTCAATTTACCGGTCTTTTCATCAAAATTTTCATTTTCAAGAGATGACACGGAATAATTCTCTTTTCTTAATTCCCTTAGTATGTATTCGGCTATTTCGGATTTCGTTGTATTGTTATAAATCTCATAACCTAATCCTAAATCCTGTTTAAGGTTGTTCAATCTTATGATTTGATTATCAGACCATCTGGCTTCAGTTGATATGAGAAATGGATATTGAATAGCATTTAGCCGAAATACTGTGTTTCTGTCGGAATTAACAATTTCATAATCAATCTGTTTATATTGGTTTATATTAGGAAGTTCCCATAAAAACTCTAATATTTTTCTAAAATCAGTCCCGTTTTTTTGAATATAATCTATAAATACAATTGAATCCTGTCGGGTGAAACCGGTTAATTCAACATTACTGAATGATATTTCAATTGGTAAATTTTCCACAGGTTTAATGTAATTCGCATAATAAATCGAATCCATTTTATTTCTAAATATTTTTTTTATACTGGGCAAAAGATTTTGTGTTGAAATTTCTCCTATTGATATCAACGAGTCAAGATGGGTAAAATCTGAGTTTGAATGCTCCTTAATATCGGGTGTTATTAATATATCGGCATTTTGTGAAGACTGCTTGCTGAAGTACATCATTAAAATGGATACAACCTGGTCAGCAATGTTCCAGGGTTTGCTGAGTTCTTCAGCCGGAAGAAGAGGTGATATTGTGTTGACCGCAATTATTAAATCGGGTTTAAATTCTTTGGCAGCCTCCACCGGAATATTTGCCATCAGCCCGCCGTCAACAAGAATCATCGAATCAATTCTCACCGGTGTATATCTTAGAGGTACGGCGGCGCTGGCTCTCATTGCTGTTACTAAATTTCCCGATTTCAGCGATACTGTTCTCCCTTTAACTAAATCCGATGTTACTGAACGAAATGGGTACTTAAGTTTATCAAAATCTCCGTTACTTTGATAAAGGGCATTCCAAGCCAGTTTCTGAAGAAATGCATTAAATTTAGTTCCAAGTGAAATAGCTTCGGGTACAATAAATTGAAAATTACTAAACCTTAATGTGATTAAACTTCTATCCTGAATTTCTTTTTGGTCTAAGAAAAGCTCACTCCTGTCCTGTTCACTTCCCAGCGACAGTATATCGTCCCAGTCTGTGTTGACCATTATTGAATCGAGCTCATCAGGAGTATAACCGACAGAATACAAACCTCCGATTATCGCTCCGATACTCGTTCCTATAATATAATCCGTAGGAATTCCTGCTTTTACCAACTCTTTCAATACTCCAATCTGCGCAATTCCACGCGCACCACCTCCGCTTAGAACGATAGCGATTTTTGGATGTATATCAGCAAAAGCAGGTATTGTTTTTTTGAAGATAATTGAATCATTATTCTGTAATCCTCCTGATAACAAATCAATTGGTTCAAGAATTGTCCAAAATATCAATAAATATAAAAATAGTCTTTTCAATATTTTAATTTAAAATTCAAAATTTAAAATTCAAAATTTGTTTTCTGTTCTACCTTATCTCAAATCCTTCAAACTCATTTGCCGGCTTGTTGTATTCAACCTGAATTGATTCTACATGTGCCATCATTGGCCCCTTCTGAAGTTGTTTATGCAGTTGCTCGACAGATTGTTTGTTACCTTCTGCAATTACATATACAGTACCATCCCATAAGTTTCGGGTAAAGCCTTTTAATCCGAGTGATTGAGCTGTATGATAAACAAAATACCTGAATCCAACCCCCTGTACAAGACCTTCAACAATAAACTCTGCTCTTATATGTTCTTCCATAAAAGTATAATCTGATGTTTACCCCTCACCTAATCAAGAACAATATCCTGTGCTATTTTTATTGCTGTTTCAGGCCCTGCCAAGAGTTCAACCAAATATAAAGCAAATTCAAAAGCAGTTCCGGCACCCCTACTGGTGATGATTCCATAATCATAAATCACTCTTTGCTCCTGATAGGAATAGGTGATTAGCGATTCCTTAACTGACGGATGACTTGTTACTTTTTGTCCCGGTTTTAATATATTATGTTCTGCAAGTATTATAGGTGCAGCACAAATGGCACCGATTAATCCATTGCGAGAACTATGTTTTTTTAATATTTCCAATAAAATTTCATTTTTTAATAAATTAGTTGTACCTTTCATACCGCCAGGTAGAATGACAGCATCAAACTCTTCATTTAAATCCAGGTTGGCAATTACTATGTCGGGAATCATTTTTACACCGCGGGAGCAAGTAACAATCTCATGTTCTCCGGCTATTTTAACGTTTATGCCAGCCCTTCTCAGAATATCAATGATGATAACAGCTTCCATTTCCTCACTTCCATGAGCTAAAGGCACTAATACATTTTTTGACATAATTTCCCCGAATAATTATTTATGGAAAAACAAAAAAAGTAAAAAAATTCCGCATTATAAAAAAATTTATATTAACCCATTAATAAACTAAGCAAAAAGACGATAATAAATAGATAAAAAAGATAATTGTATTTATATTTGCTTGAAATTTATATCAATTTGATTCTAATTTATCAGAATATTTGGAATGACGACTGAAGAATATATTGAAAAAGGTGATTTAGCGGCTAAGAACGAGGAAGTAGAAAAGGCTCTCGAATTTTACTCGAAGGCTATCGAACTGAATCCACGTTCATCATTTGCTTTTTTTAAAAGGGGTTCTTTGCTTACGAGAGCTAAGATGTTGAGTAGGGCCCTCTCCGATTTCAGCAGTTGTATATTATTGAATAACGAATTTTCTTTTGGCTACTTCAAACGAGGAATCGTCCATCAATTGATGAAACAATTTAAGAAGTCTATAGAAGATTTTAATTTTGCAATTGAATTAAACAAAGATTTTTCTTTAGCATTTTTCAAAAGGGGTTACTCAAACTTAATCCTCAAACAATACGATAAAGCCATCGAGGATTTTAACACTGCAATTGAATTGAACCCTGCATATCCACAGGCATATTTTCACAGGGGTAATGTTTCCTTTGTACAGAAGGATTATGATGAGGCTATTGCAAATTATTCGCGTGTAATAAGGCTGGATTCGAAGAATGAAAGGGCATATACATCGAGGGGGATTGCTTATACGAACATGAAGAACTTCAAGGAGTCGCTTAACGATTTTTCGAGGGCATTGCTTGTTAATCCGGATTACATACCTGCTTTGCTTCAGAGGGGACTGATATATAATAGGCTGAGGCATTTTGATTCGGCTTTTAGGGATTTCAATAGGGTGATTGATATTAATCCTAATCTTGCGGATGGATATAACAACAGGGCTCTGACTTTCTTTTGCCTGAAGGAATATGATAAGGCAATTAATGATTATGACAGGGCATTGGGCCTGCGGCCGAACTCTGCAAATGTTTTTTGCAACCGTGGAAATGCTTTCTACGGCTTAAAGAAATATAAGGAAGCTATGATGGATTATGATAAGGCTCTTTCACTGAATCACAGGCTTGAAGCGGCTCATCTTGGTAAAGGTAATATATACGCAAGCATAGGCAGGCATAGCGAGGCGATTAAGAATTATACAAGGGCGATAACAATCAATCATAAGTTTATTCAGGCTTATATTGGCAGAGGGAATGTGTTTATGAAGATGAAGTATTTTCTTAAAGCCCTGGAGGATTATACGCTTGCCATTGAGATTAATCCCGAACATGCTTTTGCGTATTTGTACAGGGGTATTGCATTTCGTTCCGAAGACAGATATGACCTTGCAGGTAAAGACTTCAACGATTTTCTGAGGCTGCATAAAAGAAAAGACCAGGCAAATCTTCAGGTTCGTAAATGGCTGAGGAAGATGGATATGGAACCTATGTATTAATTACTCAGAGAGTGTTAACATAAGATAGATATTTTTATTATATTTGTATTATGTTAAACAAACCAAGTGGAAGAATT